>DATCKZ010000112.1:0-60268 GCA_036564175.1 Natronosporangium sp.
AATTCCTCCCCCGTCGGTCGGGTCCTCACCACTCAGCGGGGGAGTTTAGGGGGCGACCAACGAGAGCAACAGATATTCACGGTGACCGGAATCGGCCACTTTAGGAATCGCGCGAGCCGCAATTTCCCGTAAACCCGCGCAACCTCGTACATAAGGCAGGCGCGTGCGCCCGGGGAGGCGACGCTGCCTCCCCGGGCACACGGCCCCTACCCCGTTACAAGCCTTGGGCGTTCGGGGGAACCGAACTCGGGTTACGTGAAGATGCTGACCCCGCCCGGCCCGACCAGCAACCCGACAATGATCAACACAATGCCCCACAGCAACTGCCGCCGGAACAGCGCCACGATGCCGGCGACCACCAGAATTACCGCGAGGATCCACAACAAGAACTCCATGATGGCGGGATACCCGCCAGGGGTCCCAGCCAAACCCGATCGGCCAAACTGGTTGCGAAATCTCGCCCTCGCGCCAGGGAATATCCCGAAATATCCGTACGCCGAGCCGCCCGAACCCGGTCAGGCAAGCTCCAGCGCGTGCGCGGCGGCGAGCGGATCGGCCGGGATGGTGGCCGGCGCCGGGGCGGTCGAGATCGCCCACTCCGGGTCCTTGAGCCCGTGCCCGGTCACGGTGCAGACCACCACCGAGCCGGCCGGCACCAGCCCGGCCTCGGCGCTGGCCAGCAACCCGGCGACGCTCGCCGCGCTCGCCAGTTCCACGAACACGCCGACCTGCCGGGCCAGCAGCCGGTACGCGGCGAGGATCTGCCGGTCGGTCACCGCGGCGATCCGCCCGCCCGACTCGTCCCGGGCGTCCAGCGCCTTCGTCCACGATGCTGGGTTGCCGATCCGGATCGCGGTCGCGATGGTGCTCGGGTTCCGTACCACCTCCCCGCGCACGATCGGCGCCGCACCGGTCGCCTGGAACCCGTACAGCTTCGGTAGCTTGGACGCGTTGCCGGCGGCGTGGTCGGCCTGGTACCCCATCCAGTAGGCGGTGATGTTGCCGGCGTTGCCGACCGGCAGGCAGTGGATGTCGGGCGCGTCGCCGAGCGCTTCCACGATCTCGAACGCCGCGGTCTGCTGCCCCAGTAGTCGGTCCACATTGACCGAGTTGACCAGCGCCACCGGATAATCCGTCGACAGCTTCGCCGCCACCGCCAGGCAGTCGTCGAAGTTGCCCTGGATCTGCAGCAGCTTCGCCCCGTGCACCAGCGCCTGCGCCAGCTTGCCGAGCGCGATCTTCCCCTCCGGGACCAGCACCGCGCAGGTGAGCCCGGCCCGGGCCGCGTACGCCGCCGCCGACGCCGAGGTGTTCCCGGTCGACGCGCAGATCACCGCCTTGGCGCCGGCCTCTACCGCCTTCGAGACCGCCAGCGTCATCCCCCGGTCCTTGAATGAGCCGGTCGGGTTGGCGCCCTCCACTTTCAGGTAAACCTCGGCACCCACCCGGTTCGACAGGGCCGGCGCCGGCAGCAGTGGGGTGTTCCCTTCGTACAGGGTCACCACCGGCGTCGCGTCGGTGACCGGCAGCCGTTCCCGGTAGGCCTCGATCACTCCGCGCCACATTGGACCCACCTACTCCCCCTCGACGCGCAGCACGCTCGCCACCGACCGGACGATCGGCAGCCGCCGCAACTCCTCGACGGTGGCCGCCAGCGCCGCGTCCGGCGCCCCGTGCGTCACGATTACCAGCGTGGCGTCGTCACCGCGACCGGTCTGGCGGACGGTCGCGATCGACACGTCGTGGCTGGCGAACACGCCGGCCACGGTCGCCAGCACACCGGGCCGATCGGCCACGTCCAGCCGGATGTGATAGCGGGTGATGACCTCGCCGATCGGCCGCACCGGCAGGTCGGCGTACGCCTCCAGCCCGGTCAGCCGCCGGGTGCCGGCGGCCGGCGCCACCAGTGACCGGGCGGCCGCCACGATGTCGCCGAGCACGGCGCTGGCGGTCGGCGAACCACCGGCACCGGCGCCGTAGAACATCAGCTGGCCGGCCGCGTCCGCCTCCACGAAGACCGCGTTGAACGCGTCCCCGACCGCGGCCAGCGGGTGAGTGCGCGGGATCATCGCCGGGTGCACCCGGACCGAGACCGCCCCGTCCGTACGCTCGGCCAGGCACAGCAGCTTGATGACGCAGCCCATCTCCCGGGCGCTCGCCACGTCCGCGGCGCTGACCTCGGTGATCCCCTCCCGGTAGACGTCGGCCGCCGTGACCCGGGTGTGGAACGCCAACGACGCCAGGATCGCCGCCTTCGCCGCCGCGTCGAAACCCTCCACATCGGCGGTCGGGTCCGCCTCGGCGTACCCGAGCGCGGTCGCCTCCTCCAGCGCCTCGGTGAACCCGGCGCCGCTCGCGTCCATTGCGGAGAGTATGAAGTTGGTGGTGCCGTTGACGATCCCGGTGAGCCGGGTGATCCGGTCCCCGTGCAGTGACTCGCGCAGCGGCCGCAGCAGCGGGATCGCGCCGGCCACCGCCGCCTCGTAGTACAGGTCGGCGCCGCCGGCGACCGCCGCCTCGTGCAGCGCGCCACCGTCCTCCGCGAGCAGTGCCTTGTTCGCGGTGACCACGCCCTTGCCGAGCCGCAACGCCTCGACCAGCCAGGTCCGGGCCGGCTCGATCCCGCCGACCACCTCGACCACGATGTCCACATCGGGCCGCTTCACCAGGCCGAGCGCGTCGGTGGTGAACAGCGCCGGCGGGACCGGCACGTCCCGGGCCCGGCCCGGCCGGCGTACCGCCACCCCGACCAGCTCCACCGGCGCGCCGATCCGGGCGGTCAGGTCGTCGGCCTGCTCGTGCAGCAGCCGGACCACCTGCGCGCCCACCGTGCCGCAGCCGAGCAGCGCCAGCCGTACGCTCATCCCACGTCCAGCCTCATCAGATCGTCCACTGTCTCCCGCCGCACGATCACCCGGGACCGGCCGTCGGTGACCGCGACCACCGGCGGGCGCGGCACGTGGTTGTAGTTGCTCGCCATGCTCCGGCAGTAGGCCCCGGTGCCGGGCACCGCGATCAGGTCGCCGGGCCGCACGTCGGCCGGCAGGAACTCGTCCTGCACCACGATGTCCCCGGCCTCGCAATGCTTGCCCACCACTCGGGCCAGGGTCGGCCCGGCGGTGCTGGCGCGGGACGCGACGGTCGCCGAGTAGGCCGCCCCGTACAGCGCGGTCCGGATGTTGTCGCTCATCCCGCCGTCGACGCTCACGTAGGTCCGGATGCCGTCGACGTCCTTCACGGTGCCGACCTCGTACAGCGTGAACACCGCCGGCCCGATGATCGCCCGGCCCGGCTCGACCGACAGCCGCGGCACCGCCAGCTCCGACGCCTCGCACTCGTCCTCGACGATCTTCGTCAGCCGCTTGGCCAGCTCGGCCGGCCCGGCCGGATCGTCCTGGCTGGTGTAGGCGATCCCGAACCCGCCGCCGAGGTCCAGCTCCGGCAGCTCCACCCCGTGCGCGTCGCGGATCCGCGCCTGCAGCCCGAGCACCCGCCGGGCCGACACCTCGAACCCGGAGGTGTCGAAGATCTGCGAGCCGATGTGGGAGTGCAGCCCGACCAGCTCCAGCACCCCGTCGCTGAGGATCTGGGTCACCGCCTGGTAGGCGGCGCCGCTGCTCAGCGAGAAGCCGAACTTCTGGTCTTCATGCGCGGTGGCGATGTACTCGTGGGTGTGCGCCTCCACCCCGACCGTCACCCGCACCAGCACCGCCGGCCGGACCCCCCGCTCGCGGGCGAGCGCGGTCAGCCGGTCGATCTCCTGGAACGAGTCGAGCACGATCCGCCCGACCCCGGCGTCCAGCGCCGCGGCGAGCTCGGCGGTGGACTTGTTGTTGCCGTGGAAACCGATCCGCGCCGGGTCCATCCCGGCCGCGAGCGCGGTGGCCAGCTCGCCGCCGGTGCAGACGTCCAGGTTCAACCCCTCCTCGGCGATGATCCGGACCACCGCCTTGCAGAGGAACGCCTTGCCGGCGTAGTAGACGTCGCTGCCGGCGAACGCGCTGGCGAAGTCGCGGCAGCGGGCGCGCAGGTCGGTCTCGTCGAGGATGTACGCAGGGGTGCCGTGCTCGGCCGCGAGCGCGGTCACCGGCACGCCGCCGACGGTCAGCGCCCCGTCCGGGCCACGGTGCACGGTGGCCGGCCACAGCTCCGGTGCGAGCGCGTTGACGTCGCCCGGCGCGCGCAGCCAGGCCGGCGCCGGCTGACCAAGATCGGCGTGCAGCGCCCCGGCCTCATGCGCGCGCACGGCTACTCCCAGCGATCATGGAGTTCACCGGGTCATCGTATCGGCACGGCTTGCCGCCGCCGCGCGCCGTTACCGGGCATCCACAGCGTGAGACGGCCGCCGCCCGGGCGCCGCGGCAGCGGGTCACATCCGTTCGGGGGCGGAGACGCCGAGCAGGCTCAGCCCGTTGGCGAGCACGATCCGGGACGCCTCCACCAGCCACAGCCGAGCCCGGTTGAGCTCGGTGACCGGCTCGTCGGCCTGCGGCAGCACCCGGCAGGAGTCGTAGAACCGGTGGTACGTACCGGCGAGGTCCTCGCAGTAGCGGGCGATCCGGTGCGGCTCGCGCAGCTCCGCGGCGGTCGCCACCACCTGCGGGAAGCTGGCCAACGCCTTCAGCAGCTCCTGCTCCTTCTCGTGGCTGAGCAGGCCGGGGTCGTAGGTATCGCCGCGGGACACGCCCAGCTCGGCGGCGTTGCGCAGCAGCGAAGCGATCCGGGCGTGCGCGTACTGCACGTAGAAGACCGGGTTGTCGCTGCTCTGCCGGGTGATCAGGTCAATGTCGAGGGTGAGTGGCGTGTCGGTGGACGAGCGGGCCAGCGTGTACCGGGCCGCGTCCACGCCGACCGCGTCCACCAGCTCGTCCAGCGTGATGATGGTGCCGGCCCGCTTGGACAGCTTCACCGGCTCACCGGCCCGCACCAGGCTGACCAGCTGCCCGATCAGGACCTCCAGGTGCTCGTCCGGGTCGTCGCCGGCGCAGGCGGCGATCGCCCGCAGCCGGTTCACGTAGCCGTGATGGTCGGCGCCCAACATGTAGATGCAGCGGTCGAACCCGCGCCCCCGCTTGTCCAGGTAGTAGGCGGCGTCGGAGGCGAAGTAGGTGGTCTCGCCGTTGCTGCGGATCAGCACCCGGTCCTTGTCGTCACCGAAGTCGGTGGTGCGCAACCAGACGGCGCCGTCGGCTTCGTAGACGTGCCCCTGCTCCCGCAGCCTCGCCAGCGCTTCGGCCACCTTGCCCCGCTCGTGCAGGCTTCGCTCCGAGAACCACACATCGAAGTGGACCCCGAACCGCGCCAGGCTCTCCCGCATCGCGGCGAGCATCAGCCGGTAGCCCTCGTCGCGGAACAGCTCGAGCTGCTCGTCCGCCGGCAGCGACAGCGCCGCCGGGTGCTCGGCGAGCACCTGCCGGGCGATGTCGGCGACGTACTCCCCCGCGTACCCGTCCGGCGGCGGCGGCTCGCCCCGGGCGGCCGCGAGCACCGAGGCGCCGAACTGGGCGATCTGCGTACCGGCGTCGTTGATGTAGTGCTCGCTGGTCACCTCGGCGCCGGCGGCGGCGAGGATCCGGCGCAGCGCGTCCCCGACCGCCGCCCACCGGGTGTGCCCGAGGTGGATCGGGCCGGTCGGGTTCGCCGAGACGAACTCCAAGTTGATCTTCTGACCGGCGAGTGCCTCGTTGTGCCCGTACCGCGGCCCGGCTTCGACCACCACCCGCGCCACCTCGCCGGCGGCGGTCGGCTCCAGCCGGATGTTCAGGAAGCCCGGACCGGCCACCTCCACCGACTTGACGCCGGCCGCCTGGCCGAGCCGGTCCGCGAGCGCGGCGGCCAGCTCCCGCGGCGCCACTCCGGCTCGCTTCGCCACCTGCAGCGCGAGCGTGCTGGCGTAGTCGCCGTGCTCGCGGTTGCGCGGCCGCTCCAGCGGGGCGGCCGGCGGCAGCAACCCCACGTCCAGGCCGCGAGCTGCGAAAACGTCTCGGGCAGCACTGAGAACTTCCTGGGAAAGCCGGTCTGGCGTCACCGCGCCATCGTATCGAGGAGGCTAGGCTTGGTAACTTGGTGGTGACCCTGGCGGCTACCCGTCGCGGCCACCGATCCCCTACCAGCTGGACGAGGCACCATGACCACGAAGACCTCCAAGCGTGACCGGCGCGGCCAGTCACAGTCGCTTTTCGATTCCCCCGGCAAGCAACGCGGCGGTGGCAAGAAGCAGAAGGGGACCGGCAACGCCAAGGGCCCCAGGAAGGGCCGCAAGGTCGCAAAGGTGAAGGTGGGCACGGACCGCAACTGGGGAGTCCTGCTCACGTTCGTGGTGGTCGGGGTGATCGCCGCCGGGCTGATCGTGTATTCGTTCGTCGCCCAGCGCGGGTCGGCGCAGGAGACCTGGCAAGAGCGGGCGAACGCCATCGAGGGCATCCACAACTACCGGGAAAGCAACCCGGAGATGCTCACCAACCAGCACGTCACCGGCACCCAGCAATACGAGGTGACCCCACCGGTCGGCGGCAACCACAACGGCGCCTGGCAGAACTGCCAGGGCAACGTGTACACCGAGCCGATCCACAACGAGCACGCGGTGCACAGCCTCGAGCACGGCGCGATCTGGATCACGTACAACCCGGATCTGGTGGACCAGTCCCAGATCGACCAGCTCGCCAGCCTGGTGGAGGGCAACGAGAAGATGCTCATGAGTCCGTACCCGGACATGGACATCCCGATCTCGCTGCAGGCCTGGGGCTACCAGCTGCGAGTCAGCGACCCCGGCGACCCCCGGATCAACGAGTTCATCCGGGCGCTGCGGATCAACGCCTCGCTGGAGGGGCCGAGCGCGCGGTGCGACAGTGGCGTCCTCACCGGCCAGTCCGACCCGTCGACGCTGCAGTACGGCGACCAGATGGGTGGTTGATACTCGATGAGCGCCACGTTGACCGAGACACCACCGGAGACCGCCGAAGGCTCGCTGCCGCCGCCTCGGCGCGGGTTCGGGGTCGGGATCCTGGCGCTGGGGGTGGTGGTCGGCCTGCTGGCCGGGTTCGCGGTGGCGATGTTCGCGCTCCGGCCGGACCCGCCGCCGGGCGACGACTCGCCGGAGGCCGGCTTCGCCCGGGACATGATCACCCACCACGACCAGGCGGTCACGATGGGCATGATCGCGTACGTCAGGGCCACCGACCCGGCGGTGCGGCAGCTCGGCTACGACATCGCGATGACCCAGCAGGGCCAGATCGGGATGATGCACCAGTGGCTGCTGGACTGGGGGCTGGACCCGACCGGCTCGCAGCCCCGGATGGCGTGGATGGCCGACGAGCTGGACCAGGCCATGATCCAGCAGGCCGGGCTGATGCCCGGGATGGCGACTGAGGAAGAGATGGCCCGGCTCCGCGAAGAGGCGGAGGGGGTCGAGGTGGACCTGCTGTTCCTGGACCTGATGACCACCCACCACCTGGGCGGGCTGCACATGGTCGACGCGGTGCTGGAGCGGTCGGACCACCCGCAGGTGACCGCCCTGGCCGAGATCATGCGCGCCGGCCAGGAGAAGGAGCTGCAGGAACTCACCGCCCTCAAGGACCGGCTCGGCGGGTAGGGCAGCCGGTGCGGGTCAGCCGTCGAGCGACCCGCCCGCGGCCAGCTTCATCAGGTCGGAGTCCAGGTCGATGTGGTACTCGGTGCCGCCGGCGCTGCCGAACTCGTGCTGGTAGCTGTGCCAGGCGGACTCCTTGACCCGGCCGGCGAACCCGCTGTCCATCAGCAGCACCAACTCGGTCGCGGCCCGGTCGATCCGCTCCCGCAGCGCCGGGTCGTTCCAGTCCTCGCTGGCCGCGAACAGCGAGGTCGGCACGGGTAGTGCCCGCAGGAACGCGAACAGCCCGCGCAGCTGGTCGTCGACGACCAGCGCGTGCCGAGCGGTGCCGGCGGTCGCGCCGAGGATCACCGGCTTGGCGATCAGCAGGTCGTCGTCGAGCACCTGGAAGAACGACGTGAACAGGCCACTGGGACCGGCCTTGTAGACCGGCGTGGTGGCGATGATGCCGTCGGCGTCGCGGAGCGCCGCCACCGCCTCGGACAGCCGTCGCCCGACCAGCCGCGCGGTCATCGCCGACATGATCTCGGTCGCGAGCTCCCGCAGCTCGATCACAGTGCTGGTGACGGTCCGGCCGCGGTCGGCGGCGATCGCGGCCACCCGAGCGGCGGTCCGGTCGGCGAGCAGCCTGGTGGTGGACGGGTCGCTGGCGCCAGCGCTCACCACCACCAGCTTCACCGGCGGTCGATCCGTCATAGTCCTTCGTCCTCCCGGTTGGTCAGGGTCGCCGGCGCCGGCTGCCGCTGGGCCAGCTGCTCGCACAGCGACCGCAGCTGCGCCAGCTCACCGGCGGTCAACGACCTGGTCATGGCGGCGGCGACGCTGCGGGCGTGCCGCCGCCCGATCTCCCGCTGCCGGGCCCGGCCGGCCCCGGTCAGCGACAGCAACACCCCCCGGCCGTCCCCGGGGTCAGCGGCCCGCCGCACCAGCCCGCGGGCGGCCAGCCGGTCGACCATCCGGGACAGCGCCGGCTGGCTGAGCAGCACCTGCCGGTGCAGCTCCCCGAGCCGGATCGGCTCCGGGCATTTCGACAGCGTGTACAGCACGTCGTATTCCCGCATCGACACCTCGGTCCAGATGTCCTCGGCGGCGAACTGCTTCATCAGGGTGGCGTGCGCCCGCAGCAACGCCTCCCAGGCGTCGTTGGCGAGGGTGGGGTCACCGGCCATCAGGGTCACCGAACCTCACAGGGTCGGGTAGGTGACCTTCACCGACGGGTCGGAGTCCTGGTAGGGCGAGCCGCCGGTCACGTTGTCGCCGCGGTTCGGGTTCGGCCGCGGCCGCCGTGGCGGCTGGTCGCCGTACTTCGCCTTCACCAGCGACTCGTGGGTCGGCGCCGGCGGCACCTCCGGGTCGCGGCGGGCGGCGAACTCCTTGCGCAGCACCGGGACCACCTCGCCGCCGAGCAGCTCCAACTGGTCGAGCACGGTCTTCAACGGCAGTCCGGCGTGGTCGATCAGGAACAGCTGCCGCTGGTAGTCGCCGAAGTGCTCGCGGAAGGTCAGGGTCTTGTCGATGACCTCCTGCGGGCTGCCCACCGACAGCGGGGTCTGCTCGACGAACTCCTCCATGGACGGTCCGTGGCCGTAGACCGGCGCCTCGTTGAAGTACGGCCGGAACTCGCGCCAGGCGTCCTGCGACCGCTTGGCAATGTACGCCTGGCCGCCCAGCCCGACGATCGCCTGCTTCTCGGTGCCGTGGCCGTAGTGGGCGAACCGCCGCCGGTAGAAGCCGATCAGTCGCATGAAGTGCTCCTTCGGCCAGAAGATGTGGTTGGCGAAGAAGCCGTTGCCGTAGTAGGCCGCCTGCTCGGCGATCTCCGGGGTCCGGATCGAGCCGTGCCACACGAACGGCGGTACGTCGTCCAGTGGTCGCGGCGTGGACGTGAAGCCCTGCAGCGGGGTCCGGAACTTTCCTTGCCAGTCCACGACATCCTCCCGCCACAGCCGGTGCAGGAGGTTGTAGTTCTCCAGCGCCAGCGCCAGTCCCTGCCGGATGTCCTGCCCGAACCACGGGTAGACCGGGGCGGTGTTGCCGCGGCCCAGCATCAGGTCGACCCGGCCGTTGGCCAGGTGTTGGAGCATCGCGTACTCCTCGGCGATCCGGACCGGGTCGTTGGTGGTGATGAGGGTGGTGGCGGTGGAGAGGATCAACCGCTTGGTGGTGCCGGCGATGTACGCCAGCAGGGTGGTCGGCGAGGAGGAGACGAACGGCGGGTTGTGGTGCTCGCCGATTGCGAAGACGTCGAGCCCGACCTCCTCGGCCTTCTGCGCGATCTTGACGATCGCCTGGATCCGTTCCGCCTCGCTCGGCGTGTACCCGGAGACCGGGTCTCGGGTGACATCACTGACCGAGAAAACGCCGAACTGCATGGCCAAATCCTTCCCACCGGGTCTATGCGTTTGCATCTACTCGCAACCGTACCCCGGCGCCGGGTATTCCCCGGACGCGGTGGCGGCCGGGACCGCCCGCCGGCCCCGGCCGCCACGCCGCGGTCGGTGGCTACGCCGCCGCCCCGGTCGCCCGGCGCCGGTACAGCCACCCGCCACCGGCCACCGCCAGCGCGAGCGCACCGGCACCGGCCGCGAACAGCGCGCCGTTGTCGCGGTCCAGCCCGGTGCCGCCGGCCGGCCCGTGCCCGCCCGGCGCGACCACCAGGAACGCCGGCGAGCCGCAGCCGCCGGTGAACTCGTAGGTGCCGTGGCGGGTCTTTTCGGGGATCCGGACCGTCCCGTGGTAGTTGAAGCTCGCCGGTCCGTGCTCGGTCGGGGTGAGCAGGGTGGTGCCGGTGATCGCGGAGGTGACCCCGGCGCCGAGGACTTCGGTGTCGCATCCCATGGTGATCGTGACCGTGTGGCCGGGTGCCACCGTCGACGGGGACAGCGTCAGGTACTCACCGCCCGGGATCCCCTGCGCGTTCTCCTGCGCGGCCGCCGGTCCGGCGGCCACCAGCGCCGCCAGCCCGAGCCCGAACGCGGCCGCCGCGACCTTGCCCATCAGTCGTATCCGCATGTTCTGCTTCCTTTCCGCACGGGTCGCCCGATTACGAACCCACTACGGAGAGTAAGCACAATGAGAGTAGCTTTCATGATTTTGCGGCTTCCGTGCGGAATCAGCCTGGAATGTGGTAGTCGCGGCCGGGAGGTGGCCGGTCGAGTGCCTGCCGACCCATTCCGCCCGCGCCGAACTGGCCCAGAGCCAACGGCCTAGCCAGGCTCCGGGTCCGGCTTGGAGAGCTTGCCCATCAGCCGGGCCTTGGCCGGCTCGGACACCAACCGGGCGGCCGCCGCCTGCAGCTTGTTCCGGGCACCGCCGGCCACCACCTGGTCGTCACCGGCCAGCATGGCGGCCACCCCGTCCCGGGCCACCTCCGCCGGGTCGTCCTTGCCGATCCGTCCGAGCTTGGAGTGGGCAAGTCCGGACCGCTCGAAGAAGTCGGTCTCGGTGGGCCCCGGCAGCAGCGCGGTGACAGTCACCCCGGTGTCCTTGAGCTCCGCCCGCAACGCCTCGGCGAACGACCGGATGAACGCCTTCGAGGCGGCGTAGCTGGCCTGGTACGGCGCCGGCGCGGTGGCGGCGACCGAGGAGGTGAACAGCAGCCGCCCCCGGCGTTGCTCGACCATCGCCGGCAGGACCCGCTTGGCCAGATGCACCGCTGAGGTCACGTTGAGCTGGATCACGTTGAGCTCGTCCCGCAGGTCGGTGTCGCGGGCGAACTCGCCGTGGGTGCCGACCCCGGCGTTAATCGCGACCGCCTCGACCGGCCGGCCGGTGGCCCGGATCCGCTCCCAGAGCTGCTCGACGCCGTCGAAGGTCGCCAGGTCCACCCGTACCGGTTCGACCGCGGCGCCGGTGACCGCCAGCCGGCTCGCGGCCGGTTCGATGCGTTCGTGTTCCGCCGCCACCAGCAGGTCGAAGCCGCGGTTGCCGAGCTCCTCGGCCAATGCGTACCCGATCCCGCTGGACGCGCCGGTGACCACGGCGAGCGGCCGAGATTGACCGGTGGTCGGTGTGCCGGTATCCATCCCCCGTGATTACCCCGTCGCGCCGCGGGTATCCGCTCGGGATGAAGGCGGTTACCTGGCACGGCAAGCGCGACGTTCGGGTAGACACGGTGCCCGACCCCCGGATCGAGCGCCCGACCGACGTGATCGTCGAGGTCACCTCCACCGGCATCTGCGGTTCCGACCTGCACCTGTACGAGGTGCTGGGGCCGTTCCTGTCGGAGGGCGACATCCTGGGACACGAGCCGATCGGGATCGTCCGGGAGGTCGGCCCCGGCGTCACCGAGCTGCGGCCCGGCGACCGGGTGGTGATCCCGTTCAACGTCTCCTGTGGAGAGTGCTTCATGTGCCGGCAGGGGTTGCACTCGCAGTGCGAGACCACCCAGGTGCGGGAGCACGGCACCGGCGCGGCGCTGTTCGGCTACACCCGGCTCTACGGGCAGGTGCCGGGCGGGCAGGCGGAGCTGCTGCGGGTACCGTTCGGCAACACGCTGCCGGTGCGGGTGCCGGCCGGCCCGCCGGACGAACGGTTCCTCTACCTCTCCGACGTGCTGCCGACCGCCTGGCAGGCGGTGGCGTACGCGGCGGTCCCACCCGGCGGCAGCCTGGCGGTGCTGGGGCTCGGGCCGATCGGCGAGATGTGCACCCGGGTCGCGCTGCATCGCGGCGCCGGCCAGGTGATCGGTATCGACCTGGTGCCGGAGCGGCTGCGCCGGGCCAGCCAGCGCGGGGTCCAGGTGCTGGACCTCACCGAGCCCGGCGACGGTCTGGTCGACGCGGTCCGGGAGCTGACCGATGGCCGGGGTCCGGACGCGGTGATCGACGCGGTCGGCATGGAGGCGCACGGCGCGCCGGCGGCCAAGTTGGCGCAGCAGATGACCACGCTGCTGCCGGACTCGGTCGCGGCGAAGCTGATGCAGCGGGCCGGGGTGGACCGGCTGCACGCGCTGTACCTCGCGATCGACCTGGTCCGCCGGGGCGGCACCATCTCGCTGTCCGGTGTCTACGGTGGGATGACCGATCCGCTGCCGATGCTGACCCTGTTCGACAAGCAGATCCAGCTCCGGATGGGGCAGGCGAACGTGCACCGGTGGCTGCCCGAGATCATGCCGCTGCTCGCCGACGGCGATCCGCTCGGGGTGGAGGGGTTCGCCACCCACCAGCTGCCGCTGGCGGAGGCGCCCGCTGCCTACCGGCTGTTCCAGGCCAAACAGGACGGTGCGGTGAAGGTGGTGCTCAAGCCGTAGTGGCCGGCGGCCGGTCCGGCGCGCAGCCCGCCTGCGCGCCGGACCGGCCGAGCGCGCCTACCCGGCGGTGCAGCTCGGATCCATGCCGGCACCGTTACCGGTGGCTTGGAACCCGAACTCGATGGCCTGACCGGGCTGGATCACCTGGTTCCAGCTGACATTGGTGAACTGGACCGTGCCGGTGTTCCCGCTCCGGTCGGCGTTCCAGCCGTTGGTGATGGTGGCACCCGGCGGCAGGGTCAGGGTGACCGTCCAGCCGTTGACCGGGGTGGCGCCGGCGCTCACCCGGATGGTCGCGACGAACCCATCCTGCCACTGGTTGAGCGACAGGGTCGCGGTGCAGCCGCCGCCGACCGGCGGCGGCGAGCTGGTGGGCGGCGTCGACGGCGGGGGCGAGGGTGGCGTGGACGGCGGCGTGCTGGGCGGGGTGCTCGGGCCGCCACCGAGGATCGGGGTGGTCCAGTTGCGCCACTGGCCGAGGTCGCCGGCCTTGTTCGGGTGGATGCTGAACACGCCCGGCGCCGAGCCGGTCCCGCGCAGGAACCGGGCGATGCTCTGCTGCATCGGGCCCTGCCACTCGGGCCGGTTGGCGCAGTGGGTGCCGTTCTGCACGTTGGAGATGTAGCTGATGTTCGACTGGGCGCCGAGCGCGGTGTAGATCTCCCGGCCGCCCAGCGCGGCGACGCTCCCGGACCGGCTGGCCAGCCAGTCGATGTGCGGGTTCTCCATGATGAACAGTCCACGCGGGGCGATCATCCCGACGATCTCGTGGGTGTCGACCGGCAGCGCGCTCGGGTTGCCGGTGAACGAGCCGAACGCGTCGCCGAGCCACGGCTGCTCGCCGTAGGCGCTGCTGAGCGGCTGCGCCCCGCTCTCACCGGGGATGCCGCGGAAGATCGGGGCGCCGGCGCTGCCGGACTCGATCGGCATGGTGAGGCCGATCCGCTGGTCGAACGCGCCGGCCACGAAGGCGCCCTTGCCGTAACGGGAGCAGCCGGTGACGCCGATGTCGGTCCGCAGGATGTTGCCGCCGGACTGCTGGATCACGTCGATGATCCGGCTGACCCCCCACGCCCACGCCATCAGCAGCCCGGTGCTGCTGTTGCTGCCGTAGATGCTGTAGAACGCCCCCTGCTTGTTGTTGCGCGGGGTGCCCTCGGCACCGACCGTGATCGGGTTGTAGTTGATGACCGCGGCACCCGAGGACAGGATGGTGCCGGTGTCCGCACCGAACCCGCCGAACACGATCACCGCCGGGAACGGCCCGGAGCCGCCGGGCAGCTGGACGCTCGCCGAGAAGCTAGCACTGCGACCGTTGTCGGTCACGTTCACGGTGATGCTGTTGCTCGACACGGTGCCGGTGACGCTGTCGGGCACCGGCTTCTGGCCGTAGACGAACTGCTCAGCCAGCTCGCGGATCTCCGCCCGCCGGCACCGCCATTGCTCCCGGGTGGTGATACGGACGCCGGAGACGGTCAGGAACGGGTCGGGAAGCAGTGAGTCGTTGACTGTCGAGCCGGGCGGCACTGGACAGTCGGCGCCCTCGTCCTCGACCGAGCTCGCCTGGGCCTGCGCGGTCGGGGCGGACGGCAGGATGGTAACCGCCATGACGGCCGCCAGCGCCGCGACCGCGAGCGTGACGACCGTCGTGCGGGTTGCAGAGCGACCCGAGCTTGTGATCACTGGGGCTCTCCTTCCGGATCAGGGTGGTGGCGCGACGAGATCCCGATCGATGATCGCGGATGTCGACGTATGTCCAGATTCGAGCACGTCCAGGTCACATGTCAATAGGTTTCGGAAACTTTCGGAGCTGGTCTCGACCGGCAAACCCGTCACCCGGCGCTGGGTGCCGGCCGTTCAGGTCGTAACAGTCGATGTCGGCGAGGCGATCGCGGCAGTTGTATGGGGTTGCCGGATCCTCGAAACTTTCGAAAGCAGTTCGGTGGCGTCAGTCCTCAGCTGGCGGGATCGGGAAGTTCGCGGCGAACAGGTTGTCCGGGTCATAGGCCCGCTTGAGCCGGCGCAGCCGGGGCAGGTTGGCGCCGAACGCGTCCTGCAACCGCTCCGGTCGCGAGTCGGTGTCGAACGACAGGTACAGCCCGTCGGTGTGCGGCGCCAGCTCGGCGTCCCAGGCGGCGTTCAACCTGGACTGCCCGGCCGCCATCGCGGTGAGCAGGAAGTTCTGGTGGCGGTGCGGGTAGGCGGTGGCCGCCGGCGGCAGGTCGTGGGCGGCCCCGCCGGTGGCCCGGATCTGCAGGAAGTACGGGATGCCGGAGGTGGCGAGCTTCTCGTAGGCCTGGCTGACGTCCCGGTCGAGATGGCTGACCAGTCCGGATCGGACGGCCGGGTCCCCGCCGCCGGCGTGGTGCCGCTGCACCGGCTGCACCACCCCGGAGTAGGGCAGCCGGTAGCCCTCGTGCCCGAGCACCGGGCCGGCCTCGGCGAGCCGCTCCAGTTGCCGCACCGCGGCGTCGGTTTCGTCGCCGGCGTAGACACTGTAGAGGATCGCCACCGGCGACTGGCCACGCCGCTGCGGCGCGAGCAGCAGGAAGCTGGTCAGCTCCCGGGGCGCGGTCTCGACTGCGGTCCCCCACCGCTCCAGCAGCCCGGCGATGTCGGACGCGTCCAGGGTCAGCTGCGAGTGGACCACCTCGCCCAGCGGCATCGCCTCGAGCTCCACCCAGGTAACCACCCCCAGGTTGCCGCCGGCGCCCCGCAGCCCCCAGAACAGGTCCGGGTGCTGGTCCGGCGATACCCGCAGCACCCGCCCGTCGGCGGTCACCACCTCGGCGGCGACCAGGTGGTCGATGGTCAGCCCGTACACCCGGCCGAGCAGCCCGATCCCGCCGGCGGTGACCAGCCCGCCCACCCCGACCCCGCCGTAGTCGCCGGAGCTGATCGCCAACCGGTGCGGCCGCAGCGCCTCGGCAACCTTCCCCCAGGTGGCGCCGGCGCCCAGCCGCACCCGGCGGGTGGCCTCGTCGATCACCTCGACCGAGTCGAGCGCAGCGAGGTCGATCACGATGCCACCGTCGTTGGTGGACCGGCCGCTGATCCCGTGCCCACCGGACCGGATCCCGAGCGGCACCGGCTGGCTGCGGGCGTAGCCGAGCGCCTCCACCACCTCGCCGGTCGACCGCGGCCGCAGCACCAGCCCCGGCGAACCGCTGCGCAGGTAGTTGTGCCGGACCGACTCGTACCCGCGATCGCCCGGCTCGACCGCGGTGGCGGCGAGGCTCGCCGGCACCGCCTCGTAGTCGATCCCGGGCCGGCGCAGGGATAACGCCGCCGCGCCCCGGCGCCGGACCGGGCCGGGCGCGCTGCCGGCGGTCGCCCGCTCCCGCGCCACCGCGTCCCGGACCGCCGGCGCGACCTCCTCGCCGAACTGCTGGATCAGTCGCGGGTCGTCGGAAGCCAGGATGAACGTGCCGATCCCCTCGGTCAGCGCGAGCTCGGCCAGCTGCTCGGCCCACTGCTCGGCCGGCAGCTGGCTCGGCGGGAGGTTGAGCAGCCGGCGGATCTCGGCCGGGTGCCGGCCGGCCCGCTCGGCCGCCTCGTCGATCACGGCGTTGCCGCGCCGCAGGTCCCCGTCACCCAGGTAGCTCAGCGACGGCAGCCAGCCGTCGGCGAGCCGCCCGACCAGCCGCAGCATCCGCGGCTTGTAGGCACCGAGCCAGATCGGGATGTCATGGGCCGGGGCCGGACCGCGCTTGGCGCCCCAGACCCGGTAGTGACTGCCGTCGACCCGCAGCCCGCCCCGCTGGCTCGGGTCCCAGATCCCGCGCATGATCTCGATCGCCTCGGTCAGCGCGGTCACGGACTCGCCGGGCGTCAACCGGCGGCCACCCATCGCCTCGATCGCCTCCCAGAACGAACCGGCCCCGATCCCGAGCGCGAACCGGCCGCCGGAGAGCAGATCGAGCGAGGCGGCGGCGCGGGCCAGCACGGCCGGCGGCCGCAGCGGCAGGTTCAGCACGTTGCCCGAGACGGTCACCCGCTCGGTCTGCGCGGCCACCCAGGACAGCAGGGTCCAGGTGTCCAAGAACGCCGGCTGGTACGGATGGTCCTGGAAGGTCACCAGGTCGAGCCCGGCGGATTCGGCCAGCCGCGCCAGCCGTACCGGTGCCTGGGGGTCCTGGTTGGTTGGCGTGACAAACGTGCCGAACGCCAGCTCGTGCCCGTAATCGGTCATGATCCGTCCCGAAAGGTTACCGTCTGCCTACAAGACTATGTTCGCCGCAACTCATCTATCGGACCACATATTCCGGCTACCATGGTCAGCGTGACCGAGCCAACCCACCCCAACCGGTACCCGCTGGGCTGGTCGCTCGACGCCCTGCTGCGGGAGTGGTCGGCGCGGGTGGCGCAGGCGTGCGCCGACCTGCCGCACGGGTCGCGCGGCTACCAGGTGCTCTCGGCGGTGGTGCACCTGGCGCCGCGCAGCCAGGCGGCGCTCGCCGCCCGGCTCGGGATCGACCGCACGGTCATGACCTACCTGCTCGACCAGTTCGTCGAGTCTGGACTCGCCGAGCGCCGGCCGGACCCGGCCGACCGGCGGGCCCGGCAGGTGGTGGCGACCGAGCACGGCCGCCGGGTGCTGGCGGAGCGGGAGGCGCGGGTGGCCCAGGCCGAGGAGGAGCTGCTCGCCGCGCTGCCACCGGACGAGCGGCGGGCGCTGCGGTCGATGCTGGAGCGGGCGGCCTGCGCGCTGGAGACCCGTCCGGCTGGCCGGGCGGCGGCCAGCCCGGCTAGCTGAGCGGGTCGGCGAGCAGCGCCTCGAACGCCAGCTCGGCCGCGCCGACCAGCGGCGCGTCGTCGCCCAGGGCGGGGGTACGCAGTCGCAGGTGGACCAGGCTGTCGGCGACCCCGATCGTGTTGAGCCGGGAGCGCACCGACGCGGCCCCGGCGAGGAACAGCTCGCGCAGCGTGCCGCCGAACACGACCAGTGCCGGGTTGAAGATGTTGACCAGGTTCGCGACCCCGACCCCGAGCCAGTCGCCGGCCAGCCGGACCGCGTCCCGGGCCACGGTGTCGCCCCGGGTCGCCGCCTCCACCAGCGCCCGGACCGCGGGCCGGCCGTCGGCCTCCCGGCCGGCCCGCAGCAGCGCCGGCTCCCCCACCTCGGTCTCCCAGCAGCCGCGGGAGCCGCACCAGCAGGCCAGCCCGCCGGGGTTGACCACCATGTGGCCGACCTCGCCGGCGGCGCCGAGGTGGCCGGCGATCCGGCGGCCACCGGCGATGATCCCGGCGGTGATCCCGACGTCGCCGGACAGGTAAATCAGGTTGTCGCAGCTCTGCGCCACGCCCCGGGTGTGCTCGGCGAGCGCGGCCAGGTCGGCCACCGTCCCGACCGCGACCGGCGTGTCCGGCAGCACCTCGGCGACCGGCCCGACCAGCGCCTCGGTCGGGGTCCCGGCGACCGGCCGGGGCGCGAACCCGATCCGGCCGTCCGGGTGGCGCTCCCGCTGGCAGACCGCCACCCCGACGCCGATCGCCCGGATTGGCTCCGGCCCGCCGGTCCGGAGCCCGGCCAGCAGCGCGGCCGCGGTCCGGGCTGGCTCGGTCGGCGGCTCCGGCAGCCGCCGGGGCGCCTCCCGCCGGTCCAGCACCACCCCGCCCAGCCCCACCCGGGCCGCCCGCACCCGGTCCACTTCGATCACCACCGCGTACGCGCAGACCGTGCCGGACCTGGGGGTGACCACCAGCGACGGCCGGCCGGCCCGGCCCGCCTTCCCGGCCGGCGGCTCCTCGATCACCAGGCTGGCGGCGACCAGGTCGGCGGTGAGCGCGCCGATGGTCGACCGGTTCAGCCCCAGCCGGGCGGTCAGCTCGGCCCGGGTGGTGGCCCCGTGCCGGTGGACATACCGCAGCAGGGCGCCGAGGTTCTGCCGGCGGACCTCCTCCTGGCTGGGCGCTGCGCGCATGCCGTAGGACCTCCGGAGCGCCGCCCGCGCCCTAGCGGGTGCCGGTGGCGACCGCGCGCCGGCGGGTCAACGCGTCCACACCGGCGGCGAGCAGCAGCACCAGCCCGGTGACCACGTACTTCGTACCGGCGCTGAACCCGAGCAGGCCCATCCCGTTGTCGATCACCGCTACCACGGCGCCCCCGATCACGGCGTTGACCAGCCGGCCCTTGCCGCCGAACAGGCTGGTGCCGCCGATCACCGCGGCGCCGACCGCCAGCAGCAGCACGTTGCTGCCACCGGACTCGGCGTGGACCGAGTTGTCCCTGGAGACCACCAGGATCCCGGCGAGCGCGGCGGTGCTGGAGCAGATCACGAACGCGAGCACCCGGACCCGGACCACGTCGATCCCGGCGCGCCGCGCCGCCTCCCGGTTCCCGCCCACCGCGTACAGGTGCCGGCCGAACTGGGTGCGGTCGAGCAGGAAGGTGCCGATCACCAGCAGCGCGGCGATCACCGGCACCACCACCGGCACGCCCTTCAGGGAGATCAGCGCCGGGTTGCGGCTGCGCTCCAGGTTGAGCACGAACACCGCGCCGCCGAGCACCACCGCCAGCACCCCGATCCGCAGCAGCACCACCTCGAGCGGGGGCACGATCAGCCCGCGCCGGCTGCGGTTGTAGTGGCCCACCAGCGCCACCGCGGCGAACCCGGCCACGCACACGAACGCGAACGCCCAGCCGAGCCACGGCGGCAGGGTCTCGTTCAGCAGCGCCAGGATCACCTCGTTGTTGACCGGGATCTGCTCACCACCCCGGATGATCATCAGCAGTACGCCCTGGAACGCCAGGAACGCCGCCAGGGTGACCACGAACGACGGGATGCCGACCTTGGCGACCAGCGTCCCGAGCACAGTCCCGATCACCACTCCGGTCACCAGCGCCACCGGGACTGCGAACAGCGCCGGCCAGTCCTGCCAGGTCAGCAGCACCGCCAGCACCGCGCCGCAGACTCCGCTGGTGACCCCGGCGGACAGGTCGATCTCGCCGACCAGCAGCACGAACACCAGCCCCATCGCGATCACGGTGACCTGTGCGCCCTGCAGGAACAGGTTGGCGAAGTTGCCGGCGGTCAGGAACCGGTCGTGCAGGATCGTGAACACCGCGCACAGCACCACCAGCCCGAGCACGGCCGGCAGCGAGCCCATGTCACCGCCGGCGAGCCGGGCCAGGTAGCCGCGGGCGTACTCGGTCAGGGTGACCGGCGGCCTCCGGTCGGTCGGCGAGGGTGACTCGGCGGGTGCGGTGGCGAGGCTCATGACAGATCTCCGTTGACCGGCAGGGCGTCGTCGGGCGACCGGACGCCGTCGGTGCGGCCGGCCGTGATCAGCTCGACCACCTGCGACTGGGTGACCTCGGAGGCCGGCACTTGCGCGACCATCCGGCCCAGATAGAGGACGGCGATCCGGTCGGCGACCGCGAACACGTCGTTGAGGTTGTGCGAAATCATGATGACCCCCAGCCCGCTGTCGGCGAGCCGCCGGACCAGCTCCAGCACCTGTGCGGTCTGGGCCACCCCGAGCGCGGCGGTCGGCTCGTCCAGGATCACCAGCCGGCTGTCCCACAGCACCGCCTTCGCGATCGCGACGGTCTGCCGCTGGCCACCGGAGAGGCTGGCAACGTGCTGGCGCAGCGAGGTGACGGTCCGCACCGACAGCCCGGCGAGAGTCTGGGCGGCCAACTCCTCCATGGTCGCCTCGTCGAGCACCACTCCCCGGACCCGCTCCCGGCCGAGGAACATGTTGGCGACGATGTCGAGGTTGTCGCAGAGCGCCAGGTCCTGGTAGACCACCTCGATCCCGAGCGCCGCCGCGTCCTTGGGGGTTTGGATCCGGACCGGCTCGCCGGCGAACTTGACCTGCCCGGCGTCGATCGGGTGGATCCCGCTGACGCATTTGACCAGTGTGGACTTTCCGGCGCCGTTGTCACCGACCAGCGCGGTGACCTGCCCGGGTAGGGCGGTGAAGTCGACCTGCCGGAGCACGTGCACCGGGCCGAAGCTCTTGTCGACCCCGGTCAGCTCCAGCAGCGGCGTGGTGTTCTCCACCAGGCGGGCCCCCTCCTTCCAGCGGTCCGGGAGCCGCCGCGCGGCGGCTCCCGGACCAGGAACTTAGCTCACTAGCTGATACCGGCGTCGGCGCACAGCTCCGCGAAGTCGTCGGTGCAGATCTCCTCCGCGGTGACGTACCCGTCGTCGATCACCGCTTGGATGTTCTCGATGGTGATCGCCTGCGGCTCCAGCAGCACCGCCGGGACGTCCTCGCCGGTGGTCGGGTCGGTCACGAACTGGTTGGTGGCCGGCTGCTGGCCCTGCGCCAGCGCGATCGCCAGCTCGGCGGCGGCGTCCGCCTCCTGCTTGATCGCCTTGTAGACGGTCATGCACTGGTCGCCGGCGAGGATGTTCTGCAGCCCCTGGACGGTCGCGTCCTGGCCGGTGACCGGCACGGTGCCGTTGAGCCCGAGCCGCTTGAGCACCGTGATGGCGGCGTTGCCGAGCGCGTCGTTCGCGGACAGCACGCCGTCGATGTTGTTGTCGGTCTGGGTCATCATCTGCTCGAAGATGGTGGCCGCCTGGGTCGGGTTCCAGTCCGGCACGTCCTCGTCCGGGCCCTTCTCGTACTCACCGGAGGCGAACTTCGGGGCGAGCACCGAGTCGTAGCCCTCCCGGAACAGGGTGGCGTTGTTGTCGGTGGGTGACCCGTTCAGGTACGCCACCACCGGCGTCTCGACGCCCTGCTCCTCGAGGCACTGGACCAGCCCTTCGCCCTGCAGCCGGCCGACCGCCACGTTGTCGAAGCTCACGTAGTAGGCGGCGTTGCCACCGAGCGTGAGCCGGTCGTAGTCGATGGTGGCGACCCCTTGCGACGCGGCCCGGTCCAGCACCGCCTTCCCGGTGCCGGAGTCGAGGTTTACAATCATCAATACGTTGACGCCGTTGGTAATCATCTGGTCAGCGATGGTCTGGAACGCGGCGGTGTCACCTTCGGCGTTCTGGATGTCGTAGCGGACGCCGGCGGCGTCGAACGCCTCGGACAGGAACCGCCGGTCCGCCGTCTCCCACCGCACCGAGCTGGCGCTGTCGGGCAGGATCACGCCGACGAACGGGGTCTGCTCACCGTCGCCGTTGTCACCCGAGTCACCGTCCTCGCCGCAGGCGGCCAGGGTGGCCACGAGCACGCTCGCGAGCCCGGCTCCGAGCAGCCGCTTGCGCATATCTCCGCGCATGGCACCGTCCTTTCGATGGTTGGACCCACGACGGGTGGCACGAATCGTGGGGGTCGACGTGGGAGGCAAGGGCCGTGGGGTTACCGGCGGCCCCGGTTATGTGAGACCGGTCACGAGTTTTGTGGTGCCCGACAACATATTCTGCCGAGGGTTGCCTGCGCAAGGGTCCACGACCAACAAGTCGGCCACAGCTGGTAACAGTTCCGCAACGCTCCCGAAAGTTTCAGGCAATCCGGTAGGCACGGTGGACGGTCTGCACCACCGTGTTGCCCGCCGAATCGGTCAGCTGCACCCGCAGCGCCGCATATCCGTCCACCGGCGCCACCGCCGGCGGCAGGAACACCTGCACCGTGCCGTCCGGCCGCGGCCGGACCGATGCCGGCAGCCACCGGCCACCGTCGTCATAGGAGACCCACACCGCCGCCGAGGCCAGCTCGGCCGGGGTGTGATCGGGGTAGACCGCGCCGAGCGCCAGCCGGGCCGGGCCGCGCGCGTCGAGCTGGTTGGTCATCGACAGCGGCAGCTCGTAGACCGGCGACAGCAACGGCAACGTGGTCGGTTCGGCCGCATCCGCCGAGTGGAAGGTCCAGCTGGTTTCGGTGACGGTGGAAAGCCGGGTACTGTCCGAAGTGCCGTTGGCGGTGGACACCTCCAGCCGATAGTCGGCCGCCCCGGCCGGCACCGGCACGTCGCCATACCCGCCGAACAACTGCGCCACCGGCTCGCCGTCCCGGTAGAGCACGCCACTGCTCGCCCCGGTCGAGTTGCCGGTGTGGCCGGCCGCGTCGGCGATCGGCGAGACCCGCAGCCGCAGCACGTCCCCGTCCCGGACGGACACGTCGGCCCGGACCGCACTCGCCGCGGTCGGCGCCAGCGGGGCCGCGCCCCAGGTCTCGGTGTAGTGCCCGCCGGCCTGGTAGCGCAGCTGGCTGGCGCGCAGGTTCGAGACCAGCCCGGCGGAGACGCTCGCCGACCAGACCGCCTCACCGGCCGAGACGTACTCGGTCCGCCGGTACGGCAACGTGTGCAGCTCCACCACCGGGGTCAGCGAGCAGCCGCACGGGGCGGTCGGCTGCCGGTTCAGCAGCGCCGGCCGGCCGGTCCCGTCGTCCAGGTAGCGGGCGTCGATGGTGGCCAGGTCGGCCGGGGTGACCCGATACCGCATCGCCTCCGGCACCCGGTCCGGCTCGTGGAAAATCAGGTCATAGCTGTACGGCGAATCGACCACTCCGGTGACCTGGGCCTGCCCGGGTAGCCGGTCCCGTAGCCGTTCACCATCCTGGTAGGACAGCGTGGCGGCCGGGATCGGCAGCCCCGCCCCGGGCCCGCGCAGCAGCCCCGGTTCGGCCGGGGTGAGCAGCGCCAGCACCGCGCCGGCCTGGGCGGCCGCCAGCACCTGCTCGGCCGGGGTCCGGGCCGGGTCCTCCCGCAGCAGCGCCACCTTGCCACGCAGATCCAGCCCGGTCGGGTCGGTGCCGGCGTCCACGATGGCCGCCCGCAGCTCCCCGTCGTACCGCGGCGAGTTGATCAGGTAGGTCGGTTGGAACCGCTCACCGCGAACCTTGACGGTCAGCGCCGGCGCCGCCATATGCCAAACCGTGTAGACGTCGAACTCGCCGTCGGTGACCGGCTCGGTCGGCGCCACCGACACCCGGGTCACCTCGCCGGCGGCCGGCAGCACCAGCAACGAGTCGATGAACTGGTTCCCGCGGTCCGGAGCCGGCCCGCGCGCCCAGCCCAGCACCAGCACCTCGGCGTCCGCCTCGCGCGGCGTGTCCACTTCGACCGGCCAGGCGTCCCGGGCGTCGAAGTTGAGCGACTCGTTGCGCAGCAGTGGCCGCTGCGGATCGGTCACCATGGACAGCTCAGCCAGGAACCGGCCGGACTCGTCGTAGCTGGAGATCATCGCGGTCACGCTGTAGCTGGCGCGCGGGATCCGGAACGTGCGGGCCTGCCCGGGCGCGATCGAGCCCTCGATGAACCCGCCCGGCTCGAACACCCCGAGTTCGTAGTTGAGGAACGTGACGTGGCCACTGGCCGGCACCCCGTCCCGGTCGGTCAACGAGACGGTGACGTCGACCAGGTCGCCCTGTCGGTAGAAGCCGATCGCGGTGGTCACCGGCGATGGCCCGCCGGTGGCGACCAGCCGGCCGACGTACTCCCCCGCCGGCAGGTCAGTCGCGTCGAGCCGGATCGTCGCCGGCGCGGACCCGCCGGGCGGCAGCGTGAGCCGGACCGGGTCGACGGTCACCGTGCCGGCCGGCGCCGGCGCGCCATCCTCCCCGATCACCGACACCCCGAGCTCCAATGTGATCGGTGCCGGCCCGTCGTTGCGGTAGGTGACGGTCCGGGTGGTCACCAGCTGGTCGTCGCCGGCGTCCCGTTCCAGATATCCGAGGTGGATGGTGCCGTCGCTGACCTGGACGGTCTGGGCCACCGCCCGGTCGACCGCGAGCAGCCCAGCCCCCTGCTCCCACACCGTGGCGTCCGGCATCGGGGCGGCCGAGCCGACCAGCGCCGCCTTCAGCTGCTCGCCGGTCCACTCCGGATGCCGCTGCGCCAGGATCGCCGCCGCGCCGGCGACGTGCGGAGCCGCCATCGAGGTGCCGGTCATCGCCTGCCGGCCGCCACCCGCCCGGGCCGCCACGATCCCGGTGCCAGGGGCGCTGAGCTCCGGCTTGACCGCGCCGTCACCGACCCGCGGACCGCGGCTGGAGCCGCGGTTGACGGTCCCGTCCAGCTGGGCGTTGCCGACCGCCAGCGCGGCGTCGGCGGTGGCCGGCGCGGAGACCGACCGGGCGGCCGGGCCGGAGTTGCCGGCCGCGATCACGAACAGCGTGCCGGTGGTCTCGGACAGCTCGTTCACGGCCTGGCTCATCGGGTCGGTGCCGTCGGTCGGGAACGTACCGAGGCTCAGGTTCACCACGTCGGCCCCGGCGGCGGCCGCCCACTCCATCCCGGCGATCACCCACGACTCCTGGCCGAACCCGGTGTCGCTCAGCACCTTGCCGACCAGCAGGTCGGCGCCGGGCGCGACGCCCGGGCCGCCGCCGGCCGCGATCGAGGCGACGTGGGTGCCGTGGCCGTGCCGGTCCTCGGTGGTGCCGTCCGGGGTGAACGACGCGCCGCCGACCACCCGGCCGGCGAGGTCCGGGTGGTCGGCGTCCACCCCGGTGTCGAGCACCGCGATGGTGGCGCCGGTGCCGTCGTAGCCGGCCGCCCAGGCCGCCGGCGCGCCGACCGCCGGAACGCTGCGGTCCAGCATGGCCTCGACCCGGCCGTCCAGCCAGACCCGCTCCAGCCCCAGGCTCGCCGCCGCGCGGCTGGCCGGGCCACCCCCACCGGTCAGATCCGCCCAGAACTCCCGTACCGCGGACTTGTCCACAGTCGCCGCCCGAGCGTCCACACTGGGCAGCATGGGTCCGGCAGCGGCGCCGGCGGGCACCGCGGCGGCCGCCCGCGCCGCCGGTGCGTACTCCAGGATCAGTGGCAGCGACGGCGCGGCGGTGTCGTGGAGCCCTTGCTCCACCAGCAGGGTGACGTCGAACAGCCGGGGGTCGAGCAGCCCGGCGTCCAGGTACGGCTGGGCGGCCAGCGGGATCACGTGGGTGTGCCCGTCGACCTCGTAGACCCGGAACGCGGTGGACGGGCCGGACCGCTGTGGCACCGCCACCTGCGTACCGCCGCCGGGGGTCTCCAGGACGTGCAGGACGTCGCCGGTGATGAGGGTGAGCCAGTGCCCGCCGCCGGCCGGCTCGGCCCCGCCCGGCTCGAGCGAACCGGCCGCCGGTGGCGGCATGACCACCAGGAGCAACCCGGCGACTACCGCGCCTGCTATCAGCCTGCCCCGCATCAGCCTGCCCCGCATCTGCCCACCTCCGTGCCTCGCCCCCTGCGGATTCTTCGTCGCGGCTGGCGGCGTGTCAGTATCTTGGGGCGGCGACAACACGTCACCGTCGTGTTGTCGCCAACGACCGTTGGGAGGTGTGTCCATGCTGGACGCGGCCGGGCTGACCGCGACCGAGGAAGCGGTCTACCGCGCGTTAGTGGGCACCACCAGCGCGTCACCGGCCGAGCTGCGCGACCAGCTCGGTTGCCCGCCGGCCAAGCTCAGCCAGGCACTCGGCCGGCTGGAGCGGCTCGGATTGGTCAGCCGCACCCCGGGCCGGCAGCCGCGGTACGTCGCGGCGCCGCCGGACGTCGCGGTGGAGCCGCTGGTGCTCGCCCAGCAGGTGCGGCTGGAGCAGGCCCGGGCGCAGGCGGCCGCGCTGATGGACCGCTACCGGTCGGCCCGGCGCAGCCGCGGCACCGGCGAGCTGGTCGAGGTGGTGGTCGGCTTGGACGCGATCCGGCAGCGGTTCGAGCAGCTCCAGCGGACCGCCCGCAAACAGGTCTGCGCGTTCGTGATGCCGCCGTTCCTCACCGACGGTGGCGACGACCAGTACCGGGAGATCGAGCTGGCGCAGCTGGCGCGCGGGGTGGCTTACCGGACCGTCTACAGCCACGACGGGTTCGCGGCCCAGGGCGGGCTGGAGGCGATGCTCGCCGACGTCGCCGCCGGCGAGGAGGTACGGATCGCCGACCGGCTACCGATCAAGCTGTTCCTGGTCGACGACCAGGTGGCGTTCGTGCCGATGACCGGCACCGACGGGGACGAACCGCCGGGCGCGGTGGTGGTCCACCCGAGCGGGCTGCTGACCGCGCTGGCGGCGCTGTTCGAGCGGGTCTGGGCGCAGGCCGCCCCGTTCGGCACCGACGGCGCGCCGGCGGACGCCGACACCGACCGGGTGCTGGCGTTGCTGCGGGCCGGGTTCACCGACGCCGCGATCGCCCGGCAGCTGGGCACCAGCACCCGGACCGTGCAGCGGCGGATCCGGGAGCTGATGGACCGGGCCGGCGCGCAGACCCGGTTCCAGCTCGGCTGCCGCGCCACCGAACTCGGCTGGCTGGCAGCCCGGTCCCGGGCGGGCGGGTAGACCGGTTACCGGCGCTGCTCGGCCAGCCGCTGCGCCCGGGTCGCCAGCCCGGGTGCGCCGAGGCTCGCGCAGAGCTTGGCGAACTCGGCCGGGTCGGGCGGGCCGGACCAGCGCAGCTGGTCCACCGACTCGCTGACCGGGGCGCGCCGGTCGACGGTGGCGATCCGGCGGAACAGCAGCGCCAGGTCGAACTGCTCCCGCAACACCTCGTTGAGCTTCACCGCGGACCGTACACCGGCGTCCCAGCTGGCCGGGTCGGTCGGGATGTCCTCCAGGTGGCCCCACCGCCGCAGCACCGCCGCGGCCGACTTGGCACCCCAGCCGGTCAGGCCGGGGAAGCCGTCGGCCGAGTCACCCACCAGCGCCAGCCAGTCCGGCACCAGCGCCGGCGGCACCCCGAGCCGGGCCTCCACCCCGGCGGCATCGACCACCGTCCCCTTCCGGCGGTCCAGCTGGACCACCTTCCCGCCGACGCACTGGCCGAGGTCCTTGTCCGGCGTACAGATCACGACCTGGCTTACCCGGTCGTCGGCGGCGGCCAGCTCGGCCGCGGCGGCCAGCGCGTCGTCGGCCTCGTACTCCACCTGTGGCCAGACCACGAACCCGGCCGCCGCCAGCGCGGTCTCCACCACCGGGAACTGGTCCAGCAGCTCCTGCGGCATCCCGGCGGAGGACTTGTAGCCGGGCCACAGGTCGTTGCGGAACGACTCGATGACGTGGTCGGTCGCCACCCCGACGTGAGTGGCGCCGTCCTGCACCAGCTGCAGCATCGAGCCGACCACGCCGACCGTGGCGCCCCGGGTCCGGTCCCGGTTGTTCGGGGCGAAGTGGTAGCGGAACAGCTCGTAGGTCCCGTCCACCAGATGGACATCCATCCCGGCAGGCTAGCCGACCTCCGCAACGGCATCGTCGCTGGCCAGGGCGGGCCGTCGTCAGTCGGCGAACGCCAGACCCCGCTCGGCGAGCGCCTCCGCCAGAATGTTGATCGCCTTCGGCCCCATCCCGTGGAGCGCCAGTAAGTCCTCCCGGCGGTGGGCGGCCACCTGGGCCAGCGTCGTGATGCCCGCCGCGAGCAGGGCGTAGTTGGCTGGCCGCGGCATCCGCGGCAGGTCACCAATCTGCGCCGGCGTGTCGCGCGTACTCACAAGATCATGATATCCGACGGGCGCCGGGTTTCAGCCGGACGATCCGGGGCATCTCACCACCGTGACAACCGAACACCCACCCAGGTCGCAACCGTTGCGGGTGGTGGCGGCGCTCGGCGCGGCGGTGGCAGCGGTACGGCGGGCGCGAGCGGTCCATCCCCGCGGGGTCGCCTGTCACGCCACGCTGCGGATCACCGGCGGCGGAGACTCCGGAGTGGACCTGTTCGACCGGGCTGGGACGTACTCGGTGCTGGTGCGGCTTTCCCGCGGCGGCGGCCTGCCCGCCGGCTGGCCGGACGTGCTCGGGATCGCGCTGCGGATCCCGGCCGCGGCCGGCGCCGACGGCGGATTCGACCTGCTCGCTTCGACGGTGGCCGGCGCCGCGCCGGTCGCCCGCCACCTGCCGTTCCCCCGGCGCCGGCTGGCGGCGGTCTACACCACCGTGGCCGGCTACCACACCCGGCGCGGCCGCCGCTACCTGGCGGTACTGCCCGATCCGGCCAGCGACGACCTCGGCACCGACCTTGCCCGGCTGCCCGACGTGACCGCCGCCGGCCGGGCGAGCTTCCGGCTCGCGGTGGCCAGCCGGGCCGGCCGGTGGCGGGTGGTCGGGCGGATCACGCTTGGCGAGCCGCTCGACCCGCAGCCGACCGAGCGGCTGAGCTTCGATCCGGTGCTGCACCGCCTCCCGGACCTGCGGCCGACCGGTCTGCTGTGGAGGATCCGGGCCGCCGCCTATCGGGGCAGCCGCGCCGGGCGCGGCGCCGACCGGCCGTTGACCTCGTTACCGGATCAGGAGGTTCGCGCCGACCGTGCACAGCACCGATAGCACGACCGAGGCGAGAATCATCAGCAGGCAGCCGACTCCGCCGCCCACCGGTCGGATTTCGACGTTGCCGATACGCATGGTTCCTTCGTACCCCGAACCGCTGCCGCGCTAACGGCGCGCGAATGGTAGGTACGAAGCAGCCCGGACCGGGCGGCTCGCCCATCTGAGAGGCGGCTGGGCGCCGGCCCACCAGCGTCTATCCACAGCGGATGGCATGGCGGCCGAAGCCGGAATCGAACCGGTGAACTCGGCCCTCGGAACCCTCGGCTGGACTCGAACCAGCGACCTCCTGGTCCGGAACCAGGTGCTCTCTCCGCTGAGCTACGAGGGCGTAGGTAGGTGCGTGGAACGAAGGGTGGCTGATCGGATCCGAACCGACGCCATCCAGGCCCACAACCTGGCGCTCTAACCTGGCTGAGCTCCGCCGCCGCGGCGCCTGATTGGCACCGATCGAGCAGCGCGTACGGGACTCGAACCCGTTCTGCGAGGGTGAAAACCTCGCGACCTAACCCATAGTCGAACGCGCCACGAGCCGCTTCTCGTACCCCCGGGGAATTCCGACATCCCGACCCGCCGGTTAAGAGCCGGCTGCTCTGCCTCTGAGCTACGGGGGTGTGGCGGAGAGGGTGGGAGTCGAACCCACACGGCCTTGCGGCCCAAGCCGCTTTCGAGGCGGTGCCCGGCGCCCATCGGGTGGCCTCTCCGCGAGTGTTGTGTCTTCGCCCGTGCCCTCGGCGCGATTCGAACGCGCACCAGACGCAGCTTCGTAAGCTGCCGCTCTATCCATTGAGCTACGAGGGTGTGCGTACGCTCGGAGGGAGTCGAACCCCCACGCCCTTGCGGGCACCAGGGTCTGAGCCTGGTGTGTCTACCGGTTCCACCACGAGCGCATCGAGTGGAGTGACGGGGTACCGCCCCCCGGACGCCTTGTTTGCAAGGCAAGGCTGTGCACTTGCACCCACCCCGGAGCCGCCCGGCGCACTCGCCCCGCCGGCCTGCCGCCTACTAGGCGGCCGCTCTACCGGCTGAGCTACGGCGGCATACGCTGGGAGCCCAGGATTCGAACCTGGAACTTCCTGGTCCAGAGCCAGGCGTGCTACCGAGTTGCACCAGCTCCCATCGGCGGCCGGCGGCGGATGAGCGACGCCACCGGCCGGCGGTTCAGCGCTGGACGAGCGACGCCCACGACGGGGTCGTCGGCTTGACCTGGAGCACCATCCCCGCCTCGGCGGGGGTGCGATCGCCCTTGCGCTGGTTGCACGGCCCGCAAGCCGCGACCGTGTTGGCCCACGAGTTCCGCCCGCCGCGCGAGCGGGGCGTGATGTGGTCGACGGTGGTAGCTCGGCCACCGCAGTAGCCGCAGCGGCGCTGGTCCCGAGCCAGCACCCCGGCCCGCGACCAGACCGGCCCGGCGGTGTACCGCCACTTGGTGACGACGTACCGGACCAGCCGCACCGCGGTCGGCAGTGGGAACACGCCGATCAGCCGGTCCGGCACGGCCTCGTGCACCTCAGCCACCTGCCGCACGAGCATCCGGATCGCGTGCTTGAGCGAGACCCGGTGCAGCGGGCCGAGATCGGCGTTGAGCACCAGCACACCGTCCACCAGGTCTCACCTCCTTGTCGCGATCGGCGGTCGGTCGTGATCGGTGGGAGAGCGGACGGCCGGGCTTGAACCGGCGGCCTTCACCGTGGCAAGGTGACGCGCTACCAACTGCGCCACGTCCGCATGCGAGCTTCGGGCGGGGCTGGGGGCGGAGGATTCGAACCTCCACGACCTGGGTCAAAGCCAAGCAGCCTGCCGTTAGCTGAGCCCCCAACGGATTGAGCGAGCGGCGGGAGTCGAACCCGCTACCGCTGCTTGGAAGGCAGTCGTGTCACCACCAACACCTCGCTCGCGTAGCAGCCTCACCGGGACTCGAACCCGGTCCCCCGCGCTGAGAACGCGGCATCCTAACCCATAGACGATGAGGCCACGGCGTGCTCCATCCCCGATCGAACGGGGACCTCACGGGCTTCAACCGTGCGCTCTACCGGTTGAGCCAAGAGAGCATGTGGGCCCCTGCCCGGGCCCGCTTCGATCCGGGCGGGGCCGTGCTGGTCGGGAACCGGGGAGTCGAACCCCGTGCCTCCTGCTCCCAAAGCAGGCCCGGTCACCGTGCCGGACGCTCCCGACTGGTCCCCGGCGCGGCGCCGACCGCGCCGGGGACCCCTTCCCATAACCATCCACTGTAGAGTTTTCAAGTCGACTTGTGCTTCCCTGCGCAGGGCAGGACGCATCGCACGGGCGGAAGGACTCGAACCCTCAACCGGCGGGCTTGGAAACCGCTGCTCTACCGTTGAGCTACACCCGTATCGAGGTAAGGAAACAAAACCGCCGCCCGATCCCGCGGCCGGGAGGGCGGCGTCGGCGCGCGCTAGTCACGCGTCAGGTATGCCACCGCCCCAGCGCCGTCGACTGTTCGTCGAGCGCCCGCGGGAGGGAGGTGCCGACCATCCGACACAAGTGGCCGGCGAGCTGCTTGAGCCGGATCTCTGACCCGCCTTGCCAGATCATGTCGGACCTCCCTTCCCGTCTCTCTGTCTGCTGTATACCGTAGCCGGTCGATGCACCCCGGTGCAATGCTTTTTCACGCCTTCGTTGTGGTGCCTCGCCGGGCTTGGCGTCGGAGTCTAGCGGTGCCATCGATCTCCGGCCACGCCTTTGTCGGCCGCCGTGCGGCGCGGCGCCAGCCGGCGCGGCGTTACTCGAAGCTGGCGGCCAGGACGAGGATGACGCAGGTGGTCACGAGGACTATCCCGAGCAGTGGCGCGACGAAGCGCAGGTACGTGTTGTAACCGACTTGGGCGATCGCGAGGCCGCCGACCACGACCACGTTGGTGGGCGAGAACAGCAGCATGAACCCGTGCCCCATCTGGTAGGCCGTGATGGTAAGCGGCCGGCTGACCCCAGCGAAGTCGCTCAGCGGCGCCAGCAGCGGCATGGCGAGCGTGGCATGCCCGGACGAAGAGGGGATCAGGAACGCCAGCGGGGTGTTGACGAGCGCGACCAGCACCGCGAACCCGCCGGCGGAGGTACCGCTGACCGCCTGCTCCATGGCATGGAGGACGGTGTCGAGGGTCTGCGTGTTGCTCATGATGACCGCGACGCCCCGGGCGAGGACGATGACGATCGCCGGGCCGATCATGTCCGCCATCCCCCGCTGGATCAGCGAGACCAGCTTCTGCTCGCCCATCCGAGCGACCAAGCCGACCAGCAACGCCGCGCCGAAGAACAGCATCGCGAGCTGTGGGAACCACCAGTTCAGCTCGAACCAGTACGGCTCGACCTGCGCGACCTCGTGGTAAAGCTCGGATTCCGCCGGGGTGGCGGTCGCGCCGACAATGCTCGACCAGGGAATGACCGAGAAGATCATCAGCGCGAAGGTGGCCGCGGTGATCCCCAGCACCCATCGCTGGGTGGCGGTCAGCCGGGCGCCGGCCGCGGGGCCCGGCTCCGGCTCGGTGGCGACGGCACCGGCGCCGGTCAGGGAACGGGTCGGGTCGCGCTTGACCCGCTGGGCGTAGCGGATGACGTACCCGACCGCCAACGCGGTGAGCACGACCCACAGGACGACCCGCAGCACGATGCCATCACCGATTGACGTACCCGCCTCGCCGGAGGCAACCCCGATCGAGAATGGGTTCACAGTGGAGGCCATCGCCCCCACCAGCGCGCCCAGGATGATGGTCGCCACCGCGGTCATCCGGTCGTAGCCCATCGCCGCCATCAGCGGCAGCAGCAACGCGTAGAAGCCGAACGTCTCGACCGAGAACCCCATGGTGGAGCCGAGCAGCGAGAACAGCACCATGACGACCGCGATCAGCAGCCACCCGTGGCGTTGCAGGCGGGCCGCCAACCCAGCGACGGCCACCTCCAGGCTGCGGGTGGCGAAGCTGACCGAGATGAACGCACCGAGCGCGAGGATGAACACCACGACCCCGATCGACCCGAACAACCGCCCCAGGTTCTCGGTGTCGACAAACCCGGTATCGAGGTCCTGGATTCCGTATACCCCGTTGATCGGGGAAAGAATGAGCTGGACCAGCTTCTCCCCAAAGGACAGCGGCGAGGGGACCCGTTCGTAGGTGCCGGCGATCGGCGCGCCGTCCGGGTCGGTCTGGTACTGCCCGGCCGGGATCAGCAGTGCGGCCACCCACACCAGTAGCGTCACCAGCACCAGCACCGTGACCGCGCTGGGGAACCGGAACCCCGGCCGGGCCGGCTCGCTCGGCTCCTGGTCGGTGGCCTCGACCGGGGCGGTGCTCACGACCGTCTCACCCGCTGCGCGTACTCCTTGACGAACCAGGCGTACGCCGCGACGGTCTTAGCCAGTTCGTCGAGCAACACCCGTTCGTTCGGAGCGTGGATGTTCGCGTACCCGTCGGTGGCGCCGAACAGCAGCTTCTCGGCCGCGGGGACGGCGCTGTGCAGGGCCATCACCAGCGGGATCGAGCCGCCCATGGCCGCTCGTTGCGGAGCGGCTCCCCACGCCCGTTGCAGCGCGAGCATGGCTGACTGGTAGCCTGGACCGTCCAACATGGCCGCATACCCGTCACCCACCTCGCCCGCGGTCACCTCAACCCCGATCCCGAACGGCCGCTGCGCCCGCAGGTGGTTGACCAGCGCCGCTTGTGCCTCGGCCGCCGGCTGTCCTGGGTGGACCCGCAGGTTCAGGGTCGCCTTGGCCGTGCCAGCCACCGAGTTGATCGGGGCGGTGGTCGGTGGAGCATCGATGCCCACGACCGTGATCGCCGGCCCGGACCACAACCGCTCGCCCAGGCTGCCGGTGCCCATCAGCGGCACCCCGTCGGCGACCTCCGAGAGCGTACGGAACTCGGCCTCCGGATAGTCGGCTCCGGACCACGCCTCCCGGCGCAGCCCCGGCACCGCCACGTCGCCGGCCGCGTCGTGCAGGGAAGCCAGCACCTGCATCAGCGCGACCCGCGCATCCGGCGCCGCGCCGCCGAAGCTCCCGCTGTGCTTGTCACCGGCCAGCGTCCGGATCGCCACCTCCACCTGCGCGGAGCCGCGCAGGGCGGTGGTCAGGGTCGGTACGCCCGGGCGGACGCTGCCCACATCCGCGATGATCATCGCGTCCGCCTGGAACAGCTCCGGTGCGGTCACCGGGTAGCCGTCGAACGGGCCACCCACCTCCTCCTCGCCCTCGACAATCACCTTGATGCCCACCGGCGGTTCGCCGTCGAAGACCCGGAGTGCGCCGATGATCGCCATGATGTTCGCCTTGGAGTCTGCGACCCCGCGACCGTGGATGGCGCCGTCGCGCTCCACCGGCTCAAACGGCGGTGTCCGCCACAGCTCGGCGTCGCCCGCCGGCACGACGTCGTAGTGGGTGTAGAGGAGCACGGTTGGGCTGCCCGGTGGGCCGGGCAGTGCTCCCACCACGATCGGGGCCCTCACCCCCTCGATCGCCAGCGAGTCGACCCGCTCGACGCCGGCGCCGCGTAGCAGAGCCGCTACCAGATCGTGCGCCTCGACCAGCGGCTCCACCGGAAACCCCGCGGAGGCCACCGATGGGATCCGCACCAGCTGCTTGAGCCCGTGCACCAGTTCGGGCAGCAACGAAGCCACCCGACCGGCAAGCTCGGAGGAGCCGGACGCGTCAGCCCCCGCGCGGCCGCCCGCCGGGCGGCGCACCTCGGTCATCACCGGCTCCTCTCATGCCGGCGGCAGCAGACCGCCACCACCCGCGACGGCAGGTTCGGACCTGGTGGGGCACGGATTCCACCTCACCGTTGGTGACTCAGTCACTGTTGTTGAGTATCGGTCGCCGCGTGCCGATGCGACGCCGAAACCGCGAAACCGGGACGCTGAACCCGGCCGCCTTGAAGCGCTACGCCCTCGCGCGGCAGCCGGCGAACCGCGACCGGAGCCCCGCCTGCGGCAACCGGCAACTCGTTCGATCGAATGCTTGACCAACCGCCGTCGGCTGGTGCCGACCCAGCGGGCTGGTCTGCGACTCACCGGTATCGTGCCGGCCAGGCGGTCGGTTGGATGGTCCAGGACCATCGGCTGCGGGCCACTTCGTCCCAGGTCACGTCGAAGATCGGGCAGCGCTTGCGAGCCCGGCCGAGCAACTCCGCCAGCGACCGGTAATGGCTGTCGCAGGAGTGGCCCGGGATCGGCCGGCCGCAGGCGAGGCACTGGAGCAGCTCCGAGGCGTTCGCGCCGGCCGGCTGTCGCTGGCTCAGGTCGTCAGGGTCGGTGTAGACCGTGTCGACCTCCGCGTCGTACAGGTACAACACGCTGCAACTCAGGCACTTGAGCAGCATGAAGTCCTCGTCGGTTCGGTTCGCGCCACCGCGTCGGATGATCTCGGCGTAGTCGTACGCCGACTCCGGCACTACCTCAGACCGCGAGCGCCTCAACCGCACTCCCCCGAACCCTCCGGCCGTACCAGCGGCTGCTCACGACCACGCCGCGGTCGACCGGTTGGCTGGCCAGCGGTCTTGGCGCCCACACCTGGTACGGCGTTCCACATCGAACTGCCGCGAATTCGTTCATTGACGGAGCCTATGGCCGCCAGTCCATCCGTTGCTCGGCGAGTGGGCGGGTCCGCCGACCCGCCCCGGGCGGCGTACTCCGACCATCACCGGCTGGCACCTCGCAGGCGCACTCCGCACCGACCCGCTCGCCGGCCGTCCTGATCTGCACCGCCTGGAGTCACCCGGGCGGCGGGTTCGGCACGGTTGCGCGTACCTGCTATCCTTTGATGTCGGCAAGCCCCCGTAGCTCAGGGGATAGAGCACCGCCCTCCGGAGGCGGGAGCGCAGGTTCGAATCCTGCCGGGGGTACCAACATGATCATCGTAAAGCCGAGTCGCTGACTCGGCTTTTTTGATCTTGACCACGTGAGGTCCCAAGGCGGACCCGGCCGGACAAACCCGACAGGTTACCGGCGTTCCGCCCATTCGGCCGATTGCAGCAGCGCTCGCGTACTAGATCATGGTGCCCTGTGCGCACTGTCCGCCTCGCCGCCACCGCCGCGATCGCTGTCGTCCTGAGCCTCGTGCTCGCCACCCCCGCTCACGCCGCCCAGGTCGAGCTGTCCGGGACGCAGCGCAACCTGCTGGCCAGTGAGCTCAGCCAGCGCTGCGCCGAGGGTACCGACCCGCTCGACGCGCGGATGGCCGATCGCGGACCGCACCAGGACGGCTGGTACTTCCAGATCGGGGCCGGGACGTTCGTCAGCCTGACGGTGACGTTCGCCGACGCCGACGACCCGACCGACCAGCTGACGGTCACCGGCAGCGCGGCCGACCCGGACAGCCCGATCAAGTTCTACGCCGCCGGGTCGTTCCTCTCCGACGCGTACGTCTTCACGCCCGCGGGCCTGCGCCTGGTCACCGCAACCGCCGAGGTGGAACGCGGCTCCCGGCTGGTGCTCCGGTACGCCTGCGCCAGCGAGCCGGAACCGCCGGAGACGCCGACCGAGACCCCCACCGAGACGCCGACCGAGAGCCCCAGCCCGGGCCCGACCGGCGAGCCGACCCCGACCCCGGCGCCGACCGTTGTCCCGTCCCCCGACCCCGGCGGCTCGGGCGGCGGACTGCCGGTCACCGGGGCGCAGCTCGGCGGCTTGGCGGTGCTCGGCGCCGGCCTGCTCGCCGCCGGTCTGACGCTGCTCGCGGTCCGCCGCCGCCGGATCATCTGGCAGGCGGACGACTAGCTCAACGAACTCCGGCTGGGCCACCGAGCATCCTCAGTTGGCCTGCCGGATACCCATGGGGGGTATGCTACGCTGGCCGCATGAACCCGATCGCCAAGCTGGGCGGCTTCGTACTCGGGCTGATCGCGGTGTTCTTCGCGGCCTACGGGGTGGGGCAGGTCGCCGGGCCGGAGGACGCGGCCAACCTCACCGAGCCAGCGGCCGAGCACGACGAGCCGGCCGCCGAGCACGACGAACCCGGCGCCGAGCACGACGAACCCGGCACCGAGCACGGCGAGGGCGGCCACCTGCCCGGCGGGCTGCTGGTCTCCGAGGACGGCTACACGTTCACCCCGGTGACGGCCCCGCCCGGCGAGTTCGCCTTCCAGATCACCGGCCCGGACGGGCAGCCGGTCACCGAGTTCGACGTGGCGCACGACAAGCGGATGCACCTGATCGCCGCCCGCCGCGACCTGACCGGGTTCCAGCACGTCCACCCGGAAGTCGATGCCGACGGCACCTGGCGGGTCAACACGCCGCTGACCGCGCCCGGTACCTGGCGGCTGTTCGCGGACTTCACGCCCACCGGCGGGGAGCCGGTCACGCTCGGCCTCGACCAGCACGTGCCGGGCGAGTTCGAGCCGCGCCCGCTGCCGGCGCCGGCGACCACCGCCACCGTCGACGACTACACGATCGAGGTAGCCGGCACGCTCACACCCGGCGAGACGAGCGAACTCACGCTGACCGTCAGCCGGGACGGCGTACCCGTCACCGACCTCGATCCGTACCTCGGCGCGTACGGGCACCTGGTGGCGCTGCGCGAGGGCGACCTGGCCTACCTGCACGTCCACCCGGCGGGGGCGCCCGGCGACGGCGTCACCGCGCCCGGGCCGTCGATCTCGTTCGGGGTGGAGGTGCCCACCGCCGGTGCGTACCGCCTGTTCCTCGACTTCCAGCATGCGGGTGAGGTACGCACGGCGGAGTTCACATTGGTCGCCGGCGCGGGCTCGCCAGGTCGATAACCGGCTCGGCGGTGCCGGTCGCGGTCAGCGCCGCCGCGAACAGGATCAGCTGGTTCAGCACCAGCAGGAAGATCAGCAGCGCGGCGGCACCGGCCACCACGTGCAGCGCCGGATTCGTCTCGACCCGCTCGACGAACAGCCAGGCGAGCGCCTTGAGCACCGCCACCCCGGCGGCGATCAGCAGGCCCGGCCCGAGCACCCGCCGCCAGGGCATCCGGAGTCGCGGCAACGCGGTGAGCACGAAAATCGCGAGCAGCGTGTTCACCCCGTACCCGAGCGCGAACCCGATCGCCGCCAGCAGCCACTGCACCGGCGTGAACTCCGCCCCACCGGCCGCCACCACCAGCCGCTCCAGCAACCCGCCGGTGCCGAACGCGACCGTCAGCGAGACCGCGAGCAGCACCGCCAGCCCGATCAGCGCGAGCCCGTCGATGAACCACCGGATGAAGAAGCCGCCCGGGTACTCCTCGATCCGCCAGACCGCGCGGATCGAGGAGCGCAGCGAGTCCACCCACAACAGCCCGATGACCGGCAGGCTGACGAACCCGATCACGCCGGCCGCGCCGCGCGCGTCGCGGAGCGCGGCGGTGTCGAGCACCGGCAGGTTCTCGGCCAGGTAGCGCTCCACCGCCCGGTCGGCGGCCGGGTTGTCGAGCACGTAGCCGAGCACCGCGAACCCGAGCACCGCCAGCGCGAACACGGCGAAGAACCCGTAGAACGTGACCGCGGCGGCCAGCCGCCGACCGTCCGCCTGGTTGTAGCGCCGGGCCGCCCGGGCCACGTGGCCGACCCACCGGTTGCGCCGGCGTAGCCGGACCCAGCCCGCCACGACCCGGCGGATGAACCCGACAATGGACACTCGACGACAGTACGGTGCCAGTCAAGCCCGCCGGTGCCGAGGGCCCGGCGAGCCGGTGTCCCCGGTCAGCCCGGCGTACAGGTCACCGGCGAGGGCACCTGGTTGGTGGTGCCGTCCCAGCTGGCGAGGAACCCGAACTCGACGCTGGCCGATGGCGCGAGGATCCGGTTCCAGGCCGCCGGCAGTGCGGACACCTCCGCCCCCTCCTGGCTGATCTCGCCGGCCCAGAACTGCGTCACCTGCTGGCCGTTCGGGAAACTGAACCGCACCGTCCAGCCGTTGATGGTGGTCGACCCGGGGTTGGTCACCCGCACGCCACCCTGGAAGCCGCCCTGCCACTGCGAGGTGATCCGGTATTCGGCGGTGCAGCCACCCGGTGCCGGCGGCGGGCTGGCCGTCGGCGCCGTCGATGGGCTGGTGGACGGGCTGGTCGGCGGCGGGCTCACCGGCGTGCCGTCGAGGACGGCGGTCAGCGCCGGGTACCACCGGCCGGCCATCTTCTGGTCGCCGGCGGCGTTCGGGTGAACCCCGTCGTAGGTGTCGGTGGCGGTGTCGAACCCGGTCCACTGGTCGACCACGACCACCGGCGACTGGCTGGTGGTCTTGCTTGCCGCCCAGCCCGGGATCGCGTTGTTGAGCGCCACCACCCGCTGCGCGCACTCGCCGCAGGTGCTCGGGTTCATCGGGATGATCTGCGCCACCAGCACGGTCATCGACGGGTTGTTCGCCCGCATCTGGTCGACCAGCGTCCCGTACGCGGCGAGGATCTGGTCGGTCGGCCGGTTGCTCCAGACGTCGTTGGTGCCGAAGTGCATCAGTACGACGTCCGGGTTGGTGGCGGCCAGCCAGCCGGGCAGCTGGTTCTGGGCGGCCACATTGGTCACCAGGAACCCGCCGTGGCCCTCGTGCTCACCGTCGTACGGGAAGCCGCAGCCTTGCGGCGGCAAGGTGCCGACGAAGTCGACGTTGGTGTAGCCGGTGTTCTGCAGCTGCTGCCACAGCAGCGCCCGCCAGCAACCGGGCGAGCCGGTGATCGAGTCGCCGAGCGGCATGATCCGGACCGGCGCCTGCGAGTACGCCGGTTGCGCGATCAGGACCGCCGCCAGTACCGCCGCCAGGGCGGCCGCGATCGGCAGCACGGTACGGATGAAGGATCGTTGCACAGGAGCCTCCAGAGTGGCGAAAACCCGAGTCGATGCCGTGGCTCCTGCGTACCGGAGAGTCTATCGAATCAACAGCGCGGCAATCGGCTGGTCGCCGGAGTGGTATCGGGGCGGGAGGTCTGGCGCACCGATCTCGTCGCGGCCGCCGAGCTGCTGGCATACCTGCGGCCGCGGGTCGCCGAGCTGGTGGTGAGCAGCTCCTGCCCACTCCTGCACGTGCCGTACGACCTGGCGCAGGAGACCGAGCTGGACCCGGAGCTGCGGCAGCGGCTCGCGTTCGCCGACCAGAAGGTCGCCGAGATCGTCACCCTCGCCACCGACCCGCCGGCGGTCGCGGCGCCCGCCACGCCACCGGCCCCATCTCCCACTCGCGCGTCGACCCCCGACGCGTGCACCTCCGACACGTCGACCCCCGACGCGTCGATAGCGGGGAGCGGGCTGCCGCTGCTGCCGGTGACCACGATCGGGTCGTTCCCGCAGACCGGGGAGCTGCGCAAGGCTCGGGCGGCGGTGCAGGCGGGCATCATGCCGGAGGCCGAGTACGAGCGGCTGGTCGAGGCCGAGATCGAGCGGGTGATCCGGCTGCAGGAGCGGCTCGGGTTGGACGTCCTGGTGCGCGGCGAGCCGGAACGCAACGACATGGTGCAGTACTTCGCCGAACGGCTGGCCGGGTTCGCTACCACCCGGCACGGCTGGGTCCAGTCCTACGGCTCCCGCTGCACCCGGCCGCCGATCCTGTACGGCGACGTGCACCGGCCCGCCCCGATCACCCTCCGGTGGGCCAGGTATGCCCAGTCGCTGACCGACCGGCCGGTCAAGGGCATGCTCACCGGGCCGGTGACCATTGTGGCCTGGTCGTTCGTGCGTACCGACCTGCCGCTGCGGGAGGTCACCATGCAGGTGGCGGAAGCGATTCGGGACGAGGTCAGCGACCTGGCGGCCGCCGGTATCTCCATCATCCAGGTCTACGAGCCGGCGCTGCGGGAGCTGCTGCCGCTGCGCCGGGAGCGACAGGCCGAATATCTGGAGTGGGCGGTCGCCGCGTACCGCCGGGCCACCTCCGGCGCGGCCGGCCGCTCGCAAATCCACACGCATCTGTGCTATTCGGATGTCGACCAGATCGTCGAAGCGATCGACGCGCTCGGCGCCGACGTGACCAGTGTGGAGTCCGCCCGGTCAGGCGGCCGGATCCTGGCCGAGGTGGCCGGCCACCCGCGTGGGCTCGGGGTCGCCGCCGCCCGCCGGACTCGGGCATCCCTGGCAGCAGGCGACCGCCCGAGCCGCTGAGGGCCCAGCCCCGCCCGGCGGGCCGGGATCTGGTCGGCGGCCACTCCGCCGGAAGCGGTGGAGTGGCCGCCGGTGATGCACGTCAGCAACAGTGCCGGTCGATGGTTTCCGACGCCGCCCACGAGATGCCGTCGGACTGCGCCGATGCGGCACCAGTTCCGAGCGTGATCGCACCCAGCGCGCCGAGCACAAGCGTTGCCACGAGGGCTACGGCCTTGATCCTCATGACGTCCTCCGTTCCCTGGTGCACGGGCGAGTTGCCAGTGCCTCACCGCACGCTAGGGGTTGGATCTAGTTGACGAGCTTACGACGGGTAGGGAGCACTCTCGACCGAACCGGGCACGGTCCGGGGTGGCGCGATCTGTGGGTGTGCGTCGTGGACACCTGACCACGCGAGCTGGCGAACCCGGTCGCCGCCGCTCGCCGTACCCGGGTATACCTGGAGGCATGCAACCGCCCGAGCCGCCCCGAGTCGAGCGGCCGGTCATGCACCAGCAGTGGCGGTGGCTGAGCTTCCTGCACTGGCGGTATCCGGTCGACGCGGTACAGGCGCTGCTGCCCGAGCGGCTACGGGTGGAGGCGTACGACGGCAGCGCCTGGGTTGGCCTGGTGCCGTTCCTGATGGCCGGCGTCCGCGCGCCCGCTGTCCCGCCACTCCCCTGGCTGTCCCGGTTTCCGGAGACCAACGTCCGGACCTACGTACGCGGGCCGGACGGGCAGACCGGGATCTGGTTCTTCTCACTCGACGCCGCCCGGCTGCCGGCGGTGCTCACCGGCCGGGCCACGTACGGCCTGCCGTACTGCTGGTCTTCGATGTCGGTCCGGTGGTCGGACGGCGAGCTGCGCTACCGGGCGCGCCGGCGCTGGCCCGGGCCGGACGGCGCCGGCTGCCACGCCCGGGTCAGATTCGGGCCGGACCGCCCGGCCGCCGATCTGACCACACTGGACCACTTCCTGACCGCGCGGTACCGGCTCTACTCGGTGGTGCGGGGCCGGCTGGTGGCGGCCGTCGCCGAGCACCCGCCCTGGCAGCTGCGCCGGGTGGAGGTGCTGGAGCTACAGCAGGACCTGCTGCAGGCGGCCGGCCTGCCGGCGCCGGACCAGCTCCCGATCGGCCACGCCTCGGACGGCACCCGGGTCCGGATCGGCGCCTGGCGCGCAGTCTGACTTCGCCGGTTTCGGGATGATTGATCCCGGGTACCGCGCTCGCATGACCAGCGATTTTGGCCGTGGCGCATTCGGCCCAGACCCGTTCGAAGAGTTCCTTGCCCGGTTCTTCGGGACGGTGCCCGGGCAGCCGGTCCGGCGGATCGACCTGGCCCGGCTGATGAGCCGGGACGCCCGCGAGCTGCTCGCCGACGCCGCTCGCAAGGCCGCCGAGCTCGGCAGCCCCGACCTGGACACCGAGCACCTGCTGTGGGCGATCACCCAGCGACCGTCGCTGCACCAGCTGCTCGCCCGCACCGGCGCCGACCCGGACCAGCTCGCCCGCGAGATCGAGCGGCAGGGCCGGCGCGGGTCACCGCGCGAGGAGCCACCGGCACTCACCCCGGCGGCGAAGCGCGCCCTGCTGCAGGCCCACCAGATCTCCCGTACGCTCGGCGCCACCTACCTGGGGCCGGAGCACATCCTGTTCGCGCTGACCGTGAACCAGGAGTCGACCGCCGGCCGGATGCTGCACGCCCGGGGCGTCAACCCGGAGACCCTGGAGGCGGCGGCGAGCGGCCGGCCGGCACCGGGTGGCGGCGGCGGCCGGCCGACCTCCAGCACACCGACCCTGGACCAGTACGGGCGGGACCTGACCGCGCTCGCTCGGGACGGAAAGATCGACCCGGTGGTGGGCCGGGCGGACGAGATCGACCAGTGCGTCGAGGTGCTCGCCCGGCGTACCAAGAACAACCCGGTCCTGATCGGTGAGGCCGGGGTCGGCAAGACCGCGATCGTCGAAGGGCTGGCGCAGCGGATCGTGGACGGCGACGTGCCGCGCACGCTCGAGGGCAAGCGGCTGGTGCAGCTCGACGTGACCGGGCTGGTCGCCGGCACCCGCTACCGCGGCGACTTCGAGGAGCGGCTCAAGAACGTGATCGACGAGATCCAGGCCCACCAGGACGACCTGATCGTGTTCATCGACGAGCTGCACACGGTGGTGCGGGCCGGTGCCGGCGAGGGCGCGACCGACGCGGGCAACATCCTCAAGCCCGCGCTCGCCCGCGGCGAGCTGCACGTGGTCGGCGCGACCACGCTCGACGAGTACCGCAAGCACATCGAGAAGGACCCGGCGTTCGAGCGCCGGTTCCAGCCGATCCTGGTGCCGGAGCCGACCGTCGAGGAGACGATCGAGATCCTGCGCGGACTGCGGGACCGCTACGAGGCGCACCATGGGGTCCGGTTCGCCGACGACACGCTGGTCGCCGCGGCCGAGCTGTCCGATCGGTACCTGACTGACCGGTTCCTGCCGGACAAGGCGATCGACCTGATCGACCAGGCCGGCGCGCGGGTGCAGCTGCGCAGCGGCTCGCCCGCCACCGACGTCCGGGAACTGGAGCGCCGGATCGACCAGCTGGCCCGGGACAAGGACCAGGCGGTCGCGGACGAGCAGTACGAGCGGGCGAGCGCCCTCCGCGACCAGATCAACGAGCTGCGCAAGCGGATCGAGGACGTGGATGCCGGGCGGACCGAGGTGCCGACGGTCACCCCGGAGGACGTGGCCGAGGTGGTGTCGCGGGCCACCGGCATCCCGGCCCGGCAGCTCACCGAGGAGGAGCGGCACCGGCTGACCAATCTGGAAGCGCGCCTGCACGAGCGGCTGATCGGCCAGGACGAAGCGGTACGGGTGGTGGCGCAGGCGGTGCGGCGATCCCGGACCGGGCTCGGGGACCCGGGCCGGCCGATCGGCAGCTTCCTGTTCCTCGGCCCGACCGGGGTCGGGAAGACCGAGCTGGCCCGGGCGCTGGCGGAGGCGATGTTCGGCAGCGAGGACCGGATGATCCGGCTCGACATGAGCGAGTTCCAGGAGCGGCACACTGTCAGCCGGCTGGTCGGCGCGCCACCCGGCTATGTCGGGTACGAGGAAGCGGGGCAGCTCACCGAGGCGGTGCGCCGCCAGCCGTACGCGGTGATCCTGCTGGACGAGATCGAGAAAGCCCATCCGGACGTGTTCAACCTGCTGCTGCAGGTGCTCGACGACGGCCGCCTGACCGATGCCCAGGGCCGCACCGTGAGCTTCAAGAACACCGTACTGATCATGACCAGCAACCTGGGCTCGGAGCTGATCGCCGAGGATCACGGGCTGGGGTTCAGCGCCGATGGTGGCGATCGGGAGGCGCGGGAGGCGGCCGACACCGAGTTGCGGCAGCGGATCATGCGCCGGCTGCGGGAGGAACTGCGGCCGGAGTTCCTGAACCGGATCGACGAGATCGTCATCTTCCGGCGGCTGGAGCCGGCACAGCTGGAGCAGATCACCGACCTGCTGCTGGAGCAGACCCGCCGCCGGCTGCACGCGCAGGACATCACGATTGTCTTGACGGAGGCGGCGATCCGGTGGCTGGTGGAGCACGGGTACGAGCCAGCGTTCGGCGCCCGGCCGATGCGGCGGACGATCCAGCGGGAGGTGGACAACCCGCTGTCCGAGATGCTGCTCGACGGCCGGCTGACCCCGGGCCAGCACGTCACAGTGGACGCTCGGGACGGGCAGCTCCGGTTCGACATCACCAGGGCGAGGGATCACGCCGCTACCGGTTGAGCGTCCGGTTTTGACCTGTCGAATGGGTACGGGTGTGCGATAGCCTGCCAGTGTGAGCGCTCCGGCAGCGATGGTGGTTGACGACCTTGATGAGGTCGAGTCTACGCGGATCGCTTTGCTGGAAGCATTGCAGGAGACGCCGGCGGGGGCGGTGCTGGCCGAGCTGCTGGCATCGGTTGATCGGTCCAGCTTGGATGCTGAGGGGTTGCTGCGGCTGGCGCAGGCGCGGCAGCGGTTGATCGCCCACCAGGAGGCGGAGTTTCTGGCCGACCTGCACGCGATCGCCCGGACCGTGCCGGATCAGGGAGCCCAGCCGGGCCGGCGGGATCAGCCCGGCCGATACCCGTGGGCGGAGGTGGAGGCCGCCTGCGCGTTGCGGTGGACCTATCCGCGGGCGGCCGAGCGGCTGATCTTCGCCGACGAGGTGATCGACCGGCTGCCGGCGGTTCATGCGGCGCTGGCCGCCGGGAGCATTGATGTGGCGAAGGCGCGGGTGATGGTCGACGCGGTGGCCGGCTGCGACGACGAACTGGCCCGCCGCATCGTCGACGGGGTGATCGAGGCCGCGCCGGGGTTGACCACCGGGCAGCTGCGGGCCCGGCTGCGGCGGCTGGTGCTGGCCTGCGACCCGGCGGCGACGGCGGCCCGGGCCAGGCAGGAGGTGAAAGGGCGGCGGGTGGTGGCCTACCCGGACGAGCGCAGTCATCTGGCCAGCCTGTGCGGGTATGAGTTGCCGCCGCATCGGGTGGCCGCGGCGGTGGAGCGGCTGGACGCGATCGCGCGGGCGGCGAAGGCCGCCGGTGATCGGCGGCGGATGGATCAGCTGCGGGCCGATGCGTATCTGGACTTGTTGACCGGGGACGGGGTCGCCGTCGGTGGGCCGATCACCTGTGGTGATCTGGATGGGCGGGTCGTGGCCGATGGTCCGGAGGATGCGATCACCGCCGGCGCCCCGACGCCGACCGGGCCGGCCGATCCGGGGCTGCTGGCCGACCCGGAACCCGAGCCGGCGCCGGCCGGCCCGGAGTGCGACTTGTGGGCGGGTGGGGTGGCCGAGCCGCCGGCTGACCTGGCCGGTGAGGACGAGGTGGTGGACGTTGCGGAGCGGGACCGGGAGGCGTTGTGGTCGGCCGGGTTCCCGGCACTGCCGACCACGCCGCCGACCTGCGCCCGGTGCGCCGCCGCCGGTGGTGGTGTGTTGCCGGCGCCGCGCCGGGGGGTGGTCGAACTCCAGGTGCCGCTGACCACGCTGCTGGGCCTGTCCCAGCTGCCCGGCCAGCTGGGCGGGTTCGCGCCGGTGGTGGCCGACATCGCCCGCCAGGTCGCCGCCCAGATGCGGGATGCGATTTGGCGGTTCAGCATCTACAACCGCCTCGGCGAGCTGGTCCACCACGGGGTCACCAACCAGCGCCCGACAACTGGGCGGTTCCCGACCGCGCAGCTGGCGGCCTTCGTCAAGGCGCGGGACCGGACCTGCGTGGCCCCAGGGTGCCGAAGACCGGCCCGGATGTGCGACGTCGACCATACGGTGCCGTGGGCGAAGGGCGGGCCGACCGAGGTCGGCAACCTCGGTCTCCTCTGTAGACTCCACCACCTATTCAAACACTCGCGCGGTTGTGAGCTCTTGCAGCCGTCACCAGGGATCTTCTGGTGGAAGTTTCCGTCCGGGCTCCAGTACCTCTCCACTCCGGATCCACCATTGCTCGACGACAACGAACTCACCGGGCTACCCAAACCGGTTTCGTGAGCTGTTGACTATCATCGTGGCATGGGTTGCTTCGCCTGCATGCAGATCCGCGCCGCCGCGTAGCGGCGGTCTCGCGGTTGTCGCAACCGCTGGCGTACCGCCGGATCAGTGTCCCGTCGGCAGCGTGTGATCCGGAGCAACCATTGTCGCAGAACCCAGCGCATGAATCCTATGCGCAACCGCAACCCGCCAAGCTCTTCCTGATGGTCGGGCTTCCCGGTGCCGGAAAGACCACTCGGGCCAAACAGCTCGCCGCGGCCCACGGCGGCATCCGGTTGACGCCGGACGAGTGGATGATCGCGCTGTACGACGGGGAGCAGCCCGACGGCAAGCGCGAAATGCTGGAAGGATTGCTCATCACGGTGGCCCTGCGAGCGGTGCGACTCGGCACCAGTGCCGTGCTCGACTTCGGGCTCTGGAGCCGTAATGAGCGATCGGCATTGCGTTGGCTGGCAGCGCGGGTGGAGGTGCCGTGTCAGGTGATCTATCTCCCGGTCGACCCTGATGTCCAGCGCGCCCGGATCGCCCACCGCCAGGCAACGGCACCGCACACCACGTTCCCGATGACCGAAGAGGACATCGTCAGCTACCGGAAACAGTTCGAGGTGCCCGACGCCGCCGAGCTGCGCGGCGGGGACGTGCCCGACCCGCCGCCGGGATGGCTGGGCTGGCGAGATTGGGTCGCTGACCGGTGGCCGACGCTCCCCGAGCGCTATCGCACCTAGCCCTTGTGTGCAGCACAATGAGCGCAGGTCGCAGGCGGGAACGACGGCCCATCGGCACGCTCGGAACCTACCCGACCTGGTACGGCCGGCGGTCGCGCTGGCCGAATCCGTGGGCTTCGGCGTCGGAAAAATCCCTATGAACTTCCGACCGCCACGATCTAGCGTCTGCGCATGACCTTTGCCGAGCAGCTGCCGTACGGCGTGCGCTTCGAGTGGGGGCCGGTCGGCGCCGCCACCCTCGCACCGGCGAGCGCCTGCCTGGTGGTCGTGGACGTCCTCTCGTTCACCACCTCGGTCACGATCGCCGCCGAGGCGGGCACCGCGGTCTATCCGTACCGCTGGCGCGACCACACCGCGGCCGCGTACGCGGCTGAGAAGGACGCCCAGCTAGCGGTCGATCGGCGGGCGACCGGGGCGGACACGCCGTGGTCGCTGTCGCCGGCGGCGCTGCGGCGCGCGCCGTTCACGCCGCGGCTGGTGCTGCCGTCCCCGAACGGCTCGACGATCGCCGCCGCGCACCGCGGTCCGGTGGTCGCCGGCTGCCTGCGGAACGCTTCCGCGGTCGGGCGCTGGCTGGTGACGAACGGCTACGGCACCACCGACCGGCCGGTCGCGGTGATCGCCGCCGGCGAACGGTGGCCGGACGGCAGCCTCCGACCGGCGCTGGAGGACCTGCTCGGCGCCGGGGCGATCATCGCCGCGCTGGCCGGCGCGACCCGCTCCCCGGAGGCGGCCGCGGCACTGGCGACCTATCGCGGCACCACCGGCCTGGCCGCCACGGTGGCCAGCTGTGCGTCCGGTGTGGAGCTAGCCGACGCCGGCTTCGGCGACGAGATCCCGATCGCCACCGAACTCGACGCGAGCACCGCCGTCCCGGTCCGCACCGGCGAGGCGTTCGTCAACGCCGAGTGACCAGCAGCCGGTCAGGAGTACAGCTCGTAGAGCTCCTCGGGTAGCTCACTGACCTGGTCGGCCGGCGGCGGGCTCACCTCGACCGGCGCGCCGAAGTCGAAGTAGCGCAGCTCCAGCCGCTGCGCCGCGGTCGCCTCGGTGCGCGGCAGGTCGACGGTCAGCTCGGTCAACCGGCCCTGGTCGTCGACGGTCGCGACGAACGCCACGGCGAGCGACTCCTCCCCGAGCGCGGCGAGCAGCTGGTCGGCGAAGCCGGTCGACTCGCCCTCGGCCAGCTGGAACTGGCCCCGGAACGTATCCTCGTCGACCTGCTCAACCTGCTCCGCCGACCGCAGCCACTCGGCGGCACCGACCAGGTCGACCTGCCCCGGTGCGATCCCGGCGAGCCCGGCCTCGCCCAGCCGGGTCCGGTCGATGTGCAGCCACGGGGTCTCGGCGCCAAAGAACTCGCCGAGCGAACCGAGGTTCGCCCACATCGACGACTCGATCAGGATCGACTCGATGTCGATCACCATCGGGCCTTGCTCGATCGTGACCGTCACGGAGCCGGCCGGCACCGCCGGATCCATCGCCCCGGCCGCGGTGAACAGCTCACCGGCGGACAGCTCGAACCGGAACGACTCCTCCTCCAGGGTCTGGGTGGACGCCGCGAGGATCACCGCGGGGTCGGTCTCGGACGATGGCGCACCGCCGTCCGCGGCACAGCCGGCCACTGCGAACACCAACCCGACCGCCAGTACGCGTCGCATGCCAGTCAGGCTACCCTCGGCCGGCTACCGCTCGATCCCCGCGACCGTCACCGTCGCCTCCGCCTCCTGGTCACCACGCAGGTAGTTGACGGTCACCGACTGGCCCGGCTCGGTGCCGCGCAGCGCGCCCAGGAACTCCTCGACCGTGTCGGTGGGCTCGCCGTTGAAGGCGGTGATGATGTCGCCCGGCCGCAGGCCGGCCGCCGCGGCCGGGGTCTGCGGCCCGACCTCCCGGACGAACACGCCCCGGTCGACCGGCAGCCCGAGCGCCGCCGCGATCTGTGGCGTCACCTGGCCGGGCACGATCCCGACGAACGAATGGGTGGCCCGGCCGTCGTCGAGCAGGTCGTCCACGACGTCCAGCACGGTGGCGGTGGGGATCGCGAACCCGATCGACACCGCCCCGGTCTCCGGCGGCAGGTACGCCTCGTTGATCCCGACCACCTGGCCGGACAGGTCGACTAGCGCGCCGCCGGAGTTGCCCGGCGAGATCGCGGCGTCGGTCTGGATCAGGTCCACCAGCGCCGGCGACTCCCGGGCCGCCCCGGGGATCTCCCGGCCCACCCCGGAGACGATCCCGAACGTCACCGTGTTCCGGAACCCGAGCGGGCTGCCGACCGCCAGCACCGGCTCGCCCACCGGCGGCAGTTCCGCCCGGAACCGCGCCGGCGGCAGATCCGTACGCTCGGCCTGCAGCACCGCCACGTCGGTGTACGCGTCCGCGCCGACCACCTCGGCCGGCACCCGCTCACCGCCGGCGAGCGCCAGCTCGACTTCCTGCGCGCCGCGCACCACGTGCTCGTTGGTCACCACCAGGCCGCCGTCGCGGACCACCACGCCGGAGCCCAGGCCCTCCCCCACCAGCACCGTCACCACCGACGGCTCGACCTGCGCGACCAGCGCCGGCAGGTCGTCCGGGACGGGCTGGACCGCCGGCGTCGCCGGCGGCGGCTCTGAATCCTGCGGCTGGTCCGACTGGCAGCCGGCCAGCAGCCCGGCGAGCAGCAAACCACTCATCAGCGACCGAACCAGACGCCTCATACCCGTTACGTACCACAGGATTCCGCTACCTAAACCGTTCCTGCGTGGACAGCCACCGGCGCCAGCCGCCGTGACCCGGATGCCCACTGACTGAAATCACATTGACTTGTCACCCGGCCAGCCGGCAGAGTCGAGGCATGCCAGTCGACCTCCACCTCGACCTCGATACCCTCAACGCCGGCCTGGACCACATCCGGCAAGCCCCGAAGGACGTCGGGACGGTGGAGCTGGTGATCCGCCGGCCGGCGGAGAACGAGCGGGAGGTCCTGGCCGAGGTGGAGCTGGACACGGCCGCCGGGGTGGTCGGCGACGACTGGATCAACCGGGGTGCCGAGCTCGACCGCCAGGTGACGCTGATGAACGCCCGGGTGATCGGCCTGGTGGCGCAGACCAAGGAGCGCTGGCCGCTCGCCGGCGACCAGCTCTACGTCGACTTCGACCTGAGCACCGCGAACCTGCCGACCGGCAGCCGGATCCAGGTGGGGTCGGCGGTGCTGGAGGTGACCCCGGCACCGCACCGCGGCTGCAAGAAGTTCAGCGGCCGGTTCGGGTTGGACGCGTTGCGGTTCGTCAACTCGGAGACCGGTTACGCGCTGCGGATGCGCGGCATGAACGCCCGGGTGGTGCAGGCCGGCACGGTCCGCGCCGGTGACACCGTCCGGAAGCTACCGGAATGAACCAGCGAGCCCGGGGTACCTGACCGACGTGGTTGACATCCCCGGGTGGTTGTGGGCGGCGACGATCGGGCTGGTAGTCCTCCTGCTGGTCGTCGACTTCGTGGTCGCGGCCCGGCGCCCGCACGCGGTCGGGATCGGTGAGGCGACCGCGTGGTCGGTCTTCTACATCGGGGTGGCGCTCGCGTTCGGACTGGCGGTGTGGGCGGTCGCCGGTGGCACCGCCGCGCTCGAGTACTACGGCGGCTGGGCGGTCGAGAAGAGCCTGTCCGTCGACAACCTGTTCGTCTTCGTCATCATCATGTCCACCTTCGCGGTGCCGCCCCAGCACCAGCAACGGGCGCTGCTGTTTGGCATCACCGTGGCGCTGGCGATGCGGGCGGTGTTCATCGCGATCGGGGCGGCCGCGATCAACCTGTTCTCGTTCACGTTCGTGGTGTTCGGGCTGGTGCTGCTGTGGACCGCGGTGTCGCTGTTCCGGCACCGCAACGAGGATCCGGACGTCACCGACAACCCGGTGGTCCGGCTGTTCCAGCGGCTGCTGCCGGCCACCACCGAGTTCCACGGTGGCCGGCTGGTCGCCACCGTCGACGGCAAGCGGGTGTTGACCCCGCTGTTCCTGGTCTTCGTCGCGATCGGCAGCACCGACCTGCTGTTCGCGCTCGACTCGATCCCGGCCGTGTTCGGCATCACCCAGCACGCGTTCATCGTGTTCGCCGCGAACGCGTTCGCGCTGCTCGGGCTGCGCGCGCTCTACTTCCTGGTAGAGGGGTTGCTGGAACGGCTGGTCTACCTGGCGACCGGGCTCTCGATCATCCTGGCGGTGATCGGGGTCAAGTTGATCCTGATCTTCCTGCACGAGGACGTCTCCGAGTCGGTGCCGGAGATACCCACCCCGCTCTCGCTGCTCATCATCGTCTTGGTGCTGCTGGTCACCACGGTCGCCAGCATCGTCCGGACCCGGAAGCACCCGGAGGAGCGGGCGCATGCGGGCGCGCTGCGCCGCCGGCGCCAGGCGGGCGCGGAGTCTGCTACCCGCGAGCGGAGCTGAGGAAGTCCCGGAGGAGCGGGCCGATCAGCTCCGGTGGCGCGTCGTGGGAGCTGCCCTCGACGGTCAGGTGCTGGCCGGCCGGCACCAGTTCGGCGACCGCCCGGGCGGCGGTCTGCCGCCACTGCGCGCTCTGGCTGCCGGTTATCACCAGGGTCGGCGGGTCGAGCTTGCGCCAGCGGGCCAGCAGCCGGAAGTCGCCCATCACCCGGACGTCGTAGGCGATCGGGTGCGCCATCGCCGCCAGCGCCGGCCAGCTCGGGACGCTGCGCATCGGCGCCACCACCTCGACCGGCATCTCCACCGCCTCGGTCGCCGACGGCGGGGACACGCCGCGGCCGTACATCCGGAGCGCGGCGGACGTGCTGGCGGCGCTGCTGCCGACCGCCCGGCGGCACACGATCGCCGGCCAGGACCACGCGGTGGCGCCGGACGCCATCGCCCCCGTGCTCATCGACTTCTTCACGACCTGACAGAAAGGACAGACGACAATGACCAGCGCATTGCTCGCTTGTGGAGTCATCGGCGGTCCGCTGTTCATCGGACTGGTCGTGGCCCAGGAACTGACCAGGGAGGGGTTCGACCCGAAGCAGCACGCGCTGAGCCAGCTCAGCCTCGGCAACCTGGGTTGGCTGCAGATCGGCAACTTCATCGTCACCGGGCTGCTGTTCATCGCCGGCGCGGTCGGGGTCCGGCGGGTGCTGCGGGCGCCCAGGCCGGTACGTGGGGACCGCGGCTGTTCGCCAGTTTCGGGGCGGCACTGGTCTGGGGCGGGGTGTTCGTCACCTGCTTCGTGTTCGCCGGCCGGTTCCACCGGCTGGGCGAGCCGGGCTGGCGGTGGTACAGCGTGGCCGCCGCGGTGGCGTACCTGATCCTCGGGTTCGCCAGCTTCCCGGCCGGCGACTTCCGGCTGATGCTCGCCGGCGGGATCGTGGTCTGGAGCTGGGCCTCGGTGGTTGCGCTGCGGCTGCTGCTGACCAACTGCGAGCCGGTGCGCCAGCCGGCGGACCAGCTGGCTGGCTAGCTCGCTGGGGCGCCCGGTGGGCCGAACCACGGGTTGCCGACCCGGGCGAAGTACCGGTCGGCGATGTGGTTGAGGACTCGCCGGGCGTCCCGGAACCGGTCGGCCACCTCCGCCACCACCGCCAGCTGGCTGGTCACCACCGGCGCCAGCTCGGAGGCCCGCCGGTACCAGCGCTGGCCGAGGTGCTCCAGCAGCTGGATCGGCGGCGCGGCGGCCAGCCCGGCCTCCTCACCCCGGGCAAGGCCGGCGGCGCGCAGCAGCCGGGCCGCGTCGAACGGCCCGAACGCGTGCTGCTGGGCATAGTCCGGGAACACCCCGGTGAGGAACAGCGACACGTCCCCCAGCCGGCGGTACATGCCCGGCCGGTACTCCGGGGCGGTGTGCTCGGCAAGCTGGGCCAGCTGCACCGGATCCAGCTCGGAGTAGCGGCGCGACCGCCAGCCGCGGGCGGTCCGGGTCCAGTACCGGCCGCTCGCCACCCGTACGAACGAGGCGAGCAGCTCGGCCAGGAACAGCCGGTGGCGCGGGTCGGCGAGAAACTCGGCCAGCTGGGCGGCGTCGAACACCGGCACCAGCTGGCGCGGCGCCGACCGCTCGGCGACGTACGGCGAGGCGGCGATCTCGCGCCGGGCCTGCCCGACCGCGGCGACGAACGCCAGGAACGGCGAGAGCCGGACCAACCGGGTCGGATCCTCCGGCCCGTACACCTGCTCGAACAGCTCCGGCCGGTCGGCCAGCTCCAGCAGCTGCACCGGCTGCTTGCGCAGCTCGGCCGCCTCGGCGGGACTCAGGCCGGCCGAGTCCGCCAGCACCCGGAGGTCCTCGTCGGTCAGGTGCTCAAGATACTCCTGACCGGTACGATCCCTGTCCATTCTTCAACAGTATGCACGAGCTCAGCCGACCCAGACCGTCTTGAGGTTGCAGAACTCCCGGATCCCCTGCGCCGACAGCTCGCGGCCGTAGCCCGAGTTCTTGATCCCGCCGAACGGCAGCGACGGGTACGACGTGACCATGCCGTTGATGAACACCGCGCCGGCGGCCAGGTCGGCGATGAACCGCTCCTGTTCGGCCGGGTCCTGGGTCCAGGCGTTGGCGCCGAGTCCGAAGCTGGTGCCGTTGGCGATCTCCACCGCCTCGTCGTAGGAGGCGACCCGGTAGAGCCCGGCGACCGGCCCGAACACCTCCTCGGACCACATCCGCATCTCGCGGGTCAGGTCGGTGACCACGGTCGGTGGATACCACCAGCCGGGGCGGTCGGGCCGCTGGCCGCCGCAGAGCACCCGGGCCCCGCGGTCCACCGCGTCCTGGACCTGCTCCTCGACCTCCTGCCGGCCGCTCTCGGTGGCGAGCGGGCCGACGTCGGTCTCCTCGGCCATCGGGTCGCCCACCACCATCGCTGCCATCTTCGCCACGAACGCCTCGGCGAACTGGTCGTAGACGTCGGTGTGGACCAGGAATCGCTTGGCGGAGATGCAGGACTGGCCGTTGTTGAGGCAGCGGGAGGTGGCCGCGACGGTCGCCGCCCGGTCGAGGTCGGCCGACGGCATCACCACGAACGGATCGCTGCCGCCGAGCTCCAGCACGGTCTTCTTGAGCTCCCGGCCGGCGATCGCCGCCACCGCCCGGCCGGCGGCTTCGCTGCCGGTGAGGGTGGCCGCCCGGACCACCGGGTCGGCGAGCACCCGCTCGACCTCGGCGCTGCCGATCAGCAGGGTCTGGAACGAGCCGGCCGGGAAGCCGGCCCGGCTGAACAGCTCCTCCAGGAACAGCGCCGTCTGCGGCACGTTGGAAGCGTGCTTGAGCAGCCCGACGTTGCCGGCCATCAGCGCCGGCGCGGCGAACCGCATCGCCTGCCAGAGCGGGAAGTTCCACGGCATCACCGCGAGCACCGGCCCGAGCGGCTCATACCGCGCGTACGCCCGGCTGGCGTCCACTTCGGCGGCGTCGGCCGGCTCGTCGGCGAGGAACCGCTCGGCGTTGTCGGCGTAGTAGCGGCAGGCGCGGGCGCACTTGGCCACCTCCGCCTTGGCGGCGGTGAGGGTCTTGCCCATCTCGGTGGTCATCATCCGGGCGACCGGATCGTTCTCGGCATCCAGGATGTCGGCGGCGGCCCGCATCCACTCCGCGCGCTGCGCGAACGAGGTGCGGCGCAGCTCCTCGAAGCCGGCCTCGGCGCGGGCGAGCCGCTCGGCGATCTGCGACTCCGGCATCGGGTCGAACGTCTTCAGCACCTCGCCGGTGGCGGGATTGGTGGTCGCGATAGCCATCAGCTGAACACCTCGGCAAGCGTCTCGGCGGTAACTGCTCGGCTGACCCATTTGTCCAGCTGGTCGGGATCATTGCAGCCGGTGATCCGCTCGCGCACGTCGTCCGGCACCTCGAAGCCACGGGTCGCCAGCACCGTCAACAGCGCTTTGGCCTCGCCTTCAGCGCGCCCCTGGCGAACGTTCTTGCGCACCCATTCGCTCTGGTATTCGCGGAGACCTGTGGACATGAGTGCCTCCAGGTGTCGTCGCGCCGCCTCCGGCAGCACCGCCAGTACAACGTCATGGTACAGCGTGGCTTGATCATCCTCGAGCTGCGCCAAACCGGCCAGCAGCGCCCGGTAGATCTCGTCGCGCTCGGGATGGCTGGCGCCGTGGGTCATCGCCGACAGTACGGCGAGCTCCGGGCACCGGCGGGCCTCGGCCGGATCGGTCACCGGCGGGATCCGGTCCGGCCCGACCACCAACGGGGTCAGCACCCAACCGGGGTGCCCGACCGTGATCGGCGCCCGGCACCAGCCGGCGACCGCCGCGTCGACACAGACCACCAGCAGCACCGCCGGGCAACCCAGCCGCGCGTGGACGGTGGTGAGGTAGACCGGCCAGCTCCGCCGCTTCCGCTGATCCCGGCTGCGCTGCACCTCCACCACGACCGCCAGCAGCGGGTCGTCGCCCGCGCCGCTGAAGACCACCACTCCGTCGGCCCGGTACTCGGTCGGGATGAGCTCGGTGAGGCCACCCGAGTCGAGCCGGGCGTGCGACCACGCCGGAACCTCCACATCGAACCCATTCACCAGCAGCTCCGCGGCGAGCGCCGGCCGGTTGCGGAACAGTTCGGTGAACGCTTCGTGGTCGAGGCTCGGCACGGCGACCTACCCCCCCAGCGTCGGCGCCCACGGCTTCGAGCGACTCGCTCACCGGTTCATCGACGTACAGGAAGCACCGGAACCCGCGATCACCGTTGTCCCAATCCGTCCGCACCGGCGGAAGGACCAGGGTGCCGATCCGGACCACGTCGAGCACGACCGGCGACCCGCCGATGTAGTCCGTCACCAGCTCCCGGCAGTCTTCGTGCATGGCGCGCCAGTCGCCATCGGACTCGGGATAGTCTCGCCGGTTAAGGTACCCGACGCCGACGAATTCGGCTTCGTGCGGCTCGCTGCACGCCACCAGCTCGTTGATGCTGACCCGCTGTCGCCCGTCGGCGATCTCGCCGATTTCCACTTTGAAGCAGCCGAGCACCAACCCAGGCCGCAGCGACGCCGCTTCGCTGAGCGCGCCGCGCAGCGCGTCCGGCCACAACTGCGACTGGAAGAAGCTCTGCTGCTCGACCAGGTCGCAGCGGAACCAGCGGGCCCCGGCCGCCCACGCGTCGTCCCGCGGCACCGCCACCCCCAGCCACAGGTCGCCGTGCCGGAAGTCGGCGCCGAGATACTCGTCGTCGGCCTCGTCGCATTCCTGGAACGCCTCCCGCCAGCGGGCGGTGCCCGGATCCGGCGACTCGTCCTGGTCGATGACGTCTTCCTCGTCGAACTCACCAACGTAGATGGTCTCCAGTTGGTGCGGATCGGAGCAGTCGACCGGCCGGGCATACCGCACGAGCGCGACGTTCTCCTGGTATGGATTGTCGAGGCAGACACCGGCCTCCGGCACCACCTGCACCGGCTCCGGCATCGGCGGCCAGTCACCGACCAGGTCGCGGTCGATGCCGGCCGGTGGCCCGCCGCACCCGGCCAGCAGCGCCACCGCTGCGAGCCCCGCGAGCGGCCGCGGCGCAGCAGCCATCGACAACCGTCCTCCTTGAGCAGATCCGCTACTGGCCCCCCCCGCGAGTCGAGACTCTATGGACGGCGAACCCCGCGGTCAAGGAGGATTAGCAGAATGACCGGAACCGGCCACCTGGGCCCTAGCCGTCGTCCTCCTGCACCATCTCTGCGAGCCGGCGGGCGGTCCGCTGTGAAAGCACGGCGTCGGCGACCAGCACCTGGTGGCGGCCGGCGTAGGTCTCGCCCGGCTCGATCACCTTCGGCTCGGTGAACGCGAACGCCGCGCAGACTCCCGGATACATGCTGGAGCGCACGAACCAGTGCTGGCCGGGTGCCAGCCCGACAAAGATCAATGTGTACGGATTCGGCACCGGGCTCACCATCGCGACCCATGGCTCGGTGGCCCCGTTGACGGCATTCTCGCCGCTCGCCGAGGCCGTGAACACCCGTGGCGGCTTGGAGCTCAGCGCCGCCCGCCAGAAGAACCCGCCGTAGCCGGTACCGCCGGGGCGGCCGTTGGTGGCCGGGCTCCCGAGGGTGATCGCCCGATCCGGGGGCGCGGTCAAGGCGTACCCCACCTCGAGCACCCAGCTGTCCGGCCGCGCCAGCAGCGGCCGGGCGTGCAGCCGCCGCTCCTCGTCGAGCAGGGTCGCGCCCTCCCGGTCACACCAGCGCAACCGTTGCACCAGCAGGTCATCCGTACGCTTGACGAACTCGACGTGGATGATCTGGCCGTGGTCCTCCCGCCAGGTGTAACCGGTGTCACGCACATAGGTCCTGCCACCCCACAGGTTCGTGCCGGAAACGTCCTGTACGGCGAGCGAAGCGCCCAGATGCCAGCGATGGTCCGCGGGCAGGGCGTCGGTCACCACCACGCCGTCGAGCGTGCGCACCGGGTGTAGGTACGGCCTGGGCGACAGCATCGGCTCCACCTCGGGCGACACCACGTAGTCGGCCACCACCGTCTCACCGATCCGCAGCTGGACGTCGCTGTCATGTTCACTCATCGTCGCACTCCCCGTGGCCGTTCGACCGTCGTCCTACGAACAGGAACGAGGTGGGGCGCGGGTTTGGTTGTCACCCGCGCCCCACCAGTCGGACCCGTCGGCCGCCGGCTAGGGCGTCACCGGCACGCCTCCGAAGGTCACGATCAGCCGGCCGTCGGCGTCGAACGACCAGCCGAGCGGGCCACTGAACATCGAGCACCGAGATCCGTTAGAGCCCGACCAGAACTGGTTCGAGCCGTCGGCGTCACCGACGATCCGGTCGTTGTCGCCGCCACCGTCGAACCGGCACGAGGTGTTGTTGCGGAACACCGACGTGCCCGCGTCGAAGTTGAAGTTCCGTTCGGCGCTGTCGATGCTGACGTTGTTCGACACGGTCATGGTGCCCGGGTTCCGGTTGTAGGTGAACCCGTGCTGGCCGTTGTCCACCCCGAAGTTGCCGCGGATGATGTGGTTGACCGGGAAGTCCTCGCCACCGAGCTTGAACCCGTTCCGGTCCCCGTCGCCGGCCTGCGAGCCGTCGCTGAGCGTCCCGTTCTCGAACGCCAGCGAGTGCTCGATCGTCACCGGGCTGATCGTGCCGTCATCGTCGCTGGTGAACAGGTCGTACCCATCATCGATGTTGTTGTGGGACACGGTGTAGCGCAGCACGTTGCCGGGCCCGACGGTGAGCTTCGGGGCGAAGCCGTCGGCGTCTTCCCCGTCGGAGTCGGCGTTGTCGTGCGACACCGAGCTGACCACCAGGTTGTTGGACGGCCACTGGTCGCGCGGCGCGCCCGCGGTGAACCGGGAGATCTGCAGCCCGGTGTCCCGGTTGAACCGGGTCACCACCCGCTCGATGATGTTGTTGTGGCCACCGAGCAGGATCCCGTTGTCACCGGCCCGCTCGACCACGATGCCGCGGATGTGCCAGAACGACCCGCCGATCGCCAGCCCTCGGTTGGCCGAGTTCTCGCTCTGCGCCGAGAAGTTCAGCACCGGCGTCTCACCCGGGAACGCGAACAGCTCGGTCCGGTTGTTCGCGGTCCCGTTGTTGTCCGGCTGGATGAACACCGTCTGCGAGAAGTTGTAGGTACCACCTCGCATCAGGATCGTCCCACCCGGAGCGATCCGGCTGATCGCCGAGGTGAGGGTGGTCGGGTTCGCCTCGGTGCCGGGCGCGTTGTCCGAGCCGTTCGGCGCCACGATCAGCACGTCGCCACCGGGCGGCGGGCTGGTCTGCGGCGGCGGGCTGGTGGTCGGCGGGGTGCCGCCGGCCGGCCCGTCCAGGAAGTCCACGTTGGGCAGACCTGCCGAGCCGGTGGCGACCAGCCCGATCGTGTTGCTGCCGGCGGCCAGCTGGACGGTCAGACGCTTGGTCACCCAGCTGGTCCAGGCGCCGGTCGACTCGAACGAGGTCGAAGCCACCGTCGACCCGTTCACCTGCACCGAGGCCGGCCGGGCGCTGGCGGTCCCGTTCGCGAACCGGATCCCGACGGTCGCCGCACCGGCGGCGGCCGTGGACACCGTGAACCGGACCGTAGCACCGGCGGCGTTGTCGCTGTTGCAGTAACCGGTGCCGGAGAACCCGGCGTGCTCGGACTCGATGTCACCCTGGCAGGTCGCCGGCGGGGCCTCCGCCTCGTACCTGGCCTGGCTGGCTCCACCGGCCACATCGAACTCCAAGTAGTCGATGTTGGCCAGCCCGGCACTGGTGGTCGCGACCAGCCGGATCGTGCTGCCGCCGGCCGGTACCGGCACCGGCACGGTGGTGGTGACCCAGTTGGTCCACGCGCCGGTCGGGCCGAACCCGACCGCCGGCTGCGCCACCGCGCCGTTGACCACGACGTCGGCCGGCCGGTTGGCGGTGGTGCCGTTGGCGTACCGGACCGTCACCGTGGCCGAGCCGGCGGCACTGGCGGAGACCGAGAACTGCACCGCCGCCCCGACCTCGTTGTCGGAGTTGCAGAAGCCGCTCCCGGAGAACCCGGCGTGGTTCGAGTCGATGGTGCCGTCGCAGCTGGCACTCTCCGCCTCGTGCCGGACCGGCGCCGCGTGCGCGACCCCCAGCACCACCACCGTCCCCGCGGTGGTGACCAGGCCGGCCAGCCCGGCCACCACCGCGCGTATGCGCGTTCGTCGAGCCATCGTTGGCTACCCGGCGTAGGTTTCGAACTCGGCGACCCGGGGGGTGCCGGATGCGCTGAGGATCTCGAAGTCGATCTTGCGGAGCGAGACCGGCGAGAAAGTGATCACCCCGGCGCCGCTGCCGGTAGCCAGCACCGCCCCGGTGTCGTGGTTCACGACCCGGTAGGAGCCGATGTTGCCGACCGCTCCGGAGTGCTCCCGGATGATGATCCTCGACACCGTGGTGTCCGAGCCCCACTTGATCGAGATCCGGCCGGTGGTGCCGCTCGGTGACCAATAGGTGTTCATGTCACCGTCCCGCACGTTGCCGTAGCTGGTGCCGCTCGCCTTGCTGGAGCCGTCGGAGCCGGCGCCGATGCTGAGGTTCTCGCCGCCGCCCGGTGGCGGGGTGGTCTGCGGGGGTGGGCTGGTCTGCGGGGGTGGGCTGGTCT
>DATCKZ010000113.1:0-4316 GCA_036564175.1 Natronosporangium sp.
CGCCAGCGTCATCACGTCCGGCGCCACGCCCTCGGCCTGGTGGGCGAACCAGTGCCCGGTACGCCCGATCCCGGTCTGCACCTCGTCGAGCACCAGCAGTGCCCCGTGCCGCTCGGTGATCTCCCGGGCCGCGGCGAGGTAACCGGCCGGCGGCACCACCACCCCGGCCTCGCCCTGGATCGGCTCCAGGATCACCATCGCGGTCCGGTCGTCCACGGCGTCCGCCAGTGCCCCGGCCTCCCCGAACGGCACGTGGACCACCTCGCCTGGCAGCGGCCGGAACGGGTCCGCCTTGGCCGGCTGGCCGGTCAGCGCCAGCGCGCCCATGGTCCGGCCGTGGAACCCGCCGTGGGTCGCCACCACCTTGGTCCGACCGGTGCGGCGGGACAGCTTGAACGCGGCCTCGTTCGCCTCCGCGCCGGAGTTGCCGAAGTAGACCCGGCCCGGCCGGCCGGTGAGCGCCAGCAGCAGCTCGGCGAGCGCCACCGGCGGCTCGGCGGCGTACAGGTTGGACACGTGGCCGAGCGTGGCGACCTGCCGGCTCACCGCCTCCACCACCGCCGGGTGGGCGTGGCCGAGCGCGTTCACCGCGATCCCGGCCAGCAGGTCCAGGTAGGACTTCCCGGCTTCGTCGACCACCACCGCGCCCTCGCCCTTGACCAGTGCCAGCGGCGGGGTGCCGTAGTTGTCGAGCAGCGACCGGGACCACCGGTCCAGAAGCCCACTCATGACGGGACCACCATGGTGCCAAATCCTTCCGAGGTGAACACTTCCAGCAACGTCGAGTGGGCGACCCGGCCGTCGACCACGTGGGCGGCCGGCACGCCGTCCCGGACCGCCCGCAGGCAGGCTTCCATCTTCGGCACCATCCCGGCCGACAGCTTCGGCAGCAGTTCGGCCAGCTCGTCGGCGGTCAGCTGCGAGACCAGGCTGTCCGGGTCGGGCCAGTCGGCGTAGACGCCCGGCACGTCGGTGAGGATGACCAGCTTGCGGGCGCCGAGCGCGGCGGCGAGCGCGGCCGCGGCGGTGTCCGCGTTGACATTGTGCAGGACCCCGTCCGCGTCCGGCGCCACGGTCGAGATGACCGGGATCCGGCCGGCGTCGATCAGGTCGGTGACCGCAGAGGTGTTCACCGCCGCCACGTCCCCGACCTGCCCGATGTCGACCGGCTCGCCGTCCACGTAGGCCGGCCGGCGGACCGCCGTGAACAACCGGGCATCCTCACCGGACAGACCGACCGCGAACGGGCCGTGCTCGTTGATCAGCCCGACCAGCTCCCGGCCGACCTGACCGACCAGCACCATCCGGACGATCTCCATCGCCTCCGGGGTCGTGACCCGCAGCCCGCCCCGGAACTCGCTGGCCACGCCGAGCCGGTCCAGCATCGCCGAGATCTGCGGCCCGCCGCCGTGCACCACCACCGGCTTGATCCCGGCGTACCGCAGGAACACCATGTCGGCGGCGAACGCCCGCTGCAGCTCCGGGTCGACCATCGCGTTGCCGCCGTACTTGACCACCACGATGGTGCCGTGGAACCGGGCCAGCCACGGCAGCGCCTCGATCAGCGTGGCGGCCTTCACCTGCGCCTCGGTCAGATCCAGCGTGGTCATGTCGAGTAGGCCGAGTTCTCGTGGACGTAGCCGTGGGACAGGTCGCTGGTGTAGACGGTGGCGGTGGCATCACCGGCGTGCAGCGCGATCTGGATCGCCACCTCCCGGCCGGACAGGTCCACCTTGGAGCGGTCATCGGCGGCACAGCCGGCCCGGCACACCCAGATGCCGTTGATGGCGACGTCGAGCCGGTCCGGGTCGAACGCCGCCGCGGTGGTGCCGACCGCGGCGAGGATCCGGCCCCAGTTCGGGTCGCCGCCGAACAGCGCGGTCTTCACCAGGTTGTTGCGGGCCACCGCCCGGGCCACCTCGACCGCGTCGTCCTCGCTGGCCGCGCCGGACACCTCGATCCCGACCCGCTTGGTGGCGCCCTCGGCGTCGCCGATCAGCTGCCAGGCCAGCTCCTCGCAGGCCTGCCGGACGGCGCTCGACAGTTGCTCGGCGCTCGGCTGGCACCCGCTGGCCCCGCTGGCGAGCAGCAGCACGGTGTCGTTGGTGGACAGGCAGCCGTCCGCGTCGATCCGCTCGAAGCTGGTCCGGACCGCCACCCGCAGCGCCGCGTCCAGCGTCGCCGGGTCGGCGACCGCATCGGTGGTGAGCACCGCCAGCATGGTCGCCAGCGACGGGGCGAGCATGCCGGCGCCCTTCGCCATCCCGCCGACGGTGAACCCGGGCGCCGCCTCGACCACGGTGGTCTTCGGCCGGGTGTCGGTGGTCATGATCGCCTCGGCGGCGGCGCGGCCGCCGGTGCGCGCCCGCGCGGCGGCGGCCGCGTCGACGCCGGCGAGCAGCTTGGCCAGCGGCAGCCGCTCCCCGATCAGCCCGGTCGAGCAGACCGCCACCTCGCCGGCGCCGGTGTCGCCGAGCAGCTTGGCGGCGTGCTCGGCGGTGGCGTGGACGTCCTGGAACCCGGCCGGCCCGGTGCAGGCGTTCGCGCCGCCTGAGTTGAGTACCACCGCCCGCAGCCGGCCGCCGCGCAGGACCTGCTGGCTCCAGAGCACCGGCGCCGCCTTCACCCGGTTGCGGGTGAACACGCCGGCCGCGGCGTGGTCCGGGCCCTCGTTGACCACCAGCGCCAGGTCCAGCGCGCCGCTGGTCTTGATCCCGGCAGCCACCCCGGCGGCCGTGAACCCTTCCGGCGCCGTGCAGCTCATGGCGCCACCCCGTCGACCGGCAGCCCGGCGGTCTCGGCCAGCCCGAGCATCAGGTTGGCGCACTGGACCGCCTGCCCGGCCGCGCCCTTGCCGAGGTTGTCGACCGCGCTCACCACGATGATCCGACCGGCGTCGACGTCTACTGTGGCCTGCAGGTGGCAGCTGTTCGAGCCGAGCGTGGCGGCGGTGTGCGGCCAGGCCCCGTCCGGCAGCAGGTGCACGAACGGTTCGTCGCCGTACGCATCGGCGAGCACCGCGCGGACGTCGGCGCCGGTCACCGGCCGGGTCGGCCGGGCGGTGACGGTGGCGAGGATCCCGCGCGGCATCGGGGCCAGCACCGGGGTGAACGAGACGCTCCGGGCGCCGGTCGCCTGCTTGATCTCCGGCAGGTGCTGGTGGGCGCCGACCTTGTACGGCGACAGGTCGCCCATTACCTCGCTGCCGAGCAGGTGCGGCTTGGCTGACCGGCCGGCGCCGGAGGTGCCGGAGGCGGCCACCACCACGATGTCGTCCGGCTCTGCGATGCCGGCGGCGAGCAGCGGCGCCAGCGCCAGCGTCACCGTCACCGCGTAGCAGCCGGTCGCCGCGACCCGGCCGGCCCCGGCGATCGCGGCCCGCTGGCCGGGCAGCTCGGGCAGGCCGTAGACCCAGGCACCGGCGTGCGGCCCGCCGTACCACCGCTGCCACGCCTGCTGGTCCCGGAGCCGGTGGTCCGCACCGAGGTCGACCACCCGGGTGGCCGGCGGCAGCTGGGCGGCGAGCGCGGCCGACTGGCCGTGCGGCAGCGCCAGGAACACCAGATCGGTCTCGGCGAGGGCCGCCGGCTCGGCGGCCACCAGCGGCTGGTCGGCGTATGACCGCAGGTGCGGGTGGACCGCCCCGACCGGCGCCCCGGCCTGCAGGTGCCCGGTGGCGACGGCCAGCTCGAGCTCCGGGTGGCCCGCGATCAGACGGAGCAGCTCACCGCCGGCGTAGCCACTCGCCCCGACGACCGCCACCCGCTGTCCCATCTGCTGACCCGCTCTCGCCCGCTACCACTGCCGCATGAGTATGCAAGCGAGAGTATCAACATGCAGGGATCGGCATCAACCCTTTACCCGGACGCCGCCCACCCAGACTCCGGTGATGTGCGTCGCATCCGCGAGCACCGACAGGTCCGCGATCGGGTCGGCGTCGAGCGTGAGCAGGTCGGCGTCGTACCCGGGCTGCAGCTGGCCGGAGCGCGGCGCCTGCGGCCCGAGCGTGGCCGGCCCGTTCGCGGTGGCCGCCTCGATCGCCTCCAGCGGGGTGAACCCGCACTCGGCCAGCAGCGGCAGCTCCATGCCGTTGCGCCCCCAGGAGACCGGCAGGTCGCGGCCGGAGGCGGACAGGTCGGTGCCCATCGCCACGGTCACCCCGGCCTCCCGGGCCAGCGCGACCGCCGCCGCGTGCCGGTCCGCGATCGCGGCCAGCTTGGTCATCGCGTACGGCGGCGCGGCCTTGCTGTCGAGCAGATCCCGGATGATGGTCCGGGTCGGCACCAGGATCGCGCCGGTCTCCCGCATCGCCGCGG
>DATCKZ010000114.1:0-54530 GCA_036564175.1 Natronosporangium sp.
TCCTCGGGTAGCTCCGTTTCTCCGTTCGCGCCAAGTACCGGAACCTCGAAGTCGAGCCCCTTGGTCCACTCGAGCCGGTCCTTGGCGTTCTGTCCCCACGGATTGCCCTTGTTCTCCAGGTTGCGGAACAACGCGCCCAGCTCGGTGGGGAACTCCGACTCGATCAGTTCCTGGTGCCGGCGCATGTCGATGATGTGGTCGACGTGCTCGATGTCCACCGGGCACTGCTCCACGCAGGCACCGCAGGTGGTGCACGACCACAGCACGTCCGGGTCGATGACGCCGCCGGCGTCGGCGTCGCCGACCAGCGGCCGCTGCGCCTCGGCGAGCGCGCTCGCCGGCACCCCGGCCAGCTGGTCCGAGTTCGCCTTCTCCTCGCCGGTCGGGGTCCGTCCGCCGCCGGCGAGCAGGTACGGCGCCTTCGCGTACGCGTGGTCGCGCAAGCTCAGGATCAGCAGCTTCGGCGAGAGTGGCTTGGCGGTGTTCCAGGCCGGACACTGCGACTGGCAGCGGCCACACTCGGTGCAGGTGGTGAAGTCGAGCAGCCCCTTCCAGGTGAACTGCTCGACCGCCGCCACGCCGAACTGGTCCACCTCCGGATCGGCCTGCTCGAAGTCGAGCGGCTTGCCGTTGCTCAGCATCGGCCGCAGCGCGCCGAGCGCCGGCGCCGGCCCACCGGAGCGCTTGAAGAAGATGTTGGGGAACGCGGTGAACCGGTGCCAGGCCACGCCCATGGTGATGTTCAGCGAGATGACGATCACCCACGCCATCGACACCAGGATCTTGGCGAGCGCGAGCAGGCTGACCACCGTGCCGCTGGCCGGCATGATCGCGCCGAGCGCGTGGCTGACCGGCGCCGCCCACACCGGGTAGGGCAGTGCGTCCCGCGCCGCCTTGGTGCCGCGGATCAGCAGGCCGAGGCCGAGTACGGCGACGATCGTGTACTCGACGTAGTAGGCCTGCCAGGCGGTCGAGCCGGCGAACCGGGACCGGTTCCGCCACCGGGGCAGGTTCAGCAGCCGGATCACGATCAGTACGGCGATCGCCAGCACCCCGAGGACGCTGAGCCACTCGGTGACCAGCCCGAAGATCGTCCACTTGCCGATCAGCGGCAGGGTCCGGGACGGGTCGGCGGTCTCGAAGTACGCCGCCGCCACCAGCGACGCGAGCAGGATGAACCCGAGCATCACGAACCAGTGCGCGACCCCGACCACCGACCACTTCAGCATCCGGGTGTGGCCGAAGATCTCGCGCAGCATGGTGAGCGTGCGCTGGGGCTTGTGGTCGGAGCGGGTCGGGTCGGGCTGGCCGAGCCGCACCACCGCCACCATCCGCCGGACTGCCCGTACCAGCAGGATCGCCGCCACCACGGTGACCAGCCCGGCCACGCTGGTGGTCATGATCTGGACAGCTTGCACAAACTCCCCTAATCAGTAGCTATCCACAGTGTGGAAAACCCTGTGGATAACTACACCGACGTAGTTAGCGCCGGCGCACTCATCGCCCGCGCTTCACCGCCAAACCAGCAACGGCAACGCGCTCACCGGGAAGGGAGGCGGCCATCGGCGACGGGACGCGCCCGTCCGCCGACCGGACCGACAGGCGGGCTCACTCACCGCCAACGGGAGAGGATGGCGAGCGACCCGACCATGGCGCCGAACCCGACGACCAGGTTGAAGTACTCCCACGAGGCAACCGGGTACTCACCAGTGGTGATATAGAATATCACCAGCCACGCGATACCGAAGATGATCAGCCCCACCGCGCTGGCCGGCAGCCATGCCGGGCTTGGCTTCTTCCGGGTAGCCTCCGAGGCGGGCCGCACCTCCGCCGGGGGCGTGTAGACCTTCTTCTTTCGGACACTTGACTTCGGCACGACGATCTCCCCGAGGGGCGCACGGATGCTGAACAATATTTCCCGGATAGCGTAGCTGACAGCGACGGAGGAAGTGCGCGTGACCGAGCTAGCTGGCTCTCGCTCCGCTCGTGCGGGTGGCTCATGAGTGAGTACTCGTCGGGCGGCGCGACCTGGCGCAAGGTGCTCGCGCGAACCCGGCTCGAGCTGCTCCCCCGCCGGACCGGCCGCCGATCGGGCTGGTCGCTCGGCGTCCCGGTGATCGCCCTCGCGGCCGGCCTCCTGTTCACCACCAGTGCCACCAACGCCAGCGGTGACACGCCGCTGCGCGAGGACCGGCGGCTGGAGGTCGCCGACCTGATCGAAGAGCGGGAGGAGCGGGTCGCCGAGGCGGAGGCGATCCTCGCCCCGCTGGAGGAAGAGGTGGCGGCGCTGACCGAGCAACTCGCCGGCAGCGACACCCCGGTGCTGGCCGAGCAGCAGCGCGCCGACCAGTACCGGGAGGCGGCGGGCTTCTCCGCCCTGCGCGGTCCGGGTCTCACCGTGACTTTGAACGATGCGTTACGTTCGGACGGGGTACGGCCACCGGGCGCGGAGCCGGACGACCTGCTGGTGCACCAACAGGATCTGCAGGCGGTCGTGAACGCGCTGTGGGCCGGCGGGGCGGAAGCGATGTCGATCATGGGGGAGCGGATCATTTCGACCAGCGCGGTACTCTGCGTGGGACCGGTGCTGCTCCTGCATGGCCGGCCGTACTCGCCGCCGTACGAAATCACCGCAATCGGCGATCCCGAAGCCCTCCGAGCGGCCCTGGCGGCCTCGCCGGAAGTACAGCTATACCGGGAAGCAGTGGACGCGTACGGGCTTGGCTACCGGGAGACGGTGGAGGATGATGTCACCGTGCCGGCGTTCGACGGGACGAGCACACTGCGCTCGAGTCGGGTGGCGGAATGACCGCGCCAGCTGACTCCAGCCATCGCGGCGGCCGGCACCGCGCTCCCGACGACTCGGACCAGCTCCCGGAGCTGGTCTGGAAGCCGTGGGCCGGCGCTACCACCCCGGCCCCGGTGAGCCCGGCGGTGGAGGCGACCGCGGTGATCCAGTCGGTGGACGATCCCGACCGGACCGCGGCCGACTGGGCCGCGGCTGGCCAGACCGCGGCCGTCGCCGGCCAGACCGCGGCCGGCTCGAGGCCGGCCGGCGTGAAACCGAGCCCGGTCGTCGCCAGCGCGGCCGTGCCCGTGCCGACGGCCGCCAGTTCGAGCGCCACCGCCCGGGCTGCGGCCAGCCCGGCGATCCCGAGCGCAGCCAGCCCGGCGGTCGCCAGCGCGGCCGTGCCCGCCGCCGGGGTCGCGAACCCGGAGACCGCGAAACCAGACGTCGTGCCGCCGGTCGCGGCCGGCCCGGTGGTCGCCAGCGCGCCCGCGCCCCGCCCGACCGCCGCTGACGCCGACGCCACCGCGCTGATCCCCAACGGCCACCGGAACGGTGCCGCCGCCAGCGCTACCGCCGGGGCCGCTCCGGCGATCGCCACCGGGGTGGCGGCGCCGCCGGTCCCGCCGACCGACGAGACCAGCCTGATGGGGATCGTCCCGCCGGCGCCACCGCCCGACCCGGCCGACGAGGCGCCAACGCCCGAGCCGAAGCCGGGCGAACAGGTGGTGAAGCTGCGGGCCATCCGCACCAAGACCGGCGGGTACCGCAGCATCCACTCCGCGTTGACCCGGACCACCACGGGGACGGTGATCCGGACCGGCATCCGCGGCATGGGCGAGGTGCTGATCGCGCTCGGCGGGATCGTGCTGCTGCTGTTCGCGTACCAGATGTGGGGCAAGTCGGCGGTGATCGCCGACCACCAGGACGACCTCAACCGGCAGCTCGACGACTTGTGGGCCGGCCCGGCCGCGCCGGCCACCGAGGGCGAGGAGGACCGGGAACGGGCCGGGCAGCTCGGCCCACCGCCCGGCGACGCGATCGCCCGGCTCTACATCCCGCGCATCGGCAAGTACTGGGTGGTCGTCGAGGGGGTCGGGCTGGACGACATCCGGTACGCCCCCGGCCATTACCCGGACAGCGCCATGCCCGGCGAGATCGGCAACTTCGCGGTCGCCGGCCACCGGAACCCGGCGACCTTCTGGGACCTGGACAAGGTGCAGCAGGGGGACGCGATCGTGGTGGAGACCAGGGACACCTGGTTCATCTACTCGGTCACCCGGAACCACATCGTCACCCCGGACGCGATCGAGGTGGTCGCCCCGGTGCCCGGGCAGCCGGGGGTGGAGCCGACCACCGCGATGCTCACCCTGACCACCTGCAACCCGAAGTTCGACAACTACGAACGCCTGATCGTGCACGCCCAGCTGGTCGACCAGCAGCCGCGGTCGGCGGACCCGAACGACCGGCCGGAAGTGCTCGGCGGGCTCGGCTCCTAGGGACTCGGCATGTACGCATGGATCTGGCGACACCTGCCGTTCGGGCTGTGGGGCAAGCTCAGCGGCTCGCTGCTGCTGATCGGCGGCACGGCGGCGCTGCTGTGGTTCGTGGTCTTCCCGTGGCTCGACCCGTGGCTGGAAGAGGTGCTGCTGCCGTTCGACGACAGCCAGATCGACACCCCGGGCGCGGACATCGTCGACCCGGCCAACCCGGTCGGCGACCCGGCGGTCGATCCCGACGGTGACCCGGCGGTCGAGCCGACCCCGCCGATCGATCCGCACGACATTCCGTACGACACGGGCGAATGAGCCGGCGTGCGGATCCTGGTCATCGACAACTACGACTCGTTCGTCTACAACCTGGTGCAGTATCTCGGGCAGCTCGGCGCCCAGGTTGAGGTACGGACGAACGATGCGCTCTCGGTGGCGGAGGCGGCTCGGCTCGGGGCCACCGGCATCCTGCTCTCGCCCGGCCCGGGTACCCCGGAGCGGGCCGGGATCTGCCTGCCGCTGATCCGGGCGCTCGGCGACGCGGTGCCGATCCTCGGGGTCTGCCTCGGCCACCAGGCGATCGCGGTCGCCTACGGGGCGACCGTCAGCCAGGCCCCGGAACTGCTGCACGGCATGACCTCGCAGGTCACGCACGCCGGCACCGGGGTGCTCGCCGGCTTGCCGGACCCGTTCACGGCCACCCGCTACCACTCGCTGGCGGTGGTGGAGTCGACCATCCCGCCCGAGCTCGAGGTCACCGCCCGCACTGCGGTGGCCACCACGGTGATGGGCATCCGGCACCGGGTGCTGCCGATCGAGGGCGTGCAGTTCCACCCCGAGTCGGTGCTGACCGAGGGCGGCCACCAGCTGCTGGCCAACTGGCTGGCCAGCTGCGGCCTGCCGACCGCGCTCGAGCGGGTGCCCGAACTCGCGGCCGAGGTCGAGGCGCGCCGCCGGACCGCGTTCAACCCCGACGCGCGCCCCGTGGCCTAGCCGCCGACCGGTGGGATCGTCACCGTCTGGGTCTGCCGCCGGCTCGGGTCGTCCGAGTCGGTGACGGTGATCGTGAACTCCTGCTCCGTCGCCCCCGGCGTGTACTGGTGCGAGGCCTGGTCCTGGGCGTCGTTGTCGGTGTCCGGCGGGGACCCGTCACCCCAGTCGATGGTGACCCCGCCGTCGATGCCGTTGTCCCAGGTGACCGTGACCGTACCCTGACTGTCCGGCCCGGACACCGTGATGCTCAGCTCCGGCCCTTCCGGATAGACCCGGATCGTCACGGTCGAGCCGCGCGGCGCCTCCGTCCCGCCGCCCGGGTTCTGCGAGGCCACCGTACCCACCAGGTCCGGATCGTCCGGCGGGTCGGCCTCCTGCACGTCTACCTCGAACCCGGCCTGCCGCAACCGATCCTCTGCGATCACCTGGGTCTCGCCGACCACGTCCGGCACCGGCGCCAGGTTGCCGGCGGAAACGTACAGGGTGACCGTGGACCCGGCCGGGACCGTCGTCCCTTCGGGCGGGTCGACCTCCAGCACCGTGCCCGGGTCCTCGGCGGCGTCCCGCTCCTCGGTCTCCACCTCCAGGTCGAGCTCCTCGAGCCGGGCGGTCGCCGCCTCCACCGGGATGCCGACCAGGCCGTTCGGGATGGTGACCGTCGCCGGGCCGGCACACAGCCGGTAGGTGACGGTGGAGTTCGGTTCCACCTCGGTGCCAGGCGCCGGGTCCTGCTCGGCCACCCGGCCTTCCGCGCACTCGTCGCTCTGGATCGCTTCGCCCTGCTGCGGGACCAGCCCCGCCTCCTCCAACTCGGCTCTGGCCTGGTCCTCGGTGAGCTCCAGCACCGCCGGGACGGCCACTAGATCGGCGTCGGACTGGTTGGACAGGATCAACCCGACGATCAGCGCCACCACCGCGAGCACCCCGAGCACGCTGAGCGCGACCAGCACCCAGGTCGACGCCCGCCGGCGCTCCGGGTCGCCGACCCGGGCCGGCTCACCGGACTGCCCGAGCAGCGCGGTCTCGGCGTTGCTCAGCACCGGGGTGGCGAGCACCGGCCGGCCGGCGGCCGCCCGCAGCAGGTCGGCGCGCATCTCGGCGGCCGACTGGTAGCGGTTGGCCGGGTTCTTGGCGAGCGCCTTCAGCACCACCGCGTCCACGTCCCGGCTCACCTCGGGGTTGAGCTCGGACGGCGCCCGCGGGTCCTCCCGGACGTGCTGGTAGGCGACCGAGACCGGGCTGTCGCCGACGAACGGTGGGTGCCCGACCAACAGCTCGAACAGCACACAGCCGGTGGCGTAGACGTCGGACCGGGCGTCGACCGCCTCGCCCCGCGCCTGCTCCGGCGACAGGTACTGGGCGGTGCCGATCACCGCCGAAGTCTGGGTCATGGTGGTGGCGCCGCTGGCGAGGTCCCGGGCGATCCCGAAGTCCATCACCTTGACCTGGCCGTTCGCGGTGACCATCACGTTGCCGGGCTTGACGTCCCGGTGGATGATCCCGTGCCGGTGGCTGAACTCCAGCGCGGCGCAGATGTCGGCCGTGATCTCCAGCGCCCGGCGCGGCTGCAGCCGCCCCTCCGCGGCCAGCACGTCCTTCAGGGTCCGGCCGTTGACGTACTCCATGACGATGTACGGCAGCGGCTCGCCGGTGGCCGCGTGCTCCTCGCCGGTGTCGTAGACCGCCGCGATGCCGGGGTGGTTGAGGACGGCCGAGTTCTGCGCCTCCCGCCGGAACCGCATCTGGAAGGTGTGGTCGCGGGCCAGATCGGTGCGGAGCATCTTGATCGCGACGTCTCGGCCGAGCCGGAGATCCCGCCCACGGTGGACCTCGGCCATGCCGCCGTACCCCAGCAGCTCACCGACCTCGTACCGGCCACCCAGCAGGCGCTCTGACGCTGTCATGTCGTCGTTGATCCTTCGATGGAGTGATCATTGGTGATCATGGAGAAGAGGCCCGACCCCTCGTCGCCGTCGACCATCTGCCGGACCACATAGCCGATCAGCCCCGCACACATGACGATCGCGAGCGCGAACAGGATAACCGCGATGACTGCCAGTGGCGATGGCCGGTCCCGCAGCAACCGCGCTTCCTCCGGCCGCCCCGGCGAGGTCACCGGTGAGGTCAGGTACTGCCCGGGTTGGGTGGGCGGCGCCGACTGCGCCCCGGGGTAGGGCGCCAGCTGGCCCCCCTGGTAGGGGGACATCGGCGGCGACATCGGCGGTGGTGGTGGCGGTGCGGGGAGCGTGCCCGGCGCGCCCGGCCCGCTGGCCGACGGGCTGGGCGAGCTGGGCGAGACCGCCGGCGCGGGGGCCGAGGCTCCCACCTGTCCCAGCGTGGACGCCGCCTGCTTGGCGACCGCCGCCAGCGCGGCGGCGGATGGCCACCGGTTCGCCGGATCCTTCGCCAGCGTCCGCATGACGATCTCCCGGACCGCCGGCGGGATGTCCGCCGGCAGGGGTGGCGGTGGCTCCCGGACATGCTTCATGGCGATCTCGAGGGGGTTCTCACCCTCGAACGGGCGGCGACCGGCGAGGCACTGGTACGCCACGACGCCGAGCGCGTAGATGTCGGAGGCGGCGGTCGCCACCTGCCCGGCCGCCTGCTCGGGGGAGATGTAGGAGGCGGTGCCGAGCACGGTGCCGGTGCCGGTGAGCTGGCTGGCGAGCTCGGACCGCGAGATTCCGAAGTCGGTGAGGACCAGCGTGCCGTTGGCGCGGACCATCAGGTTGCCGGGCTTGACGTCCCGGTGCACGATCCCGGCCTGGTGCGCCGCCTCCAGCGCGTCCGCCGCCTGCGCGATCAGCGCCATGGTCCGGGCGGCGGTGAGCCGGCCGACCCGGCTGAGGGTACGGGACAGCGGGTCCCCGTCGATGTACTCCATCACCAGGAACGCGGTGGAGGTGGAGGGGTCGCTGCTGAAGTCGTAGACGTTCACCACGTGCTGGTGCTTCAGCCGGGCCATGATCCGGGCCTCGGTGAGGAACCGTTCGGCGAACCCCGGCTCGTCCAGCAGCGCCGGGAGCATGATCTTCACCGCGACGGTCCGGCCGAGCACCTCGTCGGTGCCCCGCCACACCTCGCCCATGCCGCCGCCGCCGATCCGCTCGTCCAGCCGGTACCGGCCCCCCAGCTGGGTGCCCGCGCCGTGCATCAGCCCTCCCCCCGATCGCTGATGACCGCCTGCATCACCTGGCCGGCGATCCGGGCCGCCTCCGCGCTGCCGCCCGCCCCGGCGTTCGCCAGCATCACCGCCACCGCGGTGATCGGCGTGCCGTCGCTGTCGAGCGCGAACCCGACGAACCAGCCGTGGTCGATCTCTTCCTCACTGCCGGACTCGGCGGTCCCGGTCTTGCCGCCCACGATGTAGCCGGGAATCTGGGCGTTCCGGCCGGTGCCGTTCTCGACCACGCTGACCATCATGTCCCGCAGGTCGTTCGCGTCCTCACCGGACAGTGGCCGGCGCAGCTGCTCCGGCGAGGCCTGGTAGACCGGTCGCAGCTGCGAGTCCTGCAGCTCCTCGACCAGGTACGGGTGCATCTGCACCCCGCCGTTCGCGACCGTCGCCGCGATCAGCGCGCCCTGCAGCGGTGACATCTGGACGCTGCCCTGGCCGATCGCCGACAGCGCGACGGTCGGCGGGTCGTCCTGCCCGTCGTCCCGCTTCAGCTCCCCGAGCAGGCTCGCCGCCACCGGCAGCCCGCCGTTGCCGAGCTCGCCGACCCGCAGCTCGTCGTCGCCGAACCCGAACGCGGCGGCCATCTCCTGCAACCGGTCGCCGCCCAGCTCCTCGGCGGCCAGTCGGGCGAACGCGGTGTTGCAGGAGACGGTCAGCGCCTGCTGCAGGCTGATCTCCTCCGGACAGTTCACCCCCGGCGCGTTCCCGATCGGCGAGCCGGCGGTCGGCGCGGTGTACTGCGCGCCGCCCTCGATCGTGGTGTCCGGATCCAGCCCGGCCTGCAGCGCGGCGGCCGAGACGATCACCTTCATCACCGAGCCGGGGAAGAACGCCCCGCCCTGGCCGGTCTGCTGGTCGATGTCGTCGATCCGCAGCGCCCGGTTGTAGAGCGGCTGGTCCGGATTCTCGACCAGCTCGTTGTAGGCGTCGATCGCGGCCTCCCGATCCGGGGTGGCCAGCGGCTCCGGGTCGAAGCTCGGCATCGACACCATCGCCTGCACCGCCCCGGTCCGCGGGTCGAGCGCGACCACCGCGCCCCGGTCCGCACCGTTGCCGTTGTCGCGCAGCTCGTCGTAGGCGGTCTGCTGGGCCGGGCCGGACAGGGTGGTGAGCACGTTGCCGCCCGGGCTGCCGCCGCCGCTGAACATGTCCCGGATCCGGTCCACCAGCAGCGCGTCGGCGGTGCCGGCGAGGAACTCGGTCTCGAACCGCTCCACCCCGAACGTGGACAGCTCGATCGACTGGTAGCCGATCACGTGCGCGTACAGCTCGCCGAACGGATACTCCCGCAGGTACGGCACGGCGAGGTAGGTGTCGCAGACCTGCGCCACCACATCCTCCACCTCGGTGCTCACCGCCGCCGCCTGCGCGTCCCGCCCCACCGCGATGATCCCGCGCGGCCGTTCGTACTCGGCGATCTTGGTGCGGCAGTTGTACTCGTTGGTGCGGTACTCATCGGCCTTGTACGCCTGCACCCAGTTGAGGTTCGCGAAGAGCAGGCCGAACATGATCATCACGATCACCCCGACCCGCCGCAGCGGTGCGTTCACTCGCCCACCCCCACCGGGGTCCGGGCCGGCGGCGGCAGCACCGCGGCCGGCGGGTTGGCCGGCCGCCGGGCCGCGTCCGAGATCCGCAGCAGCAACGCGACCAGCAGCCAGTTCGACATCAGTGCCGAACCGCCGGCGGACATGAACGGGGTGGTGAGACCGGTCAGCGGGATCAGCCCGGTCACTCCACCGAGGATCACGAAGATCTGCAGGCCGAGCGTGAACGCGAGCCCGCCGGCGAGCAGCTTGCCGAACGAGTCCCGGACCATCAGCCCGATCCGGATCCCGCGGGTCACCAGCAGCAGCAGCAGCACCAGCAGCGCCGACAGGCCGAACAGCCCGATCTCCTCGCCCAGCCCGGCGAAGATGAAGTCATTGTGGACCTCCGGCACCTGGGTCGGTGACCCGGCGCCGGGGCCGGTGCCGAACAGGCCGCCGGTGCCGAGCCCGAGCAGCGACTGCACCGGCTGGTAGCCGAGCCCGCTCGGGTCGGCGAATGGGTCCAGCCAGACGTCGACCCGCTGCGAGAAGTTCGTGAACGGCCCGCCGATCGTCTGGCCGAGCAGGAACGCCAGCACCGCGCCGCCGGTGAACAGGACGAAGCCGATGATCAGCCAGCTCACCCGCTCGGTGGCGATGTACAGCATGGCCACGAACATGCCCAGGTAGAGCAGCGAGGTGCCGAGGTCGAACTGCAGGGTCAGGACTGCCAGCGAGAGCAGCCAGACCACTACCACCGGGCCGAGGTCCCGGCCGCGCGGGAAGTCGATGCCGAGGAACCGCCGGCCGGCCAGCCGCAGCACCTCCCGTTTCCGGACCAGGTAGTAGGCGAAGAAGCAGAGCAGCGCCAGCTTCGCGAACTCACCCGGCTGGATCGAGAACGGGCCGATCCGGATCCACAGCTTGGCCGACTCGTCGTACTCACCGGCGGAGATGCTCGCCGGCAGCAGACCGGGGATGATCATCAGGATCAACCCGGTCAGGCCGAGCGTCCACGCGTACCGGGAGATCACCCGGTAGTCGCGCACCATCGACACCAGCAGCACCACGCCGGCCACCGCCAGCAGCGTCCAGATCAGCTGCCGGCCCCCGATCCCGCTGAACACCGGCGCGCCGGCGGCCGGCTCGGCCGGGTCGGTGATCCGCATGTCGAGCCGGCGCAGGAACGCCACCCCGATCCCGTTCAGCAGCGCCGCGCACGGCAGCAGCACCGGGTCGGCGTACGGAGCGAAGATCCGCAGCGCGATGTGGGCGGTGAGGAAGACCGCGGTGAGCGCGCCGGTCGGCACCCAGAAGGCAGGGCTGAGCGTATCGGTCATCTGCATCTCGACCGCGGCCGCGAACCCGGCCACCACCAGCATCGCCAGCAGCAGCAGCCCCAGCTCCGCGTTGCGGGGCCGGCCGCCGCGGCCACGACCGACCGCGCCGGTCGGCGCGGGCGTGGCGGGCAGCGCTGGTGCGGTCACCTCAGTCATCCTGCTCTATCGGCAAATGCGCTCGTTATTCGGTACGGCAGTCGATTTCGATGGCTGGCGGGACCGGCGCGACCGGATCCGGGCTGGTCCCGACGCCGTTGTCGGGGGTCGAATCGGGAGTCCCCTCGGGCGAGGTCGACGGCTCCGCGCTGGCCGGGTCGGACGGCGTGCCGCTGGCCGGCTCCCGGCTGGCCGGCGGGGTGGTGGGGGTCGGGCAGAGCGGCTTCAGCTCGTCCTGGATCAGCTCCGCCATCCGGGTCTCCGCCTCCTCGACCGTGTCGGCCCGGATGCTGCCGCGCCGGACCCGGTCCTGGGCGTGCTCGCGCAGATCCTCGACGGCGTACTCGCTGACCGTCTCGAGGCTGGACAGGTCCAGCCCGGCGACCCGGCCCGGCACCCCCTGGAAGACCGCGATCTGGCCGTCCTCGGTGGCGCCGACGTAGTAACCGGACTGGGTGACCGACCAGCCGTACCAGAGCCCGCCGCCGAGCAGCGCCAGCAGCGCCGCGAGCAGGATCGCCGTACGCACCGGATGGCGGGGCGGCCGCTCGTCGGTCTCCTCGTCCTCGATCGGCACCACCGGCTCGGGCGCGGGTGGCCGGGGGTTGAGCGCGGAGGCCCGGGCCGCCGGCGTGGACTCGGGCTCCGGTTCGCTGCCCGCCGCCTCGGCGTTGGTGGACCGGGCGGCCGCGCCGCCGACCACCGGGGTCGACTCGACGATGTCCTCGTCGGTGGCGTCGGCGACGATCACCGTCACGTTGTCCGGGCCGCCGCCGCGCAGCGCCAGCGCCACCAGCCGCTCCACGCACGCCTGCGGGTCGGCGTACTCGCGTAGCGTCTCGGCGATGGTCTCCTCGCTGACCACCCCGGACAAGCCGTCGGAGCAGATCAGGTAGCGGTCGCCGGGCAGCACCGTCCGGACCGAGTACTCCGGGTCGATGTCCCGGCCGTCCATCGCCCGGGTGAGCAGCGAGCGCTGCGGGTGGCTGCCCGCCTCCTCGGCGCTGATCCGGCCTTCGTCCACCAGCATCTGGACATACGTGTCGTCCTTGGTGATCTGGTGGAACTCGCCGTCCCGGAGCAGGTACGCCCGGGAGTCGCCGATATGGACCAGGCCGGCCCGGGAGCCGGCGAACAGCAGGGCGGTGAGCGTGGTGCCCATGCCTTCGAGCTGGGGGTTGGCCTCGACGGTGTCGCGCAGCTGCTGGTTCGCGGTTTCCACGCTGGCGCGCAACGCGTCGATGATGTTGTCGCCGGGGACGTCCTCGTCCAGCGGCGCCATCGCGGCGATGACAATGTTGCTGGCGACGTCACCGGCGGCCATACCGCCCATGCCGTCGGCTACGGCCAGCAGCCGTGGCCCGGCGTAGACGGAGTCCTGGTTTCCGTCTCGCACCAGGCCGCGGTCGCTGCGGGCCGCATAGCGCAGGGTGAGGTTCATGGCCGTAGTTCTATTGAGGTGCGGCCGATCCGGATCGGCACGCCAATGGGTACGGGGGTGGGGCCGGTTACTCTGGCACGATCCAAGTACGTGCCGTTGGTCGAGCCTAGGTCCTCGACATACCATTGTCCGCCGCGGGGCACCAGCCGGGCATGCCGGGCCGAGGCGTAGTCATCGGTGATGACCAGCGTCGAGTCCTCGGCCCGCCCGATCGTGATCTGTTGGTCCCCCAGCGTCAGTCTGGTGCCCGCGAGCTGGCCCCCCGTTACCACCAGCTGATGTGCGGCGCGGCCCCTCCGCACCTTCGCGGGCGCAGCACCGGTCGCGGCCGCCGCCCGCGGGGCGGCGACCATCCGTCGCGACCGGCTTCCGGCGAACAGGTCCCGCCGGACCACCCCTACCACTGTGAACACAAAGATCCACAGCAGTGCGAGCAGCCCGAACCGGGCCACCTGCAGGACGAGCTCGTCCAACTCGACTAGCCGTCCACCCGGAAGGTCAGCGTGGTGGTACCGATCTGGAGCATGTCGCCCGGGTTGAGCGCCACTGCCGACACCCGCTGACCGTTGACCATCGAGCCGTTCGTGGAGCCGAGGTCGGTGAAGATCACCTGGTTGCCGTCGTAGTCGATCCGGGCGTGCCGGCGCGAGATCCCGACGTCCGGCAGCCGCAGCGTGGCCTGGTCCCCCCGGCCGATCACGGTCGACCCGATCGCCAGCGGATAGGTCCGACCGTCACCGGAGACCAGCCTGGCGTTGCGGTGCCCCATCGGGGCCGGGCTGCCCGGCGGCATCCCCGGCTGCTGGTACTGCGGCGGCGGCGGGTAGCCGCCCCCCGGCGGCGGTGGCGGCGGCGCGTGCTCGGGCGCCGGCGCCGGCTGCGGGACCGAGTCGCCGCTGAACACCTCGGCGGTGACCCGGAACATGCCGGTGTCCAGGCCCTCCCCGCGCTCGATCTCCACGATCACGTCGCCGTAGACCGTCCACGCCTGTTCGCCGATGAACTCCGCCTGCGACTGGGCCAGCTCCTGGGCCAGCGCGGCGGCGTACGGCGCGAGCCGGCTGTGATCGTACGGCGACAGGTCGATCACGTAGCGGTTCGGGACGAGCGTGCGCCCTCCGGCCAAGATCGCCTTGTGCGCCTCCGCCTCCCGCTGCATAGCGTTGAGGATCTCCACGGGGTGGACCACCCCTTTGAATACCTTCGCGAAAGCCCCCTCAACCAGGCCTTCTAGGCGCTTCTCGAAGCGTTGCAGCACACTCACCGGCTCCTCCTCGGTTCCCGAGGAGTCGATGGTATCGGTACCGCGCACCCTTGGTCACATGCCGAGGGGGGTAGGCTGATCGCGCCTCACCAGACCCGGCCGACCGGCCCCAACCGGCCCGGCTCGGGACGTCCCACCGGACCGCCCGGGACCCGGTCGCCGGCCCGGCTCGCGACGAGGTAATCTGGTGCGGCTGCCGCGGGGAAGTGGCGGAATGGCAGACGCGCACGGTTCAGGTCCGTGTGCCCGAAAGGGCGTGGGGGTTCAACTCCCCCCTTCCCCACCACGATCGTTCCACTCAGCCCGGTATGCTCGCCAGGTCTGGCGTACCCGGGTCGAGGAGTAGGCAGTGAGCGTTGCGCTGGTAACCGGATCGGCCGGGCTGATCGGCTCCGAGGCGGCGCGGCACTTCGCCAGCCTCGGACTGGACGTGGTCGGCATCGACAACGACATGCGCCGCTACTTCTTCGGCGACGACGGCTCCACCGCCTGGAGCCTGCTGCGGCTCACCACCGATCTGGGTGACTCGTACACCCACTTCGACACCGACGTCCGGGACCGGGACGGGCTGGAGCAGATCTTCAAGAAGTACGGCTCGGCGATCTCGGTGGTGATCCACGCCGCCGCCCAGCCCAGCCACGACTGGGCCGCCAAGGAGCCGTACACCGACTTCGACGTCAACGCGGTCGGCACCCTCAACATCCTGGAGAACACCCGGCTGCACTGCCCGGACGCGGCGTTCATCCACTGCTCCACCAACAAGGTGTACGGGGACCGCCCGAACTCGCTGCCGCTGCGCGAGCTCGAGACCCGCTACGAGATCGACCCGGATCACCCGTACGCGGACGGCATCACCGAGGACATGTCGATCGACAACAGCCTCCACTCGATCTTCGGGGTCTCCAAGGTGGCCGCCGACGTGATGGTCCAGGAGTACGGGCGGTACTTCGACCTGAAGACCGCCTGCTTCCGGGGCGGGACCCTGACCGGCCCGGCCCACTCCGCCGCCGAACTGCACGGCTACCTCGCCTACCTGATGCGGTGCGTGATGGAGGGCCGGACCTACAACCTCTACGGCTACAAGGGGAAGATGGTCCGGGACGCGATCCACTCCCACGACGTGCTGACCGCGTTCGAGGCGTTCTTCCGGAACCCCCGGTCGGCGGAGGTCTACAACCTCGGCGGCGGCCGGTTCGCCAACGCCTCCCACATCGAGGCGTTCCGGCTCGCCGAGGAGATCACCGGCCGGGAGGCGAAGATCAACTACGTGGACAAACCCCGGATCGGCGACCACCAGTGGTACATCAGCAGCATGGCGAAGTTCCAGTCGCACTATCCGGAGTGGCGGCCGACCCGGGACATCCCGTCGATACTGCGCGAGATGTACGAGGCGAACCACGACGTCTGGGTCCCCCATTGATCGACAACGGCAAGCGCAACGTGCTCGGCGTGCTGATCGACGTGGTCGACTACGACGCCGCCACCGCCCGGGTACTCGCCGCCGCCCACGCCGGCCAGCCGCTGGCACTGACCGCGCTCGCCGTCCACGGGGTGATGACCGGGGTCACCGACCGGGCGCACGGGGCCCGGCTCAACTCGTTCGACCTGGCCACTCCGGACGGTCAGCCGGTGCGGTGGGCGCTCAACCTGCTGCACAAGGCCGGGTTGCGGGACCGGGTCTACGGGCCCACCCTCACCCTGCGGGTGCTGGCCCGATGCGCCGCCGAGGGGCTACCGGTCTACCTGTACGGATCGACCGAGTCCACGCTGGACCGGCTGGTGGCGGCGCTGACCGAGCAGTTCCCGGACCTGAAGATCGCCGGCCGGGAGGCCTCGAAGTTCCGGACCGCCGAGCCGGGCGAGCCGACCGCGATCGCCACCCGGATCCGCGACTCCGGGGCCCGGCTGGTGCTGGTCGGGCTCGGCTGCCCGCGCCAGGAACTGTTCGCGTACGCGATGCGCCCGCTGCTCGACCTGCCGTTGCTCGCGGTCGGCGCGGCCTTCGACTACCACGCCGGGCAGCTGCGCAAGCCGCCGGCCTGGATGCAGCGGTACGGGTTGGAGTGGCTGTGGCGGTTGGCGCTGGAGCCGCGCCGGCTCTGGCGGCGGTATGTGCTGCTGAACCCGGCGTTCCTGGTCCGGCTGGCCGGCCAGTGGCTACGGCTATGGCGGCCGACCCCGCCGGCGCCGGCGTCCGCCCCGCTCACCAGCTTCCCGGTCTAGCCGGGTCACCGCGTGCAGCGGCGGGTCACCGCACGTAGAGCAGCTCCAGGATGGACCGGGTCGCCTCGAACCAGCGGTCCAGCCAGTCCGCCGGCGGCGTGGTGCCCTTCGGTGGCAGCTCCAGCAGCAGCCCCCGCAGCAGCGGGTGATCCGCGAGCGGGCTGGTGGTCGGCGGGTCGAGCCAGCTGTCCGCCGGAAACTGCGGCTCCGGCGGGGCCGCCGGGTCGAGCGACGGCAGCTTCGGCTTCTCGGTCAGGTCGAACGCGGTTCCGTTGGGAGTCTCTCCGTCCAGCGTCGGCTCGGCGCCGGCCCGCCGGTACCCCGGTTTCCCGGGCGTGGTCGCTGGCCAGGACTGCTTCGTTTCCGAGCTCATGGTGTCGTACTCGCCTTCGCTCGCACGGTTGGTATCGCTATTACAACGACCAATCCCCTAACCCGGACGCGACCTTGCGCGTGCCACCGACCTCGGGCAGGCTATTGGTAGGGCTCGCGTCACGCAGCGTTGCGCGAGCTACCGCGGTGAGTCCCCGCCGCTACACGCCGACGCGGCTGCAGCGGTGGGAGACACCGCGGAACGCGTCGGTTGGCCGCGGGCACGCGGCCAACCGACGGTACGTTCGCGGAGGTGGCATGGGCATGCGGACCCCGAAGCGGAGTGACCAGCCGGCATCGCCGTTGCCGCGCTCCGGCGACGTGCTGCACGTGACCCGGCAGGCGAGCGTCCAGTTCTCGAAGCCGATCTACTTCCGGGTGATCCGGGTCCACGATTGGCCCACCTACACCGGCTGGATCTGGTTGGACGGCTACCAGCTCAACTCGGCCGGCGACGCGGTCGAGCGGCGATCGATCTTCGTGCAGGCCGATGGCCTCCGCCGGGTGTCCGGGCCGCTGGGCGGCAACCGGGCCCCCCGCACCGGCCAGGCCAATCCCCGCCGGCCGGCCCCGCGCAGCCGGCAGCCGCGGCCCGACCAGTAGCGCCCGGCCCGGTGGCGGTGCGGCCGCTGCGACCCATGAGCGTCGATTTTCCACGCCCGTCCGGCAAGGCCCCACTACCATCGGAACTACCCACCCGATCGGTTCCACGCACGTGGCCGGACCTCCCAAGCCTGGGGAGGCGGCATGAGGATCGACGGATCGGGGACCCAATCTTCTGCCACCTGGCTGCTCGGCCGCCGACGACACCGACGGTTGACGATCTTCCGGGCGCTGCTGCTGAGCGTGGTGGTGTTCACGCTCTCCACGGTCACCGGGGTGCTGCTGTCCGGCGCCCTGCCGGGCACCCCGGCCGGGGTGCCGGAGGACGCCGCCACCGACCCGGCCCGCCACTCGGCGTACGAAGCGGCGTTCGCTCAGTCGATGGTGTACTCCGGCACCGCCGCGCTGACCCTGTCGGTCACCGGCCTGGTGATGATCGGCCGCCGCCGCCGGTACTGGTGAGCGTCAGTCCTCCTCCTCGTCGCCGGGCGGGGAGGGCTGGGTCGGCTCGCCGGTCGGCTCCGCCGGCGCGGAGGTCTCCGGCGGCTCCGGAGAATCGGGCGGTTCGGGCGACTCCGGCGGCTCGGTGGTCTCCGGTGGCGGCTCGGGCTCCTCGGTCTGCGGTGGCGGCGCGGAGGTCTCCGGCGGCGGTTCCGTGGTTTCCGAGGGGGTCGGCGACTCGGACTCGGTAGCCGAGGTGGTGGCCGGCGGCGGCACCGCCGGATCCTCCTCGGAGAGCGCCTGGGCGATCAGCCAGATCCCGACCCCGAGTGCCCCGGCGATCACCAGCGCGAGCAGGCCGAGCAGCACCGGCACCAGCCAGCGGCGCCGCTCCTCGGGCGGCAGCTCCCACTCCTGGGTGGGGGTCAGGTCACGGTCGACCGGCGGCGGCCCGGGCGGGCGGACCGCTGCTCGGCCGGCCCAGGCCGGCAGCGGGGCGGTCGGTGCGTCCTCCACCGGTAGCTCGGCGGTCGCCGCGTCCTCCGGGGGAAGCTCGCGGGTGGCGTCGTCCGCCAGCACCTGGGTCGCGTCGTCCGGCGGCAGCTCCCGGGTGGCGTCGTCGGGCGGCAGCTCCCGGGTGGCGTCCGGCGGCAGCTCCCGGGTGGCGTCCGGCGGCAGCTCCCGGGTGGCGTCGTCGGGCGGCAGCTCCCGGGTGGCGTCGTCGGGCGGGAGTTCGCGGGTGGCGTCGTCGGGCGGGAGTTCGCGGGTGGCGTCCGGCGGCAGCTCGCGGGTGGCGTCCGCCGGCTCCGGGGTCGGGTCCGGGTCGGGCGGCGGCTCGCTGGCGGCGCCGTCGGGGGCTTTCGAGTCGGACGGCCGGTCCGGAATCTGGTCACTCGACACCAACTCACGTTACCCGTGCACTCGCGGGTCGCGCGGTCGCGAGCCGGGCGCTACGCTGCCCGGCATGGTCCTGCGAGGATGGGGTGGATCGGTGGCGACCGCCGCCGGGGTGGCCGCGGCGGTGGGCGCCGCCCAGCTCGGACTGGGCTACGGGATGGACATCATCAGCTGGGCACCGGACAGCTCCGGCCAGCTGTCCAGCACCGCCTGGATCGCCAGCCTCACCTGGGCCAGTTGGATCGCCGCCAGCTCCGCGATCGCTGGCGCGCTGGTGGCCGACCGGCTGACCGCGCCGGTCGACCGACCCGGCCCACCGGTGGGTGACCCCGGCTCGCCAGCCGGGGACCGGGTCAGCGGGATCCTGTGGCGGCTGGTGTTGGCGACCGCGGCGGCGCTCGGCGCCTGCCTCGCGGTGCTGCTGGTCGCGGTGCCGGCCCGGGTGGCCGAGGTCGCCGAGACCTCCGCGCCGCAGGCGGTCGCGGCCGGGTACGCGGTGGTCGGGGTGCTGGTCGGGCTGGCGATGGCGGTCGCCGCGCTCACCGCCCGGGCGGTCGCGACCAACCTGATCGCAACTGCCGCCTGGCTCTGGCTGCTCGCGATCGTGGCGGTGGTCGACGGCGTGATCGCCGGCCGGGACTGGGCCCGGGTGCCGCTGGCGTTCTGGGAGTTCACCACCACCGAGCCGGCGTTCCGCAACTTCCTGCTGCCCGACGTCGGGCTGGCGCTCGGCGCCGCGCTCGTGATCGGCGCGCTCGCCGCGCTGCCGGCGGCCCGGCGCGGCGACCACCCGATCGGCGTGGTGGTCTCCGGCGCCGCCGGGCCGGCCGTGCTCGCCGCCGCCTACCTACTCGCCCAGCCCGACCTGTCCGGCGCCGATCCGGTCGACCTCTCCCGCCACCTGGCCACGCCGTACCTGCTGGTGGCCGGGCTGGTCGGCTCGCTGCTGGTCTCGGCGGTCCGGCCCCGCAGCCGGCCGGACGCGGCGGTCGAGTCCCCCGCGATCCCACCCGCCCGCGAGCCGGCCTCCGCCAGCGAGCCGGCCGAGGAACCGGTGTCGGCCAGCCGCTAGCCCGCCGCGGCCCGGATCCCGACCAGCCAACTCCTACCAGGCGTCGACCGGCCAGGTATGGACCGGCTCACCGGTCCGCTGGTGCTCGGCGTACTGCTTGAGCATCGCCCGCAGCGCCGTCGGCCGGTCCAGCCCGCGCTGCTCGGCCGCGACCACCGCCTCGGTCTGCCAGACCGCGCCGTTGCGCCGCAGCAGGCACCGCTGCTCGATGATGCCGAGCAGCCGATCCCGGCTGGCACCGTCCACACCGTACCGGTCCAGCCCTTCGTACGCCTTGGGCAGCAACCACTCCAGCGTCAGCTCGGTGACCGGCACTTCGCCGAGCCGGGGCCAGTGGACGCTGGCGGCGATCCCGTGCTTGCACGCGGTGTGGAAATTCTCCTCGGCCGCCGAGAACGTCAGCTGGCTCCACACCGGCCGGTCCTCCTCGGCGAGCGCCCGGGTCAGGCCGAAGTAGAACGCCGCGTTCGCGAGCAGATCCACAATGGTCGGCCCGGCCGGCAGCACCCGGTTCACCACCCGCAGGTGGGGCCGGCCGTTCATCACGTCGTAGACCGGCCGGTTCCAGCGGTAGATGGTGCCGTTGTGCAGCCGGAGCTCGCCGAGCTGGGGTACCTCGCCGGCGTGCAGCGCCGCCACCGGGTCCTCGTCCTCGCAGATCGGCAGCAGCGGCGGGAAGTACCGGACGTTCTCCTCGAACAGGTCGAAGATCGAGGCGATCCACCGCTCCCCGAACCACGCCCGCGGGCGTACCCCTTGCGCCTTCAGCTCATCCGACCGGGTGTCGGTGCTCTGCTCGAACAGGGTGATCCTGGTCTCATCCCACAGCCGGCGGCCGAACAGGTAGGGCGAGTTGGCGCCGAGCGCGACCTGGATCGCGGCGATCGACTGCGCGGCGTTCCAGTAGTCGGCGAACGTCTCCGGCGCCACCTGCAGGTGGCACTGGGCGCTGGTTCCGGCCGCCTCCGGCCCGATCGAGTCGGTGGTGGTCTGCAGCCGCTCCACCCCCCGGATGTCCAATGTGATGTCTTCGCCGCGGGCGCCCAGGATCTGCTCGTTGAGCAGCTGGTAGCGCGGGTTCGGGGAGAGGTTCTCCAGCACCGTGTGGGCGGGGGTGAGGGTGGGCAGGATGCCGATCAACACCAGCGAGCAGTCCGCCTTGGCCGCCCGCTCCTCGGCCTTGCCGAGCCGTTCGGTGAGGTCGCGCTCGTAGTCGGCAAACCCGTCGCCGGCGATCAGCCGGGGTTGCACGTTCAGTTCGAGGTTGAACTGGCCGAGCTCCGGCTGGAACGTCGGGTCCTGCAGGTTCGCCAGCACCTCGGCGTTGCGCATCGCGGGGTCGGCATCCGCGTCGATCAGCGACAGCTCGACCTCCAGCCCGGTCATCGGCCGCTCGGTGTCGAACCCGAAGTCGTCGAGCATCAGGGCGAACACATCGAGACATCGCCGCACCTTCATCCGGTAGCGGGTGCGATCTTCGCGGGTGAAGGCCAGCGGCGATACATCCTTGCCCATGGTGGCCCCCCGATTGCGTTCGGTACTGCCCGACTCCACGTTAAGGAAAGGCCTCGAGGTTCGCTAGTGCGAGATCCGACAAGTTTCGGCGCTGGGTGCTGAGGAGAGCGCGCAGCGTGAGAAAAGATTGCTGCAACAACTATGCACTGGTCAACGACTGGTACGCTGTTCGGCGTGGCGACCGACCTGCATCACGACGAACGGATTACCGCGGTCGGCCTGTTTCTCGAGGCCTACAGCGGCCTCGTGAACCGCCTCTCCAGCCAGCTCGCCCAGCACGGCCTGTCGTTGATCGAGTTCGGGGTGCTGATCCGGCTCGCCCGGTCCAGCCAGCAGCGGCTGCGGATGTCCGAGCTCGCCAGCCAGGTCGCGCTCACCACCAGCGGCATCACCCGGGTGGTCGACCGGCTGGAGCGGGCATCGCTGGTACGCAGGGAGGCCTGCCCCACCGACCGTCGGGGCGCCTGGGCAGTGCTCACCGACGAGGGGCTGAGCCGGATCACCGGTGCGCTACCCGGCCACCTGGCCGAGGTGGAGCAGCATTTCACCGGCCGGTTCTCGGCCGACGAGCTGGCCCGGTTCGTCGGCTGGCTGCGGGACATCCGGGACGACGTAAACCCGGCCGCTCGGCCCAGTGGCGAGGCGACCGGCGGTTCACCAGCTGCGACCACCGACCAACCAGCCCGTGAACCGGCCGGCGCGGCGCCGGATGGGAGCGGTGCCAGCACCGGCAGAACCGGCGGCAGAAACTAGCCGCGGCCAGCTCCCCTATGGACGTTTTAGGCGAATCGGTCATCGGGTACGGCTACGCTTCCGCACCGGGAGGAACCGGGGGGCCTGGGGCAACGACCCCGGGGGCAACGGGGATGGCACGGGCGGAGGCCGTTGGGGGGCGAAGTGGACTCCGCCCGCGCCACCCGGTTCGCCCGGTTAGCCAAGCCGATCGCGCTCCGCCGGCAGCAGCGCGAACCCACCCTCCTCGCAGACCCGGGCCAGCTCCGCCAGCACCCGCTCGCGGCGCGGCTCGTCGCCCAGCCGCCGGTAGCAGCCGGCGAGCTCGACCAGCACCTCCACCAATTCCCGGCGGCCACTGTGATCGCCGTCACCGGGTTCGTCACCACTGTGGTCGGCGGCGTCCTCCGTACCACTGTGGTCACTCGCGGCCGGGCGGTGCCCGCCGCGCAGCTCGGTAGCGGCCGCGGTGAACCACTCCACCGCCGTCTCGACCTCGCCACGGGCCAGCGCCAGCCGCGCCTCCACCATCGCCGCGGCCGCCTCGGCCGGCGCACCCACCGCCGCGGTACCGGCCGCCGCCGGCTCCACGCCGCCGCCCACCGTGGCGCCGGCCCCGGTCGGTGCCGCCGGCGCCCCGTCGGCCCGCAGCCGGGCGATCACCCGCTCCGCCTCGGCCACCCGGCCCAGCGCGGCGAGCGCCTGGCCGATCGTGGCGAGCAACCGCCGCCGGTGCCCCCGGTCGCCGAGCTCGTCGAGCCGGAGCAGCACCCGATGGCCGATCGCCACCGACTCCTCGTACCGGCCGGCCAGCCGCGCCACCTCGGCGGTGCTCGCGGTGGCGAGCAGCCGCAGCCGCCGGTCATCGGCCTGGCCGGCCAGCCGGTCCGCCGCCGCCAGCCGGCGCCGCGCCGCGTCCAGGTTGCCGGCCCGGAGCTCGTGCCAGGTCAGCCCGAGCTGCGCCACCGCCGCGTCCCGCAGCCGGCCATACCGGCTCGCCGCCGCCAGCAGCGCCAGGCAATGCCGGCGGGCCTCGTCGTACCGGCCGGCGGCGAGGCAGGCCATGCTCAGGCACCGGCGCGCCACCAGCTCCCCGGCGATCTCCTCGCAGCGCTGGAACTCGGCCAGCGCCGCCTCGGCCGCCGGCCGCTCGTCCGCGCCCGCGCCGTGCTCGCAGGCGAGCCGGGCCATCCCGACCATCGCCCACGCCCGCACCACCGGGTCCACCCCGGCGGTGCGCGGGTCGTCGAGCAGCCGCCGCAGCCAGCGCCGGCCGACCACGTCCCAGCCCCGGAACCGCCACCACCGGGACAGCTGCGCGGCCAGCCGCAGGGCGGTCTGCGGGTCGTCGTTGGCGGCGTGGTTCAGCGCCGCCCAGATCTCGCTGGCGACCGTGTCCAGCCGGGCCGCCGCGACCGGCCGGCCCGGCCCGGCCAGCCCCGGTGCGACCCGCTCGACCAGGCCGGCGATCACCACCGCGTGCGCCCGCCGGATCTGCGGCAGCTCACCGAGCCGCTCGGCCTGCTCGGTCGCGAAGTCGCGGACCGGTGCCGGCAGCCGGAACCGGTGCTCGCGGGAGTCACGCACCGCCACCAGCCCGAGGTTCACCAGCCGGTGCAGCAGCGGCACCGGATCCTCGGCCGCCACCGTCAGCTCGGCCGCCGGCCCACCGGCCGCCGCCCCGGTCGACCGGTGCATCGCCGCGAGCAGCTGCTCGGCCAGCTCCATCGACCACCGGTCCCGGAACCCGGCCAGCCACCGCAGTGCCCGCTGGTCGGCCGGGCTCAGCAGCTGGTAGCTGCCGGCCATCGCCGCCCGCAGCGACTGCTCACCGCCGAGATCGAGGACCCGGTCGCCGTACCGCTGCAAGATCTCCGGGAGGCGCAGCAGCCGGCCCTCGACGGCGGCCAGCTCGATCGCCAGCGGCAGCCCGCCGAGCCGGCGCACCAGCCCGACCAGCGCCGGCACCTCGTCCGGCCGCGGCGGCTCGGTGCGGACCCGGGCCAGCCGGTCCAGGAACAGCGCCGCCGCCGGATAGTGCGCCACCTCCGCGAGGTCGGCGGGCTCGCCAGCGGGTGGCACCGCCAGCGGCGGCACCGGCCAGAGATGTTCCCCCGGTACGCCGAGCGGGGCGCGACCGGTCGCCAGCACCTGGACCGCCGGCGGTAGCTGGGCCAGCGCTGCCCGGACCGCCCCCGGCGCCCGGTCGACCGCGTCGATCACCAGCAGCGCCGGACCCTCCCGCGGCGCGAGGTTGCCGGCCGCCTTGGCGATCGTCGACTCGATCGAGCCGGCGCCGACCACCGCCGCGGCCACCCCGCCCGGGAACCGGTCCACCAGCTGGTGGGCGATCGCCAACGCGAGCACGGTCTTGCCGGCGCCCGCCACCCCGACCAGCGTCAGCGGGCCGCCGTCCCCGGGGTCGGCGACCAGCTCGGCGAGCCGGGCCAGCTCCGCCTCCCGCCCGACCAGCGTCGGCGCCGGCGGGAGCGCCACCCGGCGCGGCACCAGCGCGACTCGGGGGCGGGGCACTGGCGACGATGCCCCACGCCCCCGCGCCGCCCCCAGGAACCCGGCCCGCTCCTCCCCGGCGAGCCCGAACGCGTCGGCGAGGAGCACCGCGGTGGTCCGTTGCGGCCGGCTGGTCCGGCCGCTCTCCACTTCGCGGACCGTGCGCACGGCGAGCCCGGCCAAGTTGGCGAGCTCGGCCTGCGTCAAACCGGCCGCCCGGCGCCGCTGCCGCACCAGCGTCGCGAAGTCCGGACCGACCGGTCGTTGGTCCGCGGTCATAGTTTGGCCAGCGTACGAGGCTGACACACTGATGTGCAGTAATGCGTCGGGGAGCTGACGGTGCGGAAACCCGACAGACCGCGCGGCTACCGGACAACCGGTACACGGCTGCTGACCGCGACTTACGTCACAATCTCAGATCGCGGTCACAGTCCCAGATCGCGGGCGATCACCATCCGCTGGATCTCGGAGGTGCCTTCGCCGATCTCGAGGATCTTCGAGTCCCGCCAGAACCGGGCCACCGGGAACTCGTTCATGAACCCGTACCCGCCGTGGATCTGGGTCGCCTGCCGGGCGTTGTCGACCGCGCATTCGGAGGCGTAGAGCTTCGCGATCGCCGCCTGCCGCTTGAACGGCTCCCCGGCCATCAGCCGGCGCGCCGCGTCGTAGTAGGCGAGCCGCGCGGTGTGCGCCCGCACCTCCATGTCCGCGATCGCGAACTGGATCGCCTGGAACTCGCCGATCGGCCGGCCGAACGCCTCCCGCTGCTTGGCGTAGCGGAGCGACTCGTCGACACACCCCTGCGCCAACCCGACCGCCAGCGCGGCGATCGCGATCCGGCCCTCGTCCAGGATGCTGAGGAACTGTGCGAACCCGCGCCCCCGCTTGCCGAGCAGGTTCTCGGCCGGCACTCGGCAGTCGTCGAAATGCAGCTCGTGGGTGTCCGACGCACACCAGCCCACTTTGGAGTAGCCAGGCTGGACGATGAAGCCGGGCGTGCCGGACGGCACGATGATGGTGGAGATCTCCTTGCCGCCGTCCGGGGTGGTGCCGGTCACCGCGGTGACGGTCACCAGCGAGGTGATGTCGGTGCCGGAGTTGGTGATGAACACCTTGGAGCCGTTGATGACCCACTCGCCACGGTCCTCGTCGAGCACCGCCTTGGTCTGGGTGGCGGCGGCATCCGACCCGCCACCCGGCTCGGTCAACCCGAACCCGGCCAGCGCCTCCCCGGTCACCAACTTCGGCAGCCACCGCTCCTTCTGTGCCGGGGTCCCGTACCGGTAGATCGGCATGGCACCGAGCGAGACCGCCGCCTCCAGCGTGATCGCCACCGACGAATCCACTCTGGCCAGTTCTTCCAGGGCGAGGCAGAGCGCGAGGTAGTCGCCGCCCATGCCGCCGACCTCCTCCGGGAACGGGAGGCCGAACAGCCCGAGCTTGCCCATCTGCCGGACGATCTCGTACGGGAAGGTGTGGTCCTCGTAGTGCTTGCCGATCACCGGTGCCACGACTTCGCGGGCGAATTCGCGCACGGTCTCCCGCAGCGCCTCGTGCTCTTCGTTGAGCATCCCTTCCTCCTAACCGGGCTATACGGGCGTCACGCCGTGGCGGCGGCGCGAGAACTGGCGGTCCTTGGTGCGCGCGAGCGCGAACCGGCGGATCAGCTCGTCCCGCAGCTGGTGCGGTGCGACCACCGCGTCGACCACCAGCTCGCTGGCCAGCCGGACGATGTCTATGTCCTGCTCGTACTCCTTGCGCTTCTCCGCCACGAACGCGGCGCGCTCCTCGTCGGTCGGCAGCTCGGCGATCTTCTTGGCGTAGACGGCGTTCACGGCCGCCTCGGCGCCCATCACCGCGATCTTCGCGGTCGGCAGCGCGATCGTGGCGTCCGGTTCGAAGCCCGGCCCGGCCATCGCGTACAGCCCGGCGCCGTACGCCTTGCGCACGACCACGCAGATCTTCGGCACGGTCGCCTCCGAGATCGCGCTGATCATCTTGGCGCCGTGCCGGATGATCCCCTGCTTCTCCACCGCCGACCCGACCATGAACCCTGGCACGTCGGCGAGGAACAGCAACGGCACGTTGAACGCGTCGCAGAGCTGCACGAACCGGGTCGCCTTGTCGGCCGAGTCGACGAACAGCACGCCTCCTCTGTGGAGCGAGTTGTTCGCGACCACCCCGATCGGCTCGCCAGCCAGCCGGGCAAACCCGACCGTCAGCTCCCGCGCCCACAGCTCCTGGATCTCGAAGTACGACCCGGCGTCGACCAGCCCGCGGACGTACCGGCGCATGTCGAACGCGCGCCGCTCGCTCTCCGGCACCAGCGCGGCCAGGTCGATCTGCTCCGGGTCGGCCGGCTCGGTCGCCGGCGGCTGGCCGGTCCAGTTGCTCGGCAGGTAGGAGAGGTACCGCCGGATCTTCGCCAGTGCCTCGTCCTCGTCCTTGCAGAGGAAGTGGCCGACCCCGGATTCGGTGCAGTGGACCCGGGCCCCGCCCATTTCCTCCAATGTGGTCTTCTCGCCGGTGACCATCTCGACCATCCGGTCCGAGCCGAGGTACATGCTGGCGTTGCCGTCGACCATCGCGACCACGTCGCAGAAGGCGGGGATGTACGCACCGCCGGCCGCGCTCGGCCCGAACAGCGCGCACGCCTGCGGGATCGAGCCGGAGGCCCGGACCTGGTTCCAGAAGATCCTCCCGGCGCCGCGCCGGCCCGGGAACAGCTCCACCTGGTCGGTGATCCGGGCCCCGGCCGAGTCGACCAGGTAGACCATCGGGACGCCGGTCGCGTACGCCTTCTCGATGATCCGGATGATCTTCTCGACGGTGCGGGCGCCCCAGGACCCGGCCTTGACCGTGGAGTCGTTGGCCATCAGGCAGACCGGCCGGCCGTCGATGGTCGCCTGGCCGGTCACCACCCCGTCGGCCGGCAACCCGTCCGCGAGCACGTTCGCGAACTCGCCGTCCTCGACGAACGAGCCGGGGTCGACCAGCCGGGCCACCCGCTCCCGGGCGAACAGCTTGCCGCGGGCGGCGTTGGCGGTGTGGTAGCGCTCGGCTCCGCCGGCGTGGACCCGTTCCCGCAGCTTCTCGAGCTCCCGCTCCTCGATCGTCACGCTGGCTCCCTCGACTTCCCTCGACGACGGCGCGTCCGGCGACGGTTCCGGTGGTCCGTTGGTTCGGTTGGTTCGGTTGGCGAGGCGCCCGTGGCGACGGCTCGGTGCCAGCCACCCCGGGCGCTCTCGCTTAACGATCGTTAGGCTACCACGCTCGGCCGGGTTCCGGCGGCTTCGCCGGCCGCCGGTTGACACCAGTCGCGGCGCGGCCGGCCGGAGGAAACTGGTCTAGATCTTTACAAAAGAAGTCGTTAAATCTCGGCCCATTGGTCTAGACAGTCCATCGATGGTCGCCTACGTTGCCCGGTATACCTCCAACCCCCCAAGGAGGGATCATGCACCACAATAAGGTCACCACCACCCGCCGTGGGTTACTCCTCGGCGGGGCGGCGATGGCCGGCGCCGCATTGACCGGGTTCGACCAGCCGGCCGCGCTGGCGGGCACCGGCGCGGCGGCGGTCGGGCCACCACGGGTCTACACCCGCGCCGAATGGGGTGCCCGACCGCCGAACGGCTCGGTGCGCTACCTCGACCGCCAGCCCGACCACGTGGTCGTGCATCACACCGCCGGCGAGAACACCGACGACTTCTCGCTGGCGGCCGCGTTCGCGCACTCGCGCTGGATCCAGGATCTGCACATGGACCAGAACGGGTGGATCGACTCCGGCCAGCAGCTCACGATCAGCCGGGGCGGTTACGTGATGGAGGGTCGCCACCTGAGTCTCCGGGCGATCTGGGAACGCCAGCACGTCAGCGGCGCGCAGACCGCCGGTCACAACGACCACACGATCGGGATCGAGAACGAGGGGATCTACGTCTCCGAGCCGGTCCCGGACCCGCTGTTCGAGTCGCTGGTGACCACCGTCGCGTGGCTGTGCGACGTCTACCGGCTCGACCCGTTCGAGGCGATCGTCGGCCATCGCGACTACGTGAGCACCACCGTCTGTCCCGGTGACGTGCTCTATGCCCGCCTGCCCGAACTCCGCCAGCGGGTGGCGGATGTCCTCAACGGCTAGTCACAAAGGAGTGAGAGTCATGTACCTGCCCACCTGGTCACGGCGGCTGCTGGCCACGGCGATCGTGGCCGCTACCGCCGCGGTCGGCGCCGTCTCCGTCCCCGGCGCTCCCGCCCAGGCGCAGACCCGTACCCCCGGTATCGACGTCTCCCACCACCAGGGTGCGATCAACTGGACCAGCGTCCGCAACGCCGGCATCCAGTTCGCCTTCATCAAGGCGACCGAGGGTACGAGCTACCTGGATCCCCGATTCGACTTCAACTACGTCGCCGCCTACAACGCCGGGGTGATCCGGGGTGCCTACCACTTCGCGCTGCCGGACCGGTCCAGCGGCGCGACCCAGGCGAACTTCCTGGCCAACAACGGCGGCGCCTGGTCGGCCGACAGCCGCACCCTGCCGGCCGCGCTGGACCTGGAAGGCAACCCGTACGGTCCGTACTGCTATGGCCTGAGCCAGTCCGCCATGCGCAGCTGGATCCAGAGCTTCCTGAACCAGTACCGGGCTCGCACCGGCCGGCACGCGGTGATCTACACCACCACCAGCTGGTGGACCACCTGCACCGGCAACTGGAGCGGCCCGTGGAGCACGAGTCCGCTGTGGATCGCCCGGTGGTCGAGCTCGCCGGGGACGCTGCCGAACGGCGCGCCGTTCTGGAGCTTCTGGCAGTACACCAGCACCGGCCGGGTCGCCGGGATCTCCGGCAACGTCGACCGCAACTGGTGGAACGGCTCCCGGGAGCGGTTGATCGCCCTCGCCAACAACACCTGATTGGGTTCGCCGGCTGCTAGAGCGGGGTGAGGCGGGTACGTGGACCGGCCCGTAGCACCCCGGACGGCAGCCGGCGACCAACCAGCTGTTCGGCCAGCTCCGCCACCCCGATCAGCGCATCGAGATCGATGCCGGTATCGATCCCCATGTCGTGCAGCATGTGCACGACCTCCTCGGTGGCCACGTTGCCGGTCGCGCCCGGGCCGGCGTACGGGCAGCCACCCAGCCCGCCGACGCTCGCGTCGTACTCGGTGATCCCAAGCTCCAGCGCGGTGAGGATGTTCGCCAGTGCCGTCCCCCGGGTGTTGTGGAAGTGCAGCAGCAGCGGCAGTTCCGGGTGCCGTGACCGGACCACCGAGAGCAGCTCCCGGACCCGCCGCGGTGTCGCCATGCCGGTCGTGTCGCCGAACGACACCCGGTCGGCGCCGTCGGCTACCACCCGGTCCACGATCCCGGCCACCCGCTCGGGTGCGATGTCCCCCTCGTACGGACAGCCGAACGAGGTGGAGATGATCACCTCCGCGGTCGCCCCGTTCTCGTGCAGCAGCGCGATCAGCCCGGCGATGTCGTCCAGCGACTCGGCGGTGGACCGGTTGACGTTGCGCCGGTTGTGGGTGTCACTCGCCGACACCACCACCTCGACCTCGGTGAACCCGGCGGCCAGCGCCCGCTGCGCACCACGCGAGTTCGGCACCAGCGCCGAGTAGCGCACGCCGTCAACCTTGGTCGCCTTCGCCCAGACCTCGTCGGCGTCCGCCATCTGCGGGATCGCCTTCGGGTGTACGAACGAGACCGCCTCGATCCGGCGTACGCCGGTGCGGCTCAGCGCGTCCAGCAGCCGCACCTTCGCCTCGGTCGGCACCGGGTCCTCGTTCTGCAGGCCGTCCCGGGGGCCGACCTCGCGGATGCTCACACTCGCCGGCAGCTCAGTCATGCCTCCATCGTCGCACGCGACTTAGCGATCGTTCAGTAGCCCCGAGCGTCAGCCGAGTCACGAGGCCGCCGGCTCAGCGACCCGAGCTCAGCGCAGCCGGGCCACGATGCCGGTGTCGTAGTCGCCGCTGACGAACCCCGGGTCAGCCAGCAGGTCGGCGAAGAACGGCAGGTTGCACTTCGGCCCGGCGACCCGGAACTCGGCCACCGCCGCCCGCGCCCGCTCGATCGCGGTCGGCCGGTCCGGCGCGTGCACGATCAGCTTCGCCATCAGCGAGTCGTAGTACGGGGTCACGGTCGTGCCGGCCGCATAGCCGGCGTCCACCCGTACCCCCTCGCCGGCCGGCTCCACCCACTCGGTGATCTTCCCCGGCCCGGGCAGGAACCGCTTCGGGTCCTCGGCGTTGATCCGCAACTCGATCGCGTGCCCGGCCGGCGCGTCCGGCACCGGCACCGGCTCCCCGGCCGCCACCCGCAGCTGCGCCTCCACCAGGTCGATCCCGAACACCGCCTCGGTGACCGGGTGCTCGACCTGCAACCGGGTGTTCATCTCCAGGAAGAAGAACTCGCCGCGGTCCGGCGCGAACAGGAACTCGACCGTACCGGCGTTCCGGTAGCCGACCGCCTCGCCGGCCCGGACCGCCGCGGCCAGCAGCGCCTGCCGCTGCTCGCCGGTGAGCGCCGGCGACGGCGACTCCTCGACCAGCTTCTGGTTGCGCCGCTGCACCGAGCACTCCCGCTCGCCGAGCGCCACCACGGTGCCGTCGGCCAGCCCCAGAATCTGCGCCTCGACGTGCCGTACCCGCGGGAAGAACCGCTCCAGCAGCACCGAGCCGTCGCCGAACATCCGCTCGGCGAACCCGCTCACCTGCTCGTACTCCCGCCGCAGCGCCGCCTCGTCGGCGGCGACCGCCATCCCCATGCCGCCGCCTCCGGCGGCGGCCTTCACCATCACCGGGTAGCCCAGGTCGGCCGCGGCGGCGACCGCCGCGGCCAGGTCCGGCGGCGGCTGTTGAGTGCCGGGCGCCACCGGTACGCCGGCCGCCGCCATCAGGTTCCGTGCGTTGATCTTGTCGCCCATGGCGGCGATCGCGTCCGGCGGCGGCCCCACCCAGGTCAGGCCCTGGTCGATGACGGTACGCGCGAACGTCGGGTTCTCGGAGAGGAAGCCGTAGCCGGGGTGGATCGCCTGGGCCCCGGTCGACTTGGCGGCGGCGAGCAGCGCGTCCACGTCCCGGTAGACCTGTCCCGGGTTGCCGTCACCGAGCAGCACCGCCTGGTCGGCCTCGGCCACGAACGGCAGCCCGGCGTCGGGCGCGGAGTGGACGGCGATGGTGCGGATCCCGAGCCGCCGGGCGGTCCGGATGATCCGCCGGGCGATCTCGCCCCGGTTCGCGACCAGCAGCGACTCGATCACGCCGGCCCCTTTCCGAGCAGCGCGGCGAGCGCGGCTTCCCGCAGCAGCGCCGCTCGCCGCGACCGCTCCACCTCACCGCCGAGGAACGGGGTGGAGTTCATCAGGCCGAACGCGGCGTGGGCGAGTACCCGCGCCTCGGCCGCGGACAGCTCGGGCCGGACCGCGTCCAGCACGTTCACCCACTCCTCCACGTAGAGCCGCTGCAGCCGGCGGATCTGCCGGCGCGGCTCCTCCGGTAGCCGGTCCAGCTCGTGCAGGTGCACCGCGATCACCGCGGGGTGCTCGAGCGCGAACTCGACGTGGAAGTCGACCAGCGACTCCAGCGCCGCCCGGGCGTTGCCGGGGTGGGCCGCCACCCGTTCCCGGCCGCCGGCGAGCAGCCCTTCGCTCACCGGCGTGAGGGCGGCGATCAGCATCGACTCCTTGCCGGCGAAGTGGTGATACAGCGCCGGCCCGGTGACCCCGGCCGCCGAGCCGATGTCATCCATCGACACCCCGTGATAGCCGCGCTCGGCGAACAGCCGCACGGCGATCTCCAGGATCTGGTCCCGCCGGCTGCTCTTGCGCACCTGTGACCCGACTGTCATGCCGGTTAGCGTACCTACGCCGATCGCCGGACCGGTTAGGCTTGCGGGCCGGTTCCCGGGCGGGCAGGCTGTCGGACATGTCGTCGGTCTATCGATCGTTAACCGCGTGGCGGCAGACAATGGAGTCGGTGCTCGCGCTCGGTCACACGCTTTCCGACCCGGACTGGTCGTCACCCACAGAGTGCCCCAAATGGACCGTGAAGGACGTGTATGCGCACCTGATCGGGGGCGAACAGTGGATGGCCGAGGGCCATCCGCGGCCGGAGGACTACGAAGCGTGGTCGGCCGGGCCGGTGCAGGCCCGCCGGGACACCCCGCCCGCGGCGATCCTCGACGAGCTCCGGAAGGTCTACGAGTACCGGCTGGTGCAGCTCGAACGGGAGCCGATCGACCCGGCGGCGCCGGCCCACCTGCCGACCGGCGAACCGATCACGATGGCCGCGGCCCTGCGTACCCGGGTCTTCGACGTCTGGACCCACGAGCAGGACATCCGCCGGGCGGTCGAGCGGCCGGGCAACCTCGCCAGCCCGGCCGCCGCGCTCACCGGCGAGATCCTGGTCGGCCTGCTGCCCCGGATCGTCGCCAAGGACGCCAAGGCGGCGCCGGGCGCGACGGTCCGGCTCACCACCACCGGCGAGATCGACATCGACGTGGCGGTGATCGTGGACCGGTCCGGCAAGGGCCGGATCGTGGGCCCGAGCCGGTCGGCCCAGACCCACCTGACGATGCGCTGGGAGTCGTACGCCCGGCTGTCGGCGGGCCGGGGCAGCCGGGCCGACCACGATGTCCGGGTCACCGGCGACCGGGCGCTCGGCGAGCGGGTGCTCAGCCACCTCTCGATCGCGCCGTAGCCCTCCGCGCTCTTCCGCGTCGAGCTAGGAGAAATCCAGCCCGAATTGCCCGGATCCGGCCTGAACGGCTCCTAGCTCAACGGGGACTAGGTGAGCGGGGACAGAGTCGGCCGCTTCGGGGTGACGCCGTCGCCGGAGGAGCGGCCGGTGAGCCGGCGCTTCACCCACGGCGCCAGGTGCTTGCCGGCCCACACCAGGTCGGCGCCGCGGGCGGCCAGCCAGCGCGGCCGGGGCGGGAACGGCGGGGCCTGCCACCACTCCGGATCCGGGTCGACGCCGAGCGCGGTGAGCACGTGCGCGGCGACCCGGCGGTGACCGGCGGCACACAGGTGCAGCCGGTCCGCGCTCCACAGCGCCGGGTTGCGGAACTCGTCGTCCTTCGCGAGATCCACCACGATCGCGCCGTGCCGGTCGGCGGCGTCGAGCACGGTCCGGTTCAGCTGCGCGATCCGGGGGCCGATCACCCGCTGGGCCGGCAGGTGGCTGATCCCGTCGGCGAACTTGAACAGCAGCACGTCCGCGCCGGTGCCGCGCAGGTCGCGGACGGTCTGGTCGAACCGGCGGGCCAACCGCTCCGGGTCGAAGTGGCGGCGGAGCACGTCGTTGACGCCGGCCGCGAAGCTGACCAGGTCGGCGCGCATCGCCAGCGCCGGCGGCACCTGCTCGTCGACGATCCGGTGGAACAGCCGGCCCCGGATCGCCAGGTTGGCGTAGCCGAAGTTGCCGCGCCGCTCGGCGAGCACGCTGGCCACCAGGTCCGCCCAGCCCCGGTAGCTGCCGCCGTCCGGGTACGGATCGTCCAGGCCCTCGGTGAAGCTGTCCCCGACCGCTACAAAACTCCCCCACTGCACGGACACCACAGTAATAACCTGGTCGGCATGCTGTTACGGATGTCCACGCTGTTCGTCCGGACCCTGCGCGAGGATCCGGCGGACGCAGAGGTGCCGAGCCACCGGCTACTGGTGCGGGCCGGGTACATCCGCCGGGTCGCCGCCGGCGGATACGCGTACCTGCCGCTCGGCAAGCTGGTGCTGGACCGGATCTCGGCGCTGGTGCGGGAGGAGATGGCCGCGATCGGCGCGCAGGAGGTGCATTTCCCGGCGCTGCTGCCGGCCGAGCCGTACCAGACCAGCGGCCGGTGGACCGCGTACGGCGAGGACATCTTCCGGCTGAAGGACCGGCGCGGCGCCGACCACCTGCTGGCGCCGACCCACGAGGAGCCGGCGACCCTGCTGGTCAAGGACCTCTACTCGTCCTACCGGGACTACCCGGTGATGATCTACCAGATCCAGACCAAGTACCGGAACGAGGCCCGGCCGCGCGGCGGGCTGCTGCGGGCGCGCGAGTTCCTGATGAAGGACAGCTACTCGTTCGACCTGGACGCGGCCGGCCTGGCCGAGTCGTACGCCGCCCACCGCGCCGCCTACCAGCGGATCTTCGACCGGCTGGGGCTGCGTTACACGGTGGTCGCGGCGCTGTCCGGGGCGATGGGCGGCTCCCGCAGCGAGGAGTTCCTGGCCGAGGCGCCGGCCGGCGAGGACACGTTCGTCGGCTGCACGGTCTGCGGCTACTCGGCGAACACCGAGGCGGTGACCACCCCGGCGCCGCCGGCGAAGCCGGTCACCGACGCGCCGCCGATGGCCGTCCACGACACCCCGGACACCCCGACCATCGAGTCGCTGGTGGCGCTGGCGAACCAGCGCCAGCTCGCCGGCAAGTCCGACTGGACCGCCGCGGACACGCTCAAGAACGTGGCGGTAGAGGTACGGGGACCCGCCGACCCGGGGCCGGAGCTGTTGGTGATCGGGGTCCCCGGGGACCGGGAGGTCGACCTGAAGCGGCTCGCCGCGGTGCTGTACCCGGCGACCGTCACGCTGTTCGAGGACTGGCCGGCCCGGCCGGAGCTGGTCCGCGGCTACCTCGGGCCACAGCTGCTCAGCAAGGCCGGGGTGCGGTATCTGGTGGACCCGCGGGTGGCGCCCGGCACAGCCTGGCTGACCGGCGCCAACGAGCCCGGCAAGCACGCCACCAACGTGGTCTGCGGCCGGGACTTCACCCCGGACGGCACGATCGAGGCGGCGACCGTCCGGGACGGCGACCCGTGCCCGGCCTGCCACCATGGCGCGCTGGAGATGCGGCGCGGGATCGAGATCGCGCACGTCTTCGAGCTCGGCCGGGCGTTCACCGACGCGTTCGAGCTGGACGCGCTCGGGCCGGACGGGAACCCGATCCGGATCACCATGGGCTGCTACGGGCTGGGCATCTCCCGGCTCATGGCGGCGGTGGTCGAGCAGCACCACGACCAGGCCGGGCTGCGCTGGCCGGCGGCGATCGCGCCGTGCGACGTGCAGCTGGTGCCGACCGGCGAGCCGCAGCGGGCGGCCGCCGAGCAGCTCGCCGAACAGCTGGTCGGGCGCGGGCTGCGGGTGCTGCTCGACGACCGGGCCGGGCTGTCGGCCGGGGTGAGGTTCACCGATGCCGAGCTGCTCGGCATGCCGCGGATCGTGGTGCTCGGCCGGCGGCTCGCCGATGGCTTCGTCGAGCTGCGCGACCGAGCGACCGACTCCCGTGTGGACATCCCGCTGGCGGAGGTGGCCGAGGCCATCCTCGCCGGCTAGCGCTAAGAGTTGGTCGGCTCGGCGTGCTCGGTGAGCTGAATGCCGGCCGCGAACCGGAGCAGGTCCTCGCGGCTGAGCGACAGGTTCCCGATGGCGTAGACCTGGAGCGCCAGCCCGTCCTCGAGGTAGACCAGCACGGTCTCACTGCCCACCAGCTCGGCCTGGTGGTCGCCGACCCGGACCGGCTCCCGCGGCAGCGGACAGTCTTCGACGTCCGCCAGCTGGCTGTGGTCGAACTCGAGCGAGTATGAACAGCTCACCGGCATGCCGGGCCCACCGCGCAAGAGGTTCACTCCGGCCACGCCGGGCTGCTCGCCCGGCGCGACCGCCAGCGGCGCGAACTCCATCCGGTCGGGCTCCGAAACGCTGAGCGAGGCTCCGGCCGGCGCTCGGTCCAATGTGAAGGGCAGCCGCGGCTGGAACGGCTCCTCGGCAAGCCCTTCGGCGAACCGCAGCACGCTGTCGGGACCGCCGTCCGGCGAACCCCAGACGACGACCCACTGGGTTGGCCCGTGTTGCCAGCCCAGCACGCCGGTGGTCGAGTTGGACACCAGCCGCGCGGGACGCCCCAGCACGGCGACCGACTGGTCGGTCATCGGTTCGGGTCGGTCACCCGATTCATCCACATCGATCTCGTCGCTCTGGGCGAGCGCCCGGTCGAGGATCAGACTGACATCGTTCTGTCTGACCTCGACGGCATGCACCAGCACGCCGTCCGGGTCGTAGTAGTGCAATGCGACCGAGGTGCCGGGACCCGCCTGCGGCACATCGCTGGTACCCGCCTGCGGCACATCGCTGGTGACGTTGAAGTCGTGGTAGACATACGCGGGCCCGATCAGCCCGGGCGGGGACCAAGTGGGGGTGAACGGGAACGCCGGGAGGTCGAAGTCCGGCGCCGGTGCCAGCGTCGCGGCACCGGTCCACTCACCCACGGTGGTGCGCGGCGCCGGCGTGGTTGGCGTGTGCCCACTCGCCGCCGGGTTCGCCGGGTCCGCCGGTCCCGCGGCGGGCCGGCCCAGCCATACCACCGGTCCGGCGACCGCCAGCGCCACCACCACCGCGACCGCGCCCGCCCCGGCGTACCGCTGGCGCTGCCGGCGCTGCCGTGACCTGGCCAGCACCGCGTCGAGCAGCCCGGCGCCGGTCGGCGCCCGGTCGGCCCGCGCCCGCAGGGTCTCGCGTACCAGGTCGGTGTTCATAGTCTCCCTCCAATGGGCTTCGCAACCACGCTCGACGAGGACAGCAGCTGGCGCAGCCTGGCCAGGCCGCGGGAGGCGTGCACCCGGACGGTGGTCTGCCGGCATCCGAGCACGTCCGCGATCTCGGTATCGGGAAGGTCTTCATAGAACCGCAGCACCAGCACCGCCCGCTGCTTGCGCGGCAACGTGGCCAGCAGCCGCCACATCTCGTCCTGCGCCGCCTGCCGGGTAGCGGTGTCCACAGGCGACTCCAGTTCCGGGAGCCGGTCGGTGGGGGTCTCGCTGCTGGCTCGCCGGCGCCGCCACGAGATGAACTGGCGCACGATCGCCCGCCGTAGATACGCGTCCGGTTGCTCGACCTCCGCCATCCGGTGCCAGCGCCGGTGGATCCGGGCCAGCACCTCCTGCACCAGGTCCTCAGCGAGATGCCGGTCGCCACTGAGCACGTACGCGAACCGCAGCAGCGCGTCGCCGCGAGCGGTCACGTACTCCTCGAAGCTCCCCTCCACGCCAACCCCTCTCCGTCGCTACCAGGAAGACGGCGCGGGCGGCCGGCGGCGTGTACTCAGGGCCGCAGCGGTACGCAGGGACTCAGCGGGCGAGCCCGTCGAGGACCACCGCGCCGGGCAACCGGGCGAGCGCCGAGCCGGGGAGCGCCAGCTTGCTGTGCCGGACCCCGGAGCCGATCACCACGTAGTCGGTGGCGGTCACCCGCGGATCGACCAGGATCGGCCAGTCGCCCGGCAACCCGATCGGTGTGATCCCGCCGTACTCCATCCCGGTCTTGGCGACCGCGTCGGCCATCGGCGCGAAACTGGCCTTGCGGACGTCGAGGTGCCGCCGGACCGTGTTGTTCACGTCGGCGCGGGTGGTGGCGAGCACCACGCAAGCCGCATACCTGGCCTCGCCGCCGCGCTTGCCGACCACCACCACGCAGTTGGCGGAGGCCGCCAGCGGGACCTGGTAGGCCTCGCAGAACGCGGCGGTGTCGGCGAGATCCGGGTCGATCGGCGCGACCAGCACCTGGTCGGGTGCGTCCGCCCAACTCGCCAGGCCGGCCGCGACCGGCTCGGCGAGCAGGTCTGGCCGGCTCCCCGCCGGCTCGGTCTTGAGGGTTCCCAAGCTCTCCACGAGTTCAGCTTGCCAGGCGGCTAGCTCGTGGCCGCGACCGCGACGGTGGTGGTGATCGCGGCGGTCACTGCCGCTTCCATTTCGGTGATCGCCTGGCGGACCGCCTCGGCCGGCCAGCTCACCGCCTCGATCTCCTTGATCCGCGCCCGTACGGTGCGGACCGGCCGGTCGGGCACTGCGATCCGCTCGATCCGCAGCGCCCGGACCAGCGCCAACAGCGCGGCGGTGCGCGGGTCGACCGACCCGGTGGCGTCAATGGCGGCGAGCAGGCGACGCCGGGCCTCGGTCTCCGGCACCGGCTCCGCACCGGTCGCCGAGGGGAACCGGGTCTTCGGGAACACCCACAGCACCTTGCCCTGCTCGCGGCGCAGCAACCCGGCCTGGACGAGCCGGTCCAGCACCCGGTCCCGGAGCCCCTTGCTGATCGGCCCGATCCAGTCCTTCGGCTTGCGGCCCCGGCGGCTGCCGGCGATCAGCGCGAGCGCCTGGTCGGCGAGCGGATCCCCGGTCGGTGCGGGGTCGGTCACCGCCGTCCGCTTGTCGCTGACGGTCACCCGGTCGGCGAGCATCAGCTCCATCAGCAGGGCGCCGGCCAACCCGTAGTCGACCGACTGCCCACTCGCCATGATCGATCCATGGTCGTCGTAGACCAGCAGCAACAGCTCTTCGGCGAGGTTCAGCTTCATCTACTCAGGGTAGAAGCGGCGTGCCAGCCCACCCGGCCAGTTCGCCATCGGAGCTACGGTTGCTGAGTGGCGCAGCCCGCGTACCAGCCACCGCAGCCTGCTTACCAGCCATCGCTGTTCTCCGAGCTGGAGCCGGCCGGGCCGGCGCTCGGCCCGCTCGCCGGCCAGCTGGTGCGACATCCGCTGAGCCGGGGCGCCTGGGTGGACCACCTGCCGGGCTGGGTGCGCGATTCCGACGAGGTCTTCCGGGTGCTGCTCACCGAGGTCGACTGGCGGGCCGAGCGGCGCCGGATGTATGACGGCGTGGTCGACGTGCCCCGGCTGCTGCGGTGGTACGGCGCCGGCGAGCCGCTGCCGCACCCGCTGCTGACCGAGGCCCGCGACCGGCTGACCGCGCACTACGCGGCCGAGCTCGGCGAGCCGTTCGTGACCGCCGGCATGTGCCTCTACCGGGACGGCCGGGACAGCGTCGCCTGGCACGGCGACACCCAGGGCCGGTCGTCGCGGGAGGACACGATGGTCGCGATCGTCTCGTTCGGCTCGCCGCGACCGCTGCTGCTGCGCCCGCGCGGCGGCGGCGAGAGCCTACGGTTCCGGCTCGGGCACGGTGACCTGATCGTCATGGGCGGTTCCTGCCAGCGGACGTGGGAGCACGCCATCCCGAAGACCGCCCGGCCGGTCGGGCCCCGGGTGAGTGTCCAGTTCCGCCCGGCTGGGGTCGCCTGACCGCGACGCAGGCTGGGTGAGCCTTGCCAGCCGGCGTGCCTCCGCCGCCAGGTAGCCGCGGAACGCCGACTGCCGCAGGCAACCGTCCTGGCCGTGGCCGCGCCGCACCGGCGGGCCGTCGCCGGGCCGGGCCAGGTCGGTCGGCGGGTCCGGCAGCCAGCAGTCGGTACGCTCGCCGGTCACCTCGGTGGGTGGCCGGACCCCGGCCCGCCGGGGATACATCCGGAACAGTTCCCGGCCGACCGGGTCGGTGTACCGGAAGAAGTTCACCCACCGGCTCGGCACCTGGGCTGCCGTCTCGATCAGCCGCCGGTTGACGTACGCCGGGAACCATTGCTGGTACAGGTTGACCACCGGGTTGCCGTACGTGATCACTGAGAACCGCTCCCGGTGCTCGGACGGCAGGTCGGTGAGCTGGGCGCCGGTGACCTGCCGCGGGTGGGGGTCCCCGAGCAACCGTTCCGGCGGCGTCCCGCCCACACCGTGCACCCGCAACTCGGTAACCCCGGTCTCGTCGACCGACTCGACCGGCCAGTCCAGGTCGCCCTCCGGCAACTGAGCGACCCGAGATGTGTCCACGGTCACATCGTCCGCGCGCGCCGACCCTCGCGCGAGCAGCTAGCGGATTTCCGACAGCGGGTTCACCCGGGCGGGCGGTCACACGCTGGCTCACACGGTCGGCAGCCAGACTCCGGGGCAGCGCCGGCGATCCGGCCGGCCCGACCGAGGAGGAAGCACACGATGACTGCGGCGGCGAAGCCTGACCTGGCGGCGATCAAGCAGAAGCAGCAGCGGATGTGGGCCGGCGGGGACTACTCGGCGGTGGCGACCCGGATCGTCCCGATCGCCGAGCGGCTCACCGACGCGGCCGACCTCAAGGCCGGCAGCACGGTGCTCGACGTCGCCACCGGCAGCGGCAACGCCGCGATCGCCGCGGCCCGGTGCGGCTGCCAGGTGACCGGGGTGGACTACGTGCCGAGCCTGCTGGCGCGGGCCCGGGAGCGGGCCGCCGCCGAACGGCTCGAGATCCGGTTCGTCGAGGGCGACGCCGAGGACCTGCCGTTCCCGGACGCGTCGTTCGACGCGGTGATCTCGGTGGTCGGGGTGATGTTCGCGCCGGACCAGCCGCGGGCGGCCAGCGAGCTGCTGCGGGTCTGCCGGCCCGGCGGCACGATCGCGCTGGCGAACTGGACCCCGGACGGGTTCATCGGCGCGATGCTGCGGACCATGACCAAGCACGTCCCGCCGCCGCCCGGGGTGGAGCCGCCGGGCCGGTGGGGCACCGAGGAGCGGCTCCAGGAACTGCTCGGCGGCGGTACGGCCGGGATGTCGGTGGAACGGCGGACGTTCACGATGCGGTACCGGTCAGCCGAAGAGTTCGTGGACTTCTTCTCGCGCAACTACGGCCCGACCGTGGCCGCGCTCAGCACCCTGGACGAGGCCGGGCAGCAGGCACTCCGGGAAGACCTGGCGCACCTGGTCCTGAACTACAACCGGTACCCGACCGCCGCGCCGCTGGCGATCCCGGCCGACTACCTGGAGGTGGTGGCCATCCGGAGCTGACGCGGAGCTCCGGAGCCGACCGAACGTCCAGATCTGACAGAAACCCGACAGTCGCCGGCCGGCGGCGCCCCTTGTGACCACCCCCGCGACGAAACCGTGCCACGCTGGTGCCAGCGGTTGCGAGGGGGCGAGATGTCGCTGCGGATCCGGCTGATCGGCCGGCCGTGCGCGCTACGGGATGGCCAGCAGGTCCGTGGCCCGCGCGGCCGCAAGGCCTGGGCGCTGCTCGCGGTGCTGCTGCTCGCCGACCGGCCGATCAGCCGGCGCAGCCTCGCCAACCTGCTGTTCCCCGACGCCGACGACCCGCTCGGCGCGCTCCGGTGGACGCTCAGCGAGCTGCGGCGCGGGCTGGCCGGCCAGGTGATCGTCGGCGGTGATCCGGTTCGGGTCACCGTCGACCCCGGCTGCCGGATCGACCTGATAGATCTGCTGCGCGGCGACCAGGACGTCGACTGTGGACCGGCCGACGAACTGCTGGACGGCGCGGACGGCACCGCCGGAGTCGACTTTGACCTGTGGCTCACCACCGCCCGGCACCGGCTCTCGACGATTCGGGCGGCCCGGCTCCGGCGTACCCCCGACGAGGTGCTCGCCGGCACGGCGCCGGCGGTGGCGCTCCAAGCCGGTGACGGGTTTGACGCGATCAGCCGGATCGAGGCCGGCCAGGCGGCGATGGCCGCCGGCGCGGTCGACACCGGCCTGGACCAGCTGCGGGCCGCGGTCCGGCTCGCCGCCGGCCACGACGACCCGCGGCTGCACGCGACCGCGCTGGCCGCCCTCGGCAGCGCGCTGATCCACGGCCTACCGGCGCACACCGGTGAAGGCACCGCCGCGCTGCGGGCGGCGGCCCGGCTGGCCCGGCAGGCCGGCGATCGGCTGCTCGCCGCCGACGCCCTGCGCGACCTGGCGTTCGTCGAGAACACCAGCGGCCGGGTGGCGCCCGCCCGCCGGCTGCTCGCCGCGGCCGAGCAGGCGGCCGGCGACGACCGGCCGGCGCTGAGCGCGGTGCGCGCGCTCGAGGGCATGTACCTCGCCGACCGCGGCCGGCACGACCGGGCGCTGGCGGTGCTCCGGCGGTCCGCCGAACTCGCCGAGTCGACCGGCCGGTTCCGGCAGGTGGTGTGGGCGAACGCGATCGCCGCCCGATCGCTGCTGCAACTGGGCGAGCACGAACGCGCCGCCGAGTACGCCGAGCTGTGCCTGCGGGTGGCGCGGGAGGAACAGTGGACCGCGATCCAGCCGTGGCTGGAGGCGATGCTCGCCCAGCTCGACCTCGCCAGTGGCAATGTGGACCGGGCCGAGCTGCGGCTGCGTCACGCGTGGTCGCTGAGTCTGGTCCTCAATGACTGGTGCTGGCAAGGGCTGGCGGCCGGCGGGCTCGGGCTGGTCGCGTTCGCCCGCGGCGACCTGCCGGAGGCGCTGCGCTGGCTGGCCGAGGCGGACCGGCGGGCCTGGGCCGACCCCGACCGCTACACCTGGATCCACGCCTGGGTGCAGGACGCGCTGTGCCAGGTCACGGTCGCCGCCGGGCTGCCGCGGGCCAGCGGCGACGTCCGGCGGTTGGCCCGGATCGCGGCCGCCGCCAGCCTGCCGGATTTCACGGTACGGGCACAGCGGCACCACGCGGCCCTCGGGGCACGCGCGGTGGCCGCCACGCCGGCGAGCCGTCCCGGTCACGGGCGGGCCTCGTAGACCAGGTTGAACGGGGTCTCCGCGACCCGCCGGAAGGTCCGGAACCCGGCTTCCCGCACCACCGAACCAGTCCGCACCTCACCGGCCTGGTTGCCCAGCGCGTCGCTGGCGCCTTCGGAGATCGCGTGCGGCACGCACAGGAACGTGGAGAACGAGTAGTAGACCCGCCCGACCGGCGTTAGATTGTCCGCTGTGGACTCTCCCGCGAACGGCTCGACGATCAGCCAGACCCCGTCGCTGGCGAGCGCCGACCGGATGTGCCTGGCGGCCGCGACCGGGTCGCCCATGTCATGGAGACAGTCGAATGTAGCCACCAGCCCGTAATCGGTGCCCGGGAAGTCCTCCGCACTGGCCACTTCGAGCTCGTAGCGGGCCGGTGAGGCGGCGACCGCCTGGCGGGCAAGGTCGATCGACTCCGGATGCGGGTCGAACCCGCACACCGACGACGCCGGGAACGCCTCGGCGAGGATCCGGGTGGACGCGCCCAGCCCGCAACCGACGTCGGCCACCGCGGTGCCGGCGGTCAGCCGGTCGGTCAACCCGGGCACCGCCGGCACCCACGAGCTGAGCAGGTTCGCGACATAGCCGGGCCGGAAGAACCGCTCGCAGCCGGTGAACACACCGGACTGGTGGTCACCCCAGGCCACCCCGTGGCCGGTGCGGAACGCCGCGGTGACCTTCGGCTCGGCGGCGAGCGTCGCCACCGCCAGCTCGAAGGCGCCCGGCAGCCCCGGGCCAGCCGGGTCCGCGAACGCGAACGCCTGCTCCGGCGTGAGCGAGTACCGGCCGGTGGCCGGGTCGTAGCTGACGTATCCACCGGCGGCCTGGCCCGGCAGCCACTCCCGGACGTACCGCTCGGCGGTACCGGTGTACTCGGCGAGCTCAGCCGGGGTGAGCGGGCCGGCGTCCGCCAGCGCCCGGTAGAGGCCCAGCTGGTCGCCGACCAGCACGTTGCCGGCGGAGACGGTAGCGCCGAGATCGTTGACGAACCGGCCGAGCAGCTCCGCCAACCGATGCTCGTCCACGGTGCGGTTGTCGATGGTGGTCATGGCATCCTCCTTGGTCAACTTGGATGCCTCCACCGTGCGTGGCGAAGGTTGGCCGGCGGTTGCCGCGAGGTTGGCGGAAGGTTGGTGTCAGCCGCCGCCGGGTCAGCCGAGCAGCTCGGCGTACGCGTCCTGCACCGTCCGGGACGGGTTGATGCCGAGCTCCTCGCGTAGCAGCACCCGCAGTTCTTCGTACGCCGCGAGCGCCTCGGCGACGTTGCCGCGCGCGGCGAGCGTACGCATCAACAGCAGGTGCCCGGTCTCCCGGAACGGCGCGATCTCCCGCAGCTCGCGCGCGGCGCGCTCGGCGCCGGGCAGCTCCGGGCCGCCCAGCGCGAGGCAGGCCGCGGCGTAGCACTCCAGCGCGCGCACCCGCATGTCCGCCAGCCGCCGGCGCCACGCCTCCGCCCACGCTCCCTCGGCCTCCGGCAGGAACGCCCGGCGGGCTACGAACTGCCCGGTCAGCGACAGCGACCACGCCCGCCGCCAGTCCCGCTGGGCGAGCGCGGACTCGGCCGTGTGGAGCGCGGCGGTGGCCTCCTCGACGTCGACGTACGCGCGCTCCGGCAGCACCACCGACAGGGCGCCCCGACCGCGCAGCACGTCCGGCCCGACCACCGCGCGGACCTTTGACACCAGTACGTTGAGCGCAGCGGGCGCGGCCGGCGGCGGCGCGTCGGCCCACAGCGCGTCGAGTAATGTTTCCCGTGAAACCTGCTGGAGCCGGGAGAGCACCAGGTAGCCGAACAGCACCCGGCCCTGCCGGCCGGGTAGCCGGTGGTCGACCCGCTGACCGCGCAACTCGACGGCGAACGCGCCACACAGCTGCACCCGGGTGGAACCCGCCGACTCAGCCACGTTTGCCCACCTCGCCTGGTTGGCGCTAAACCTGGAGGCTACCCCGCCAGGAGGGAACCGATGGTTCGTCAGGTCCGATGCGAATGCGGCTACACCGCGCGCGGCGATACGGACGAAGCCGTCATCGAGCAGACCCTCGCCCACCTCGCGCAGGCCCACCCCGAGCTGGTCGGCGTCGAGACCGCCGACGACATCCGGGGGTGGATCGAGCTGCTGCCGGTCACGGATGCGTGATCGGCCAGGTTTAGTGGATTTTGATCCGGATAGCCGTTCTTAGCCCATATTTTGAGAGCGTGGCCGAGGTGGTCGAGGTACTGGTGTCCGCGGACCGGCGCTGGCGGGTCGAGATCCGCCGCGACGGCCGGTGCCAGGTCTTCGAGCTCGGGTTCCTGCGGGCCACCACCCGGCGCGGCGAGCTGGCGGCGCGGCTCGCCCAGCTCGGTGTCGACCTCGCCGACCTCCGCCGGGACTAGTCGTCAGTCGTCTTCGAAGGAGCAGTACATGATGTGCAGCCCGACCCGGCCCAGGGTCGGGTGCCGGAAGGCGCCGGGCACGGTGCCGACGATCCGGAAGCCGAGCCGCTCGTAGACCTTGATCGCCCCGACGTTCGACTCCGCCACCGCGTTGAACTGCATCCCCGCGTACCCCTGCTGCCGGGCCCAGTCCAGCGCGTACTTGCACAACGCCGTACCGACCCCGGTGCCCCGCGCGTCGGCCGCGACCATGAAGCTCGCGGTCGAGACGTGCGAGCCTGGGCCGTCGCGGTTCGGCCCCATCTTGGCGGTACCGACCACCCGGTCGCCGCGCTCCGGGTCGGGCCGGACCGCGACCACGGTCTGCGCCGGCGGCCGCTCGATCCAGATCGCGCGGGCCTCCGCCTCGGTCAGGTCCGGGTCGTAGGTGTAGGTGTCCTGCGCGCGAACGACCTCCTGGACGATCGGCCAGACCTGATCCCAGTCGGCGTCGGTGAACGCTCGAATGTGTACCGGAACGGTGCTGCGCTGGAGGGGAGTGGTGGTGCTGCTGCTCATCGCTGGCGATTCTGCCACCCGCCACGACGCCGCTGCCTGCGTTTTTTGTCTCCAGCATCAGTGGGCAGGCCAAGCATCCAAGCGGAGCCGTGCTATCATTCATCACAAACTGCTATCACCATGACCGTGGGGAGGTAGCCATGCCAGCGATTACCATTCGCAACCTCTCCGAGGAGACCCACCGCGCGCTCAAGGCCCGCGCGGCCGCGCACCATCGCAGTACCGAAGCTGAAGTGCGCTCGATCCTCGAGGCCGCGGTCGCACCACCGGACCGGGTCAAGTTGGGTTCATTGCTGGCCTCCATCGGCCAAGACGTGGGCGGCGTGGAACTAAGCGTGACCCGGGAGCGGACCAGCCGGGATCCGCTGGACCTTTCGTGATCATCCTCGACACCAACATCATCTCCGAACCGCTACGCTCCAAACCAGCCGAGAGCGTCGTCACTTGGCTGGATGCTCAGGTGGTCGAAACCCTGTACCTGACCACCATCAGTCTGGCCGAAGTGCGTTCCGGCATTGCATGCCTTCCCAATGGCAAACGTAGGCGGGCGTTGCACGACCGGTTCGAAGGCGAGATTGTGCCGCTGTTTCGAGGGCGAATCCTCGCCTTGGACGAGCCGGCCACGACGGCTTACGCCAGCTTGCGAAGCCGGGCACGGACCCAAAGGTTGGCAATCGGCGACTTCGACGCGCTGATCGCCAGCATCGCAACCGTTACCGGCTTCACGGTGGCCACCCGGGACACCGCCCCGTTCGTGGCCGCCCAGGTCAACGTGATCAATCCTTTCGGCGAGGCGGGGTAGCCCCGGCGGTCAGCTGGCGTCGCCGGGTTGGTGATCGTCGTCGACCAAGCGCAGCCGGTGGGCGATCGCGGCGGCCTGGCCGCGGTTGGCGGCGCCGAGCTTACCGAGCAAATTGGACACGTGGACGCTGACCGTCTTCGGGCTGATGAACAGCGCCTCGCCGATCTGCCGGTTGGAGCGGCCGAGCGCGATCAGCCGCAGCACCTCCGCCTCCCGCTCGGTCAGCCCGAGCGGCAACTGCCCGGTCGCGGCCGGCGCCGGTGCCGCCTCGTCATCGAGGCTGATCCTGGCCCCGCGGGCGGTGGCCCGGGCCGCCTCGAGGAGCGGCGTCGCGCCCAGCTCCCGCGCCCGCGCAACGACTTCCGTCAGCAGCTCCCGGGCCGGCCCGGCCTCGCCCGCCCGCAGGCTCGCCTCCGCCGCCCGCAGCCGCGCCTGGGCGGCGAGGTACGGGCAGCCGAGCCCTTCCCAGGCCTCGGCCACCGCTGGCCAGTCCGGCTTGTCGCCCAGCTCGGCGGCGACCTGCGCCGCGTACGCCTGGTACGGCCGGGTGTCGGCCGGCAACTCCGCGACCGCCTCCCGCAGCCCGGCCACCGGCCCGGCCAGCGCCTCGACCCGGGCCGCCGTCGCCAGCAGCGGCCACCGCTGGTACGGCGCGGCCTGCGCCGGCAGCGCCTCGGTCACCGCCTGCCGCGCCTGGTCGAGCCGGTTGTCGGCGAGCGCCAGCTCGGCGGCGAGGATCGCCACCGGCACCGCCTGGCCGCCCGCCGGGTCGAGCAGCGTCCGGGCCACCGACAGATGCTCGCGCGCCCGCTCCAGCTCGCCCCGGGCGAGCGCGATCAGGCCTAGGTAGGCGTGCGGCTCGGCGCCCGGTGCCCCGGTCGGATCCCAGTCGATCGCCTGCCGGCCCACCTGCTCGGCCTCGTCCCACCGGCCGGTCGCGAACAGTGCGGCCACCAGCTGGCTGGCGAGCAACGCGCCGATCGTCCGGGCCAGCCCGGCCGACTCGGCCGCGGCCAGCCCGCGCCTGGCCACCTCGACCGCCGCCGGGTAGTCGCCGACCCGCAGCGCCAGATCGGCCAGATTGAGATCTACTCTGGCCAATCCCACCGGGTCGGGTACGCCGCTGGCGGCGGTCCGGGCGGCCTGCAGGGCGGCCCGGGCCTCCTGGTATCGACCCAACTGCCCGAGCACCCAACCCACCGTGGTCCGAGCGTTGATCGCCACCCCGACCTCGCCGTGCGCCTCGGCCAGCTCGGCCGCCTCGGCCGCGTGCTCGTGCGCCCGGTCGGGCTCGCCGCTGACCGCCAGCACCGCGCTGACCAGGTCGAGCACCCGGGCCCGCAGCAACGACCGGTCGTCGGGCAGCAGCTCCAGCGCCTCGTCCACCGCGGTGGCGGCGCCGTCCCGGCCCAGCTGCTGCAGCAGCAGGCCGCGGTGGGCGAGCAGCAGCGCCACCCGGCCGGGCGCCCGGGTCCGGTCCGCCTCGACCAGCGCCCGGTCCACCAGGCCGAGCGCGTCGAGCTGCTCACCGGCCCAGGTGGCGGCGCCGATCGCGGCCTCGTAGAGCCCGATCCGGTCCAGGTCGGCCGGCTGGCCGGAGACCGGCAGGCGCAGCGCCCGGTCGAGCATTTTCGCCTGCTCGGCCTGGGCGTAGATCCGCCCGGCCGCTTCGGCGGCTCGCAGCAGCGCCGGCAACGCCCGATCCGCCACGCCCGCTTCGTACCAATGGAACGCCACCGCGGCCGCCTGCCGGTCCGGCGGCAGCAGGCTGGGGTCCGCCGCGAGCACCTCCGCGTACGCCCGGTGCAACCGCACCCGGTCGGCCGGCAGCAGGTCGGCCAGGATCGCCTCCCGCAGCAGCCGATGCGTCGGGGCGTACCCGTCCGATCCGGCCCGCAGCACCCCGGCGTCGATCGCCGACCGGACCGCCGCCAGCAGCTCGTCGTCGGCCAGCCCGGCGACCGCCGCGAGCAGCTCATGGGACACCGGCTCGCCGGCGACGGCAACCAGCCGGACCACCCGCGCCACCGGGTCGGGCAGCCGGGCCACCCGGTCGACCAGCAGGTCGCGCAGCGATTCCGGCATCGCCTCGGCGGCCGGCTCCGGCGTCGCCGCGCCGGCCGGGGCCAATCGCGCGAGCTCGATCGCGTAGAACGGGTTGCCGCCGGCTCGCCGGTAGACCTGGTCCAGCAGCTCCGGCGTAGGCACCCGGCCGAGCTCGGCGGCGAGCAGCTCGGCGGTCTCGGCCCGGGACAGCGGCGCCAGCTCGAGCCGGCGCACGCCCGGCAGCCGGGCCAGCTCCGCCAGGAACGGTCGCAGCGGATGGCCCCGGCCGACATCGTCGGAGCGGTACGCGGTGGCGAGCAGCAACGGCACCGACCGGAGCGTCCGGACCAGCAGGTCGAGCAGATCCCGGGTGGACCGGTCCGCCCACTGCAGATCGTCGATCACGAACACCAGCGGCCGGTCGGCGGCGAGCCGGCGCAGCAGCGCCCGGAACAGCTCCAGCAGCCGCCCCTGGCCACCGGGTTCGTCGCCGGCGGTGCCCAGCTCCGGCAGCAGCCGCAGCAGACCGTCGGCCCCGGGCAACAGGTCGGTCACCGCCCGCGTACCGCCGGATTCCACCAGCGTGCGCACGACGGCGGTGGCCGGTGCCAGCGGCAGGCCCTCGGCGCCGAGCGCCAGGCAGGCGGTACGCATGACCCGCGCGCCGGCCGCCTCGGCGGTCTCGGCCAGGTCCTCGAGCAGCCGGGTCTTCCCGACCCCGGCCTCACCGCTGACGACCACCACCTGGAGCGAGCCGGCCCGGGCGGTCCGCAGCGCCTCGTCGAGCTCTGTCCGCTCCCGCCGGCGGCCAACCAGCTGCCCGCGCTCCATGCCGGCAAGCATACGAGCCGCGCCGGCCGGGGCCTGCGGAGCTGATCTGCCGTCTTGAGGCGGGGTTGGGAGGCGGTCTGGGGGTGGATCCGCCGGATCTGAGGTGGCGGATAGGGAATCCGACCTAGGTGCCCCCACCCGCCTTACTGCGAGCCTCGGGTGTGTCGATGGCAAGTCGTCACAGAGAGGCGCGAAGGATGACCACAACGCAGATGACCGCACCGGCCGCGGTAGACGCGCGGCGGTGGGCGGCGCTGATCGTGGCGCTGCTCGCGGTCTTCATGGACCTGGTCGACATCACGATCGTCCTGATCGCCGCACCGTCGATCCAGGCCGACCTCGGGACCGGGTACTCGAGCATCCAGTGGGTGATCGCCGCCTACTCGCTCGCACTCGGTCTGGGCCTGATCACCGGCGGGCGGCTCGGCGACATCGTCGGCCGGAAGCGGATGTTCCTGACCGGGGTCGCCGGCTTCACGATCGCCTCGGCGCTGTGCGCGCTGGCCCCGAGCGCCGGGATGCTGATCGGCACCCGGGTGCTGCAGGGTGCGGCCGCCGCGATGATGGTGCCGCAGGTGCTCGCCATGATCCAGGTCAGCTTCCCGCCCGGGGAGCGGGCCAAGGCGTTCGGCGTGTACGGCGCGGTGAACGGGCTGGCGGCCGCCGCCGCTCCGATCGTCGGCGGGCTGCTGGTCGGCAACGACGTGTTCGGACTGGACTGGCGCTCCGTGTTCTGGGTGAACGTGCCGATCGGGCTGTTCGCGCTGATCGCGGGCGCGGCCTGGATCCGGGAGTCGCACGCCGAGCGCCGGCCGCGGCTGGACCTGCCGGGCGTGGTGCTGGTGACCGGTGCGTTGCTGCTGCTGCTCTACCCGCTGATCCAGGGTGCGGAGCTGGACTGGCCCGGCTGGGTGTGGCTGATGATGGCCGGCTCGGTGCCCGCGTTCGGCTGCTTCGCCTGGTACCAGGCCCGCCGGGTGCGGGGCCGCGGTGGCGACCCGCTGGTGCCGCTGTCGCTGTTCGGCAGCCGGTCGTTCGCCGCCGGGCTGATCGCGGTGCTGGTGATGTTCTCGGCGATCAGCGCCTTCTTCATGGTGCTGACCATCCAGCTGCAGAACGGGCACGGCTTCTCGGCGCTGACGGTCGGGCTCACGTTCATGGCGTGGCCGATCGGGCTCGCCGCCACCGCCGGCATGGCGGTGCGGTACGCGGCGGTGATCGGGCGGCGGCTGGTCTCGATCGGGGCGGTGCTGCTCACCGCGGCGATGGTCGGGCTGATCGCCACCATCCACTGGGCCGGTGCCGACCTGTCCGGCTGGCACCTGGCGCCGGCGCTGCTCGCCGGCGGGATCGGGTTCGGCATGGTGGCGCCGATCCTGGTCGACATGGTGCTGGCCACGGTGCCGCGCCACTCCGCGGGTGCCGCCTCCGGCGTCACGAACACGGTGGTGCAGGTCGCGGCCGCGTCCGGGGTCGCGGTGGTCGGCGCCGTGTTCACCACGGTGCTGGAGCGGACCGGCGAGTTCGACTTCGCCGCCCAGCGAGCGCTGTGGTGCGCGGCCGGCGCGTTCGCGGCCGGGTTCGTGCTCAGCCGGGCGCTGCCCGCCCGGGCCAACGCAACCGAGGAATGAGCGAACTAACCACAATGGAGGGGATTGTGATGGCAACTGTCGTTACCCAGAAGGCCGTGCGGGACGCGGAGATCGTGGTGCCGATCGCCGAGCGGCCGGCGGAGGAGGCGCGGCTCAGCTTCGACGACGGCCTGGAGCAGGTCGACCTGCGGGCCGGCGACGACCCGGAGGCGCTGCTCACCGCCCGGTTCGGCGAGCCGCTACCGTCGGTGTGGGCGGCCGGTGGGACCGTCCATATCGGGTACCCGATGGGCTCCCGGCTGCTGCGCCGGGTCCACCCGAACACGATCCGGCTCAACCCGGGCGTACCGTGGGCGCTGGACGTGCACGGCGGGACCAGCGGCCTGGAGGCCGACCTCACCGGGGTCGACGTCCGGTCGGTGGCGTTCCACTCGGGAGCCGCGAATGTCCGGCTGGTGCTCGGCCGGCCGGACAGCCCGCGCCCGATCCGGCTGGCTTCGCTGAAGCGGGTACGGATCGAGCGGCCGGCCGGTGTGCCGGTGCGGCTCGAGCTCGCCGGCGGGGCGACCAATGTGACCCTCGATGACAAGCGGTTCGGCGCGATCGGTCGCGGCCTGACCGACCACACCGATGGGTACGACCCAACTGCGCCGCACTACCTGGTCACGGTCGCCGGTGGCGCGGACACGCTCACCATCGTGACCACAACCTGAACGCCGGGCGCAATACCGAACTCCCCGGACCGGTCCGGTCCGGGGAGCTCGGCGCTTCTGCGGGCGGCTGGCGCTGCGTCAGCCGCGGCCGAATTCGGCCAGCGTTGCCGCCAGCTTGTCGAGATGAGGCGGGAACTCTGGCCGTGGCGGCTCGGGGCAACCGGGAAGCTCGACCGCTTGCGGGATCAGACGCAGCAGGGCGTCGACGGTCGCGCGCCGGTGGAACGAGTTCTCGGGTGCCGACGGGAGCACACCGACCGGGACGGTCAGGCCGGCCAGTTCTTCGTCGGCGACGCCACGCAGGGTCTCGCCAGCGAGCAGGCCGTCGACCACCTCGGCCGAGGCGCCGCGGCCGGTCAGCCAAGCTCGGAATCGGGCGTCAACCGCCTGGTCGCCGGCGGTGGCCGGCCAAGCCAGCACCAGGCGGGCGACCCGCTCGGGGTGGTTCATCGCGAGGCGCACCGCCACCGTGCAGCTGTTGGAGGCGCCCAGCACGGTGACCGGCCGGTCCGGCAGGCTCGCGGCTAGCTGGTCAACCTCTGCCGCCCAGCTCGACGGATGCCGCGGCCGGTCCGGGGCGATCGCGTCGACGCCGCGGTCGCGGAGGGCGGTGACGATGCCGGGCCTGTGCCAGAACCGGTCAGCGTCCATGTCCTCCCAGAGTCCGCCATGGATCAGCAGTAGTGCGCTCACGCCACCATTCTTCCTTGCACTCGGACCAGTGCCCCACTGGGTGGGCAGCCACCGCACCTACCAGGCAAGGCACGGTCCGGTCAGCAGGCTGGAGCAGCACCGTGAGGCGGAGTTCTGGCCAAGCGCTCTGATCCAGAAATCGGCGTTGTGGTTGCCGAGTTTCGTCCGGGACCACCGTGATGTGACTGACCCGGTGGGATGACCAACCGACCTGTGATGGGAAGGGAACGGCTTCCCGGGCCAGCGCTACGACAGCAGACCGAGCACGAACTGGTTGGTTGCGTCGCTGTAATGGATCGTCTGACTCGGCTGCGCGCTCATATCGACAGTGAGAGCTTGGCTGGTCACCGTACTGTCACGGGCCCGCTGTTCTGGCATCGACGGCACAATGCTGTTCGCGGGCGGGGCGGTCGGGTCTTCGTAATAGTCGATGCGCTGTGTTATTGCTTTCTGCCTACTCCATGACGCGCCACCCAGACCTGCCCGATTCAATGGAAAAGAAGTCATGTCTCCACCGCGGCAAGCCGGCTACGCAGGACGGACAGCTGCGAAGCGGACACCGCAAGAATCCAGCCGCTGGTCGGCGGCTCGAGAGTTTGTCGAGTTCCATCCAGTGTAGGCGAAATTGGGTTCGATCAATTCACGCTGAAGGTCAGTTCCAGTCGCCCTCCTTATCCAGGACATCGTTGTCGATCCAAGGACGCGGGTAGCCGAGCCGCTAGCCGCCAATGCCAAGGCCGCCTGCCTACACAAGTCTGTCGAGAATCAGCGCCGCAAGCTGCGTTGCCACCTCGGCGCTTCCTGCCGCACGGCTGTAACCCGATTCGCCGGGGTGCACTCCTACACCCCCCGGTGTACTATTGCACCGCCGAATGGTTGAAACGGAGGGCGGCATGCGGAGTAGCCAACGTCTATATGACGTTCTCCCGGGGAGGAGACGATGGTCAGTGCCGGAAGGCACCCAAAGAAGGAGCTCGCCGACGCGCTCAAGCGCGCCCGCGAGCTGGGCCTCGCCGTACGCGAGATTCACCGCGGGCACCGCTGGGGCGAACTGGTCTGCCGCCAGTGCTCGGCCAGCCGCGACATCTACTCCACCCCTCGTAGCCCTGCCACCCACGCGAAGCAGATCGACCGGTTCACCGCGAAGCACACCCATTAGCCCAGCTCAACCGGGGAGGTGAGCGAGCATGCCGGTACATGTCTTCACACTCGTGCTCGACCGACGACCCGACGACGACGAGCTTGCGGCGCTACTCGAAGCCGGCTGCGACGACGCCACCTTCGGTGTCGAACATGGCTTGCCGATCGCGGAGTTCGACCGCGAAGCGCCAGCACTCGCGGACGCGATCGCCTCGGCTGTCCGCGACGTCGAGTCGGCGGGCCTGCGAGTGCTGCGAGTGCTAGAGCAGGACCTCGTCACCCTCGCCGACATCGCCGACCGGATTGGTCGGAGCCGGGAAAGCGTCCGCCGGTATGCAACCGGCGAGCGCGGGGGCGGCGGCTTCCCACCACCGGTCAATCCGGGCCGCGAAGGCACTGTGTTCTACCGCTGGAGCGAGGTAGCGCCATGGCTACGCGAGCATGTCGGCCTTGACGCACCAGAACACGACCCGGCACTCGTGGTCGCCGACCTGCTGCTCCAAGCACGCCAGCATCGAAACCGCGTCACTCACATGTCGGCCTTGACGGATCTCCTCGCCGCGTAGCTTGCGGCATAGCGACCAAGGCGCCCTGCGGCCGCCGCAAACCCCGGCCTACACGGATGACTGTACGAATCGGAGCGAAGGTGTGCTCGGGCTATGCCTGATGATCTTGCGACGCACATCATCGCCGGACAGAGCGGGAAGTGGTGGAGCCGAGGGGACTTGAACCCCTAACCCGTTCTACTGGGCTGGAACGTGATGAACCCGACAAGAAGCCTAGGTGACCTGCGGCTACTCACTCATCGACTCGCGGCAGCTTTCGCAGGTTCACAACGCGAGTTGTGCCCGATCTGTGCCCGATGATCTTGACCGGGACCCGGCATCACGTCCGGTCTCGTACCATCCTGATGATCATGAAGGGAT
>DATCKZ010000115.1:0-3221 GCA_036564175.1 Natronosporangium sp.
GTACGGTACGGTGCAAGGCGTGGCGACCGTCGAGGAGTGCCGGGCCGCGCTTGGCCGGCTGACCGAACACCTTGCCCGCAACGCCGAAGAGGTTCGTAAGCAAGCAAACTTCGACCGCACCATCGCCTGCCGGGTCACCGACCTGCAGATCGCGTTCCGGGGCCGGTTGGCCCACGGCGAGCTGCTCGACGTCGCCGAGGGCGACGACCCGGACGCGAAGATCAAGATCTCGGCGAAGAGCGACGACCTGATCGCGATCGTCGACGGCGAGCTGGACTTCGCCAAGGCCCTCGCCACCCGCCGCGTGTCCGTCAGCGCCAACCCGTTCGATCTGCTCAAGCTCCGGAAGCTCCTGTAACCGGTCAGGGAGCCAGAGCGACCGGTTAGGAAGCCAGGGCGGCCGCCGGCTCGAACAGGGCGGCCAGGTCGGCCCCGACGTAGGTCGGCCGGGACTCCGCGGTGGCGGCTCGCGCCTCCGCCTCGCTGCTCACGCCGGTCAGCACCAGCAGGCTGTCCATCCCGGCCCGGACCGCCCCCTCGATGTCGGTGTCCAGCCGGTCACCCACCACCAGCGGCCGGCTCGCGCCGGCCTTCGCCGCCGCGCCGGCGAAGAACGCCGGCTGCGGCTTGCCGACCACCAGGTCCGGGTCCCGGCCGAGCGCGGTACGCAGGGCCGCGACCAACGATCCGTTGCCGGGCAGGTCGCCGCGCGGGCTCGGGAGGGTGGCGTCGGTGTTCGTGACGATCCACTGTGCACCGGCCCGGATCGCGAGGCAGGCTTCCGCCAGCTGCCGCCAGCCGACGTGCGGGGCGTAGCCCTGCACCACCGCCGCCGGCCGGTCGTCCGCGCTGGCGACCACGGTCAGCCCCGCCCGCCGTACCTCCCCGGCGAGCGCGTCGGCGCCGACCACCAGCACCGGCGATCCGGGCGGTAGCCGGTCGGCCAGCGTGTCCGCGGCGATCGCCGCCGAGGTGACCACCTCGTCCGCGGTCGCTTCGATGCCGAGCCGGGTCAGCAACGCCGCCACCTCGGTGGCGGCGCGGGAGGCGTTGTTGGTCGCGAACACCACCCGCCGGCCCTCCTGCCGCAGCCGGCCGATCGCAGCCGCCGCGCCGGGCACCGGCTCCTCACCGATGTAGACCACGCCGTCGAGGTCCAGGATCACCAAATCGTACGGAGTGACGAGCGGCTCGGCCTTCGTCGGCTCCGACGGCGCCGGCGCGACTCCGGTTGCTGCTTCGGCCTCCCCGGTTGGTAGCTCCCCGGTTGGTAGCTCCCCGGCTTCGCCGGCTGCTACCTCGACCTCCTCGTCGGTTCCGGCTGCCGGCGCCTGGTCGGCTGGCTCCTGGTCGGCCGGCTCCTGGTCGGCCGGCTCGCGCTCGCCCCCGGCCGGTTCGGGTTCGCCGGCCGCTGCGTCGCTGCCGCCTTCGGCCGCTTCGCTGTCAGCTTCGGCTGGTTTGGCGTCGGCCGGTTCCGCTAGGTCGAGCACCACGCCATCGAGTTCCAGCAGCCGCTCGGCGGCATCGGTCTGGAGGTCCTCGTCCGCCTCGGCGGCCCGCGCGAACCATTCCCGCGCCTCCGCCTTGCGCCCGGCGCCCAGCAGCGCGTCGGCATACGCGTACCGCAACCGAGCTACCCACGGCTCGGTCCGGTCGAGCTCGGCGACCTGGAGCATCGCGATCGCGGCCTCCCGCTGGCCGAGATCGGCTCGGGCACCGGCGGCGACGATCAGCAGCTCGATCGCCTCCGCGGGCGGGAGCTCACCGGGCTTCACCGATCGGTAGAGGTCGATCGCCCGGGCCGGCCGGCCGAGGGCACGTTCGCAGTCGGCGAGCACCGCCAGGTGGGTCCGGCGGCCGGACATCCGGTGGTAGGTCCGCAGTTCGGCGATCGCGGTCTGCCACTCCCCGGCCCGGTAGGCAGCCAGCCCGACCGCTTCCCGGACCGCGGCGATCCTGGAGGCCTGGCGCCGGGCCGCGAGCGCGTGAGCGAGCGCCTGCTCCGGATCCTCGTCGATCAGCTGGCCGGCCGCCACCAGGTGCCGGGCTACCGTGTCGGCGACCGGGCGGGCCAGTGACCGGAGCTCGCTGCGGACCTCCCGGTCCAGGGCGCTTGCCTCGATCCCGTCCGGGATCGGTGGGTCGGCGGGGCGAGCCGGCTGCGCGTCGGCAGGTGCGCGGCCCCGGTCCCGTGGTGGCCGGTCCTGGTGGTGCCGCGAGCGGTCGCCGAACCTGCGGTCGCGGCCGTCGGACCTGCGACCGCGATCGTCGCGGCGCGACCCGCGGTCGAAGTCCCGGCGGTCGCGATCGCCGCGTTGCCGCCGGTCCGACCACCCGTCCCGGTCGCCGCGCCGGTCCGGCCGGCCGCGATCCGATTGCGGTCGGCGGTCGTCGCGTTCGCGGTCTCGGCCGTGGCGGCGGTCGTCGCCGTCCCGGCCCCGTCTCGGTTGGCTCACCGCTCCATCCTTCCAGCCGTGCCGGCCCGGTCCCGCACCGGCGGTACGGCCGGCGACGGATGTCACTGCCGTTGCAGGCCCTGAGCCGGAAGCCGACGGCCGCTGGGACGGAGGTCGACTAGCGCCGCTAGAGCGGCGGCAGCAACGCCACGGCGGCCTCGAGTGCGTGGCGGGTCGCGTCATCGAAGGCGCCGAGGTCTACGGAGTCGACATCCAGGGTGCCCACCACCTCGCCGGTGGCGTCGGTAACCGGCACGATGATCTCCGAGCCGGTGCTGTCCAGCGCCACTAGATAACGTGGATTGTTGCGTACGTCATTGCAGGCCACGGTCCGGCCGGTCGCGACCGCGTCCGCGGTCAGTCCACGGTCGACCGGGAACCGGGGATGGGCCGGCGGCGCCGGGCCGCTCCACGCCAGATCGATCACCTCGGTCGAGGTCATCTCGTAGACGTCGACCCACCGGAACCCACCGGTCCGCCGCACGATCTCGGCCACCTGCTGCGCCCGCTCCGCTATCGGCGTATCGGCGTGATCGACAGCAGCCTTGATCGCCTCGAGTTCCGGCATAGACGAAGTTTGAACGATCGCGACCCGGCCCCCCAACCGATTTGCCAGATCGCAGGCACAAGAAATGGGTGTGGCGCTCGCGGGTCGAAACCCCTCGAGCGCCACACCCACCATCAAGATGTCCGGCGGCGTCCTACTCTCCCACACCGTCGCCAGTGCAGTACCATCGGCGCTGGCAAGCTTAGCTACCGGGTTCG
>DATCKZ010000116.1:0-17595 GCA_036564175.1 Natronosporangium sp.
GCCGCCGCGGCCCACGGGTCCCGCTCCCCGAAGCTGACCGCGTACCCCAGCTCCCGTACCTCCTCGATGACGCTGCGCAGCGAGGCCGGGTCGAAGACGGTGGTGCCGGTGAGCGGGCGCAGCTCCACCTTCGCCAGGTACTCCTCGAACTCGGCTTCCGGCATCGCGGCGAGGATGGCCCGGCCGGAGGCGCCGGCGTACAGCGGCGCCCGCATCCCCACGGTGATGGTCATCCGCACCGGTTGCGGGCTTTCCACCTGGGCGGCGTAGACCCGTTCGGTGTTGACGCGGTACGAGAGCGTGACCGTCTCCTCGGTCCGGTCCCGCAGCTGCACCATCACCGGCTCGGCGAGGGCACGCAGATCCGGCGTGCCGAACCCGGCGAGCCCGAGCTCGAGCGCGCGCGGGCCGAGCTGGTATTTGGAAGTGGCGACGTTTCGGCTGACCAGTCCGGTTTCCACCAGCGCGTCCAGCGCTCGGTGCACCGCGCTCTTGGGCAGGCCGAGCCGCCGGGACAGGTCGGAGACGCCCTGCTCCCCGCGCACGCTCGTGAACGCCAGCAGGATGCTCGCCACCCGTTCGACTGCCTGCATTGGCCTCCATCCCCGGTCCGAACTGCATCCGTAGCATACCTGCCAGCGGAACGCTCATCTACGGCTGTCCCGCTACGAGGGAATGTCCGATAACCTCCGCTCCCGGCAGATATCTACATCTTTCGTTCTCGCTCGAGACTCGTTAGGTTCAGATCACGCCACGTATCGCGGCTCATACCACGGGCCGCGACTCACGTGTTGCGGCCTCAAGTCCCCCTACCCCCCGGAATGAGGTACCGATGAACCGACGGTTCCCGACCACGCTCGCCACGCTGGTCGCCGCCTGCCTGCTCGCCACGCTCGGTTTCGCCGCCCCGGCCGCCGCCGTCACCCAGCAGGAACGGCTGGCGGTGCTCAGCAGTTGGACCCAGACCAGCGTCGCCAGCTACAACGCCTGGAACGCCGCCCGGCTGAACCAGTCCGCCTGGGCAGAGTACAACTTCGACTGGTCCACCGACTTCTGCTCGGCCAGCCCAGACAACCCGCTCGGGTTCGATTTCCGGCTGTCGTGCCATCGCCACGACTTCGGCTACCGCAACTACAAGCAGGTCGGCCAGTTCCCGGCGAACAAGCCGCGGCTCGACGACGCGTTCTACGAGGACATGCGGCGGAAATGCGCCACCTACGCCACCGCCGTCCGGCCGGCGTGCTACAGCCTGGCCTGGGTCTACTACCAGGCGGTGAAGCAGTTCGGCAACGTGGTCATCACCGCCGACCAGCTCGCTGAGGCGGCCGCCCTGAAGGCCGCCGGGGAGGCGAGCGCCACTCAGTAACCCGCAGCACCCCGACCGCACCGCGGTTCCACGGCGGCTCCGTACGGCATGAAACCGCCGTGGAACCGCGGTGATCCCGGCCCCGCGCACGCTCGCTGGCATGAATGCACGACTGAATCAGCCGGCGATCACGGTGACCGGGCTCTCCAAGGCGTTCGGGGACCACGTCGTGCTCGACGGCATCGACCTCACCGTTCCCGAGGGGACGACGTTCGCGTTGCTCGGCCCGAACGGGGCGGGCAAGACCACCATGGTCAACATCCTGTCGACGCTGATCCGCGCCGACGCCGGGGAGATCCGGATCGCTGGGCACGACCCGGCCCGCAACCCGGACGGGGTGCGGGCGGCGATCGGCGTGACCGGCCAGTTCTCGGCGGTCGACAAGCTGCTCACCGGGGAAGAGAACCTGCTGCTCATGGCCGACCTGCACCACCTGGGTCGGCGCGATGGTCGGCGCCGGGCAGCCGAGTTGCTGGCCCGGTTCGACCTGGAAGACGCCGCCCGGAAACCGGCCGGCACCTACTCCGGTGGGATGACCCGGCGGCTCGACCTGGCGATGGGCCTGGTCGGCAACCCCCGGATCGTCTTCCTCGACGAGCCGACCAGCGGCCTCGACCCGCGCAGCCGGCGGACCATGTGGGAGATCATCCGCGGCCTGCTGGCCGATGGTGTGACGATCTTCCTCACCACGCAGTATCTGGAGGAGGCGGACCACCTCGCCGACCGGATCGCGGTCCTCGACCGTGGCCGGTTCGTCGCCGAGGGGACCCCCGACGAGCTCAAGCGCCGGGTCCCCGGCGGGCACGTCCGGCTGCAGTTCGCCGACGCTCGTGGGCTGACCTCGGCCGCCGAGACACTCGGCACCGGCACACCCGACCGGGAAACGCTCACCCTGCAGGTGCCGACCGACGGCAGCCTGCGGTCGCTGAAGCGGCTGCTCGACCGGCTCGATGACGAGTCGATCGAGGTGGTCAACCTGTCGGTCCACACACCCGATCTCGACGATGTCTTCTTCGCCGTGACCGGCCGTCCAACCACTACGGAGGTGCCAGTCCAATGACAACCCTGAACTACGCCATCAGCGATTCGGCCACCATGTTCCGCCGGCAGCTGAAACGGGCGGTGCGATATCCGGGCTTGACCTTGTTCCTGCTGGTGATCCCGATCGCCTTCCTGTTGCTGTTCGTGTACGTCTTCGGCGGAACGCTCGGCGACGGCCTCGGCGCGGCGGCCGGCGGCGGCGGACGGGCGGCGTACGCAAACTACGTGATGCCCGGGATCCTGTTGATGACCCTCGCCATGGGGGCGAACCTGACCGCGGTCTCGGTCGCGATGGACATGACCGAGGGGATCGTGGCCCGGTTCCGGACGATGGCGATCGCCCGAGTGTCGGTCCTCACCGGACACGTGCTCGGCAGCGTCAGCCAGGCGCTGATCGCCTCGGCCGTGATGGTCGGGATCGGCGTGCTGGTCGGGTTCCGGCCCACCGCCACGGTGGTCGAGTGGTTCGCGGCGGCCGGCCTGGTCGCACTGGTCGCGTTCGCGTTCACCTGGCTGTCGGTCGCGATCGGCCTGGTCGCGAAGACCGTCGAGTCCGCGAGCAACCTGCCGCAACCGTTGGTGTTCCTGCCGTTCCTCGGCAGCGGGTTCGTCCCGACCGACTCGTTGCCGAGCTGGCTGCGCTGGTTCGCCGAACACCAGCCGTTCACGCCGTGGATGGAGACCCTGCGCGGGCTGCTGCTCGGCACCCCGATCGGCAGCGACGGCATCGTCTCGGTGGGCTGGGCCGCCGGTATCGCGCTGGCCGGCTACCTGTGGGCGAAGCGGCGCTACAACCGCGACCCGGTGCGCTAGGGCCCACCGGCCAGCAGCGCCAGCGCGGCTGCCCGTAGCTGGTCGGGTGACAAGGCGGCATACGACGACACCGCGTCGTCGTATGCCGCCTCGTCGGCTGCCCGGGCGGTCTGCCGGATCCGAGCCGGGGACATGGTCGGCTGGAACAGCCGGAGGAACCGTAGCCGCTCGGCCAGCGCGAGCATCCGTACCCCCGCCTCGATGTTCTCCCGATCAATCTCCACCATGGCCAGTGCCACCAGCAGCGCGCCACCGATCGGGAAGTCCGCTACCAGCGGCCGGGACGACGGCCGGCCGAGCAACCCCGACAGCAGCGCCGGCAGCGCCGCGACCGTCTCCGGCACCTGCGCCAGTCGACCGTGCTGGGCGTGCGCCACCGCCGACACCGCCTGCGCCTCCAGCAGCCACGGCTCCATCAGCGGATCGTCCACCGTACGCATCCGGTCGACCGCGTGCCGCCACAGCGCCAGCCCGTCAGCCACCTCACCGCGCGCCAGCGCGATCTCGGCGCGCACGCCTAACCCGTACGTGTATTCGGTCGGATCGAGGTCGAACTCGCTCGGCATCCCCTCGGTCAGCGAGCGTTCCGCCTGGTCCGCGTCGCCGAGCTGCAGCTGCGCCAACGCCAGCCACAGCCGCATCCCGGCCACATCGGCCCAGTTGGACAGTCGCTCGGCCACCGGCAGCGCGGCCCGTACGTGCCGGATCGCGTCGGCCGGCTGTTCGGCCTGCATGCACAGCTCGGCGAGCCGGCCGTGGCTGCCGGCGGTCGCCCACGGCAGGTCCCGCAGCTGGGTCGCGTCGAGGGCACGCCGGGCCGCGTTCGCGGCGCCGGTCAGGTCGCCCTCGCCCTCCAGCTGGTAGCTGACCACCGTGTTGGCGAGCGCCGTCACGATCGGTTCGTCGCTGTCGCAGAGCTTGCGAAGGGCTCCGGCATCCTCCAGTGTGGCCAGGATGACGTGCCCGACCGCTCGGCTCACCGTGTCCGGCGGGGCCGGCGGCAACCGACGCAACGCCACCACCGGCCGGTTCGCCCGCGGCCCGTCCGCGAGGAACGGGTAGACCGCCAGCGCGGTCAGCGCGGTTCGGGTCACCTCCACCAGCCGGGGCTCCGGCCGGTAGTGGGAGAGCAGCCAGCCGGTGTCCTCGACCAGCCGCTGCAGCCGGCTGAAGTTGGACTCGGCGCTCCACAGGATCCCGAGCACGCCGGTGACCGCCGCCACCGCCGCACCGTCCGATCTGGTCAGTGCGTACCGCAACGCCTGCAGCAGGTTGTCCTGCTCGGCCCGGATCAGCGTGACCCGCCGGTACGGGTCCGGGCCGAACGGCGCCGCGTGGTGCTCGATCCCGAACTCCCGGGCCCAGGCGAGGAACCCGTCGACCGTCCGGGCGGCGTCGTCGGCGGCCTCGCGGTTGGCGGCGCTGAACTCGCGCACCGTCTCCAGCATCCGGAACCGGACCCCGGCCGGGGTATCGACCACTTTGAGCAGTGACTGGTCGACCAGGTGCTCCAGCAGCTCGCTCACCGAGCTCCCGAGCAACTGCCGGGCGGCGGGCAGCCCGAACCCGCCCGGGAAGACCGAGAGCGCCCGCATCGCCGCCTGCCCGGCCGGGTCGAGCAGCCGCCAGCTCCAGTCGACCACCGCCTGCAGGGTGTGGTGCCGCTGTGGCGCGTCGCGCGGGCCACCGCGCAGCAGCTCGAACCGGTCGGCCAGGCCGTCGGCGATCTCCTCGACCGACCGGGTCCGCACCCGCGCCGCCGCCAGCTCGACCGCCAGCGGCAGCCCGTCCAGCTGCCGGCAGACCCGCTCGACCGCGGCCGGCGGCAGCGCCACCCCGGGCCGGGCCGCCCGGGCCCGCTGCTGGAACAGCTCGATGGTGGTCGGCAGGCTCAGCTCCGGCAGCAGGTAGACCGACTCCGACGAGAGCCCGAGCGGTGCCCGGCTGGTAGTGAGCACCCGCAGGTCCCGGGTGCTGGCGACCAGCCGCTGCACCAGCTCGGCCGCACCCGCCACGACGTGCTCGCAGTTGTCCAGCACCAGCAGCACCGGCCCGGTGCCGAGCGCGTGCACGATCCCGATCACCGGATCGGTCGGCGTCGCCACCGGGCCGGTCGCCCCGCCCACCCCGAGCGTGGCAGCCACCTCGCCGGCCACGTCCCGGTCGGCGGCCACCCCAGCCAACGGCACCATCCGGACCACCGGCTGCTCGGCCCGCCTGCCGACCGCCTGCGCCAGCCGGGTTTTGCCGAGCCCGCCCGGGCCGACGATCGACACCACCCGGGCGGTCTCCAGCAGGGTCAGCACGGCGGCGAGATCATCGTCCCGCCCGAGCAGCGGGTTCGGCTCGTACGGGATGCCGTGCCGGACCCGCTCCGGCTCGTCCCGCAGCAGCTCCCGGTAGACCTCCTGCAGCGCCCGCCCCGGCTCGGCGCCCAGCTCCTCCCGCAACGACCGGCGATACCGCTCGTACCGGCGCAGCGCCGCGGCCGGACCGGTCACCGCCGCCTGCGACCGCAGCAGCGCGACCAGCAGCTCCTCGTCCCGGGGCAGCTGCCGGACCAGCTCGGCCAGCAGCCCGACCGCCTCACCGTGCCGGCCCAACCGGGACAGGGCGAGCGCGCGTGCCCGTACCAATGACCGGTAGGTGGCGGCGCGGGCCGCCCGTAGCGTGGTCAGCGGATCCCCGCCCGGCAGCTCGGCCGGTGGTCCGCCGAAGTACCGAAGGCCGGCCTCGGCGTTGGCGAGCGCCGCCGCGTGGTCGCCGGCGCGGGCATGCCGTGCGCTGGTGGCGGCAGCCAGCTGTACGGCGGCCGCGTCCACTTGCTCGTCGGGGAGCGCCAGCCGGTAGCCGGTGGCGGTCTTCTCGATCAGCTCTGGGCCGAGCTGGCCGCGGGCCCGGGAGACCAGGATCTGCACCGCCTTGGCCGGGTGCTCGGGCAGCTGGTCCGGCCACAGCCGCTGTACCAGCTGGTCGGTGCTGGCGCCGATGTGCAGGTCCTCGGCGAGCAGCGCGAGCAACCCTTGCAGCCGCGCACCGGCGATCGGCCGGCCCCGATAGGAGACCCCCGACAGCAGGATCAGTTCGGCCGTCACCAGCCCAGGCTATGCCGGCCGCGCGGGCGGTCAGGCCGCGGGCGAATCGACACTGTACTGGTCGTGCTCGGCGAGGAACTCGGCCCACTCCTGCTCGGTGAACTGCCGGCCGCTGGCCCGGATCTCGGCGAGCGCCCGGGAATACTGCTCGCGCGGCTCGCCGGGGGCGAACAGGATCAGCATCGAGGACGGCTCATCGCTGGGCGCCCGGAACCCGTGCACGCCGCCGGCCGGGACGTACAGGAAGTCGCCGGGGCGGCCCGGGATCCAGCGCTCGCCGTTGAAGAACTCGACCAGCCCGGACAGGACGAAGAACGACTCGGAGATCTTCCGGTGGAAGTGTGGCGTGGCGCCGCCGGTGCGCGGCTGCATATTCCACTCGAACAGCCCGTACTGGCCGCGGGTCGCGGACCCGGGCGCGACGAACCGGACGTGCGTGCCGGACGTCTGGTAGGTGAGGCTTTCGACACCGTCGCGGGCGTGGAACTCGGCGCTGATCTCGCCGTTCGGCTCGAGATAGGTCACCGGATCAGCCTACCGGCGCATGATCACGGGAACCTCAATGTCGCTATCACAGCCCGGAATTTCCCATGATCTTGGTGGTTGCGATGGCGTGTGAGACTGCCCGGCGTGGAGCGTGCGGCCTGGCGGATCCTCCGTGACCATCACCAGATCGTCCACATCCGGCACCTGCCCGCGCTGGGCGTGACCCCGGCGGCGCTCCGCTGGAAGGTCCAAAGCGGCCGGTGGCAGCGGGTGCTGCCGCGGGTCTACGCCACCTTCACCGGGAAACTGTCCGAGCAGCAGCGGCTCATCGCGGCCTGGTTGTACGCCGGGCCGGCCGCCCAGATCGCCGGGGTCAGCGCGTTGCGGATGCACGGGCTGCGGTACCTGCCGCCGGCACCCGCCCACGAGGTCCACGTCCTCGTGCCATACCGGCAGCGGGTGCGGTCGGTACGGTTCGTCCGGGTGCACCGCACGACCGACGTCGACCGGCGGGCGATCAGCAACGGGGTGCTGAAGGTCTGCCACCCGGCCCGGGCGGTGGCCGACGCCGCCCGGACCTGTCGCAGCCTCGCCGCGGTCCGGGCGATGGTCGCCGAGGTGGTCCAGACCGACCTGGCGACGGTCGGGCAGCTGCAACGGGAGCTGGGTCGCGGTCGGCGCAACGGCAGCCGGCTGCTGCGGACGGCGCTGGCCGAGGTGGCCGATGGGGTCCGGTCGACCGCTGAGGCGGCCCTGCGTACGGTGTTGCGGCGATCCCGGATCCTGCCGGCGATCGTCTGGAATCCGGTGCTGGTCGCCGCGGACGGTAGCCGGCTACCCACCCCGGACGCGTGGATCGACGAGGTCGGACTGGCAGTCGAGGTCGACTCGCGCGAGTACCACCTCGCACCCGCGGACTGGCAGCGGACCCTGCACCGGCACAACCAGCTCGCCCAGCACGGCGCCCAGGTGCTGCATTTTCCGCCGTCCCAGATCTACGGCGAAGCCGGCGCGGTGCTGCATACGGTGGAGCAGACTTACCTGGAGCGCCGCCGGAGCGGTGCCCGCGCGGAAATCAAGATCAAGGGAAACTGAGGGTTGCTATCACAGCGCGCAGTTTCCCGTGATCATGGGGTCAGCGTGTCCGGTCCCGGCGCGCGGTACCGACGTTCCGGGTGACAGGTACCGCGAGAGAGAGGAAACACCCGTGAAGTACATGATCATGCTGTACGGGTCGCAGCAGGCCTACGACATGCTGGCCGGCAAGCCAACCCCGGAGCCAGCCATGACACCCGAGGAGATCGCCGCGATGTACCAGCTGATGGCGGATATCCACAAGGACCTCGAGGAGTCCGGCGAGCTGGTGTTCGCGCAGGGCCTCGCCGCGCCGGTGCACGCCCGGCGGGTGCAGCTGCGCAACGGCGCGCCGGTGGTCACCGACGGGCCGTACCCGGAGACCCAGGAGGTGCTGGCCGGATTCACGGTGGTCGACTGCGCCAGCTTCGACCGGGCGACCGAGATTGCCGCCCGGTTCGTGAACCCGAACGCCGAAGGGGAGTACGTCGACGTCCGGCCGATCCTCGACGGCGTCGAAGACCTCGGGGTGTAGCTTGCCCACGCACGACGTCGAGGGTCTGCTGCGCGAGCTCGCGCCGCAGGCCCTCGGCGCGGTGGTACGCCGGTTCGGGCACTTCGACACCGCCGAGGACGCGGTGCAGGAGGCGCTGCTCGCGGCGGCGACCCAATGGCCGCGGGAGGGGATCCCGGACCACCCGCGCAGCTGGCTGATCACGGTCGCCGCCCGACGGCTCACCGACCTGCTGCGCAGCGAGCGGGCCCGGCAGCGGCGGGAGGAGCAGTGGGCGGCGCAGCCGCCCGGCCCACCGGTGCCGGACGCGGACGACACGCTGATCCTGCTGTTCATGTGCTGCCACCCGGCGCTGTCGCCGGCCTCCCAGATCGCGCTCACGCTGCGGGCGGTCGGCGGGCTGTCGACCGCCGAGATCGCCCGGGCGTTCCTGGTGCCGGAGCCGACCATGACCCGCCGGATCACCCGGGCGAAGCAGACCATCCGGGACAGCGGCGTGCCGTTCCGGCTGCCGGATGACGCCGAGCGCGCGCAGCGGCTGGACGCGGTCCTGCACGTGCTCTACCTGATCTTCAACGAGGGGTACGCGAGCACGGCCGGCCCGAACCTGCAGCGGACCGAGCTGTCGGCCCAAGCGATCCGGCTCGCCCGGCTGGTCCACCGGTTGCTGCCGGCCGACCCCGAGGTGGCCGGGTTGTTGGCGTTGATGCTGCTCACCGATGCCCGGCGGCCGGCCCGGACCGGCCCGAACGGGGAGCTGATCCCGATGGCCGAGCAGGACCGCAGCCGGTGGGACAAGGACGCGATCGCCGAAGGGGTGGCGCTGGTCAGCCAGGCGCTGCCGCGCGGCCCGACCGGCCCGTACCAGCTGCAGGCGGCGATCGCCGCCGTCCACGACGAGGCGCCGAGCGCCAGCGAAACCGACTGGCCGCAGATCCTCGCCCTGTACGAGCTGCTGCTGCAGATCTCGGACAACCCGATGGTGGCGCTGAACCGGGCGGTGGCGGTGGCGATGGTGCACGGGCCGGCGGCCGGGCTGGCAGCGCTCGACCAGCTCGACGACCCCAGGATCGTCCGGGACCACCGGTGGTCCGCGGTCCGCGCGCACCTGCTGGAGCTGGCCGGCGACGCGCCGGCCGCGTACCAGGCGTACCTGGCGGCGGCGGAGCGGGCGACCAACCTCGCCCAGCAGCGGTACCTGTACGCCCGGGCGGGGCGGCTTCAGCGCCAGCCGTAGCGGGCTCGCAGCACCTCGCCGACCCGGTCGAACCGGGCCCGGTCCAGGATCGCGCCCTCGCGCCGGATCGAGTCCTCGCGCATGGTCAGCACCCGGTCCAGCCGTACCCAGCTCGGCCGCCGTTCGCGGTCCCAGGCGCCGGTGCCGAGCGGGAACCAGTGCCGCTGCCCGTCCCGGTCCTGCTGGCTGGAGAGCATCAGCCCGAACAGGGTGCGGCTCTCCCGGCCGACCACCAGCACCGGCCGGTCCTTGCCCAGCTTCGGGTTGTCTTCGTACGGGACCCAGGTCCAGACGATCTCGCCGGGGTCGGCCTGCCCGTCCAGGTCGGGCGCGTAGACCAGCCGCCGGCGCCGCAGCGCCGCCACCTTCCGCCGCATCGCGACCCGCTCGCGCCGCTGCGCGACGTTCGCCGCCACCCGCTTGATGAGGTTCGCCACGTCGGCACTCTACCGAGCCGGTCGGCACTCTACCGAGCCCGTCGGCGTCCGCCGACGCGTCAGGCGAGGCTGAACCGCTCGGCGTGGATCTGGCTGCCGGGCAGCTTCAGCGCGCGCAGGCTGCGGATCACCTGGTCGGTCATCGCCGGCGGACCGCACACGAACACGTCCCGCTCGGCGATGTCCGGTACGAGTGCCCGCAGGTGCTCGGGTGCGAACGGCTGGAACGGTGGCGAGCCGGCGCCGGTTCGGCCGGTCAGCAGGTGCAGCTGGGCGCCGCGGGCCCGGGCCAGCGCCGCCAGCTCGCCGAGCAGTACCGCCTCGCCCGGCTGCCGGACCCGGTAGAGCACCACCATCGGGCACGCCATCTCCTCCAGCAGCGCCCGGATCGGGGTGATCCCGACCCCGCCGGCGATCAGCAGCGCTCGATCCATTGTGCGGTGGAGGGCGGTGAAGGCGCCGTACGGGCCCTCGGCGAAGACGCGGGTACCGATCGGGACGCGTCGCAGCCCGGCACTGGTGGTGCCGACCGCCTTCGCGGTCAGCCGCAGCGAGCGCCCGTTCGGGGCCGCCGACATCGAGAACGGGTTCGCCTGCCACCAGTGGTTGTGGCCGAGGAACCGCCAGATGAAGAACTGGCCGGCCCGGGCCGGCAGCCGCTCCAGATGCCGGCCGGTGACGTGCACCGAGGTGACGTCGTCGGCCTCCGGCACCACCGCCGCCACCCGGAACCGGTGGTACGCGTTGCGCCACAGCGGCAGCCCGATCCGGCCGACCACCAACGCGGTGAGCACGCTCACCCACAGCCCGACCCAGTAGACAGTGGACAGCGTGGTGGCGGTGAAGGTGGTGCCCTCCAGAAACTGGTGCACCAGTGCCAGTCCGATCGCGACGTAGACGAGGATGTGCAGCCCGTGCCAGACCTCGTAGGGGAGCCGGCGCCGGGCGTACCGCAGCGAAATCGTCGCGACCAGGATGAGGGTGGCGACCGCGAGCATGCCGAGCAGCGAGGCCATCACCCCGGCGAGGCTGAGGAAGGTCGGGAAGATCGCCAGATTGCTGAGCCGGGCGTAGCCGAGGATCACGAACGTGGCGTGCGCCAGCACGGTCCACAGTAGCGAGAACCCGACCCATCGGTGCCAGGCGGTGAGCCGGTCCATGCCGATCCGGCGGTCGAGCCAGGGCAGCCGGGAGATCAGCAGCACCTGCAGCATCATCAGCATCGCGGCGTGCAGGCCGAAGAACTTGGCGACGGTCAGGGTCGAGTTCTTGCCCGCGCCACCGGTGGCGAACAGCAGCTCCACGATCCCGACATTCAGGACCAGGAACCCCCAGAGCGTCCAGCGGGCGACCACTCCGGGCGGGATCCGTGCGCGCCGGAGCTGGGCGCTGGCCGCCGTTGGCTGCATGTGCCAAGGCTAGGGCACGGGCGTCAGGACGACGGGTGGATCGGTCGTCATCCCGACCTTCTCACCAGGTCCAGATCAGGGCGGCGAGCAGCACGCCGAGGCCGTTGGCGGCCCAGTGGCCGGCGATCGCGGCCAGCAGGCTGCCGCTGCGCCGCCGCAGCTCGCACAGCACCAGCCCGAGCGCCGCGGTGATCCCGGCGATCGCGGCCGCCGCCACCAGCTGGTTCGCCGGCAGGTACGGGAAGCCGGCGTCGGGCAGCTCCGGGAACACGTGCCACAGCCCGAACAGCACCGACGAGAACCCGAACGCCCACGCCGCCCGCCGGCGCCGGTGCAATAGTCCGAACAGGACTCCCCGGAACGCCACCTCCTCCAGCACCACCGTGCTCAGCGGGATCAAAATCAACGCCTTGAGCAGCGCCGAGTCGGCATCCAGCCGGTACCGGGCATCCAGGAACGCCGCGCGCAGGCTCGGGAACGCGATCGCCACCAGGTAGATCGCGGCCACCCCGGCAACCGCCAGCCCGGCCCAGCCCGCCCCGCGCCGCAGCCGGCGGCGGGACAGCCCCAGGTCGTCCCAGGACAGCCCGGCCCGCCGGGCCAGCAGCACCAGCAGCCCGGCGATCACCGGACCGGCCACCAGCCCGGTGCCTACCGGGCCGGTCTTGAGCAGGATGCCGGCACCCGCGAGCACGATCAGCACGGCCGCGGCCGCCACGACGAACCTCATTCCCGCCCCGTACCCACGGCGGCGGCGTATTATGCATCGTTCAACAAACCGTGCCGGCCGCCGGCGGGGAGAGGTCGATCAGGTACGCGTGGACCGCCTCGTTGATGCACCCCGCCTGCGGGTAGACCGTGTGCCCTTCCCCCTCGTGGGTGACCACCACGCCGGTGCCGAGTAGGTCGGCCAGCCGGGCGGTCGACTCGTACGGCGTAGCGGGGTCACCGGTGGTGCCGATCACCATGATCGGCGGGGCGCCCTCGGCCGGCCCGACCGGGTACGGATCCGGCTCGGCCGGCCAATGTGCACAGTCTAGCGCGCCGACCGCCAGCGGTGCCCCGAACATCGGGTACTCGCCGCGCAGCCGCTCCTGCTCCGTTCGCACCTCCGCAACGGTCGGCCGGGAGTCGGAGTCGGCGCAGTTGATCGCGGTGTTCGCGTCGAACAGGTTCGGGTAGCTGCCGTCGCCGTCCCGGCCGGTGTAGATGTCGGCGAGCGTGAACACGCCGTCCGGATCGCCCTGCTGCAGGTCTGCGATCGCGTCGCCGAGCTGCGGCCACAGCTCCTGGACGTAGAGCGTGGAGATGACCGCCAGGAACACCCAGCCGGCGGTGGCCGCCCGGCCGTCGTCGCCCGGCACCGGCGAGACCCGGGCCTGCTCGATCGCCTCGGTGACCGTTGCTCGGGTGTCCGGCCCCAGTGGACACTCCAGCGGTGACGAGTCGCACCAGTCGGCGAAGTTGCCGAACGCCCGCTCGAAGCCGGCCGCCTGGCCGCCGCCCTCGCCGGTCGGCTGCGGATCGACCGCACCGTCGAGCACCATCGCCCGTACATTCTGCGGATAGAGGTGCGCGTAGACCGCGCCGAGCAGGGTGCCGTACGAGTAGCCCAGGTAGGTGAGCTGCTCGTCGCCGACCACCGACCGGATCAGGTTCAGGTCGTGGGCGGTCTGCCGGGTCGAGAAGTAGCGCAGGGTGTCGCCGTACTGGTTGCCGCAGGCGCTGGTCCGCCGCTGGCTGGCCGCCACCGCCTCCGCGAACTCCTGGTCGGTCACCGGATCCGGCTCCGCGCCGAACATCTCGTCCAGGTCCGCGTCGCTGAAGCAGTCGACCGGGCTGGACCGGCCGACCCCGCGCGGATCGAAGCCGACGATATCGAAGTGTTCGAGCACCTCGTCGGGCAGCCCACCGACCAGCTCGGGCAGCGACAGGTAGACCGCGGCGTCCACGCCGGACGCGCCGGGGCCGCCCGGGTTGACGACCAGCGAGCCGATCCGGTTCTCGGCGTCGTCGCCCCGGACCCGGACCAGCGCGATGTCGAACGTCTCGCCCGAGTCCGGGTTGGACCAGTCCTGCGGCACCGGCACCGTGGCGCACTCGTAGGTCCGGCCGGCGGTGAGCACGCTGATCGCCAGGCCGGTCACCAGGTCGAGCAGGATCCCGGGCAGCACGCCCGCCGGCATCGCCTGTTCCAGCGACTCGCGGGGCAGGTCGGGACAGGGCTCCCAGGTCGCCATGGCGCTCCAGGCGGAGGTGGCGCCGGTCGGCTCGTCCGGCGGCGGACCGTCGGTCGCGCCACCGGTGCAGCCGGCGACCAGGAGGACGGTGACGAGCAGCGATGCCAGGGCGGCGGAAGGGGAGCGTCTCACGCGTTGCACGGTAGGCCCCGCGTGCAACCGCGCACCGAGAACCGCGCTGTACGCTGCCGCCATGCCCTCACACCCGTACGCCTGGCGCTCGGTCGGCGCCACCGCAGGTCTCCTGTTCGCACTGTTGCTCGCGGTGTCCGGCCGGTATGGATACCACCGCGACGAGCTCTACTACCTGGCGGCCGGGCGGCGGCTGGCGTGGGGATACGACGACCAGCCGCCGCTGATCGTCGCCCTGGCTCGGCTGGCCGACCAGCTGTTCCCCGACTCGCTGGTCGCGCTGCGGACGCCGAGCGCGCTGTTCGCCGCGGCCACCGTCCTGCTGGTGGCGGCGATCGCCCGCGAGCTCGGCGGGGACCGGCGCGGCCAGCTGATCGCCGCGACCGCCGCCGCGGTCGCGCCGATCGTCGTGTTCACCGGGCACCTGCTCAGCACGACCACCGTGGACCTGACGTTCGGCGCGCTGCTCGGCTGGCTGCTGGCTCGCTGGCTGCGGACCCGGCAGGACCGGCTGCTGGTGCTCGCCGGGGTGGTGACCGGGCTCGGGCTGCTCAACAAGGCCACGTACGCGGTGCTGGTGGCGGTGCTGCTGGTCGCGGTGCTGCTGGTCGGTCCGCGGGAGCTGCTGCGGCGGCCGGCGCTGTGGCTCGGTGCCGCGATCGCGCTGGTCGCCTGGGCGCCGTACCTGTGGTGGCAGCAGCAGCACGGCTGGCCACAGTTCGAGATGGCCGACGCGATCCGGGCCGACGAACCCGGCGGCGGCCGGATTCTGCTGCTACCGATGCAGATCGCGCTGCTCGGCCCGCCGATCGTGGCGGTGGCGATCGCCGGGCTGGTCCGGTTGCTGCGCAACCCGGAAGCGGCCAGGTTCCGTTGCTTCGGGGTCGGCTACCTGCTGTTGCTGGTGGTCTACCTGGTGAACGGCGGCCAGATCTACTACCCGACGAGCGGGGCGCCGCCGCTGATCGCGGCCGGTGGCATCGCCACCGCCGGCTGGCTGGCCAGGGGCGGGGCCGCCCGGGCAACCGCATGGTGGGCGGCGGCCGGGCTGACCCTGGTGACCACGATCGGGCTCGGGCTGCCGGTGTACCCGGTGGCGAGCCTGGCCGACACCCCGCAGCCGGCGGTGTTCGAGGACTCAGCCGAGACGGTCGGCTGGCCGGGCCTGGTCGAGACGGTGGCCGGTGTGTATCAGGGGCTGCCGCCGGCGGAGCGGGCGAGCGCGGTCATCTTCACCGCCAACTACGGGGAGGCCGGCGCCATCGAGCGGTACGGATCGGCGTACGGCCTACCGACTCCGTACAGTGGACACAACGCCTACTGGCGGTGGGGTCCGCCGCCGGACTCGGCGAATGGTCCGGTGATCCTGGTTGGTGACGTGCCGGCGAACCGGCTCCGGTGCGGGTCGGTGACGGTCGCCGCCCGCTACGACAACGGGGTTGACCTCGACAACGAGGAGCAGGGCGCGCCGATCCGGATCTGCCGCGAGCCGGCGCCCTGGTCGCAGATCTGGCCCGACCTCCAGCACCTGAACTGACCCCCTTATCTGCGTCGATCTAGGAGTTGTTCAGCCCGTTATGCCGGGATCCAGCCTGAACACTCCTAGATCGGCGGGGCAAACGAAACTGGGCGGTGCCCCGGGGTGGGGCACCGCCCAGTTTGGTTGTCAGCTACTAGGCGCTGAAGGTGACTCGCCGGCGACGGGCGACCAGGAACAGGCCGCCGCCCAGGGCGAGCAGCGCGACCGCCGCACCGATCATGATGCCGGTGTTGGAACCGGTCACCGGGAGGTCGCCGCCGGAACCGCCGCAGCCCTCCGGCTCGGTCCAGGCGATCTCCTCGGACTCGTCACCGATCGTGACCGTGGCGGTGGTGCCCTCCTCGGCGTCGAACGTGGCCTCGCCGGTCTCGCCCGGCGCGATGGTCAGGGTCGAGGTGGCGTCACCGCTGGTGATGGTGACCTCGAGGGCCTCGTCCTCGAGCGGGTTGGTGACCTCGATGGTGAGGCTGTCGCAGTCCGACTTGGCCGAGATCGGAATCTCCACCACGCAGTCGCCCGGGTTCTCCCAGGCCCCGCTGTGGACGGCGGTGCCGTCGACCGACACCTCGTAGGTCAGGCCCTCCGCGGCCGGGAACGAGACGGTCTGCTCGGTGCCGGGCTCGAGCGTGAACTCCTCGGTGTCACCGGCGCTGGTGGTGACGGTGAACGTGGTGGCGGCGCCGTCCTCCGGGTTGGTGACGGTGACGGTCAGCTCCTCACAGCTCGACCCGTCGGTGAAGGTCGGCTCGCCGACCGGCTTCTCACACGGGCCCTGGAAGGTGACCTCGCCGGACCGGAGCTGCTTCTCCTCGTAGCCGTTGTTCCACTTTGCCCGTACGCCGAGTGACGCGGAGGTGGCGTCACCGGGGAGCCGCTGCTCGCCGACGAGCGGGGCGCCGGTCTGGTGCGGGAAGCCATCGCCTTCCGTCACAGCGATGTTGCTGACCGTGCTGCCGGCCGGGCCAACCACGACCTCCAGCAGCCGGTACTGCGGCACCGGCGCGTAGGTGTTCACCGTCCAGGTCACGACCCATTCGCCCGTGCTGGTATCGCAGACCGGGACGCCGGTTACCTCGCTGTGGTGGGCGCTGGCCGGGCTAGCGAGGGTGACGGCCCCGATCAGGCCGATCACGGCGCTACCGACTACCGCGAGAACGCGTCGATAGGGACGGGATAGTTTCACGCCAAACTCCTGTGTGTCTGTGCTGGGTGGTAACCGGAGTGTGTGCGCCGGCGCTGGCAGCGTGCCGGCCACCGAACGACCTTAACGGTCCATGGATCGGCGTGGTTTCCCATTGCGTCCTCACAGCTCATCGTTACCCAATTGTTATCAGCGTAGCCCGAGCCACCACAGTGGACATGGGCATGCTTGACCTGTGCGGGTGGTGAGCTGGAACGTATGGTGCCGGTCCGGTCACGATTGGCAACAGCGCCAGGACGGCATCATCGACCTGCTCGAAGCCGTTGATCCGGATGTCGCCGGGCTGCAGGAGGTCTGGGTGGCAGACGGCGTTTCGCAGGCCGAACAGCTCGCCGCCGAGTTGGGAATGGACCATGCGGTAGCAACGCCGCCACCAGGTGTCACCGGAGTCGCGGTGCTCAGCCGCTGGCCGATCCGCGAAGTCCGGGAGCACCGGCTGCCAGCTACCCACAGCGACCAACCGGTCGCGTTGCGCGCCACTGTGGACCACCCGGTCGGGCCGCTACACGTGGTCGCGTCGTGTGTGGAGCGGCAGCCGGCGAGCGCCGACGACCAGCTGGCCCAGATCCGCGTGCTCGCCGACCTGGTCGCTGACCCGGCACTGGACGGGCCGCTGCCGGTGTTGCTCACCGCCGATCTCAACGCCGCGCCGGACGCGCCGCAGCTCCGCCCGCTGCGCGACGGCCCGCTGATCGACACCTGGCTGGCCGGGCACGGCGATCCGGCCGCGGCCAGGCCCGCCCGGCAACAGCCCGACCAGCGGATCGACTACGTGCTGGCCCGCCCGGGCACCGCCGGCGCGCAGGTCGACGTACGGCGGGCGTTCCTGGCCTGCCCACCCGGAGGTGCCCGGCCGCCGGCCGACCACGAGGCGGTGGTCACCGATCTCGTGCCCGGCTAGCGAGCTCACCGCCGGGCCGGGTCGACGGTCAGCGACAGCCCGGCGTCGTGGTCGAGCTCGACCCGGGCGCCATACCGGTGGCTGATCCCGTTGAGCAGGTCGCGCAGCT
>DATCKZ010000117.1:0-10251 GCA_036564175.1 Natronosporangium sp.
GCTGCGGTCCGCCCTGGCCAGCTACGCCCAGTTGGGCGCCAGCCGCGACCTCGCCCGGGCGGCCCGGGCCGCCCGCCGGCTCGGGGTCCGGCTCCCCGCCCGGCACCGGGGCGGCCAGCGCGGGTACGGTGAGCAGCTGTCCCCGCGCGAGCTGCAGATCGCGCGGCTCGCCGCCACCGGCCGGACCAACAAGCAGATCGCGGCCGAGCTGTTCGTCTCGGTGGAGACGGTGAAGAAGCACCTGCAGGCGGCGATGCGCAAGCTCGGGGTCGGTTCGCGGACCGCGCTCGCGCACCAGCTCACCGGTGCGGCCGGCCAACCCACCGGGCCGGCTTCCCCATCTGGGTAATAGCTGTCCGTACCCCCCACCCCTACCGTGATCCACAACCCCGTCCGGCACCCGGACGGATCCGCCCCGGCATCGCGGCGGCGCGGCCGGCCCACCCCACCCGGCCGCTGACCGAATCAGGAAGGTGGACATGGTTACCTCACCCCAGCATCGCGGCCGACGAGCCGCGCCCCCCGGCGTCGACCCCGGTCAGGTGGGCCGATGATGGCCCGACCAGGTGGCCGCGCGAAGGTCCTGGCCGGCTGCGCCGTCAGCGTGGCACTGCTGCTCTCCGGCACCGCGGCCAGCGCGCAGCCACCCCCGGACCCGGCCGGCTACCAGCTCGAGATCGACCACCCCGACCAGCTGGCGGCGCTCGCCGGCACCGCCCGGTTGGAAGTCGACGTCACGCTGCTCACCGGTGACCAGGTGCGGATCGGCCTCGGTCCGGACGGCGCGCCGGTGGTCCGGCACGTCGACGCGGCACCGCGGGCCGACGGCACCGACGTCGCCTTCCACACCATCACCCGGGACGACCGGACCTACCTGCTCCCCTCCGACGCGCTGTCGCTGGTCGGCGCCGGAGTGCTGGACCTGGAGCTGTTCAACCTGGCGAAGCTGGCCGCGCTCACGCTCGACGGCACCGTCGACGCGGTGCCGGTGATCGTGACCCACCGGTCGCAGGCGGCCGCCCGGTCCGCCCCACGGCTGGCGGGTGCGACCGTCGACCGTACCCTGCCCAGCATCAACGGCACCTCGCTGACCGTCGCCGGCGACGGCCAATGGTGGCAGCAGCTGGCCAGTGACACACCGTCCGGTGTGGAGAAGGTGTGGCTCAACGAGCTCGCCACCGTCCAGCTGGATGTCTCGGTGCCGATGGTGGAGGCGCCGGCGGCCTGGGCCGCCGGCTACGACGGCACCGGCGCCACCGTGGTGGTGCTCGACACCGGCATCGACGCCACCCACCCGGACCTGGCCGGGCAGGTGGTGGCCGAGGCCGACTTCACCGGCAACCCGGCCGGCGCCACGGACGGGCACGGCCACGGCACCCACGTCGCGTCGACCATCGCCGGCACCGGCGCCGCCTCCGACGGACTGCGGCGCGGCGTGGCACCCGGCGCGAAGCTCGCCATCGGCAAGGTCTGCAACGACCGGGGCAGCTGCGAGTTCGACGACATCATCGCCGGCATGGAGTGGGCCGCCACCACCGGCGCCAAGGTGGTGAACATGAGCCTCGGCGCCCCGCCGACCGACGGCACCGACCCGCTCAGCACCGCGGTCAACCAGCTCAGCCAGGCCACCGGCATCCTGTTCGTGATCGCCGCCGGCAACAGCGGCCCGGGCCGGCAGACCATCGCCTCGCCCGGTGCCGCCGACGAAGCGCTGACCGTCGGCGCGGTCAACGACGACGGCGAGATGGCGAACTTCTCCGGCCGCGGCCCGCGACTGGGTGACGGCGCCGCCAAGCCGGACATCGTCGCCCCGGGCGTCGGCATCGTGGCCGCCCGGGCGGCCGGCACCACGATGGGGCCGGTGGTGGACGAGTACTACGTCTCCGCCAACGGCACCTCGATGGCCACCCCGCACGTGGCCGGCGCCGCGGCCATCATGGCGCAGCGCTATCCGGAACTGTCCGGGCGCGAGCTGAAGGCGCTGCTGATCGACTCCGCCACCGACCTCGGCCACGACCTGTACGCCCAGGGCGAAGGGCTGCTCGACGTGGCCGCCGGAGTCGACCGGACGGTCGCCTCCAGTGGCCCGGTGACGTTCGGCCGGCTTCCGTATCCACACCAGCCGGTGACCCGGACCACCAGCTACACCAACCTCACCGACCAGCCGGTGACGGTGTCGGTGACGGCCACGCTGCAGTCCGAGAACGGGACCCCGGCACCGGATGGGCTGATCACCGTCGAGCCGGCGACCGTCACCCTGGCCCCGGAGGGCACCGCCGAGGTCACGCTCACGCTGGACGGCCGGCTGCTCGGCGAGGACGGGCTGTTCGGGCGGTACCGCGGCACCCTGACCGCCACCGATGACACCGGCACGGTCCGGGCGACCGACCGGATCAGCGCGTTGCTGGAGGCGGAGCGGTTCGAGACGGACATCGAGATCACCGCGCCGGCGGATGCCAGCAGCGTCGCGTACGGCGGGATGGTGGTGATCCCGATGGACGAGCAGACGCATTTGCACGATGGACCGATCGCGCTCGACGGCGCCGCCAACCAGACCCTCGCCCTCTACGCCGGCGCGTACGCGGTGATGACCGCGGTCGGCTGGCGCGACGAGGACGGCCGGTCGAACACCGCGCTGGTGTCGCAGCCGGAGGTGATAGTGGACGGACCGACCACGGTGACGTTCGACCTCCGGGGCGTCGAGCCGGTCAGGGTGGAAACGCCGGAGCCGACCGAGACCTACAGCGCCACCTTCGAGCACCGGGCCACGTCGGAGACCGGCGACTGGGCGGTCGAGGGGAGATTGAGCGCCGTGTACGCGGCCGAGGAGGCTCGCTGGTGGACCCTGCCGACCGAGCCGGTGAGCCACGGCACGTTCCGGTACGTCCACGCCCGGGCACTCGTCCCGCCGCTGGTGACGATGCGCGCGCAGGGCGGCGGACCGCCGATCGAGCTGACGCCGCGGTACGTCACGGCCGACCTCGCGGCCGACCCGCAACCGCAGCAGTGGGGCGAGGAATGGGACGAGACCCGGTACGTCGTCCCGCTGGTGCCGCGGCTGTCCGGCCGGGGCAGCCTCCCGGTGGTGTACGCCGGTACGGGCAGCCCGGTCGAGCTGGCCCAGACGGATGTCGACGGCGCGCTGGTGCTGCTGACCCCGACCGACATCTGCACCCCGGACTGCGCGTACCCGGCGCTGCGGGACCGGGTGGACGATGTGGCCGAGCTCGGCGGTGCCGGGGTGATCGTCGCCGGCGAGTCGGGTCGGGTGTCGCTCGGCACGCCGTCGACCGACCCGGTGCAGTGCCCGGAGGGCGAGGCGAGCTGCCCGGCGCCGGAGCCGTACTCGGCGATCCCGGTGGTGTCCGTGCCGGCCGAGGCCGCGGCCGCGCTGATCGACCGGCTGGACCGGCCGGGCCGGGTGCAGATCCGGCTCGGTGGCGAGCCGGCCGTGCCGCGGGTCTACGCGGTGTCGTATGTGGACGACCAGGTGCCGGCCGGCCTGCCGCACCGGGTCCGGGACTCGGAGCTGGACCGGGTCGAGCACCGGATCCACGGCACCCAGCCGGGGATGCTGAACGCCGAGGGCCTGCAGTGGGCTCGCGCCGTCCCGGCACTCCCACGGGAATCCGAGCCGGCGATCGGCCTGCCGCACGTCGCCACCGGCCGGACCATCACGATGCTGGTCGGGCCGCGGCAGGAGGAGGCGCTGGACCGGTTCCGGCTCGGCACCGTCTACTTCGATGCGCCGTACCTCATCACCCGGCCGGACCATCTGCGGAACCTCGCCTTCTGGTCGTGGCCGGCCGAGATCCAGGAGGTGGTGGTCGACCGCTCGACCACGCTGACCTGGAACTCCGGCCCGATCCTGCCGGGCACCCACACCGGTGACCACACCGATTCCGGGTTCGGCACCGACTGGGGCTTCTGCGCCGGCTGCCGGGAAGGCGATCGGCTGTGGCCGGTGATGAGCCTCACCGGCAGCACCGGTGGCGTGAAGGACCGGATCATCGGCATGGTCAACGACACCGGCGCCGGGTTCTGGATGTTCCTCGGCATCGGGTGCGATCCGCCGGCCTGCACCATCACCCTCTACGACGAGGCGGGCAACGAGATCCCGCAACAGCTGATCCCGGTCGGTTTTGTGATCGGTAGCGCGAAGGAGGCATGGTAATGCGACAGCTGTGGCGATCCCGCCTGGTGGTGGTGCTCGCCGGTGCGGCGATGGCGGCCGCGGCCGGGTGCACCGCGGAGGGTGACCTGGTTGCCTACGATCTGCCTCCGGAGCCGGCTCGGTACACACTGGAGGTTGAGACCGAGGGTGTGACCACGGTCTGGGAGTACACTTCGGAGACTCCGATCGAGGACGGGTACGAACGGTGCCTGGCGGACGCGCTCGGCAACCCCGACGCGCCGCCGTGCCGGCCGGAACCGCTGATCTTCCTGCGGTATGAGCTGAACCTGGACCTGGACGACACGGTCCCGGCTCGGCAGCCGCACCGGATCACGGTCACCGGCTACTACCAGCCTCAGCCCGGCCCGGTGCCGAGCGTCACCGACGCGACGGTGGAGGCGAGCTTCGACGGCGGCGCGACCTGGCGCGAGGTGCGCACGGTGGGGGCGACGGAGCCGAACAGCTTCATCGCCGTCATCCGGCACCCGGCCCAGGGAGCCGGCTCGGTGGTGTCGCTGCGCGTGAGTGCGGTCGACAGTGACGGCAACACGGTCGTGCAGACCATCCCCGAGGCGTACCGGTTGAGCTGACCCCGAGGCCCCGACGGCCCGGTGTGGGGCGGCAGCCACCCCCTGTCGTCCCCGCCGGGCCGCCGGCGTGTTCGCGAATCCTGATGCTTTCGCCTGGGCGCCGCGCCTACCATCCCGGCCATGGAGATACGTGCGGAGCGTCCGGAGGATCACGCCGCGGTGCTGGCGGTCAACCGGCGCGCGTTCGGGGCCGACCACGGCAAGCTGGTGGCCACCCTGGTGGACGCGCTGCGGGCGGCGGATCCCGCCGCCACCTCGCTGGTGGCGGTGGCCGGCGGCGAGGTGGTCGGGCACGTCATGTTCACCCGCAGCCTGCTCGACGCGCCGCCTCGGCTGGTCGACGTCCAGGTGCTGAGCCCGCTGGCGGTCGCGCCGGAACGGCAGCGCCAGGGCATCGGCTCGGCGCTGGTCCGCGAGGGAGTACGCAGGATCGCGGAGCAGCGGGTGCCGCTGGTGTTCCTGGAGGGCGACCCGCGGTACTACGCCCGGTTCGGGTTCGAGCCCGGCGGGCGGCACGGGTTCCGGAAGCCGTCGCTGCGGATCCCGGACGCCGCCTTCCAGGTGAAGCTGCTCCCTGCGTACGAGTCCTGGATGACTGGGACGCTGGTCTACGCCGCCCCGTTCTGGGAGCACGACGCGGTCGGCCTCCGCTGAGCGGTCACCACCGCGGGCCACCCGTCGCGCTGCCCCACCAGCAGCATGAGGCCGTACCCGGTGAGCAGCTGGCCGGCCAACCACACGGCGGTCATCCGGGCCATGCGATACCAAATGAACTCCGCGTCGAGCCACGCTCCTGGTAGTCCAATCAGACCAATGCGGTCCGGGCAGGATCGTCGGCGTCAATGGCGATCTCGAAGCGTCGGCCTGCTATCAGGCCATCCTCCGTCAGCGGCGTCAGGCTGGGGGCGGCACGTCCCCCAATCTCAATAGTCCGACCGGGGCCAGGACGGAGATCGGCAACGCGGCGACCGCGAATGCCGGGGGATGGCGATTCGGCTGCGGCGGTGGCCGGGAGCACGGCGTGCCTGTGCCCGGGCGGGCGGCGGTGGACGGCGGCCGACGGAGCTTGGTTGGGTAGCGCCACAGACGACAAACGCCCTGGCTAGGAGCGTCCTGACCAGGGCCGTCGACTCGGAGCGGGTGAGGGGAATCGAACCCCCACTGTCAGCTTGGGAAGCTGATGTTCTGCCATTGAACTACACCCGCAGGCGTAAATACTGTACCTGGCCTCGGGGGCGTCTGCACGCCCACCCGCCCAGTGAAGTTGACCATGAAGTAGTAGGACGACCCGCCGGGCGACCCACCGAACTACTCCATGATCGACGCGGAAGGCCCCGTCAGTCGTGGCGGACGTCGAGGATGAGCCGGACGGTGCCGGCGGGCTGGCGGTCGGACTCGCTGGCCGGCCGGTCGTGCCAGACCTGGTAGGCGGGGCCGGTCCGGCCGACCATCGCCACCTCGATGTTGAGCTCGAACAGCCGCCAGTCGACGTGCGCGGCGGCCCGGAACCGGCCGGCCAGCTCCTCGATCCGGCGCTGGTCGGTGACCGGCACCGCGGTGCCGGCCAGGTAGGCCTCGTCGTTCGTGTGCTCCGGCGGGCAGGAGTGCAGCGCGTAGCGCCCGTCGCGCTCCAGGTCGCGCCGCTTCGGCGACGGGATCACGAAACAGTACAGCCCGTCGTCCGTGATCACCGGCGAGACCGGGTGCACGCGTGGCCCGCCATCCGGGCGCACCGTCGCCAGGTAACCCAGACCCTGCCCGTACTGCTCGAAGAGTGCCCGGACCTGCGCCGCGAGTCGCGGCGCGGCCGACACGAACTGAGGCCAGGTCGCCATGCGGGGATTCTATCGCACACACGTTCGATACAGCAATCCGGGAGCATCCCCGCACCGGGTGAACCACCAGCCAGCCACCGGATCGGTAGGCTGCCAGATGTGCTGCTATCCGATCGCGATCTCACGGCCGAGATCAAAGCCGGCAACCTGCAGCTCGACCCGTTCGAGCCGGAGCTGCTCCAGCCGTCGAGCATCGACGTCCGGCTGGACCGGCTGTTCGGGGTGTTCAACAACCACCGGCACACGCACATCGACCCGTCGGTCCGGCAGGACGACCTCACCACGGTCGTCGAGGTGGCCGAGGGCGACCCGTTCGTGCTCCACCCGGGCGAGTTCGCGCTCGGCTCGACGCTGGAGGTCATCACCCTCGGCGACCAGCTCGCCGGCCGGCTGGAGGGCAAGAGCAGCCTGGGCCGGCTCGGGCTGCTGACCCACTCGACCGCCGGCTTCATCGATCCGGGCTTCTCCGGGCACGTCACGCTGGAGCTGTCGAACGTCGCCACCCTGCCGATCAGGCTGTGGCCGGGGATGAAGATCGGCCAGCTGTGCATCTTCCGGCTGTCGTCGCCGGCGGAGCACCCGTACGGGTCGAGCGTCTACGGCTCGCGCTACCAGGGGCAGCGCGGGCCGACCCCGAGCCGGGCCTGGCAGAACTGGCGCACCTGGCCCACCCGCTGACCCGAAGCAGCTGCGAAGAACGCTCGGGCGCCCGCCGCGCGACGGGGACACGCACGGCGGGCGCCCAGGGTCCCGCCCGGGGGGATGGCGGGAGCTAACCGTCGGGTCTAGGGCCGCCCATAGCTGTGGATCGGCTTCTGGTCGATCGGCGACATCCCCAGCGGCCGGGTCGGGTTCGACGCCTCCATGACGTAGCCGTCACCGGCGTACAACGCGACGTGGCTGAGGTCGCTGTAGTAGAAGACCAGGTCACCCGGTTGCAGGTCACTGCGCTCGATGTAGGCGACCGCGTCGCGCTGGGCGGCCGCGTTGTGCGGCAGACTCACCCCGGCTTCGGCCCAGGCGGCCGCGGTCAGTCCGGAGCAGTCATAGGAATCCGGCCCAGCCGCGCCGTACACGTACGGCTTGCCGATCTGCGCGCACGCGAACCGGATCGCGATCCCGGCGGCACCGCCCGGGTCGTAGGACGGGCACTCACCCGCGTTCCCGGTGCTCACCGGCGCGGCCTGGTCACCGAGCAGCTCCTCGCGGAGCTCTTTCAGCTCGTCGATCTCGGCCTCGATCTCGTCGGCCCGCTGCCCGAGCTCCTCCTCGAGCGCCTTCAGCTCGTCGATCTTCGCGTCGAGCTCGGCCCGCTCGGCCTCGTACTCGGCCATGATCGCCGCGGCGTCGCTGATCGTCGCCTGCTGCGACTTCGCGAACTGGTTGAGCACCGTGAGCTGCTCGGCCATGGTCAGCGGCGAGCCGGTGGTCAGCAGCGCGTTCACCGCCGACAGGGTGCCGCCCTTGAACGTGTAGACCGCGATGTCGGTCACCTCGGCCCGCGCCGCGTCCACTTCCTCCTGTAGCGGTGCCAGCTCCTCGGCGAGCGCGTCGGCTTCGTCTTCCAGCTCCTTGAGCTCGATTCGAGCCGCGTTGTAGTCCTCAATGACCGGCTCGAGCTCGCGGAATCGTTCCTCGATCTCCGCGTCGACCTCTTGCAGAGTGTCCTGAGCGGACGCGGGTGTCGCAGTCAGTGACAGCGCCGGAGCAACCACGGTCACCGCCACTACCAATGAGAAGACCGACCGCCGTTTGGCATGTCCTGCCACGGGGACCGTACCCCTTCTTCCAAACCGCCTACCGGGTTAGCTGACGGGTTCGGGCGGGAAGTGACGCCCTACCGCGATCGCTCGCGGACTCACCCCCGAGTTGTGCGTATGGTTCCCCGGTTCACCCGACCGGAGGCTCCGGCCGGATGATTCGGCGGTGTTGGCCGGGTCGCCCGGGTTGGGCAACCGACTGCCGGCTCAACGACTGCAGAGCCTAAACCTATCCGTCAAGCGCGGTCAAGTCACCGGAAAGAGCCGCTGGAAAGAGGATAGTCGTGTAACTACACCAATACGCTAGGTGCACCAATGTCCAACGGCTACGGTACGGATCGGCGGGTTTCCTTGGAAATTCCGGCACCTCCGCGCAAAACCGTCCACCCGACCAACACTCCCAGTAATCCTCCGGTCGCGTTGTTCAACCAGTCGTTGGCCGCACAGTCCCGCCCGCCTCCGATGAGGACCTGACTCAGCTCAATCACGCTGGGTGCAAACGCAACCACCAGCGCGGTCAGCACCGGCCGCTTGGTTACCAGCACCGCGAAGCAGCCCAACGGCATGAACATCAAGACGTTCCCGACCCGCTCGCCCCGGTCACCGGTGGCGATCAGCCCTTCCCACCACGCCGACGGACTTCCGAGCGTCTGGACACAGTCGACTAACGCGGCACCGTCCGGCCCAGTCAGCGGGTGACCAGGCGCTGGACCGAGCGTGAGGATCCCAACCACCGCGGCCGCCTGCAGCATCGCCGCGGTCGTCCACACTGGCCAGCGGGTCAGCAGGGCCAGCGGCCGGGCCACCAGCGCCGCCAACAACACCAGGCTCAGCACCACGATCGGGGTACGGGGATCCGCGAGGTATTCCGCGGCCCAGCCCAGCATGACGGCGACCGCTTACTTCGTCGCGCGGAGCAGCACCGTGGCCACGTCGACCACCTCCACCTGCTCGCCAGCCTCACCGGCGGCCTGCTTGCCGGTCAGCCCGTCAGTGAGCATGGTGCGGCAGAACGGGCAGCCGACCGCGATCGTGTTCGCACCGGTGGCGAGCGCCTCCTCCACCCGCTCGGTGTTGATGCGCTTGCCGATCCGCTCTTCCATCCACATGCGAGCGCCGCCCGCGCCGCAGCAGAACGAGCGCTCCGAGTTGCGCGGCATCTCGGTCAGCTGGGCCACCGACCCGAGCAACTCGCGGGGCGGCGTGAACACGCGATTGTGCCTGCCGAGGTAGCACGGGTCGTGCCAGGTGAGTCCATTATCGACCGAACGGACCGGGGTCAGCCGGCCCTCCTTCACCAACTCGGCGAGCAACTGCGTGTGGTGCACGACGCGATAGTCGCCGCCCAGCTGCCCGTACTCGTTGGCCAGCGTGTTGAAGCAATGCGGGCAGGTCGCCACGATCTTCCGCTGCGGTAGCGGCCGGTCGCCGAACGCCTCGTTGAGCGTCTCGACGTTCTGCCGGGCCAGCATCTCGAACAGGAACTCGTTGCCGAGCCGGCGCGCCGGGTCACCCGTACAGGTCTCTCCTTCGCCGAGGATCGCGAACGATACGCCGGCCTGGTGCAGCAGCGTCGCGACCGCGCGGGTGGTCTGCTTGGCGCGGTCTTCCAGCGCGCCGGCGCAGCCGACCCAGAACAGGTACTCGAAGTCGCCGCCGTCGGTGACCCGTGGGACCTCGAAGTCCAGCCCTTTGGTCCAATCCTCCCGGCCGGTCGTACCCCACGGATTCCCCCGGTTCTCCAGGTTCCGCAGCATCGTCCCGGCCTCGGACGGGAAGCTGGACTCGATCATCACCTGGTACCGGCGCAGGTCGACGATGTGGTCGACGTGCTCGATGTCCACCGGGCACTGCTCCACGCACGCGCCGCAGGTGGTGCAGGACCACAACAC
>DATCKZ010000118.1:0-26149 GCA_036564175.1 Natronosporangium sp.
GGTCGTCGACCGATCGGGTATCGGGGACGGCTGGCTAGTGGAACCCCGGGGGGAAGGGGCTATCGTTGAGTGGCGGCCGGCGGCGTGACCTTGGCTACCTCGCGGAGTCCAACCGGGGAATCTCCAGACCCGCGGGGTGCACCGTTCGTTTGGTCACGTTCGTCGGCCGCCACCCGTGGTTGACGGCCCCGTCGCGTCGACTGTCCGCACATCACATCACCGCGATGGACCGTCATAACCCTAAGCGCATGGAACACCGTGGAGCGTCCGGCGCTGACCGAGGTAGTGGCCGAAAGTCTCCTCACAAGTTGCTCGCACCTGTGCCTGCGCCCGCGATTTCCCAGCTCAGCCGAACCGGCGGTCGATCACAGTCAGATTCGTGACAGTGACGGCACACTCTGTGTCCGTCGCCTGTGCGTGATCTTCCCCGACGATGTCCTCCTCCGTAACAACCGGGAAGGGCATTTTGCCATGTCTATATCAGCCACCCCTGCCAGTCTCACGCATCGACTAGATGCTGAATGGGAACACCTGGTTTCGTCGCCGGCCACCGCACAAGCGCTCGCGCGCTGGGCACGGCTCGAACCAGCCCTGGCTGGCATGACCGACCTCGGCCAACTTCGCGCCATCGTCCACGACCGGAGCAACCCCGAGCGTGGCGACCGCATCCTGGCCGCGCTGGTACGCCTCGGCGCGGTCACCGGGCACGGCGAGCTGCTCGCCGCCCGGGTGGTCCTGCAACTGCTGGTACCGGGCGCGATCCGGCTCAGCCAGAGCCTGGCCGCGATGATCGGCGACCAGCCGACCAGCGAAGCGGTGGTGTTCGCCGAGCTGACCATCTTGATCCGCACATACCCCTGGCAGCGCCGACCGCGCCGGATCGCTGCCAACCTGCTGCTCGACTGCCGGCAGCGGCTGATCCGCAGCCACGACCGGACCCGTCCGGAGATCTCAGCCGGACTGAGCCTGCACGAGGCCTCCGACCTCACCGACAGCGACGACCGGTCCGCCCTCCACGATCTACTGTGGTGGGCCCGCAGCCGCGGCATCCTCAGCCAGTTCGAGGCGCAGTTGCTGTTCGCGAGCCACGTCGCGGACATCCCGATGAACCAGCTGGCCGCCAGGTTCGGCCGGTCGCGATCGACGCTGTTCACGATCCGCGCCTCGGCCGAGCAGCGGCTCCGGCAGGCGCTCACCGCCGGTCCGCCGGCCGCTGGCCCGCCGGCCGGTGGGCCGCGGGCCAACAGCCCGGCCCGGCGCATCCCGCGCCAACGCCGCGGCCCCCGGATGATCCACCAGCCCGCCACCACCGCCGCCTAGGTTCATCCGGTACGACCGACCGCGCCGCTCGGCCTCGCCGGGCGGCGCGGCCGTGTCCCCCGGCCCGTTCGGGTCCAGCGTCCACGGAGGGGTTGACAAGCCAAAGCGAGGTTAGGCTAACCTAATCCCCCGTGGCGGGATCAGCGATCATGTGCGACGGCCTGGCCGTGGGCTACCACGGTACCCCGGTCGTCGAAGGCGCTTCGGTAGCGCTGCACCGGGGCAAGGTCACAGCACTCGTCGGGCCGAACGGCAGCGGCAAGTCCACCCTGCTCCGCGCGCTCGCCCGGCTGCACCGGCCGGACCGCGGCGAGGTGACGCTCGACGACGGCGCCACCGCCTGGCAGTTGTCGCCGAAACAGTTCGCGCGCCGGGTCACCCTGCTGGCGCAGAGCCGCCCCACTCCCACCGGCATCTGTGTCCGGGACGTGGTCGGGTACGGTCGCCATCCGTACCGCGGCCGCTGGCGGGCCGACGACCCGGACGGACCCGCCGCGATCAGCTGGGCGATGTCGGTCACCGGCCTGGCCGGGATGGCCGACCGGGCGGTGGACGAGCTGTCCGGCGGCGAGCTGCAGCGGGTCTGGCTCGCCACCTGCCTCGCCCAACAGACCGGTGTCCTGCTGCTCGACGAACCCACCACCTTCCTGGACCTGCGCTACCAGGTCGAGATTCTCGATCTGGTACGCGACCTGGCCGACCAGCACGAGGTGGCGGTCGGGGTGGTCCTGCATGACCTCAACCAGGCCGCCGCGATCGCCGATCACCTGGTGCTGCTGCACAACCGGCGGGTGTTCGCCGCCGGGGCGCCGGCCGAGGTGCTCACCGAGGCGACCCTGACCGAGGCGTACGGGATCCGGATCGAAGTGGTCACCGACCCGGTGACCGGACAAGTGCACACGCGGCCGATCGGCCGCCATACCGACAGAGAGATTCGATGAACCTGCGAGTACCAGCCCTCACCCTCGCCGCCGCGCTGCTGCTGAGCGCGTGCGGCAGCACCGAGGAACCGTCCGCCCCCGCCCAGTCCGGCGAGCCGACCGGTGGCCCGGTCACGGTCACCGACAGTCGCGGTGAGACGGTCACCCTCGAGCAGCCCGCATCCAGAGTGGTCGGTCTGGAGTGGGGCGAGGTGGAGATGCTGGTAAGCCTCGGCGTGATGCCGGTCGGGGTGGCCGATGTCGACGGGTACGGCACCTGGGTCAGCGCCGCCCCGCTCGACGACAGCGTCACCGACGTCGGGCTGCGCGGTGAGCCCAGTGTGGACGCGATCGTCGCGCTCGAGCCGGACCTGGTGGTGATGGAGGCCGAGCGCGGCTCGGCGCTGGTGACCCAGATCGAGGAGTACGTCCCGGTGCTGGTCACCACCGGCAGCGACGCGGCCGGCGACAACCTGGCCCGGATGCGGGACGACCTGCTGATGATCGCCACCGCGGTCGGCCGGGTCGAGCAGGCCGAGGCGCTGCTGGCCGAACTGGACACCGCGATCGCCGACGGCCAGCAGCGGCTCGCCGACGCCGGCGCGGCCGGGGCGAAGTTCGCGATGGCCGACGGCTGGCAGCAGGGCAGCTCGATCTCGATCCGGATGTTCGGCGAGGGTGCGCTGGTCTCCGAGGTCGCCACCGAGCTGGGGCTGGTGAACGCCTGGACCGGCGAAGTGGACGAGGTCTGGGGACTCGGCACCACCGATGTGGAGGGTATGACCGCGCTGCAGGACGAGGAGGACCTCCACTTCTTCTACAACGCCTCGGACGGCAACGACGTGTTCGCCGACGGACTGGCCGGCAACGCGATCTGGGACAACCTGCCGTTCGTCCAGAACGGACAGCTGCACAAGCTGCCGGACGGGATCTGGACGTTCGGTGGGCCACGCTCGTGCGAGCAGTTCATCGACGCGCTGCTGCAGGTGTACGCGCCTTGAGCGATCTGCTGACCCGGCCGGCGGCCGGTCCCGCCACCGCCGCCGCCATGCCCCCGCCGCCGGCCCGCAAGCTGACGGTGGCGGGGGCGTTCGCGGGTGCCGGCGGCCTGCTGGTGGTGCTGGCCGCGATCCACATCACCCAGGGCACGGCCGCGGTCGGTCCGCTGGACCTGCTCCACCCCGACCAGGAAGCGGTACGGGTGCTGGTCGCCTCCCGGTTGCCGCGGCTGCTCGCGGCGCTGACCGTCGGCGGCGCGCTCGGGATCGCCGGCGCGGCGCTGCAGTCGATCGCCCGGAACCCGCTCGCCTCCCCGGACACGCTCGCGGTCAACAGCGGCGCGTTCCTGGCGGTGGTGGCCGCCGCCGCGTTCGGGCTCACGCTGCCGGCGCTCCCGGCCGGCGCGATCGCGTTCCTCGGCGGGCTGGCCGCGGCCGGGCTGGTGCTGCTGCTGTCGGCCGGCGGCCGCAGCGGCCCGACCCGGGTGATCCTCGCCGGCACCGTGCTCGCGCTCGCCCTCCACTCGGCAACCTTCCTCCTGCTGCTGCTCTATGAGCAGGCGACGGTCGGCCTGTACGCGTGGGGCAGTGGCACGCTGGTGCAGACCAGCCTGACCGCGGTCAGCCAGCTGGCACCGGTGGTGCTGCTCGCCGCGGCCGGCTGCCTGCTGCTCGCCCACCGGCTGGACATCCTCGGGCTCGGTGACGACACCGCGGCGGCGCTCGGGGTGCACGTCCGGCAGACCCGGCTGCTCGCGATCGTGCTGGCGGTGCTGCTCGCCGCGGCCGCAGTGACGCTGGCCGGGCCGATCGGCTTCGTCGGGCTGAGCGCGCCGGTGATCGTACGGCTGCTCGCCGCCCGGATCCCGGGCCTGCATCGGCACCTCGTCCTGCTGCCGCTGTCCGGCATCGCCGGCGTGCTGGTCGTGCTGGTCGCCGACATCGCGGTCCGGGCGGTGCTCGGTGGCCAGGCCGGAGTGGAGATCCCGACCGGCGTGGTGACCACGGTGGCCGGGGCGGCGGTGCTGGTCTGGCTGGCCCGCCGGCACCGCGACTCCGGCCCGACCCGGCAGCCGCCGGCCGCCCGGCTGGCCGCGATGCGGTCGCGCCGGTTCTTCGCGGTCGTGCTCGGCCTCGCGGTCGCCGCGCTCGTCGGCGCGATCGTGCTCGGGCTGCTGCTCGGTGACACCTGGCTGCTCACCGGTGACGTGGTCAACTGGCTGCAAGATCGCAGCGGGACCCGGGTCACGTTCGTACTCGACCAGCGGGTGCCGCGGGTGCTGGCGGCGGTGCTCGCCGGGTCGGCGCTGGCGGTCGCCGGCACCGCCGTGCAGGCGGCCTGCCGCAACCCGCTCGCCGAGCCCGGGCTGCTCGGGATCACCGCCGGCGCCGGGGTCGGCGCGGTGGCGCTGCTGACGCTGGTGCCGCTGGCCGGGCTGTGGGCGATGGCCGGCGCGGCCGGAGTCGGGGCGGTGATCGCGTTCGCCGCGGTCTACGCGCTGGCCTGGCGGGGCGGCCTGAACCCGGACCGGCTGGTGCTGATCGGCATCGGGTTCTGGTCCGGCGGGATGGCGATCGTGGCCTTCATCATCGTCGCGGTCGACCCGTGGAACACGGCGAAGGCGCTGACCTGGCTCTCCGGCTCGACCTACGGGCGGACCATGGACCAGCTCGCCCCGGTCGCGCTGGCGCTGCTACTCGGCGTACCGCTGGTGGCGCTGGCCCGGCGCGAGCTGGACCTGCTCACCCTGGACGAGGACACGCCGCGGATCCTCGGGATCCGGATCGAACGGGCCCGGCTGGTGGTGCTCGGCACCGCCGCCGCGCTCACCGCCACCGCGGTCGCCGCGGTCGGGGTGATCGGGTTCGTCGGGCTGGTCGCGCCGCACGCGGCCCGGGCGCTGGTCGGCGGCGCGCACGCCCGGGTGATCCCGGTGGCCGCGGTGCTCGGCGCGCTGCTGGTCAGCCTCGCCGACACGCTCGGGCGGACCGTGATCGCGCCCGCTCAGATCCCCGCTGGCCTGGTCACCGCGCTGGTCGGTGCCCCGTACTTCCTGTGGTTGCTATGGCGCACCAGGGGGTAGTCGCGCCGTGGCGGCTGTTCGCCGTCGAAGTGGCAGAGGTACGCGAGCTGAGCCCGTCGTTCCTGCGGGTCAGCTTCGCCGGCCCGGACCTGGCCGGGTTCGCCGACAACGGCTACGACCAGCGGATCAAGCTGGTGCTGCCGGTGCCCGGGCACGGCCTGGCGCACCTGCCGACCGGCCCGGACTGGTACCAGCGGTGGCGGGCACTCCCGGACGCGCTGCGCAACCCGATCCGGACCTACACGGTCCGGCGGGTCCGGCAGGCACCGCCACGGGTCGATGTAGACATCGTCCGGCACGGCGGCGGCCACGGGCCGGTGGCCCGGTGGGCGGCCGTGGTCCGGCCCGGCGACCAGGCGATGCTGGTCGGCCCGGACGCCGGCTACCCGGGTGACCACGGCGGCGTGGAGTTTCGGCCGCCGGCGCCGGGCACCCCGATGCTGATCGCCGGCGACGAGACCGCGGTGCCGGCGGTCGCCGCGATCCTGGAGCGGCTGCCGGCCGACGCCCGCGGCGAGGTGCTGCTGGAGGTCCCGTACCCGGCCGACACGCTCACCCTGGCCGCGCCGCCAGGGCTGGCGGTGAGCTGGCTACCGCGCTCCGGCCAGCCGCACGGCAGCCGGCTGGTGCCGGCGGTCCGGGCGGCGGCCGGCCGGCTGCTCGGCGAGAACCCGGAGCCGATGGGCGGGCCGGTTGAGGACGTCGATGTGGACACCGAGCTGCTGTGGGAGGTGCCGGAAGGCGACCCGGCCGGGGTCTACGCCTGGCTGGCCGGCGAGGCCGGGGTGATCCGGACCCTGCGCCGGCACCTGGTCAGCGAGCGCGGGGTGGACCGCCGGTCGGTGGCGTTCATGGGCTACTGGCGGCTCGGCCGCGCCGAAGGCGAGTAGCCGCGGCCACACCCGGCGGGCTTCCGCCACCGGCGGCATCGATGCCATAGGTCGACGGTATCGTCCCGCACACCGTTTGCGGGCCGCTATGCCGCCTCCCGGTAGGGGTAGTGGGCTGCCGGCTGGTTGCGGTTTCGGTCCGGGAACGGCACGACCGCGGCCCACTGGGCGGTACGCGAGCCGCGCCGCAGCAGCCGCCAGCCGCCGGCCCGGTCGCCGGGCGGGGTCAGGTCGAACTCCGGCCGGCACAGCGCCAGCACGATCAGGTACCCGGCCAGCACGAACCCGTGGCTGGTCAACCAGAGCGGCTCGACCAGGCCGGCGATCACGTCGCTGCCGCTGAGCAAGGCCAGCGCGACGATGAACACGGTCAAAGTCGGGGCCACCCCGGTCGGCCGGCCGCGGCGGCTGGCGATCCACAGGAACCCGCCACCGACCGCCACGTTCCAGGCCGCCGTCTCGTGCCACAGGTGCCCGAGGGTCGCCCCCTCGGCGGCCGGGTGGTGCAGCACCGAATCCTCGAACCCGGCCATCATGGTGATCTGGTACACACCCAGCACCAGCTGCGCGAGGCCGAGCACGCCGAGCGCCACCCGCAGCGCGACCGCGAGCCGGGCCCAGCGCCGGCCGGGGGCGGCGGCCAGCACCGCCTCGGTCACGTCCACGCCGGCCACCGCCGGGCCGGTCCGGACCAGCCGGTTCACCGCTACCGCGTCGTCCCACCACCGGCGGCAGGCCCGGCAGTCGGCCAGGTGCGCGTCGAGCGCGGCCGCGCCGACCGGTTCCTCGTCCTCACCGTCCAGCCGGGCCGAGAGCGCTTCCCGGAAGTCGTCACATCCGCCCACGTACCAATAGTCGGTCCAACCGGTGACGGAGTTCCCCTAGGGGGTACCCGATTCCCGGAGAACACCGGCTAACCTGCAGGAATGGCCGCTGACGATGATGCGACGGTGACCGGTTGGGCGCTGGCGGCGAAGGCCGGCGACCGGGCCGCCGCCGCCGCGTTCATCCGGGCCACCCAGGCGCAGGTGCACCGCTTCCTCGCCAGCCTGGTCCACCCGCGGGAGGCCGAGGACCTCACCCAGGAGACCTACCTGCGGGCGATGCGGTCACTGCCCAGGTTCGCCGGCCGTTCGTCGGCCCGCACCTGGCTGTACGCGATTGCGCGGCGAGTCGCGGTCGACCATCATCGCGCGGCCGGAGCTCGGCCGAAGACCGCCGACGACGACCTGGAGTCGGCCGCCGGCGCGGTGCCCGACCGGTTCGACGACCGGGTCGCGCTCCGGGAGCTGATCGACCGGCTCGACCCGGACCGGCGGGCCGCGTTCGTCGCCACCCAGGTGCTCGGCCTGTCCTACGCGGAGGCGGCCGAGGTCTGCGACTGTCCGATCGGGACGGTCCGGTCGCGGGTGGCGCGGGCCCGTGACGAGCTGGTGACCGCGCTGCGCGGTGAGTCGCCGGAAGGGCGCGACGAAGGGCTCGGCAGCCGCCGGGCGTCCGGCCGCTCCTAGCGCCCGACCGCAGCCCTACCTGGTTGGCGCGCCCGACCGGGGACACCGCCGGATCGGGTTCCGCGCGGTAACCCGTACTGCCCATTGCCGGTAGTTACCTCGGCCGCCCCATGACCCGATGATCGTTCGGATTTCTTACCAATCGCTGATCAGGAACGGTACGATTGGCGGTTCCGGAGTGGATCGAACGGGGGCTACCACGAGGAGGAACGGATGGATCACCGTGACTGGGCCCCCGAGGACGTCGACATCAATAGGCCCAGTGCCGCTCGAATCTATGACTATCTGCTCGGCGGAAGCCACAACTTCGCAGTCGACCGGGAAGCCGCCAAACAGGCACTGACCTACATGCCTGACATCGCGGTGCACGCCCGGGCCAACCGGGCTTTCCTCTACCGGGCGGTCCGCTACCTGGTCGACGCCGGGGTGCGGCAGTTCCTCGACATCGGCTCCGGGGTGCCCACCGTCGGCAACGTCCATGAAGTGGCGCAGCGGATCGACCCGACCGCCCGGGTGGTCTACGTCGACATCGACCCGGTCGCGGTAGCGCACAGCCGGGCGATCCTGGCGGGCAACGACCGCGCCACCGTGATCCAGGAGGACCTCCGCCGGCCGGACGCGATCCTCGACCATCCGGATTTGCGGGCGATGCTCGACTTCGACAAGCCGATCGCGCTGCTGCTGGTGGCGATCCTGCACGCGATGCCGAACGAGGTTGACCCGCACCAGATCGTGGCCCGGCTGACCAGCCAGTTCGTGCCGGGCAGTCACCTGGTGATCAGCCACGGGACCGCCGACGGACTGGCGGTGCCGGCGGGGTTCGACTCGCTGACCAAGCGGATCGAATATCCGCTGACGCTCCGCGGCCACGCCGAGGTGTGCCGGTTCTTCGAGGGGTTCGAGCTGGTCGAGCCGGGGGTGGTCTACGTGCCGCAGTGGCGGCCGGAGGACCCGGACGACGTCGGCGAGCATCCGGAGCGGTCCGGCCAGTACGCAGGGGTGGGGCGCAAGCCATGACGGCACCCGAGCCGGCCGGCACCGGGCCCGCTCGGCGCGGTCCGGCCGGGCCCGAGCCGGGTACGGCTCCGCCCGCGCCGGGTCGGGCCGCGCCCGAGCAGCTGGTGCGGGCCTGGCTGACCGCCATCCACCAGGTGTGCTTCGTGCCGATGAGCCGGCCCGAGCGGCAGAGCCTGATGCAGCGGTTCGCCGACCAGCTCACCGCGGCGATGCGCAGCGAGCCGTTCGACCCGTCACCCGGCCACGCGGTCGGGGCCGGGCTGGTCGCCGCCGACTACGCCGCGCCGGAGGTGCTCGGCCGCACGATCACGGTGCTCCAGACCAGGCTGCTCGCCGATCTCGGGCTGGCCGGCGAGGCCGCCGAGGCCCGGCTGTCGACGCTGCTCGCCGAACTCTCGACCGGGTTCGCGCGAGCGCTGCAGAACCGGACCCTGGACGCGCAGGAGCTGATCCGGGCGGCGGCCACCGCGGCCCAGGCCGAGGCGGAGCGGGAGCTGCGGGCCAGCGAGGCCCGCTACCGGTACGCGGCCCTGCACGACTCGCTCACCAACCTCCCGAACGAGCGGCTGCTGGTGAACCGGCTCCGGCAGCTGCTCACCGCGCCGGAGGCGGCACGCCGGCTCGGGCTGTGCTGCATCGACCTGGACCGGTTCGAGCGGATCAACGACAGCCTCGGCCCGCGGGTCGGCGACCGGCTGCTGGTCGCGGTCACGCTCCGGCTGCGCGGGCTCGCCGCCGATCTGGGCCACCTAGTGGTGCGCCGCAACAGCGACCAGTTCGCGATCCTGATCGAGAACACCAACGGCCCGGAGGACGCGACCAAGGTGGCTGACCGGGTGCTCGCCGCACTCGCCAAGCCGTTCCATGTGGAAGGGCTGGAGCTGACCATCACCGCCAGTGCCGGGGTGGTCGAGCGGGCGGCCGAGGACGCCACCCCGTCCAGCCTGCTGCAGGCGGCCGACGTCGCGCTCCACTGGGCGAAAGCGGACGGCCGGAACCGGTGGCGGCGGTACGAGGAGGCGCGCAACAGCCGCGACGTGGCGCGCTACCGGCTCTCGTCGCAGATCCCGTCGGCGATGCGGAAAGGCGAGTTCACGCTGGCCTACCAGCCGCTGGTGCAACTGGCGACCGGCCGGCTCGCCGGGTTCGAAGCGCTGGCCCGCTGGCACCATCCCGAACTCGGGGTGCTCGGCGCCGACCGGTTCGTCGAGCTGGCCGAGGACACCGGGTTGATCGTCCCGCTCGGGATCCGGCTGCTGGCGGAGGCGTGCCAGACCGCCACCCGCTGGCGGTCCCGCAACGGCACCGCACCGCCGTACGTCAGCGTCAACCTGTCGGCCCGGCAGCTGCACCAGCCCGGCCTCGCCGCCGAGATCCTGGAGGTGCTGGACCGGACCGGGCTGCCGCCGACCCGGTTGCAGCTGGAGATCACCGAAAGCGCGGCGGTGGTGGTCAGCGGCGGGCACGCGCTCAGCGAGCTGGAGGCGCTGGCCCACCGCGGGGTCCGGATCGTGATCGACGACTTCGGCACCGGCTACTCCAACTTCGCCTACCTCTACAGCCTGCCGGTGGCCGGGATCAAGCTGGCGAGCCAGCTGCTGGACGGCCTGGACGACCAGAAGGTCGGCCATCCGATCCTGAATGGACTGATTTCGGTCTGCTCGAAGCTCGGCCTCTCGGTGACCGCCGAGGGGGTGGAGACGGCCGGCCAGGCACGGGCGTTGCGGGCGCTGGGCTGCGAAGTCGGGCAGGGTTGGCACTTCGGCCGGCCGGTCTACGCCGACCGGCTGGGCGCGCTGCTCCGGTCCCGGAAGAACTAGCTCGCTCCGGTCCGGATGAACCACCTCGACCGCGGGTCCGAGCGCCGGCCCGCGCGGTCGTGATCTGTTGATCGTGGGAGCGCTTCCAGGCTATGCTTCTTTCCAATTGAGTGTCGCGGGAGCCAGGCGACGAGGCGGGGCGAGTTCCCGTTTGTGTTGCTCTCCCGAAAGGACACACTCGTGAAGCTCTTCCGAAAACTGGCCGCCGGTCTGGCGGCCGGCCTCATCGCGGCCGGGGCCGGCATCCTGGTGCTGGTCGCCAGCCCGAGCCCGGCGCAGGCGCACGGCGCCACCCTGTTCCCCGGCAGCCGGCAATACCTGTGCTGGGTGGACGGCTTGAAGGACGGCCAGATCTTCCCGGACAACCCGGCCTGCCAGAGCGTGCTGGACCAGGCGGGCATCGACCCGTTCTACAACTGGTTCGCCAACCTCAACCCGACCAACGACGGCGCCACCGTCGGGGTCATCCGCGACGGCGAGATCTGCAATCTCAACGGCGAGGGTCCGTACGACTTCTCGCCCTACAACCAGCCGCGCACCGACTGGCCGCGGACCCGGGTGACCGCCGGCGCCACCTACGAGTTCCGGCACAACAACTGGGCTCCGCACCCAGGCCGGTTCGACATCTACCTGACCCGGCCGGGCTACAACCCGACCGCACCACTGACCTGGAGCAGCCTGGAGCTGATCGACTCGGTAGTCGACCCGGACCAGACCGGCGGCTCCGGCGGGCTGGGTTACTACTTCTGGGACACCACCTTGCCCAACGACCGGCAGGGCCTGCACCTGCTGGTGATCCACTGGGTCCGGTCGGACAGCCCGGAGGACTTCATCAGCTGCTCGGACATCATCTTCGACGGCGGCAACGGTGAAGTGGTCGGGATCGGCGGCGACCCGGGCGAGCCGGGTCCGGGCCAGCCGGGCGCCTGCCCGGACGAGCCGCCGTCCGTCCCCGGTCCGGCGATCATCTCGAACGTGACCAGCACCACCGCGCAGGCGTCCTGGGGTGCCTCGACCGGCTGCGTCACCGCCTACGAGCTGGTGAACGTCGCCGGTGGCGGACAGCAGGTGGTGGCCACGGTCACCGGCAACCCGCCGTCGACCTCCACCACCATCACCGGGCTGGAACCGTCCACTTCGTACCAGATCGCGGTACGGGCCAGGAACGGCAACACCGGCGTGGTGTCGGACCTCACCTCGGCGGCGCCGTTCACCACCCCGGACACCGATCCCGAGCCGGAGCCGGGCGACTGCGCGGTGTCGTACGACGTCACAGCACAGTGGAACGGCGGGTTCCAGGCGGACGTGACGATCACCAACACCAGCAACACCGCCATCAACGGCTGGCAGCTGCAGTGGGACTTCGGCGACGGCCAGCAGGTCGACAGCCTGTGGAACGGCCGGTTCGACCAGTCCGGTGCCACCGTGACCGTCACCAATGACACCTGGAACCTCAACATCCCGGCGAACGGTAGCGTCAACATCGGGTTCCTGGGCACCTGGTCCGGAACCAACAACGAACCGACCGAGTTCCTGCTGAACGGGGCGGCTTGCACGGTCAGCTGACCGCAGCCGAGCCCGGCGACCCGGCCGCCCGCGCGATCGCGGCGAGCCGGGTCGCCGTACCCCCGCTCGCTGTCCGGGCTGGCAACCCGCCGGGACCGGCTAAACTTGGGTCGCGCTGAGTCGATCGCCGTCGCGGGGGGCGGGGTCGGGTCGGCGCTAGGCGGCGCGATCGGGCCGGCGCCGGCCGTGGGTCGGGCGTTGGTCACGCCGTCGCCACCATGTCCGCGCGATGAGGATCCGACCCGGGTTCGGTAATCCGGCGCGCCGCTGGGAAATCCGGCGGCGGGCGGCATCGAATCCCGTTCCTGAACAGGGGTGCCGCATGACGATGGGCCGCATCGGTCAGCCCGGCAGCAGGTTCGGGCTCGCCGCTGAGCCGGCGCGGGTTCAGGATCCGCTGGCCGCGGCGTGCTGACGCTGCTGCTGGCGCACCTGGCGTTCGCGTTCGCGGCACCGGTGCTGGTTCGGTGGCTCGGCCCGCGGGCGTTCTATGTCCTGGCGGCGGCACCGGCGGCGGCGGCCGGCTGGGCGGTCGCGCAGACCGGCCGGGTCGCCGACGGCGGCGCGATCGAGTCGTCGTATCCCTGGGTGGGCCCGCTCGACCTGACCCTGACCTTCCGGCTGGACACCCTGTCCTGGCTGATGGTGCTGCTGGTCGGCGGGATCGGGGCGCTGGTGCTGGGCTACTGCGCCAAGTACTTCAAGGCCGACGAGCCCGGTCTCGGCCAGTTCGCCAGCGTGTTCGTCGCGTTCGCGGGCACCATGCTCGGGCTGGTGATCAGCGACGACCTGCTCCTGCTGTACGTCTTCTGGGAGCTGACCACCATCTGCTCGTACCTGCTGATCGGGCACCTGACCACCAGCCGGCCGAGCCGCCGGGCGGCCCTGCAGGCGCTGATCGTGACCACCGCCGGCGGGCTGGCGATGCTGGTCGGGATCGTGATGCTCGGCGAGCACGCCGGCAGCTACCGGTGGTCGGAGGCGGCCGGCGCGCTGCCGGACGGCTGGTACCTCGGCACCGCGGTGGTGCTGATCCTGCTCGGCGCGATGTCCAAGTCGGCGATCTTCCCGTTCAGCTTCTGGCTGCCGGGAGCGATGGCGGCACCCACCCCGGTCAGCGCCTACCTGCACGCCGCCGCGATGGTGAAGGCCGGGGTGTTCCTGGTGGCGCTGCTCGCGCCGGCGATCACCGTGACCACCGGCGCGGCGGCGACCGCCTGGCAGATCCTGGCGGTCGGCGGCGGCGTGGCCACCATGCTGTACGGCGGCTGGGTGGCGCTGCGCCAGCACGATCTCAAGTTGCTGCTGGCATACGGTACGGTCAGCCAGCTCGGCCTGTTGACGGCGGTGCTCGGCGTCGGCGGGCGGGATGCCGCGCTGGCCGGGGTGGCGATGCTGCTCGCCCACGCGCTGTTCAAGGCGGCGCTGTTCCTGGTGGTCGGGATCGTCGACAAGGCGACCGGCACCCGGGACCTGCGGCGGCTGAGCGGGCTGGGCCGGCAGGCGCCGGTGCTCGCGGTGACCGCCGGGCTGGCGGCGGCGTCGATGGCCGGGCTGCCGCCGCTGATCGGGTTCGTCAGCAAGGAAGCCATCTTCGAGGCGCTGCTCCACGGCGGCACCACCGACCGGCTGGCGCTCGCCGGCATCCTGGCCGGGACCGTGCTCACGGTCGCCTACACGATCCGGTTCCTGTGGGGTGCGTTCGCGACCAAGCCCGCGGTCGTGCCGGTGGATCCGGGCGCCAAGCCGATGGTCGGGGACCACCTGTCCGGCCGGCGGCGCCGGCTGGTGCGGGCGCTGCTGGTGGCGCCGGTGCTGCTGGTCGGGGTGAGCCTGGCCGCCGGCATCGGCGCGCCGGTGGTCGACCGGCTGCTGGCGCCGTACGCCGACCAGTTCCCGGCGACCGGCGAGCCGTACCACCTGGCGCTGTGGCACGGGCTGAGCCCGGCGCTCGGGCTCTCGGCGCTGGTGCTGGTGCTCGGCGCCGGGTTCTACCTGGCCGGCATCCCGGCCGCCCGCCGGCTGCACGCGCCCGGCCCTGGCGCGATCTACGAGCGGCTGATGGCCGCGGTCGACCGGACCGCGGTCGAGGTGACCGGTGCCACCCAGCGGGGTTCGCTGCCGTTCTACCTCGGCGTGGTGCTGCTGGTGCTGATCGTCATCGCCAGCACCGTGCTCGCGCTCAGCGCGCCGTTCGAGCAACCGCTCCGGCTCTGGAACACTCCGCTCTACGTACTGCCGGTGGGGATCCTGGTGTTCGCAGCGGTGTTCGCGGCCCGGGCTCGCCGCCGGCTGACCGCGGTGATCCTGGTCGGGATCACCGGCTACGCGGTCGCCGGCGTGTTCCTGCTCTACGGCGCGCCGGACCTGGCGCTGACCCAGTTCCTGGTGGAAACCGTCACGATGGTGATGGTGGTGCTGGTGCTGCGCCGGCTGCCCAGCCATTTCTCGGAGCGGCCGCAGCGCCGGACCCGGTGGACCCGGGTGGCGATCGGGATCGCCGTCGGGACCGTGATGGCCGGCATGGCGTACGTCGCCGGCGGCGCCCGGACCGCGACCCCGATCTCGGTGGAGTTCCCGGACCTGGCGGTGTCGTTCGGCGGTGGTTACAACATCGTCAACGTCATCCTGGTCGACATTCGGGCCTGGGACACGATGGGCGAGATCTCGGTGCTGGTGGCGGTCGCCACCGGGGTGGCGAGCCTGATCTTCCGCCGGTCGGAGCGGCTGCACCGGCGCGGGCCCGGCGACGCGCTGCCGACGCCGCCGCCCGGCGAGCCGATGTGGCTGATGGCCGGGCATACGGTCGAGGCGGGCCGCCGCTCCACCATGCTCGAGGTGGTCACCCGGCTGCTGTTCCACATCATCGTGCTGCTCTCGGTCTACCTGCTGTTCACCGGTCACAACAACCCGGGCGGCGGGTTCACCGCCGGGCTGGTGGCCGGGCTCGCGCTGGTGATCCGCTACCTGGCCGGCGGCCGGCTGGAGCTCGCCGCCGCCGCGCCGGTAAACGCCGGCGCGGTGCTCGGCGCCGGGCTGTTCATCTCGGTCGGCACCGGGGTCGGCGCGATGGTGCTCGGCGGCGAGGTGCTGCGCAGCGCGATCCTGGACTTCTCGGTGCCGGTGCTCGGCAAGGTCCACTTTGTAACATCCACAATCTTCGACATTGGCGTGTACCTGATCGTGGTCGGCGTGGTGCTCGACGTGCTGCGCAGTCTCGGTGCCGAGGTGGACCGGCATCAGGACGCCGACCGGGAGGCCGAGCACGCGAAGGAGGCCGTGTGACCCCGAGCCTGATCATGCTGATCGCCATCGGCGTGCTGTTCGCCGCCGGGGTGACGCTGCTGATGGAACGTACGCTGACCCGGGTGCTGCTGGGCGTGATCCTGCTCGGCAACGGCGCCAACCTGCTGATCCTGCTCGCGGCCGCGCCGGGCGGGCCGCCGATCGTCGGCACCACCGAGCCGGAGCAGATGACCGATCCGCTCCCGCAGGCGATGATCCTGACCGCGATCGTGATCACGCTCGGGATGACCGCGTTCCTGCTCGCGCTCGCGTACCGCAGCTTCCGGCTGGTCGGCCACGACGAGGTGCAGGACGACATCGAGGACCGCCGGATCATGGCGATGGCCCAGCGGGACGAGGGCTCCGACGCCGCCACCGCGGACCCGGGCGACGGCGACGAGGAGGAGGCGGACAGCGAGAGCGGCGACGACGAGGACGAGGACGACGAGCCCGAGGCCGCCGGCGCCGCTCGCGGCGGTGGCGGCGGTAGCGGCGGTGGCGGCGGTAGCGGCGGCGGCGGCCGGCCGACCGGGACGGAGACCCGATGACCTGGCTGGTCCCGCTCCCAGTGGTGATGCCGCTGCTCGGCTCGGGGGTGACGCTGCTGATGTTCCGGCGCCCCCGGATCCAGCGGGCGGTCAGCATCGGGGTGCTCGCCGCCACCCTGGCGGTGGCGGTGGCGCTGCTGGTGGTCTCCAGGGACGGGCCGCTGGTGGTCGCGGTCGGCGGCTGGCCGGTGCCGCTGGGGATCGTGCTGGTCGCCGACCAGCTCGCCTCGCTGATGCTGGTGGTCTCCGCGGCGGTGACCCTGTGCGTGCTGCTCTACTCGATCGGGCAGGGTGCCGCGGACGGTGACGAGGCGGCGCCGCTGTCCGTCTACCACCCGACCTACCTGATCATGACCGCCGGGGTCACCAACGCGTTCCTCTCCGGCGACCTGTTCAACCTCTACGTCGGCTTCGAGATCCTGCTCGCCGCGAGCTACGTGCTGATCACTCTCGGGGGCACCGAGAACCGGGTCCGGGCCGGCACCACGTACGTCGTGGTGAGCCTGCTCTCCTCGGTGATCTTCCTGGTCGGGATCGGGCTGGTCTACGCCGCCACCGGCACCCTCAACATGGCCCAGCTGGTGACCCGGGTGGAGGAGCTGCCGGCGAGCGTGCGGCTGCTGCTGCAGGGCATGCTGCTGCTCGCGTTCGGCATCAAGGCGGCGGTGTTCCCGCTGTCGGCGTGGCTACCGGACAGCTATCCGACCGCCCCGGCCCCGGTGACCGCGGTGTTCGCCGGCCTGCTGACCAAGGTCGGGGTCTACGCGATCATCCGGGTCGAGACCCTGCTGTTCCCGGGCGGCCGGGCGGCCGACCTGCTGATGGTGGCGGCGCTGGCGACGCTGATCGTCGGCATCCTCGGCGCGGTCGCCCAGTCCGACATCAAACGGATGCTCTCGTTTACATTGGTCAGCCACATTGGATACCTGCTGTTCGGGGTGGGGCTGGCGTCCCGGGCCGGGATCGCCGCGGCGGTCTTCTACACGGTCCACCACATCGTCATCCAGACCACTCTGTTCCTGGTCGCCGGGCTGATCGAGCGGCGCGGCGGCACCACCGCGATCGACCGGCTCGGCGGGCTGGCGAGGACCGCCCCGATCCTCGGGGTGCTGTTCTTCATCCCGGCCCTCAACCTCGCCGGGATCCCGCCGTTCTCCGGCTTCCTCGGCAAGCTCGGGCTGGTCCGCGCCGGCGTCGAGGAGGGCACCTGGCTCGCGTACCTGCTGGTGGCCGGCGGGATGTTGACCAGCCTGCTGACGCTCTACGCGATCGGCCGGGTCTGGAACCTGGCGTTCTGGCGGTCGCCGCCGGAGCTCACCGACGAGCTGGACCGGCGCCGGTCGCCGCGGCTGATGGTCGGCGCGACCGCCGCGCTGGTCGCCGCCGGCGCCGCGCTGACGCTGATCGCCGGGCCGCTCTACGACATCACCGACCGCGCCGCCGGCAACCTGCTCTCCAGACAGCCGTACGTACAAGCCGTGTTCCCGGGCGGTGCGCCATGATCGCCCGACCCTCCCGGCGTGCCCGCGACTGGCTGCTCGCGGTCGGCGTGCTGACCGCGATCTGGATGCTGCTGTGGGGCGTGTTCTCGTGGGCGACCCTGTTGTCCGGAATGGTGGTCTCCGCGCTGATCGTGCTCGCCTTCCCGTTGCCGCCGGTGACGTTCGCCGGCCGGCCCCGGCCGCTCGGGCTGCTGCGGTTCTGGGGCAGGTTCTTCACCGACCTGGTGTCCGCGAGCGCGAAGCTGGCCTGGACCGCGCTCCGGCCGCGATACCGGCCGCGCAGCGCGGTGATCGGGGTCCAGCTCGCGGTCCGGTCGGACCTGAACCTCACCTTGTGCGGGGAGGCGGTGTCGCTGATCCCGGGCAGCCTGATCGTCGACATGGACCGGGCGGCCGGGATCCTCTACATCCATGTCTTCGACGTCAGCGACCGGGCGGCGGTCGACCAGTTCCGCCGCGAGGTGCACGCGCTGGAGGGCCGGATCGTCCGGGCGATCGGCTCGAAGGCCGAACTGGCCGAGCTCGCCAACCAGGAGGATCTCAGATGATCATCGTCGCCGGGATTGTCGCGGTGCTGCTCGCGGTCGGGTTCGGGGCGGCGCTGATCCGGATCATCCGCGGTCCATCCTCACTGGACCGGATCGTCGCCAACGACGCGCTGCTCGCGATCACGGTCGGCGCGATCGCCACCGAGGTGGCCTACACCCGGGACTCGACCGGCCTGCCGATCCTGCTCGGGTTGGCGCTGCTCGGTCCGATCGCGTCGATCGCGGTCGGCCGGTTCGCCGACCCGGACTCGCCGGTGGTCGCGCCGCCGCGAAACCAGCGCCGGCGCGCGCGGAACGCGAGGGAGCGGTCATGAACGCCTCGGGTGTGGTGGACTTCATCGCCGGTGCCTGCCTGCTGGCCGGCGCGCTGCTCAGCCTCGCCGCCGGGATCGGGCTGCTGCGGTTCCCCGACCTGCTGTCCCGGATGCACGCGGCGACCAAGCCACAGGTGCTCGGGTTGTTGCTGATCCTGACCGGCACCGGGCTGCGGTTGGGCAACGTCGTGGACATCACCACGCTGGTGCTGGTCGGCGCGTTCCAGCTGGCCACCGCGCCGGTCGCCGCGCACATGGTGGGCCGGGCCGCCTACCGGACCGGCCAGTTCCGCCGGGACCTGCTGATCGTGGACGAGCTCGCGGCGAAGCGGTCCGGCGAGACCGGTGCCGATCCCGCCGGACCGCGCTAGTTGTCAAGGGTGGTTACCCCTCGTTGCCACGCCGTGGGTTGGCTACCCCTCGGGTGGGAACTCGCCGTTCTTGGCCACCGGCAGCAGCAGGTGGCGGGCGCCGATCAGGGTGACCTTCTCGGTCGGGAACTCGGCGAACTCCGGGTTGAGGTGGTCGATCTCCAGCGTGATCGGCTCCGGTAGCCGTTCCGCCCGGACCTCGAACTTCTCCAGGTCGATCCACTGCACGATCCGCAGCACCTCGTCCGGGATCCGCTGGTCGTTCTTCTGGACCGGCACACACAGCTGCCGGTTCTCGGTCACAATCACCTTGTCCTGCTGCATTCCCAGCTCAAGCAGCACCGGGTTGAGGTGGGTCAGCGTGAGCTGCACGTCCAGCGACTCCGGTGGACGCTCCACATAGCACTTGAGGTCGATGAACGAGACCAGCCGCCGGACCTCGTCCGGTGGCTTGACCCCGTTCTTCATCACCGGCACGCACAGCTGCACCGGGTGGAGGATCGCCACTTCCCGAGTCGGGAACTGGGCCAGCCGCGGGTTGAGGTGGTCCAGCTTCAACCGGAAGTCGACCGCCTTGCCCTCGATCCGGTAGCAGGACAGGTCGACGTACTCGATGAACGGCAGGACGTCCTCCGGCGGGAACACATCGTCCTTGGCGACTGGGACGCACAGCTCCTCCCGCTCGCCGAGCCGGGTCTCCTCCCGCGGCAGGTCCGCCAGCACCGGGTTCAGGTGCCGGGTGACGACGACGGTATCCGGGGGTTGATACGGCTCGGTCGGGAAGCATTCGAGGTCGAGATAGGAGACGAACCGCAGGGGGGACGGGAACGCCTGTGCCGGCGCGGGAGCCGCGGCGGCCGCGTTCGTGCCCACCACGCTGACCAGCAGCGCGAACAGGGCAACGAGGCGGACACCGGGCCGAACAAACGGCAACATGGTCTGGCCTTTCTCGTTGGGGGTGGACGGGAGGAGGCCGGCCTCGTGATCCAGATATCGACCTGGATCGACGCAGCTCAGATTACTCCCTTTTGATGACTCAGCAACTGAGAGTGACCGTAGAGTCGCCTGTCCGACAGTTCGCCGCCGCTGGGCGTACGCCCGGTGGTCGCTCCAAATCGTCGAAGATCGGGTTGGCTAGATCGCCCCGCGGCGCCGCCCGCGGTGCCACCCTTGAAGTATGGAGTTCGAGCCCTCCGTGGCCGACGTGCCGGCGGTCGCCAGGGCCCTCGGCACCGACCCGGAGCAGGGTCTGAGCGGCGACGAAGCGGCGCGGCGGTTGGCCGCCACCGGGCCGAACGAGATCCAGCCGGCGCCGCCGGAACCGCGGTGGCGCAAGTGGCTCCGGCAGTTCCAGGATCCGCTGATCTACCTGCTGCTCGCCGCGGTGGTGATCTCGATCGTGGCGTGGCTGGCCGAGGGAGCCGACGGCTGGCCGGTCGACGCGGTCGTGATCGCGGCGATCGTGATCCTCAACGCGGTGCTCGGCTACGTGCAGGAGGCCAAGGCCGAGCAGGCGGTGGCCGCGCTGCGCAAGCTCACCGCCCGCACCGCCACCGTCATCCGCGATGGCGAGCAGGTACGGATCGCCGCGCGCGACGTCGTCCCCGGGGATCTCCTGGTACTCGCCGAGGGCGACGCGATCCCGGCCGACGGCCGGCTGGTCGCCGCTGCCGCCCTCCGGGTGGCGGAAGCGGCGCTGACCGGCGAGAGCGAACCGGAGCTGAAGGACCCGGCGACCCTGCCGGAGCCGGCCGCGCTCGGCGACCGGCTGGACATGGTCTACAGCGGCACCGCGGTGGTGCAGGGCACCGGTAGGGCGCTGGTGACCGCCACCGGGATGGCCACCGAGATGGGCCGGATCGCCGGGCTGCTGCACGCCACCCAGGAGGACCCGACCCCGCTGCAGCGGGAGATCGGCCGGCTCGGCCGGATGCTCGGGCTCGCGGTGATCGTGATCGCCGCGGTGGTGGTGGGCAGCATCCTGCTGGTCAACGGCGTGGACAACGCCGACGACCTGGTGACCGTGCTGCTGCTCGGGGTGGCGCTGGCGGTCGCGGCGGTGCCGGAAGGGCTACCGGCGATCCTGTCGGTGGTGCTGGCGATCGGGGTCCGCCGGATGGCCTTGCACAAGGCGATCGTCAAGAAGCTCTCGTCGGTGGAGACGCTCGGCTCGGCGACTGTGATCTGCTCCGACAAGACCGGCACCCTCACCCGGAACGAGATGACCATCGAGCGGGTGGTCACGGCCTCCGGCGAGGTACGGGTGACCGGGGTGGGATACCGGCCGGAGGGGCGGGTCGAGCACGCCGGCCGGCAGCTGACCCCGGACAGCCCACTGTGGCCGGAGGTGCTGCGGGTGCTCGGCGGCGGCAGTCTCGCCAGCAACGCCGTACTGCGGGAGCAGGCCGGCGAGTGGACCGTCCAGGGTGACCCGACCGACGCCGCGTTCCTGGTGGCCGAGCGGAAGCTCGGCAATGTAGACGGTTGGACCGGCCGGTTCACGAAGGTGGGCGAGGTGCCGTTCACCTCGGAGCGGAAGCTGATGACCGCGCTGGAGATCGACCGGGCGCGGGCCGGGAAGATCGCGGTGGTCACCAAGGGGGCGCCGGACGTGCTGCTGGCCCGGTGCACCCACGTGCAGGTCGGCGAGGACGCGGTGCCGCTCGACGACGAGCGGCGGGCCCGGGTGCTCGCCGATGTGGACCGGCTCTCCGCGCAGGCGTTCCGGACCCTGGCGGTGGCGTACCGGCGGCTGGAGCAGACCACCCCGCCGGAGCCCGACGAGTCGCTGGAACGAGAGCTGGTCTACGCCGGGATGGTCGGCATCATCGACCCGGCCCGGGCGGAGGCGGCCGAGGCGATCCGGCTGGCTCACCGGGCCGGGATCCGGGTCATCATGATCACCGGCGACCACCCGCTGACCGCCGGCCGGATCGCCGCTGACCTCGGGATCGCCGAGCCGGGTGCGCCGGTGCTGACCGGGATGGACCTCGACCGGCTCAGCCCGGACGAGCTGACCGAGGCGGTCCGGCGTACCTCTGTCTATGCTCGGGTGGCCCCCAAGCACAAGCTGGACATTGTGGACGCCCTGCAGGCCCACGGCGAAGTGGTCGCGATGACCGGCGACGGCGTGAACGACGCGCCGGCGCTCAAGTCGGCCGACATCGGGATCGCGATGGGGATCACCGGCACCGAGGTGACCAAGGAAGCCGCCAAAATGGTGCTGGCCGACGACAACTTCGCGACCATCGTACGGGCGGTGCGGCAGGGCCGGGACATCTTCGACAACATCAAGAAGTTCCTGCGGTACCTGCTGTCGTCCAATATGGGGGAAGTGCTCACGGTCTTCCTCGGGGTGGTGGGGGCGAGCGTGATCGGGCTGTCGGGCGAGGGCGACGAGTTGCTGCTGCCGCTGCTCGCCACCCAGATCCTGTGGATCAACCTGCTGACCGACACCGGCCCGGCGCTGGCGATGGGGGTCGACCCGGAGATCGACGATGTGATGGCCCGGCCGCCCCGCCGGCTGACCGAGCGGGTGATCGACGCCCGGATGTGGGGCGGGGTGCTGCTGGTCGGGCTGACCATGGCGGTGGTCACGCTGCTCACCATCGACCTCTACCTGCCGGGCGGACTGTTCGAGGGCGACCGGGGCATCGACAACGCCCGGACCGCCGGGTTCACGGTGCTGGTGCTGGCACAGCTGGCGAACGCGCTGAACGCCCGGTCGGAGACCACCACCGCGTTCCACCGGCTGTTCGTCAACCCGTGGCTGTGGGGCGCGATCGGGCTGTCGCTGGTACTGCAGGTCGCGGTGGTGCACCTGCCGTTCCTGAACACCGCGTTCGGGACCACGCCGCTGGATCTGTCGCAGTGGCTGGTCTGCGCCGCGATGGCGAGCGCGGTGCTGTGGGTGGGCGAGCTGCGCAAGCTGGTCTGGCGCGCCGCCGGCTGACGGTTTCGTCTCCCGGTGTCGGATCGGGCCCGGCCGGTTCGTGGAACGGGTATTGGGAGGTTCGGTCGCAGCGGCGCGACGCAGGTCGGGCATGGAGCGAGTTGAGGCCGATCTGAGGCCGGCGGCTGCTTTCATGAGCCTTCCAAGATCGAGAACAGGGAGCCGCCCAGCGGAGGGCGGCCGCACGGGTCGCCCAGCGGAGAGCGGCACACGGGGAAGGACGACGATCATGAAACTGACGACGGTGACGAACGTCTCGGTCGACGGCGTGATGCAGGGGCTCGGCGGGCCGGAGGAGGACCGGCGGGGCAAGTTCGAGCGCGGCGGCTGGGCGCTGCCGCTGTTCGACGGCGAGACCGAGGCCTACCTCGGCCAGATCTACCAGCGCGCCGACGCGTTCCTGTTCGGCCGCTGGACGTACCAGGTGTTCGCCGGCTACTGGGGCCTGCGGGACGATCTGGACAACCCGATCGTCAGGGGCCTGCAGACGAAGCCGAAGTACGTGGTGTCGAACACGCTCACCGAAGAAGCCTGGGCGGGCACCACCATCCTCAGCGGAGACGTGGCGGCGGCGATCCGGCGGCTGAAGGCCGAACAGCCCGGCGAACTGCAGGTGCACGGCAGTCTGAGCGTGGTCCGGTTGCTGCTGGAGCTGGAACTGGTGGACGAGATCTCGCTGCTCACCTACCCGGTGGTGGTCGGCCAGGGCGAGCGGCTGTTCCCGCAGGACGGTCCGGACATCGCGCTGGAACTGGTGGACTATCGGGCGTTTCCGAACGGCATCACGGCGCAGGTCTACCGGCCGAACGGCCGCCCGAAGTACGCGTCCGGCTCGTAGCCGGCGCGGAACCCAGCCCGGCCGGACCGGTGCCCGGGTTACTGTTTCGAGAAGTCCGGGCGGCGGTGTCGGATCGGAGCCGGGCCGTTCGTGGCATGGATGAGCGGCGCCCGCGCCAAGGGGGCGCCCGCGAGTCACAGTTCACAGGAGATGAGTGAAGATGCAATACCTGTTTTCCGTGATCGACGACCGGACCGGCTCCGCCACCGAATCGGAGATGGCCGACATCAACGCGTTCAACGACCGACTCCGGGCCGAGGGGCACTGGGTGTTCGCCGGCGGGCTGGGAGCGCCCAGCACCGCCACCGTCGTGGACAACCGGGGTGACGAAGCGCTGTTCACCGACGGGCCGTTCGTGGAGACCAAGGAGTACGTCGCTGGCTTCTGGATCATCGAAGCCCCGGATCTCGACGTGGCGCTCAAGCTCGCCGCCGAGGGGTCGAAGGCCTGCAACCGGCGGGTGGAGGTACGGCCGTTCCTGTGAGTGGCGTGACCGACGTGTCAGCGGCGATCACCCGCGCCCACCGCGAGGAGTGGGCGCGGGTGGTCGCCGCGCTCGCCCGGCGGTTCGGCGACCTGGACATCGCGGAGGAGGCGGCGGCCGAGGCGTTCGCCACGGCGGTCGAGCGGTGGCCGGTGGACGGCGTCCCGCCCAACCCCGGCGGCTGGCTGACCACCACCGCCAACCGCAAGGCGATCGACCGGATCCGGCGCGAGCGCAAGCGCGACGAGAAGCAGATGCAGGCGCAGATGTGGTACGCGGCAGACGACGACCCGGCCGACCCGGCCGACCCGGCCGAGGCGGTGGGCGCGATCGAGGACGAACGGCTCCGGCTGATCTTCACCTGCTGCTACCCCGCGCTCGCGATGCAGAGCCGGGTGGCTCTGACGCTGCGGATGGTCGGCGGCCTGACCGTCTCCGAGATCGCCCGGGCCTTCCTGGTGCAGGAGAGCGCCATGGGCCAGCGGATCACGCGAGCGAAGGCGAAGATCAAGGCGGCCCGGATCCCCTATCGGGTGCCGTCCGCTGAGGACCTGCCGGCCCGGCTGTCGGGCGTGCTGGCGGTGCTGTACCTGGTGTTCAACGAGGGCTATCTGGCCACCGGGCCGGACACCGACCCGGTGCGGCACGAGTTGACCTCCGAGGCGATCCGGTTGACCCGGCTGTTGCGTACCTTGCTGCCTGACCACGGTGAGGTGGCGGGCCTGCTGGCGCTGATGCTGCTCACCGAGGCGCGGCGGGCGGCCCGGGTGTCGGCCAGCGGCGAACTGGTCACCCTTGACCAGCAAGATCGCGGGGCCTGGGATCAGGCGATGATCGCCGAAGGGCACCGGCTGGTGCGGGAGCGGCTGGCCACCGGGCAACCGCCCGGTCGGTATCAGCTGCTGGCGGCGATCAACGCCGTGCACACCTCGGCAAGAGATGTACGGGACACCGACTGGGCCCAGATCGTGGCACTCTACGACCAGCTGGTCCGGATCGACCCGTCGCCGATCGTGGCGTTGAACCGGGCGGTGGCGGTCGCCGAGCTGGACGGCCCGGAGGTGGCACTGTCGATTGTCGACCGGCTTGCCGACCAGCTGGACGCCTACCACGCCTTCCACGCCACCCGGGCGGAGCTGCTCCGCCGGCTGGGCCGGAGTGGACAGTCGCGGGAGGCGTACGACCGGGCGATCGAGCTGGCCGGCAACACCGCCGAGACCGCCTACCTGACCCGCCGCCGCGACCAGCTCGCCGCCTCGTAGACGGCTCGCGCTAGCCCGTCGACGACTCCGGGTCGAAAGTCGGCGGTATGGGGAGGACGAGGTTGACCAGTTCGTCGCTTGCGGAGACGCCGACGCGGACTTCCCCGCAGGCAAGATAGCGGCCTACTGGCGCGCCCGAGAACCATAACGCGAGTAGCCCCCCGGAAGCTGAGTAGCTAAGCGGGCCCGTGGCGCGAGTAACGCGCTTCGCAGGCTCTTTGTAGTCAGGCGTTATCTTCCACTCCCACATGTCAACATCAAATTTCGGTGTCAGTGAACCGGGCTGTGACGGAGCAGTCTCAACAGCCCGATTAGTCGTTGGCGGAAGAGTCAAGACTATGAGCTCGTATAACCCACCCGAATCGGAATCAACCTTGAGCTCGACATACCCGCCGTCACTCCCGGCCAGCAAGAGATAGAGGAGCCCTCCGATCCAGTCAAACTGCCAGGTCACGGTTAATGGCAGCAAGGGCTGGGACTCGGCCGTGGCCTCCTGACATTCAACGCTACCCAATACCCTGAACATCATGTCACCCCACAAACAGGGCATGAACAAGGGTTGGAAGAGCGTCGCGAGGGCTTTGCCTAAATTCAAGTTCCCATCCATGGATGGTTAATCGCTGGCGCATGGGGATACCACCACGTGTGGCCTCCGCGACTGCCAACTGCAGGCTTCTGAGTTGCTGTTGCGATGCGAGGCCGACCATTTCTGGGCTCCGCCCCCTCATCGCCAACGATCTGGCCAGTTCAGCGATATGTTTGGTCGCGTTCCTGTTAACCGCGATGCGATGTCCTCCAACTGTCCATTCAAAAGACGTAGGAATACCTCCAGTTCCCGGACGTATTGCTCCAGTAGGCACGATGTCATCCCAAACCGTACCCGTTCCACACGGACCCGCGTTATGGACCAGCACCGGCG
>DATCKZ010000119.1:0-16374 GCA_036564175.1 Natronosporangium sp.
GTCGCGCGCTGGTCGTTCGGGTAGACGTAGGTGCGGCTGCCGGTGACCACGCCGCCCACGGCGTACGCGACGTCGGCGGTGACCATCGGGTCCGAGGCCCAGTCGCCCTCCGCGGGCAGGACGAAGTCGGACGGGTAGCCGTCGTGGTCCGCGGTCACCACCGCCCCGTGCAGGTGCACCACGGTCGGCACGGGCAGCTCGTTGTGGTGCGTGACGGCGACCCGCCTGCCCCGCCGGGTCTCGATCGTCGGCCCGGGGAAGGTGCCCTCGTACCCCCAGATCGGAGTCTCCACGTCGGGGCGGATGCGTTGCACGCCCGGCCGCTGGTGGATCTCGTACCGGTCGGTGTCGCCGTCGGTGGACACCGGCCGCAGCACCTCGGGGATCGGTAGCGGGACGGTGTAGGCACCGGCGGGTGCCGCGGCGGCCGTCGGGGTCGCGGTCGGCTCTGGGCCCGGGAGCGTGCCGCCGGCGCGGCGGCGGCTGGCCAGCGCGGCGGTCGCTCCGGGCAGGGCGACCCCCAGCGCGGCGGCCGCGCTCCACCGTAGAACGTCCCGACGCGACGCCACCGGACGACCTCCTCGTTCGGTGACATCCTCGCCTATATCGATGAACGGCGCAACGGCGGGCGTGGATATCGCGTGGGTCAGGCGCGCCGGCGGGACAGCAACCCGCGCACATACGCCGCCTGGCCGGCGTGCTGGATGTCGTCGTCGGCGATGCTCGCCAGCCGGACCCCGAGCGTGACCGGCGGGTCCCACCGGGTGTCGACGATCCGGTCCAGGTCCGGCTCGGTCAGGGTACGCAGGTAGTCGTCGGTCCGGGCATGCACCGCCAAGTAGTAGCCGACCAACGCGTCCGGCCCGTCCGGGCGTACCTTCATCACCTCGTCGGCGGTGTGCCCGAAGCCGGTGTTCGCCGGATCCGGGGTGAGCCCGAACCGCTCCGGCCAAGGCTCGGTCACCCAGATCTGCTGCTGACCGTCCAGCAGCTCGGTGATGTGCTCGTCCTGCACCCGGGTCAGGTGCCAGACCAGCCAGCCGATCGTGTTGGAGCCCGGCTCCGGTGCGGTCGTCAGCTCCTCGGCGGTGAGCCCGTCGACCGCCTCCGTCACGTGCTCGGGGATCCGGCCGAACAGCTCCAGCAGGGTTTGAATCGCATCCACATTAGCCTCCGTTGGCCATGTCAGACCCGGGATCACAGGGCGGCGGCGATGCGGTCTCGGTAGGTCTTGGTCTCAATTTCATCAGCGTACCGGTGCCGGGGCCAGAAGAATCCGCGTAATCCGTCGCCCTTCGTGCGCGGGATCACATGGGTGTGCAGGTGGGGCACCGATTGGGACACCCGGTTGTTGATCGCCACGAACGTGCCGCCGGCCCCGAGTCCGGACTCGACCGCGGCGGCGAGGCGGCGGACCTCGGTGAAGTAGCCGCCGAGCGCGCTTTCCGGCAGGTCGGTCAGGGTGACAACGTGGACCCGCGGCACCACCAGCACGTGTCCCTTGAAGACCGGCCGGATGTCCAGGAACCCGACCACATCGGGGGTGTCGAGCACCACGAACGCGGGGGCGTTCCCCGCCGCGATCTCGCAGAAGCGGCAGTCCATCGGGGCCAGGGTACGTGATCGCGATCCGGTGACAACCTCCGGCGGCGGGTTCGGCGTCCAGTCAGCGGAGGTGTCGCAATGCTCGTCTACGCGATTCGGCGGATCCTCGCCACCATCCCGATCCTGCTGGTGGTGTCGTTCGTCGTGTTTGGGCTCGCCAGCATGTCCGGTAACCCGCTGGAACCGCTGCTGTTGCGGAACCCGCCACCACCGGAGTCGACGATCCTCAACGAAACCAACCGGCTCTACATGGACCAGCCGTTCCTGCAGCGCTACTGGATCTGGCTGACCGGGATCGGCGGGCATGGCGACGTCGGGCTGCTGCAGGGCAAGTTCGGCCCGTCGGTGGACGCCGCGAAGGACCTCGGCAGCGAGGTGGGCAGCCGGTTCCTGATTACGGTCCGGCTGATCGGCGCGGCGATGATCTTGGCGATCGTGCTGGCGGTGGTCGCCGGGGTGGTCAGCGCGATCCGGCAGTACTCGAAGCTCGACTACAGCCTGACCTTCGTCGGGTTCCTGGCGTTGTCGATGCCGGTGTTCTGGATCGGGTCGCTGATCAAGGAGTTCGGGGTCTTCATCAACGATCAGACCGGTGCCCGGATCTTCTACACGATCGGGGCCACCTCCCCGGACACCCGAGGGTTCACCGCCATGGAACGGTTCACCGACGTGCTCGGCCACCTGGTGCTCCCGACTCTGACCCTGATGCTGGTGACGTTCGCGGCGTTGAGCCGGTTCCAGCGAGCCTCGATGCTGGAGGTGCTGAACAGCGACTATGTCCGGCTGGCCCGAGGGAAGGGGCTGCGGAACCGGGTGGTGATGCGGCGGCACGCGCTGCGGACCGCGCTGATCCCGCTCACCACCGTCTCGCTGCTCACGATCGCCGCCACGCTGGATGGTGTGGTGCTGACCGAGACCGTCTTCCAGTGGCGCGGGCTGGGCACGTTCTTCGCCGATGCGGTCAGCCGCGACGACCTGTACGGGGTGATGGCGTTCGTGATGCTCACCGGGGTCATCGTGGTGGTGTTCGACCTGATCGCGGACCTGCTCTACGCGGCGCTCGACCCCCGGATCCGGTTGGACTGAGCCGGCCCCGCGGCGCGGCGTAAGCTCTCGGCTGTGAGCAACGACGCCACCCGCGACGACGCAGCCGAAACCCGCCCGCGGGCTGGGTTCGAGACCCGGGCCATCCACGCCGGCCAGGAGCCGGACCCGCGGACCGGGGCGGTGATCCCGCCGATCTACCAGACCTCCACCTACGCGCAGGAGGCGGTCGGGCAGCCCCGGCTCGGGTACGAGTACAGCCGGTCCGGCAACCCGACCCGGGACGCGCTGCAGGAGTGCCTCGCCTCGCTGGAGCAGGGGTCGACCGGCCTGGCCTTCGCCAGCGGCCTGGCGGCCGAGGACACGCTGCTGCGTACGGTGTGCGGGCCGGGCGACCACGTGGTGATCCCGGACGACGCGTACGGCGGCACCTACCGGCTGGTGGCGAAGGTGCTGGAGCGATGGGGCCTGGCCTGGACCGCGGCGCCGATCAGCGACCCGGACGCGGTCCGGGCGGCGATGACCCCGCGGACCCGGGTGGTCTGGGTGGAGACGCCGACCAACCCGCTGCTCGGGATCGCCGACCTCGACGCGTTGGCGGGGATCGCGCACGAGCACGACGCGCTGCTGGTGGTGGACAACACGTTCGCCACGCCGTACCTGCAGCAGCCGCTGCGGCACGGCGCCGACGCGGTGGTCCACTCCACCACGAAGTACCTCGGTGGACACTCCGATGTGGTAGGCGGGGCGCTGGTGGTCCGGGACCCGGCGCTCGGCGAGCGGCTGGCGTTCCACCAGAACGCGATGGGTGCGATCAACGGCCCGTTCGACGCCTGGCTCACGCTGCGCGGGATCAAGACGCTGGCGGTACGGATGGACCGGCACTGCGACAACGCCGAGCGGATCGTCGAGTTCCTGCTCGGACACCCGGCGGTCAGCGAGGTGTACTACCCCGGGCTGACCGACCACCCCGGACACAAGGTGGCCGCCGGCCAGATGCGACGGTTCGGCGGGATGGTGTCGTTCCGGGCCGCCGGCGGCGAGGCGGCGGCGGTGGCGATCTGCAACCGGGCGAAGCTGTTCGTGCTCGCCGAGTCGCTCGGCGGGGTGGAGTCGCTGATCGAGCACCCCGGCCGGATGACCCATGCCTCGGCGGCCGGATCGCCGCTTGAAGTTCCGAGTGACCTCGTGCGACTCTCGGTCGGGATCGAGACAGTAGACGATCTGATCGCTGATCTGAGGCAGGCGCTGGAGTGAGCTGGATCGGAGCAAGCGCGAAGGAGATCGCGCGGGCGGTACGTCGGGGCGACGTCTCCGCCACCCAGGTGCTCGCCGACCACCTTGATCACATCCGCAGCCACGACCGGCCGCTGAACGCGTTCCGGACGCTGCGCGAGGGGGAGGCCGCCGCGGAGGCGGAGCAGGTCGACGAGCAGGAGAACCTCGCCGCCGCGCACCTGGCCGGGGTGCCGGTGGCGGTGAAGGAGAACACCCCGGTCGCCGGCCTGCCGACCTGGCGCGGCTCGGCGGCCGCCCGCGGCCCGATCGCCGAGGCCGACCACGAGGTGGTCCGGCGGCTGCGCGGCGCCGGGGCGGTGGTGGTCGGGGTGACCCGGATGCCCGAGCTGGGGCTGTGGGGCACCACCGACGACCCGACCGGGATCACCCGCAACCCGTGGCGGCTGGACCGGACCCCGGGTGGGTCATCCGGCGGGGCCGCCGCCGCGGTCGCCGCCGGGCTGGTGCCGCTCGCCCACTGCAACGACGGGCTCGGCTCGATCCGGATCCCGGCCGCCTGCTGCGGGCTGGTCGGCCTGAAACCGGGCCGCGGCGTCGTGGTCCCGTACCGGCTGGGCGGGGACGACTGGTTCGGCCTGGCCGAGCACGGCGTGCTCGCGACCACGGTCGCCGACGCGGCGGTCGGGTTCGCGGTGCTGGCCGGCCAGCGGCCGACCGCGCTGACCGAGCCGAGCCGGCTGCGGGTGGCGGTCTCGCTGCGCAGTCCGGTACAGGGGGTACGGGCGGACGCGGCGAACCGGCAGGCGGTGGCGACCGCCGCCCGGCTGCTGCTCGCCGCCGGCCACGACACGGTGAAGGCCAGCCCGACCTACCCGACCTGGCTGGGGCTGCGCGGGCTCGCCACCTGGTTCGCTGCCGCCTACCGCGACGCCGAGGGGCACGGCCTGGACCGGGCGTCGCTGCAGCCGCGGACCCGCCGGCACATCGCGCTCGGTGAGGCGGCCTGGCGGCGCGGGCTGGTCCGGGAGTCGGACCGGGACCGCTGGCGGGAGCGCTGCCTCGGCTTCTTCGAGCAGTACGACCTGCTGCTGACCCCGGCGCTGGCGGCGATCCCGCCGCCGGCCGACGCCTGGTCGACCCGTTCCTGGCGGGCGAACCTGCTGGCGAACATCCGCTACGCCCCGTACGCCGCCCCCTGGAACCTCGCTGGCTTCCCCGCCATCGTGGTCCCGGTCGGGATGCGCCCGGAGGGGGTGCCGGTCGGCGCCCAGCTGGTCGGTCCGCCAGGTTCGGAGCGGACCCTGCTGGCGGTCGCCGGCCAGTTCGAGCAGGCCGCGCCCTGGCCCCGGCACGCCCCGCTGCCCGCACCGGTCACGGAGTAGGGGCGGGCCACGAGTCGGCGGCCCGGAATCCGGCAAATCGCCCGGCTCTTCTCCTTGATCGGCGAGCGAGGCAGGATAACGGCATGACCCAGCTTGTCTCGCTCGCGGATGTCGAACAGGCCCGCGAGCTGTTGCGCGGCGTCACCAGAGTGACGCCGCTGGAAAGCTGCCGGCCGCTGACCGCGGCGATCGGCGGACCCGCCTGGCTCAAGTGCGAGAACCAGCAACGAGCAGGCTCATTCAAGATCCGAGGCGCCTATGTCCGGCTGGCCCGGCTCTCCGAGCAGGAGCGAAGCAAAGGCGTGGTGGCCGCGAGCGCCGGCAACCACGCCCAGGGCGTGGCGCTGGCGGCCCAGCTGACCGGCACCGCCGCCACCGTCTACATGCCGGTCGGCGCCCCGCTGCCGAAGGTCACCGCGACCCGCGGCTATGGCGCCACCGTCGAGCTGGTCGGGAACACGGTTGACGAAGCACTGGTGGCAGCCGAGGAGCACGCCCGGCGTACCGGTGCGGTCTTCATCCACCCGTTCGACCACCCGGACGTGATCGCCGGGCAGGCCACGGTGGCGCTGGAGATCCTGGAACAGTGCCCGGACGCCGCCACCATCGTGACCGGGGTGGGCGGTGGTGGGTTGGTCTCCGGCATCGCGGTCGCGGCGAAGGCGCTCCGTCCAGACCTCCGGGTGGTGGGGGTGCAGGCGGCCGGGGCGGCCGCGTTTCCGCCGTCGCTGCGGGCCGGGCACCCGGTCCGGCTGCCGGAGTACCGCACGATCGCCGACGGGATCGCGGTCGGCCGGCCGGGCGACCTGACCTTCGCGCACGTCAGCAAGTTCGTCGACGAGATCGTCACGGTCACCGACGAGGACATCTCGCGGGCGCTGCTGATGCTGCTGGAACGGATCAAGCTGGTGGTGGAGCCGGCCGGTGGGGTGGCGGTGGCGGCGCTGCTCGCCGGCGTGGTCAAGGCACCGGCCCCGGCGGTGGCGGTGCTCTCCGGCGGCAATGTGGATCCGCTGCTGATGCTGCGGGTGATCGAGCACGGGCTCGCCGCGGCCGGCCGGTTCCTGCGGTTCAACGTCCGGTGCGTCGACCGGCCGGGCAGGCTGGCGGCGCTGCTCACCCAGATCGCCGAGTTCGGCGCGAACGTCGTGGACGTGATTCACGAGCGGCACAACCCGCGGCTGCGGATCGGCGAGGTGGAGATCGCCCTGTCGGTGGAGACCCGCGGCGCCGCCCACTCCGACGAGCTGCTCAGCGCGCTCCGGTCGACCGGCTACGAGGTCGCACTGGCCACTGGCGCGCCACCCAGCTAGCTGCGGACCGGCGCGATAGCGCCCTGCGCCCGGCGGATCGCCGGGCGCAGGGGGCAAGCCGTGATTCGGGGGTGAAGTCAGGCGGTGTACGGCTCCAGCTTGGTAACCGTCACCTTGATCTCGGCGCCGCTGGGGGCGGTGTAGGTGACCGTCTCGCCCTCCCGGGCCCCGAGGATCGCGGTGCCGAGCGCCGACTCGGGACTGTAGACGGTCAGGTCGGTGGTGTCCGCGATCTCGCGCGAACCGAGCAGGAAGGTCTCGGAGTCGTCGGGGTCGTCGTCGAAGTGGACGGTGACCACCGTGCCCGGTGCCACCTTCCCACCGTCCGGCGCCTCGCCCACCTTCGCGTTGCGCAGCAGGTCCTGCAGGGCCCGGATCCGGGCTTCCTGCTTGCCCTGCTCCTCCTTGGCGGCGTGGTAGCCACCGTTTTCCCTGAGGTCCCCCTCCTCACGGCGCGCGTTGATCTCCGCCGCCAGCACCGGGCGGTTGGCGATCAGCTCGTTGAGCTCGGCCTGGAGCCGGTCGTATCCCTCCTGGGAAAGCCAGGTGCCTGGCGCCTCGCGATCAGTGGACACAGACATCTCCTTGGTCGACAACGGTTTGGTCGATCGTCTGGGTGGGTGGGCAAACCTCTAGGTTACCAGCCGACTGCGCTGCTGCTCGGTTTCAGAAAAGTTGCCGACTCGCAACAACCGCCCGGTCCGCTCGATCGCCAACCCCGGTCAGCCCACACCGCCGGCCCGGTCTCGGCCCGCACCGCCGGGCCCGGTCTCGGTCCGCACCGCCGGCCCGGTCTCGGCCCGCACCCGCCGGCCCGGTCAGTCGGCCCGCCAGCAGCGCTGCACCTCGCCGGTGGTCGGCCGGGCGTCGGTGGCGAGCCGGTGGGTGATCCGGGGGCGGGTGACCCCAGCCGGCGGATCGATCCGGACCTCCTCGCGGCCGACCTCCCGGCCGTCGGCCGCCCGGGCCCGGACCGCGCAGATCGCCGCCTCGCCCTCCGGGATCCGGACCGTGAACTGGACCACCACCTGGTCGTCGGTGAGGTCGTAGAACCGCTCCACGGTCGGGTGGTACGGCCGGGTCGGGCCGTACTGCTGGTTGAGCTGGTAGGCCATCCCGAGCCCGGCGAGCACCACCAGCGTGAGCAGCGCCGCCGGCAGCCACCGCGGGCCGCGGCGGCGCGGATCCCGCCGCCGGCCGTACCGGCCGGGCGGGAAGCTGATTGTGGCGTTCGTCTCCGTCACGCCGGAACGTACCTCCGGGCAGGGCTGTTGTCACAACTGATGGGCAGAATGGGTCCCATCGTACGAGCCTCGAAGGAGATGTCTTGAGCGAGCAGCTGCGCCTGATGGCCGTCCATGCGCACCCTGACGACGAATCGAGCAAGGGTGCCGCCACCATGGCCAAGTACGTCGCCGAGGGGCACGCGGTACTGGTCGTGACCTGCACCGGCGGCGAGCGCGGCAGCGTGCTCAACCCCAAGCTCGACCGGCCGGAGGTGTGGGAGAACATCGCCGAGATCCGCCGGGCGGAGATGGACGCCGCCCGCGCCATCCTCGGCGTCAACCAGGCGTGGCTCGGGTTCGTCGACTCCGGCCTGCCGGAGGGCGACCCGCCGCCACCGTTGCCGGAGGGGTGCTTCGCCCTGCAGGACGTCGACGTCGCGGCCGAACGGCTGGTCAAGGTGATGCGCGAGTTCCGGCCGCACGTGGTCACGACGTACGAGGAGGACGGCGGCTACCCGCACCCGGACCACATCATGTGCCACAAGATTTCGGTGGCCGCGTTCGAGGCGGCCGGCGACCCGGAGCGCTATCCGGAGGCGGGCGAGCCGTGGCAGCCGCTCAAGCTCTACTACCACATGGGCTTCAGCAAGGTGCGGATGATGGCGCTGCACCAGGCGATGCTGGACGCCGGCCTGGAGTCGCCGTACACCGAGTGGATCTCCAAGCGGGAGGCCGACAACTGGCCGGACAAGAGCCACCGGATCACCACCCGGGTGCCGTGCGCGGAGTGGTTCCCGGTGCGCGACGACGCGCTGCGCGCCCACGCCACCCAGGTCGACCCGGACGGCTGGTTCTTCCAGGTGCCGATGGAGATCCAGCAGCGGGTCTGGCCGACCGAGGACTACGAGCTGGCCCGGTCGCTGGTGGACGTGCCGGCGAACGAGGACGACCTGTTCGCCGGGGTGCGGGAGGAGATCGCCGCCAACCGGACTAGCGTGTAGGCGTGGAGTTCCTGGAGCTGGCCCAGAACAACTTCGGTGACACCCGGTCCGGCAGCCTGGTCGCCCCGGTCGGGACCTTCATCGTCGCCGCGCTGGCGGTGGTCACGATCCTGCTGATCAGGAACATGAACATGCGACTCCGCCGGTTGCAGGACCGGTTCCCAGGCCCACCCGAACAGCCGCTCGGGGATCAAGCGGGCACCGAGGTCAGCGGCGACCCCGGTAAGGAGCGAGACGGGTCGGAGACTGATCACCGAACCGGTTAATCACCCGAACGGCTCTATGTCCGTACCGCCGGATGACATAGCCTTCCGGAAGGCGCGGGCCGGCAGCCGACCCGCGCTCGAGGTCCCCCCGGCCCGGTTCCAGCGGAAGGGAGGGTCGTGACTCTCGCCAGGAACATGCTCCTGGCAGCGGCGCTGGCGGTGGTGTTCGGGGGGCTGGTCACCGCGCCTGAGCACCCTACGCCGTGGCGGTTCGCGCTCGCTGCCGCTGTCGCTGCCGTGGTCTACCTGCCTCGGCAGTGGTTCCGGCTGGGTCCGACCGTGATCTTCTACGCCTGGTGCGAGGCGGCGCTGCTGATCGGGCTGCATCTGGTGCCGGCGGGCTGGGTGCCGCTGGCGGTGCTCACCGGCTATCTGTCCTACCGGGGGTTCCGGTGGGTGCGTGACCGCACCCTCCCGGTCAGCCGGACGATCACGTTCGCGGCCGGTCACGCGGTCGCGGCCGGCGCCGGCGCCCTGCTGTGCCGGGCGGTCGCCGATCCGTACCAGGCCGCGCTCACCCCGGCGATCATGGGCGGGCTGGTGCTCGCGGCGGTCGGCTACTTCGTGGTGATCGAGATCGTCGTGAGCCTGTTCGCCGGCCTGGAGGTGCACACCTCGCTGCTGCAGATGCATCGGCGGCTGCTCGGCCTGCAGCTGCCGATGTTCGTCGGCAGCGTCGCGGTCGGGCTGTCCGGCGTGGCGGCGGTCGACGCCGACTGGCGGTGGCTGTTGCTGCTGCCGGTGGTGCTGTGGGTGCTGAACTGGACGTACGCGTTCCGGGTGCGCGGCAGCGAGGAGCGCCGGATGTGGTCCACGCTGACCCAGGCGACCCGGTCGCTGAACCGGCCGGACGAGGAAGGCGTGGTCGCCGCCGGGATCCGCGGCGCGCTGGAGGTGTTCGCGATCGGCCGGGCCGAGATCGCGCTGCTCGACCGGGATGGGGCGAACCGGGTCTGGGTCGGCGATCAGACCGGCAGCGTCCGCCGGATCGTCGAGCACGAGTCGGCGGCGCCGGTGACCGAGCTGCCGCTGCTGGTGGCCGGCGACGAGATCGGCCGGTTCCGGGTCTACTTCCCGCCCGGCGTCGGGCCGGGCGCCGGTGAGCAGGCCGCGCTGCAGGTGTACGCGGACGCGCTGGCGGCGGCGCTGCACGACACCGCCACCCACGAGCAGCTGCACCGGGTGCTCGCCCGGTCGATCCACGACGCCCAGCACGACCCGCTCACCGGGCTGCTCAACCGGGGCGCGCTGCTGGCCCGCGGCGAGACCGCGGTGCAGCTGGTGCCGCACGCCGAGCCGGTGGCGCTGCTGCTGGTCGACGTGGACCACTTCCGCGAGATCAACGACACGCTCGGCCACGCCGCCGGCGACGAGGTGCTCACCGTCACCGCCGAGCGGCTGCGGGCCGCCGCGCAGCCCGGCGAACTGGTCGGCCGGCTGGGCGGGGACGAGTTCGCGCTGCTGGTGCCGGGGGTGGCGATCGACCCGGCCGGGCCCAGGCCGCGCGGCGGCGCCGGTGGCCGCAGCGCGATCCGGGTGGCGTACGCGCACGCGATCCGGCGCGCCCGGGAGCTGGTGGCGGCGCTGGCCGAGGAGGCGACGATCAGCGGCGTCCCGGTGTCGATCGACGCCTCGGTCGGGGTGGTGGTGGCGCCGGCCGGCACCGCCGACGTGACCGAGCTGCTGCGCCGCGCGGACTCCGCGATGTACCAGGCCAAGCACGGCGGCGGCGCGGTCGGCTGGTACGACAGCGACCTGGACGCCGGCGGCTCCGACCGGCCGGCGATGCTGGCCGAGCTGCGCAGCGCGCTGGAGCGCGACGACGAGCTGGTGCTGGTGATGCAGCCGGTGATCGACCTCGCCACCGGGGCGCCGACCGGCGTGGAGGCGCTGGTGCGGTGGCGGCATCCGCGGCGGGGTCTGCTGTCGCCGGCCGACTTCGTCCGGGCGGTCGAGAACAGCGACCTGCTCGGCGCGTTCACCGAGTACGTGATCGACAAGGCGCTCGCGGCGGCGGCGCAGTGGGCCAAACGCGGGCCGGCGGTGCCGGTGGCCGTCAACCTTTCCGCCCGCAGCCTGCTCGACCCCCGGCTGCCGCAGGCGATCGCGCAGCGGCTGCGCAAGCACCGGGTGGCCGGCCGGCAGCTGGTCCTGGAGATCGCCGAGACCGTCGTCACCAGCGAGCTGCCGGGCATCGACGAGGCGTTCGCCAACCTGCGGGCGTTGGGGGTACGGCTGGCCGTGGACGACTTCGGGACCGGGTACGCCTCGCTGACGTTCCTGACCCGGTTCCGGCTGGACGAGGTGAAGGTCGACGGGTCGTTCGTGACCCGGATGCTGGACTCGCCGGAGGCGAGCGCGATCATCCGGGCCACGGTCGAGCTCGGCCGGGAGCTCGGGATGCGGGTGGTGGCCGAAGGCGTGGAGACCGCGGCACAACGGGAAATGCTGGCCAGCCTGGGTTGCCCGGCCGGGCAGGGGTTCCACATCGCCACCCCGATGCCCGAGGACCGGATCGGCGAGGCGTTGCATCAGCTGGACGCCGCCGCCAGCCGCGGCCAGGTGGTGACGCTGGGCTAGCGGCCGGTCGATGTCGTACCCGGGTGCCAAACTCCCCGGCATGATTGACCACATCTCGATTCAGTGCAAGGACCCGGCCGCCAGCGCGGCCTTCTACGACGCGGTGCTGGCGCCGCTGGGTGGCCGCCGGGTGCTGGATTTCGGCAACGTGATCGGGTACGGGACCGACCAGCCGGACTTCTGGATCGGGCCGCTCGCCGGCGCGCCCGAGTTCCGGGAGAACCACCTCGGGTTCACGGCACCGGATCGGGCCGCGGTCCGGGCGTTCTTCGACGCGGCGGTGAAGCTCGGTGCCGAGGTGCTGCACGAGCCGAAGCTGTGGCCGGAGTATCACGAGCAGTACTACGCCGCATTCGTGCGCGACCCGGACGGCAACAACGTGGAGGCGGTCTGCCACAAGCCGGAGTAGCCGGCACCGAGGCGGAGGAGCCGGCGTAGCCGGGGACTCAGGCGGAGACCAGTCCGGCCTCGAACGCGATGATCACCAGCTGGACGCGGTCCCGCGCGGCCAGCTTGGTGAGCAACCGGGCCACGTGCGCCTTCGCGGTCGCCGGGCTGATCGACAGTTCAGCCGCGATCTCGGCGTTCGTGTAACCGCGGCCGATCAGGGTCAGCACCTCCCGCTCCCGCGCGGTCACCCCGTCGAGCCGAGTCCGGCGCGGCTGCCCGTACCCGGGCCGGCGCGCGAACTCGGCGATCAGCCGGCGGGTGACCCCGGGGGCGAGCAGCGCGTCGCCGGCTGCGACCACCCGGATCGCGGTGATGAGGTCGTCCAGGGCGGTGTCCTTGACCAGGAAGCCGGCGGCGCCGGCCCGGAGCGCGCCGTAGACGTGCTCGTCCTCGTCGAACGTGGTCAGGATCAGCACCCGGGTCGGGCCGCCCTCGGCGGTGATCGCGGCGGTGGCGGCGATCCCGTCGGTGCCGGGCATCCGGATGTCCATCACCGCGACGTCGGGCCGCAGTTCGCGGGCGAGCCGGATCGCGTCGGCGCCGGTGCCGGCCTCACCGACGACGGCGAGGTCCGGCTCGCTCTCGATCAACGTCCGCAGGCCGCTGCGGACCAACGGCTGGTCGTCGACGAGCAGCACCCGGGTCGTCATCGGGTCCCCGCCGGCAGCGGCAGCCGGGCGTGGACCCGGAAGCCGCCGCCGGGTGCCGGGCCGGCGGTCAACTCGCCACCGAGCAGGGCCGCCCGCTCCCGCATGCCGGTGATGCCGAAGCCGGTTCCGCTGATCGGGCCGCCCCGGCCGGTGTCGGTGACGTCGACGGTGAGCGCGTCGGGTCCATATTCGACGGCGACCGTACAGTCCCCGGCGCCCGAGTGCCGGACCACGTTGGTCAGTGCCTCCTGGACGATCCGGTAGGCCGCCAGCTCCACGTCGGCCGGCAGCGGTCGCTGATCACCCGTTATGGACGCTGTCGCCCGGATCCCGGCGGACTGGGCGGTGGCGACCAGCTCCGGCAGCGCGGCCAGGCCCGGCGTGGCGCCGGCGGTCGCCCCCGGCCCGGCGCCGTTGCCGCGCAGCGACGCGACCGTGCGGCGCAGGCTGGCCAGGGTCTCCCGGCTGGTCCGTTCGATCGTGTCCAGCGCGTCGCGGGCGGCCTCCGGCCGAGTGTCGATCACCCGGCGGCCGACCCCGGCCTGGATCGCGATCACGCCGACGCTGTGGGCGACCAGGTCGTGCAGATCGCGGGCGATCCGCAGCCGCTCGCCGGTGACCGCCTCGGCGGCGGCGCTCGCCCGTAGCGCCTCCGTGTGCTCGCGGCGGTCGCGCAGCGACCGGCCGATCAGCCACGCCACGAGCACGGCGAGCCCGACCAGCCCGGCCATCGCCACCGGGTCGTCGGGCGGGCTCGGGTGCGCCAGTGCGCCGCCGATCTGGGTCGCGAGCGCCAGTACCGCCGCCGCGATCGAGGCCCACCGTGGCAGCGACGCGGCGGCCAGCCCGATCGCCAGGTCGAGCGCGATCGACCAGCCCAGCCAGGCTTGCCACGGCCAGCCCAGCGGCACCGCCCCAGCGGCCGAGCCGAGCAGCGCGACCGCGACCGCCGCGATCGCCAGCCGCTGGCCGTGCTGGGAGCGGAGACTCTGCGTGATCATGACGGTACCGATGCTATCCGTGGGCGGCGGTGCCGGCATCGGCCCACGGGCGTACGCCGGGCGGGCTAACGCGGGCCGGGAAGACGCGCCCGCGGCCCGACGCCCGGTCGGGCCAGCGGTGCCAGCGTGGCAGCCATGATCGAACTCAACGAGCTGACCAAGCGGTATCGGCGGGTCACCGCCGTCGACCGGTTGTCGGTCACCGTCGAGCCGGGCCGGGTCACCGGCCTGCTCGGCCCGAACGGCGCCGGCAAATCCACCACGTTGCGGATGATCCTCGGGCTCACCACGCCGACCGCCGGGACCGCCCGGGTGGCCGGCGTCGAGTTCCGGCGGCTGCCGAGAGGATTGCGGTACGCCGGAGCACTCCTCGACGCCGGGGATGTCCACGGTGGCCGGAGCGCGACGGCGCACCTGGCCGCGCTCGCGCGCAGCAACCGGATCCCGCGGTCGCGGGTCGATGCGGTGCTCGCCGAGGTCGGGTTGAGCCGGGTGGCGGGCCGGCGGATCGGCACCTACTCGCTCGGCATGAAGCAGCGGCTCGGGATCGCCGCCGCGCTGCTGGGCGACCCGCCGGTGCTGCTGTTCGACGAGCCGTTCAACGGCCTCGACCCGGAAGGCGTGGCGTGGGTGCGCGGCCTGTTCCGGCGGCTCGCCGGGGAGGGCCGGACCGTGCTGGTCTCCAGTCACCTGATGAGCGAGATGCAGCACACCGCCGACCGGTTGGTGGTGCTGGGCCGGGGCCGGCTGGTGGCCGAGGGCGACCTCGCCGAGCTCACCCGCGGCGGATCGCTCGAGCAGGCGTTCCTGTCGCTGACCAGCGACCGCCTCGACTACGTGGCGGGTGGTGACCGATGACCGGGGTAGCGGCGATCGCGCCGCGGGCGCGGTTCCTGGATCTGGTGGCCGCCGAATGGCTCAAGCTGCGCTCGCTGCGGTCCACTCGGTGGGTGCTCGGGCTGGCCACACTGGCGGTGGTCGCCATCAACGTCAACTCGGCCGCCGACGGCTATCGGGACTGGCCGAGGATGGCGGCGCAGGGTGGCTGGATCGACCCACACGGGTTCGCGTTCACCAACAACGCCGCCGGGATCCTGATGCTCGCCGCCGGTTGCGTCGGCGCGGTGTCGATCGTCGGGGAGTACGGGACCGGGCTGATCCGGGTCACGTTCGCGGCGGTGCCCAACCGGCTGGCAGTGGTGGCGGCGAAGGCGTGCGTGCTGGCCGCGGTGTTCGCGGTGGTCGGTGCGGTGGTCGCGGTCAGCTCGTTCGTGGCGGCGCAGTCTATCTTGGACGGCCGCGGGGTGGAGATGTCGTTGCTGGACCTCCGGTCGGCGCGGGCAACCGCCGGCACCGCGTTGCTGCCGGTGGTGAGCGCGCTGACCGGGCTCGGCGTCGGGGCGGTGCTCCGGCACACCGCGGCGGCGATCGCGGTGACCGGCGGGGTGCTGCTGATCCTCCCGACGTTCTTCAACCCCAACCTGGAGAACGAGCTGCCGGCAAGGATCGCCGCGCTGATGCCGACCGAGGCGTGGTCCCGGCTGATCCACAGTGTCACGGTTTACAACCCCGAGCGCTATCCGCCGACCGTCGCCGGCTCCTGGCTGGTCTACTTAGGCTGGTCGGCGGCCGGGATCGCCGCCGCCGGGTTGCTGGTCCGGGTTCGCGAGCCCTGATCGCTCAGTTGAGCACCTCGGCGGCGGGCAATGGTGCCCGGCCGGTCAGCCGGAGCACCTCGTCCGACGTACCCTCCCACCGGTGCTCGCGGACCGACGCGAACATCGACGAGTAGGCGTACGTCCACCACGGATCCTCGCCGCCGAGCGCCAGCTCGGCGGCGAACTCCGCCGGTCGTACGTCGGTGTGGCGGACCGGCATTCCCCAGGCGCGACCCGCGATCTCGGCGATCGCGGCGAGGTCGAGCGACTCCGGCCCGGTGATTTCGTGGTACCGGTTGGTCGGTGGGGCGGTGGCGAGCGCGGCGAGGCAGCGGCCGACGTCCTGTTTGGAGATAAGGGAGATCCGGCCGTCCGCCATCGGCAGCCGGAGCTCCCCGGTGCTCCGGCCGCGCCGGGCGAGCGCCAGGAAGAACTCGGTGAAGATCGAGGCTCGGGCGATCGAGACCGGGCAGCCGTGCTCGGCGAGCAGCTGCTCGGTGTAACCGTTGGTGTACGCGTAGCAGAACGGCGAGGCGAGGTCGGCGTCGAGGCCGGAGAGGTAGACGACGTGCTTGACCTCGTTCTCGACCGCGGCCCGGACCACGTTCTGGTGATGGATCATCATCCGGGCGGCCTCGCCGTCGCTGGAGATGAAGACCAGCGTGTCGACGCCGCGCAGCGCCGACCGGAGTGAGTCGAGGTCGGTGTAGTCGGCCCGGACCGAGACGATCGGATGGCGGGCGGCCGGGTCCGGGCGCCGCGCCAGTGCTACCACTTCCTGTTCGCCGGTGGCCGCGAGCAGCTGGACGACCTGGCCTCCCAGCGCACCGGTCGAACCGGTCACCGCGATCCTCCGCACGATGCGTGATCATGCCACGAGGCTGGTCGGGGCGGATCCGGTGGCCAGTGCTTGGTTTTTTGCAAGCGGTTCCGGGGCCCGCTGGCCAGAATCGGCGTAG
>DATCKZ010000120.1:0-36144 GCA_036564175.1 Natronosporangium sp.
TCAATGGGTTCCAGCCACGCCCGAGGCGGGCTGGGTTCACCCTACAGACGCCAGCGCCGGGATCGTGGTTGCGCTGAACGCGGGTCCGGACCGAGCGATGCCGGCGGGCGCCATCGTCCTCGTCCACGGCGCGTACGCCGACTCGTCGCGCTGGAACGGCTCGATCCCTGCTCTGCGGGAGGCGGGCCACCGAGTCATCGCCGCCGCCAACCCGCGCGCGACATCGAGAGCGACGCCGCCTACCCGCGTAGCGTGCGGACGCCCGGAGCGGCCGCTCTGGCTAGTTCGATGGCGGCTGCAATGGCGGCGCGGGGCGGGGCAGGCGCCGTCATCCAACCGGGGCCCGGGCGGAGCTGAGCACGCCGAGTGCCTCAAAGCACGCGCGTACCTTCCCTACCAGCGGGCCGAAGCCCGGAGCGTCGAAGGTCCGGGTGTCTCGCGGCCTGGGCAGGTCCACGTCGATGGTCTCGACCACCCGGCCCGGTGCCGGCGACATCACCAGGATCCGGTCCGCGAGGAACACCGCCTCGGGAATGCTGTGGGTCACCAGCACGATGGTGACCCCTCGCTGCTCATGGATCCGCCGGAGGTCGAGATTGAGCTGCTCGCGGGTGAGCGCGTCCAGTGCGCCGAACGGCTCGTCCAGCAGCAGCAGCGACGGGTCGTGGATGAGGGCCCGGCAGATCGCGACCCGCTGGCGCATGCCACCGGACAGCTCAGCCGGATACTTGTCGGCGAACCGCGCCAACCCCACCAGCCGCAGCAGCTCCTGGGCACGCTGCTTGAGCTCGGCCTGCGGTGCGATCCGACGCACCTCGCCCGGGAGGGTCACGTTGCGCAGCGCGGACCGCCACGGCAGCAGCATGTCCTCCTGGAACACCATCCCGAGCCCGCGCGATGGCCCGGCCACCGGCTCGCCCTGGATCGACACGCTGCCGGCGGTCGGGCGCTCAAGCCCGGCGATGCACGACAGCAGCGTGCTCTTGCCGCACCCGCTCGGTCCGACCACCACCACCAGTTCGCCACGGGCGACCTCGAACGACACTCCGTCGAGTGCATCTACGGTGCCGCTGCGCGATCGGAACCGCTTGCTCAGGTCGTGTACGGCAACGTACGGCTCGGCATCCACCGAACCGTCCCCGTTGGCCATCCCGCCTCCCCCATGACGCCGCCCGGCCGGCCACTCGCCTATCCGCACGCCGCCGTAGATCGGTAGCACGCCTTCGACTAACCTACCAAAGACTGTCGACCACTCGGGTCGGCGAAACTGACCGTGGGTAAGGGTTCCAGCGCTCGCGCTGCGTGCCGAGCTGGTCGCGATGCGCTGGATTTCCAGTCACCGGACGGAAGGAACGGACTTGCCTGGCTTCGTCGCGCTCGGGGACATCAAAGGAAACGCGACCGTCGCGCCACATCAGGGAGCGATCGAGTTTCACTCGCTCAGGTTCGGGGTGACCGCCGGCAACCCACCGGTGTTCGACCGGATCGAGCTGGTGCGGTCCAGCGACACCGCGTCGCCGGCGCTGCTCGCGGCGGCCAGTCAGGGTACGGTTTTCGACCGCGGCCGGTTGACGATCGCGACCGCCTGGGGGGACCAGATCGTCGACTATCTCGTCATCGAGTTGGGCTCGGTGACCGTGGAACGGGTGCGGACGGCCTGGGATGGCGGCGGACTGCCAAAGGAATGGGTGACCCTGGGCTACCGGCACCTCTCCTGGTCGGCCAAGCCGGCTACGCCGGAGGGTGGGGCGCCGGCCACGTTTGCGCACGCGGTGACCGCGCTCGCCCCGCTCGACGACTGAACCCGGGTCCGGCGTTGCGGTGCCGCGCCGGCCGGGTCAGGTCAGATCCACAGTGATCTCGCCGCCGGCCAACCACTCGTCGAGCCGCAGCGCGAGCTCGACCGCATACCGCGACTCGTTGGATGCCAGCTGTCCTTCGCGCGCTGCCAGCTCGGCTAGCTTCCGCCGGTCCAGCAGCGACCAGCCGGGCGCGGTTGCCCGGTCCAGCAACGCCGCCACCCGGTCCCGCAGTGCGGCCGCGTACAGCGGATCCTGGGTAGCTGGGTAGGGCGCCTTGCGGCGGTAACGCACCGGCTCCGGCAGCAGCCCGGCCGCCGCCTCCCGCAGCAGTCCCTTCTCCCGGCCCTCGTGGGCCTTCCACGCCCACGGAGTGTTGAAGAGATACTGGACCAGCCGGTGGTCGCAGAAGGGCACCCGCACCTCCAGGCTGTTGGCCATGCTCAGCCGGTCCTTACGCTCCAGCATCATCCCCAGCAGCCTGGTGATCGCCAGGTAGGACCAGATCCGCTTGCGCCGCTCCTCACCCGGCTCACCGGGTAGCACCGGTACCTCCGCGACCGCCTGCCGGTAGCGGTCGGCCCGATACTCCGGCAGCGCCAGCAGCCGCACCACCTCGTCGGTACACACGGTCTCGACCGGATCGGTGTCCCCGGTGTGGCCGAACATCGCCAGCCACGGGAAGGTGCCCGGGTCCGGCTTGTGAAACCAGGCATAGCCACCGAACACCTCGTCGGCGCCCTCGCCGGAGAGGAGCACCGTGCAGAACTTGCGAACCTGCTCGAACAGCAGGTACATCGAGGTGTCCCGGTCGCCGCGACCGTTCGGCGCGTCGAACGCGCGCAGCACGGCCCGCAGCGGCTCTGGCTGCATCAGCTGGTCGGCGGCGAGCACCACATTGGTGTGGTCGGTGCCGAGATGCTCGACCATCTGCCGGACGTACGGAGAGTCCGGCGCATCCCGCATGAAGTCGGGCCGGAAGTGCTCCTCGTACCCGGCGAAGTCGACCGCGAACGTCCGCAGTGGTCCGTCTTTGGTGACCGCCTGGTTCGCCAGCGCCGAGATCAGCGACGAGTCGAGCCCACCTGACAGCAGCGTCCCGACCGGGACGTCGGCGACCAGCTGCCGGGCCACGGTGTCGTGGAGCAGCTCCCGGACCGTCGCCACGGTCTGGTCGAACGAGTCGGTGTGCTCGGTGGCGACCAGCCGCCAGTACCGGCGGCTGGTCAGCCCTTGGCCCGGACGCAGTACCAGCAGCTCGCCGGGGCGCACCTGCCGCATCCCCCGGTAGGGGGCCTCGCCCGGCGTGTAACTCGCCGACAGCAGCTCCCGCAGCCCGGCCAAGTCGACCACCGGCCGAACCTCCGGGTGAGCGAGGATCGCTTTCGGCTCGGAGCCGAACAGTACTCCGGTAGGGGTCGGCCAGTAGTAGAGCGGCTTCACGCCGAGCGGGTCGCGCGCCAGCACCAGCTGCTGTTCATCGAGGTCCCAGATGCCGCAGGCGAAGATGCCGTTCAGCCGCTCCGCGAACCCGGTTCCCCATTCCAGGTACGCATGCAGCAGCACCTCGGTGTCGCAGCGAGTCCGGAACCGGTGCCCCAGCGAGCGCAACGTTTCCCGCAGCTCGGTGAAGTTGTAGAGCTCGCCGCCGTAGGTGATGACCGCCCGGCGGCCGGCCCCGGATCCGTCGCCGTGTGTGGCGAGCATCGGCTGTTGGCCACCGGCCGGGTCGATCACCGACAGCCGGCGATGACCGAACGACACCGGGCCGCGCGACCAGCTACCCGCCTCGTCCGGACCGCGACAGGCCAAGGTCGCGCTCATCGCCTCGACGGTCGCCGACCGGCCGGTGAAGTCGCGGTCGTAGTCGACGATGCCGGCGATTCCACACATCTGCCGTCACCTCCGCCCGGCGGCTGGGCTCACCACCGAGATCGGACGGGCCTGGGTGAGATACACCGATCCCTCCCCGTCCTCGGCGGCACCGGCCGCCACCACCCATTCGACGTCCACCGGGCACCCGAACCGCCGCTCCACCTCGGCCACGTAGCCGGCGATCTGTTGCGCCTGGCCGGCGGTGAGGCACGGCGCCCGCCGCAGCTGGTCGGGCGTGGCCACCTCGACCACCGTTCCGGTCGCCCCGTCCGGTCGCGACATCCGGGCCTTGTCCCGGACCTCCCACCGGCGGATCGAACCATCCGGTTTGGACACTTCAAGCTGGTCCGGGGTGACCGACCCGCTCACCACCGCCTCGCCCAGCCCCCAGGCACCCTCGATGACCACCACCTGCTGGTCGCCGGTCACCGGGTGCATCGAGAACGCCACCCCGGCGCTGGTGGCCTCGATCAGTTCAAGCACACCCACCGCCATGCTCGCCGCTGCCAGGTCGACCGAGGTCCGGGCGGCGTAGCTCAGCGCCCGCTCCGAGAACAGGCTGGCCCAGCACCGGCGGACGGCGGCCGCTACTTGGTCCGCCCCGTGAACTCCCAGCGACGTGACGAAAATCCCGGCGAAGCTCGCGGTGGCGGAATCCTCCACAGTGGCCGAACTCCGCACCGCTACCGGCAGCTCCGGGGCGGTGCGGCGTGCGCAGAGCTGTTGGTAGTGCGTGTTCAGGTCGGACAGCAGCGGCGCCGGTAGCTGGCAGTCGGCGAGCCGGGGCTGCAGCGTGGCCGCCGCGCCGGCCGGGTCGAGCTCGCCCGCGGCCAGCCGGGCCAGCGTGTCCGCCTGCTCGCCGGCGAGCCCGAGCGTGGCCATCGCCTGCCGGAAGGCTTCGCCGGTTACCACGAACCCGGCCGGGACCGGGATGCCGGCCGCGCGCAGCCGGACCAGCCGGCCAAGCTTCGGGCCAGCCACCCGGATCGCCTGCTCGGGGTCGAGCCGGTCGAGCCACGCCACGGCGGTCATCAGGCCACCGGTCCGCCGGTCACCGCGCCACCGGTCACCGGCCCGCTCGCCGCCGGCTGCGGCGCCGGCACCGGCCCGCCGGCCCGACGGTAGATGGTCACCGTGCCGGCGGTCCCGTCCACCACCAGCTCGTCACCGTCGACGATGACCTGGCTCGCGAACGGGACAGCGGTGACCGTCGGCACCCCGTACTCCCGACCCACGATCGCCGCGTGGCTGAGGATCCCGCCGTTGTCGCAGACACAGGCGGCGATTTTCGCGAACATCGGGGTCCAGCTCGGCGAGGTGGACTCGCAGACCACCACCTCGCCCGGCTGCACCCGATGGAGCTCCTCGCCGTTGCGGATCACCCGGGCCCGGCCCCGGGCCTGCCCGGCGGCGGCCGGGATCCCGGTCAGGGTCTCCACTGCCGGTGGCGCCGCCTCCCGGATCGCCTGCAGATACCGCTCGTTCAGGCCGAAAATCTCGATCAAGGTGGGGTCGTCCACCGAGGTCGGTACCGTCCCGAGCACCTTCGGCAGCTCGGCCCGTCGCTCGTACCAGTGCCGGTAGTAGTCTCGCCGTTCCCGGATCAGCGCCCGGTAGGACGGGTAGCTCCGCTCGCCGTCGCACAGCCGCATCAGCTCCGGCCAGAACAGGAAGAACAGGTCGTCCGGCCGGTCGGCGTCCACGGTTTGGGCGAGCGCCAGCCCGATCCGCCGCAGTGGCAGCGCCACCCGCAGGTCAATGTAGAACGCGTGGTCATCCTGCCACTGCAGGAAGTTCGCGGCCTGGCAGGAGGCGAGCCCGGCGTCGAACCGCTGCTGGTCGGCCCGGCGCAGCCGGCTGCGGGCGGCGTCGACGGCCGCGTCCCGAGCGGCCAATGCGGCGGCGCGGGCAGCGGCGAAGTCGTACGCCTGCCCGCGGCTGAGAAAGGTCCGGATCGTACCCAGCACCGGGGTCGGGTCCTCCAGCCACGACGGCAGCATCACCTCGCTGGACCCTTCGGTGCGCCACCCGTACTCGGCCAGGAACTCATCGAGTGCCGCCAGCCAACCGGCACCGGCCGCGCCCGCGCCGGCCAGCGCCGCCCGCAGCCGCTCCGGTGGGGTCGCCGCGAACAGCGGCGCCAGCCCGGTGTCGCGCGCCTTGTTGGTGAGCCGCCAGAGCTGCTGGTCGGTTTCGAGCATCTTGGTGTCGAACCCTTGCAGCAGCGCCCCGATCTCGCGCGGTTCCAGCCCCAGCTCCACACAGGTCTGGTAGAACGCGAGGTGGTTGGCGAGCAGCGGGTACATCATCTCGAAGTGGATTTCGAACGCGCGCCGGTAGTGGCGCCGGGCGAACCGCAGCCACCGGCCGAGCTCGGCCGGCGACCGGCCGGTCAGATCGGGGTCCCGCAGCACCCGCCACTCCTCGTCCAGCGACCGCACCGCCGCCTGCCAGTTGGCCGGGTAGCCGGCGAGGAACTCCCGCTGCACCCGCGCAAACCGGACCTCCCGCGCCGCCAGCTCCGGACCCGGAGCCACCGGCAGCGCCGACGCGTACGGGTGAGTGCCCGCCACCCGGTGGGTGATCCCGTGCCCCTGGGGCAGCGCCAGCCGCTCGGCGGCGACCTGGCTGCCCCAGGAACCGTCCTCGTTCCAGATCAGCCCCATCGGAGTCAGCCCGCGCGGCCAGTGGAAGTCGAGGAACCAGAACCGCTGCTCGTCCGCTTTGCTGAAGGTGCCGGACGGCTCCACCGCCCAGGGCGCGTCGGCGGCCGAGGGTACGTAGCCCGGGTACAGCTCCTCGGTGACGAACTCGTCCAACGGGATCACGGCGGTCACGACACACCACCGGGCTCGGCCCCGTTACCCGACTCGACCGGCACGCCGACCCGCTCGGTGACCACCACCGAGGTCCGCCAGACCACCTCGCTGACCGTGCCGCACTGCTGGCACCAGCAGGCATACCACCGGTCCGGTCCGGAGTGGAACGCCTGCACCAGCGCCAACCGGCGGTCGAACTCGGCACCGCACCATGGGCAGTGTGCGGCCTCCGGCTCCGCTTCCGGCCGACTCATGACGACACGGTCACCCCGGGTACGTCCAGCTTGATGCCGGCCTCCGCGTACGCCCGGACGATGTCGGCCCGCCGGTGGCTGAACCGGGCGTGCGCGGCGGTGAGGAAGTCGCGGACGAACCCGGCGCCGGTGCCGAACTTCTCCATCTCCTGGGGCAGGTCGATCCGTCCGGGGTCGGTGCGGAACACGTTCATCGGGTCCTCGCCCCGGCGTACCTTGTCCATCTGCTCGAACATCATCTGCCGGAGCATGATGATTCCACGGTCGACGGTGCCGAGATGCTCACGGCTCCGGTCGGCGATCCGCCCTTGGGTCACCCAGGCCATGATGTCCTGACCCTCGACGTGGTTGAGAATGAAGTTGCCCTGCTCGTCCCGCCACGGCACCTCGTAGTGGCTGATCGGCCCGGGATCGGCGACCGGGCGGTTGCCCGGCCGGTACGCCGTGTACCACAGCACCCAGGTGCTGTAGTCGTCGATCGGCACTCGCATGTGGAAGCCGTAGCTGCCGCCGCCGCCGAGCCGCAGCAGGTTCGGGAACACCAGCGGGTGCCCGACCGACCAGTCGTCGGCCGACGCGTCCTGCCCTTCCAGCTGCCGCCGCATCAGGATCCCGTACTCGGTCCGTTCGAACTTGACTTCCCGGTTGAACCGGCTGAAGGTCTGCGGGATCTCATCAGCCAGCCCACGACTGGCGAGCCAGGCGCTGTACCGGCCGTGCAGCCACGCCACGTGGTCGAGGTCGACCGCGTTCTCCATGATCTGGACGAAGTTGCAGGGCACGGTGGTGTAGCCGATGTCCCGGATCGCGTCGTCCCAGCAGAACAGGTCGTATCGCGGCAGGCACGGCGCGGGATCCGGGCCGAGGTAGCCGAAGACCAGCCCGCCCAGCTCCTGGACCGGGAACGACCGGACCCGGATCCGGTGCGCGAACGTCGAGCCCTCGGGCTCCCCCGGCTGCTCCAGGCATTGGCCGCCGCCGTCGAACAGCCAGCCGTGGTACGGGCAGCGCAGCCCCTCTGGTTCCACGATGCCCTCGGACAGCGCTGCCCCCCGGTGTGGACATCGATCCTCCAGCAGGTGGATGGAGCCGTTGGCCAACCGGTAGAGCACCAGGTCCTCGCCGAGAATCCGGACCCGGCGTAGGTCCCGTGGTGGTAGCTGGCCGGAGATCGCCACCGGCAGCCAGTACCGGCGCATCAGCTCCCCCATCGGGGTACCCGGCCCGAACTCGGTGAGGGTCCGGTTACGTTCGGCGGCAAGCATTCCGTCACCTCCTAAGGGTCAAGCTGTGGGTTGCGTCCTCGGCCGGCCGATCGGGGCTGCCGGAGTCGGCGTCGGCGACCGCACGCAGCTCGCCGGATCGGATCAGCGCCACCACCGACGCGACGTCGGCGTCCAGCCGCCGGTCGGCGTCGACGAACGGCACCCGCTCGCGGATCAGCTCGTATGCGGCCCGGGTCCGCGGCGCCAACTTCTCCTTCCCGCGCAGATCGGCCGCCTGGCACAGGGCCACCAGATGCATCGCCACGATCTCGGTCACCAGTCCGGCGATGGTCCGGGCGTCCCGGGCCGCGATCGTCCCCATGCTGACCTTGTCCTGGTTGTAGGACTCGGTCGGGCGGGAGAACACGGTCGCCGGCGCGGTGAGCTTCAGCGCCTCGGCGGCCAGCGAGGAGCACGCGATCTGCAGGCCCTTCATGCCGTGGTGAAGCGCGGCCTCCCAGTCACCGGCCGTGAACGGCGGCACCAGGTTCGGCGTCAGTCCATTGTTGAACTTCTCGTCGACCACCAGCGCGAGCTGCCGGTCGAGCAGGTCACCGACCTGCGCGATCGCCAGCTTCAGCGAGTCCATCGCGTGGCCGACATGGCCGCCGTAGAAGTTGCCGCCGTTGAAGACCAGCCCGGACTCGCTGTCGAACAGCGGGTTGTCGTTGGTGGAGTTCATCTCCACCGACAGCCACCGGTCCACCCACTCGAGCGTGTCGTACAGGACGCCGACCACATGCGGCGCGCACCGGACCGAGTACCGGTCCTGGATCGGATCGGTGAGCTCCAGGTAGGTCCGGTCACCGGTGAGGTGTGGGTTGGCCTCGACGATCTCGGCCTGGCTGCGAGCCAGCTGGGAACCGGTCAGCAGGTGCCGGATCCGGCCGGCGCTCCGCAGCTGACCCGGGTGCGGCCGCTGCTGGTGCGAGAACGGTGCGAAGTGGTCCCGGTTGCCGCGGAGCACCTCGCTGCTCAGCGCGGTGCACAGGTCCGCGGCGGCCGCGATCTCCGCCGCGTCGTTGGCCGCCAGCGCCGCGTACGCGGTCATGAAAGAGGTGCCGTTGATGAGCGCGAGCGACTCCTTCGGCTGCAGCCGCAAGGGCTGGAGCCCGTGCGCGCGCAGCGCCTCCGCCGCTGGCCGGACGGCGCCGTCGACCAGCACCTCCCCCTCCCCGACCAGCAAGCTGGCGAGATAGCACAGCGGCACCAGATCACCGCTCGCGCCGACCGACCCACGTTCCGGGATCCGGGGCAGCAGGTCGGCGGCGAGGCAGTCCCGCAGCAGCTCCACCACCTCCGGCCGGACCGCCGAGTGGCCGCGCGCCAGACAGTTGGCCCGCAGCAGCATGGTGGCCCGGACCACCTCCGGCGGCGCCTGATCACCGGTGCCGACCAGGTGGTAGCGGATCACGTTGCGCTGCAGCTCGACCGTCTTCTCCGGCGGGATCTGCCGGATGTTGCTGGCGCCGAACCCGGTGGTCACCCCGTAGATCGGCGTCCGGGTGGCGATCAGCTCGTCACGCAGCGACACCGAGCGGCGCATCCGCTGCTCGGCCTCCGGCGCCACCCGGAGCTCCACCCGCCCCGGCTGCCGGGCCACTTGGACCAGCGCCGGCCGGCTGAGCGTGTCGTTGCCCAGCCACACCACCGGTGGCTCGCCGGCCCGGCCGGTTACCGGCGCCGACCCGTCGCCGGTCTGGCCGGTCGACGGCTGCCCGCCGTCGGGGTGGTCGGCGGCTGGCTGGGCCGGTGCCCGACCGGCCCGGTCGCGGCGCCGGTACTCCGCCGCCCGGGTAAGCAGCCAGTCCTGCGAATAGTCCATCGGCTCGCTGGTGTCCACCACCCCGAGCTCGTGCAGCTGCTCGGTGAGCAGGCACCGGGCCACGTAGTCTTCGAGTCCGTTATAGACGGTCGAGCGGAGCGCGTCCTCGACGTGATCGAAGAACAGCAACGTCCGCAGGTCCGCCAGCCGCTCCTGGATCGCGCTGTCGAACTCGGTCGGCGGCGGCGGTGAGACCGACTGGTGCCGCTGGAGCAGCCGGGTCGCCTGCTGGAACAGCTGCTGGGGGTCCCGGTCCAGCCAGCCGCTGCGGCGCAGCTTGCGCTCCAGCGTGGGAACGCTCCCCCGGGCGAACACCCACAGGCCCCGGCGGACGATCCCGCCGATCCGGTCGGTGGCACCCGCCAGCTCGGACAGCCGCGCCCGGTAGCCGGCGGTCCCGGTGTCACCGGTGCCCCGCAGCAGGCTCGCCACGGTGAGGCAGTACATCGCCTCGATCAGCGCGTAGCTCGGCAGCGGGGTCGGGACGGTCAGCTGCTGCACCGGCATGCCGCGGCCGGCCAGCCACTCCAGCCGGCGGGCGACCATCGTGCCGGCCCGGTTGTAGTTGACGATGTAGGCGTGCAGCCGCTCATCGAGCGCCTTGGCCTCCATCACGCAGTCGACCAGTGCCGCCAGCCGCTGCGGTGGCGGCAGTCCGGCGATGCCGGGCAGCTGCTCGCCCAGCGCGGCACAACACATGTCGTACGCCTGCCGGGCCTCGGCCCGCTCCGCGACGAACGCCTGGACGTCGTCCATCGCCCGGACCCGCTCCCGCTCCGCCCGGGCCGACTCGGATTCGTCGATCCGGCCCGCCTGCACCGCCCGGCGGGTGGCGTCGATCGCCGCGTAGAGGTCGTGGTCGGCCAGCCAGTCCGAGATGGATGGATGCTGCCGGTATTCAGGTGCGAACCCGATCGACACCCGGGTCGGGGCGGTGTCGTCGGTGAGCACCGCGAAGAACCGCTCCAACGCGGTCAGCACGTCGTCATACATACCGTCTCGCCATCTCCACTAAGTCGTCCTGGTGCATGTCGAACACCCCGTCCGGGAGCTCGGCGCCGCGACCGGCCAGCGTCTCGAACAGCCGCCGCCGCAGCAGCAGGTCCGGCAACCCGTCGAAGGCCAGCGACCGGGCGGTGTCCTCCCGGTTGTCCATGGTGGATAGCTCGTCGATGTCCGCGAGCGCACCGCGCAGCCGGGCGGTGAGCGCGGGCGGGAGCACCGCCGCCAACCGAGCCAGCAACGTTTCCCGCCGCTCCCGGGCCCGCTGCCGGCGGTCGGCCATCTGTCGCAGCAGCTCGGCCGGCGACCGCCCAGCCAGCGCCGCCAGCAGCTGGCGGACGGTGGCGGCGAGCAACCTCCGCTGTCCCTGGAACAGCTCGAGCGCGGCCTCGCCGAACTGGTCCTCGGCGATCACCGCCGCGAGCTCCCGCTCCGGGTCGTCAGCCGCCTGGATCCGGGCCAGCACCGGTGCCAGCGCCGCCAGCTCCAGCTCCAGGTAGCTGCCGGCGGTCGGCACCGACACCAGGTCCGCAGCCAGCCCGCTCGATTGGGCCGGTGTCCCGGCGGCGGCCAGCGCCGCGGCCGCTACCCGGGCCACTTGCTCCACGGTGGTCAGTCGGTCGGCGAGGATGTCGCCGGCCGGGTGGTTGACGAACGCCCGCACCGCTTGGTCGGCGGCGACGCATTCGCTGACCACCGGCAGCATCTCCCCGATCGACGGTGCCGGCTCGCTGCGCAGCACCGCGTCGGCCGCGGCACACGCCTCGTCGTACCGGCGCCGGTAGCGGTCCCGGTGGTCGGCGTAAGCGGCCATCGACCGGATCCGGCGCGCCCAGCCGATCCGGAACGCCGAGCTCGGGCCGTCCAGCAACCCGCGCCGAGCCGCCCGCCGGGTGGCCGCCACCGCCTCGGTGAGCTCGGCGGCGTCGATCTGTGCCGGCGGCGGTGCGGCCAGCAGCGCTGCTGAGCTCATGCCGGCTGCACCGTCACCAGCCCGCGGTCGCCGTCCACAGTCACCTGGGCGCCGTCCTGGATCAACGTGGTGGCGCCCTCGCAACCCACCACGCACGGGATGCCGAGCTCCCTGGCGACCACCGCGGCGTGCGACACCAGCCCGCCGCTCTCGCTGACCACCGCCTTCGCCGAGATCAGCGCCGGGGTCATGGTCGGGGTGGTCTTCAGCACGACCAGCACGTCGCCCTCCCCCACCGGTGCGGCCGAGCCGAGCTCGAGCACCCTGGCCACGCCGTCCACCACCCCTGGACTGGCCGCGATCCCGGAGAGCACGCGCGGCTGGTCGGTATCGTCGCGCAACTGGTCGGGCATATCCATCCTCCTACCCCGCCTGGCTCAGCGGCCGGCAGATCACCGGTAACCTGCTCGATACGACGAAGTCGGAGGCGGCCAACGCCCGGGTGGCGACCGTGGCGAGTGGTTGGCCGCCGCCGTCGGGGCCCTCGACCCGCAGCTGGTCCGGGTCGTCCGCCGCGCCGACCAGCCCGATGTACGGAATGAGCTGGCGGCGCGCCCAGCGCAGCCGCTTCGGGACCGGGGTGGCCGCCGCGTCCACATCGATCCGTAGCCCGGCCGCTCGCCAGGTCTGCGCCACCGAGACCGCCCGGTCCACCGCGTCCGGCCGCACCGGCAGCAGCCGCACCTGCACCGGGCTGACGGTCATCGGCCAGGCGGGCCGCTCCGGCCGGCCAGCCATCGCCAGCAGCATGGCGGTCGCGAACCGCTCCGGTCGGGCGACCGGCGCCGCGTGGACGATCGCGGTGCCCTCGCCCAGCTCGTACCGCGGACCGTTGACCAGGTCGAGCTGCAGGTTTGAGAGCTGGAACGCCTTGCCGCCCGCACCGGCCATCACCTTGACCTGCAGGGCGTAGTAGTTGGTCGGCTCCTCGAACCACTCCACCCGGGCCGGTACGTCGCTGCCCTTGACGAACAGGTCGATCGACGGCTGCAGCGCCGGCCGCTGGCTGGCGTCGGCGCTGACGTCCAGCCACCAGCCGCCGGTCAGCAGGTCGGCCAACAGGCCGTGGCAGAGCTGGAGCAGCTGGCCGAACTCGGCGAGCCCGGCGTCCAGCCCGTCCAGCACCGCGTGGACATCCAACGTGGAGAACGAGCGGCCCCGCCGGAGTCCCACCTCACCGGACCGCTCCCGGCGGTAGAAGTCCAGCTCGGTGAACATCCGGACCGGCGGCTCGAGGGCGAGCTGCCGCAGCAGCGAGAAGCTCAGATGATCAGAGTTCCAGGCCAACCCGGCCGGCGGATCGGCGTCGACCCGGTAGATCCGGTCGCCGAACTTCTGGAGCGACCCGGCCAGCCGTGGTGAGTCCAACGTGACCACCGACGGCAGATCGACCTGCTCATACCCGTCGGCGGCGAGTCGGCGAGCGGTGACGTCCAGCAGGATCCGGCAGAACTCGGCACCAAGCGGCAGCCAGCTCCAGTGGCCGGCCGGCGCCTCGTCCTGTTGGACGAGGAACCCCACCCGGCGCAGGTCAGCGAACCCCGGGTAGCGCGGCTGAGCTTGCTGCCCACCCCCCGACACGCCACCCATCGTCACATCGTTGCTGCTATCTGTATCAGCGCCTGCCTGTGTGAGCTGGTCGTCCGGCCCTGTTTCCACTCCGGACAATCCCCCGTCTCCCCCTTCACCACCGTCGGCGCTCCGAGCGAGTACACCAGTCCGATCTTGGCATGTCAAGGCAAACTCGACGCCCGGCGGGGATGCCGGGCGATGATAAAATCCGCGCCGGCTTTGAGGTTTGGTACGTGCCGGTTCGGGCTTCGCGACGGACGGTTCGAGAATCTCCACTTGACACACCCGCGGAGCGGATGGCACCGTCTGCTTGATCTTCTGCAGAGGTAACGGGGGGAATGTCGCTGTGTCCATGGGGGACTACGCTGTGTCGAAGTATGCTCGGCGCCGCGTACCGGTGCTCGGGGTCGTAACGCTGCTGCTCGCGATGGTCGCCGCCTGCTCGGGCAACCAGAGCAGCTCGGACTCCGTGACCTTGCGCCTCGACTTCCTGCCCTCCGGCTATCACGCGCCGTTCGTCTGGGCTGAACAGAGCGGAATATATGCCGATAGTGATGTCGACCTCACGGTGGTCGACGGCACTGGCAGCGCGGTGACGGCGCAGCGGGTCGCCAGTGGCGCCGAGGCATACGGGTTCGTGGACATGGGCACGGCCATGCAGCTGATCGACCAGGGTGCACCGATCCGGGCGATCTCGGTGATCGTGCAGCGCAGTCCACTGTCGCTGCTGTCGCTCACCTCGTCCGGCATCGACGAACCGGCCGACCTGGTGGGCAAGCGGATCGGCCAGGTCGGCGACGGCGCGAACGCGGCGATGCTGCCGGTGTTCCTGCGTGCCGCCGGGGTGCCGGTGGACGGCGTGCAGCCGGTGAACGTACCGGGCCCGTCGCTACCGCAGGCGGTGGTCGACGGCGACGTCGACGCGATGATCGGCATCCTCAACTTCCACCTGGCGATCCTGGAGCACGAGCTGGGCGCCGACATCAGCCGGCTGGACATCGCGGACTACGGGGTCAACGTGCTCAGCTTCGCACTGATCACCAACGAGACGGAGATCGAGCAGAACCCCGACCGGGTCCGGAGCGTGGTCTCCGCCACCGTCGAGGCCTGGACCTCGGTGGTCGCCGACCCGGAGCCCGCGCTCGCCGCCCTGCAGGAGGCCTACCCCGACCTGAACCCGGAGGTGGCCCGCGATCAGCTGGCCACCACCATCACGCTGCTACACACGCCGGCCACCGAGGGGATGCCGATCGGGACCACGGTCGACGAGGACGTGCTCGCCAGCGAGCAGGCGCTGGTCGACGCCGGCCTGCTCGACGAGGTCACCGGCGAGGTCGACCGGTACCTCTGGCGCGGCTGACCCGACCGGGGCGATCGGATGCGGCGCTGGCGGGACCTCGGGATCGCCGTGGTCGTGGTGTTCCTCACCTGGCTGCTGGTGGTCTGGGCGTTCGACATTCCGCGGTACGTGCTGCCGGGCCCGGCCGCGGTCCTCGAGGCGATCCACGAACGCCGGGCTGAGCTGGTAGAACACACCGCGGTCACGGGCGGCGAGGCGCTGCTCGGGATCACCGTCGGAGCGGCGTTCGGGACCATCAGCGCGATCGTCATCACCTCGTTCCGGCGGCTCGGCCCGGTGGTCCACTCACTGCTGGTGTGGTCGCAGGTCGTACCCAAGATCGCGCTGGTCCCGATCTTCGTGGTCTGGTTCGGGTTCGGCCTCTGGCCCAAGATCTTGATCGCGTTCCTGATCGCGTTCTTCCCGATCGTCATCGACACCACCGCCGGGCTGGTCTCGGTGGAGCGGGACTTCGGCAGGCTCACCCGGGCGCTGGGCGCCGGCCCGCTGCACGCGTTCCTCAAGATCAGATTGCCGGGCGCGCTCCCATATTTCTTCTCCGGGTTGAAGGTCGCGATCACGCTCGCGGTGGTCGGGGCGGTGCTCGGCGAGTTCATGGGGGGCGAGCGCGGGCTGGGCTACCTCCTCCAGTCCGCCTCCGCCCGGCTCGACACCCCGCTGACGTTCGCCTGCGTGCTGCTGCTGTCAGCGCTCGGCTTCGTCATGTTCGAGGCGGTCGAGCTGCTGGAGCGGCTGGTCGTACGCTGGCAGAAGCCGGCCGGACCGATCCGGGCGGCGACCGAGACCGGCTAGCCGGGCCCACGGTCGCCGCGCCCGGCGGGCGGCGGCCGGGACCTGACCCACCACGACCGCCGGGCCGGGCGGTGGTGGTGACCAGTCGGCCGTCGGTGCCGGTCGGCCCGGCCGCCGGTTTCGCTAGGATCGTCCCCGGCCGCTCCGCCGGCGGGTCACCGGCGTACGGCGGCCCGAAAACCTACGGCACCATCGAGAAGGAGGTCGCCATGCCGGCGCCCCACGCCACCGCCACCACCGCCGACCGGATCCTCGTGCCGGCCGGCACTACCGCGGCCGAGGCGGTGGCCAGCGCCCGGCTGCCGCGCGGTGGCCCGGACGCGGTGGTGGTGGTCCGCGACGCGACCGGGCTGCGCGACTTGTCCTGGGCACCTGAGCAGGACACGGAGGTCGAGCCGGTCCCGCTCTCCTCGCCGGACGGCCTGTCGGTGCTGCGGCACTCGACCGCGCACGTGCTGGCGCAGGCCGTGCAGGACCTCTACCCGGAGGCCAAGCTCGGGATCGGACCGCCGATCGAGGACGGGTTCTACTACGACTTCGACGTCCCACAACCGTTCACCCCCGAGGACCTGGCCCGGATCGAGGCCAGGATGCGCGAGATCATCGCGTCCGGGCAGGTGTTCCGGCGCCGGGTGTTCCCCTCGCCCGCCGAAGCCGAGCGGGAGCTCGCCGCCGAGCCGTACAAGCTCGAGCTGATCTCCGCGAAGTCCGAGGTGGATGCCTCGGAGGTGATGGAGGTAGGCGGCGCCGAGCTGAGCATCTACGACAACCTCGACCCGAACACCGGCGAAGTCTGCTGGTCCGATCTGTGCCGCGGCCCGCACCTGCCGTCGGTCGGGCTGATCCGGGTGTTCTCGCTGCTGCGCAGCGCCGGGGCCTACTGGCGCGGCGACGAGCGGCGGCCGATGCTCCAGCGGATCTACGGCACCGCCTGGGCCCGCAAGGACGACCTGGAGCAGTACCTCTGGCGGCGCGAGCAGGCAGAGCTGCGCGATCACCGCCGGGTCGGTCGCGAGCTGGAGCTGTTCCACTTCGACCCGACTGCCCCGGGCATGCCGTACTGGCTGCCGAAGGGGACCCGGGTGCTCAACAACCTGCTCGCGTTCTGGCGCGAAGAGCACGAGGACCGCGGTTACCAGGAGATCTCCTCCCCGCTGGTGAACAACAAGCGGTTGTGGGAAACCTCCGGACACTGGGGGCACTACCGGGACGACATGTTCGTGATCCCGGTCAGCGAGTCCAACACGTTCGCGCTCAAGCCGATGAACTGCCCGAACGCGATGGTGGTCTACAACCTGAAAACCCGCAGCTACCGGGATCTACCGCTGCGCCTGAGCGACTGCGACCCGCTGCACCGCAACGAACGGTCCGGGACCCTGCACGGCCTGCTCCGGTGCCAGAAGTTCAGCCAGGACGACGCCCACATCTTCGTGACCGAGGACCAGGTCCGCGAGGAGTACGAGCGGATCTTCGACATCTGCGACCGGTTCTACCAGGTGTTCGGGCTCGACTACCGGCTGCGGATCGGCACCCGGCCGGAGTCCTACCTCGGCGATCGGGAGACCTGGGACACCGCCGAGGCCACCCTCATGTCCATCCTGGAGGAACGCACCGGCGGCGATTACGAACGCGAGGAGGGCGGCGGCGCGTTCTACGGCCCGAAGATCGACATCCTGATGGACGACGCGCTGGGCCGGGCCTGGCAGACCGGCACCATCCAGCTCGACTTCCAGCTGCCCCGCCGGTTCGGCTGCGAGTACGTCGACGAGCACGGCCAGCGCCGGACGCCAGTGGTCATCCACCGGGTCGTCTACGGGTCGCTGGAGCGGTTCCTCGGGATCTACATCGAGCACAGCGCCGGCGCGTTCCCGCTGTGGCTGGCGCCGGTGCAGGCGGTGGTGCTGCCGGTCGCCGACGAGTACGCCGACTACGCCGAGCGGGTGGCCAAGGCACTCCGTACCCGGCGGGTGGTGGTCGAGGTGGACGCCCGCAATGAGACCCTCGGCAACCGGGTGCGGCAGGCACAGCAGCAGAAGGTTCCGGTGGTCGCGGTGGTCGGCGCCCGAGAGGCGGAGGCCGGTACGGTGAGCCTGCGGCTACGCGGCGGCCGGAAGGTCAACGCGGTGCCACTCGAGCGGCTGAGCAAGCAGCTGACCGAAGCCGTGGACCAGCGGCAGGCCGAGCTCCCCGAGGACCTCGCCGGTGACGCCTAGCGGCGATGTCCTGATCCTGTCCAAGCGGGGGGCGGGCGGCATCCGGCAGATCGCGCCGATCGTCCGCGCGAAGGGCTACCGGCCGGTACTGGTGTCCTCCGATGTGGACGACCGCAACCGGCCGGTTTGCGACGCCCACCTGCTGGTCGACTGGGACCGCGACGAGCTCCCCGCACTGGTCCGGGCGGCCGAGCAGGCCGAGGTGCAGCCGGCGGCGGTCGTCAACATGGTGGAGCCGCTGATCCCGTGGCAGCAGGACATCGCGGCGCACTACCGGCTGCCGGGCGGGCAGCCCGGGATGCGGGTGCTCGCGAGCAAGCTGCGGGTCCGGGAAGCTCTCGCCCGGCTCGGGTACGACCGACCGCGGTTCACCGGTGGCCCGGCCGGAAAGCTGTCGCCGGAGTCGGTGGACTTCTATCCGGCGATGGTGAAGCCGTCCCAGGACTCCGGTGCCTCCCGGCTGGTCCGCCGCGCCGACACCCCGGCCGAGCTCGCCGACCGGCTGGCGAGCGTGGCGCGGGATCCGCAGGAGGGCCCGGAGACCGAAGTAGTCATCGAAGCGTTCCTGCCGGGTACCGAGTTCTCCATCGACGGGCCGGTGCTGGACCACCGGTTCCACGGACTGTTCGTGGTCGAGAAGTTGGACCACGACGACGCCCGCCATCACGACCGCGGCTTGCTGGTCTCACCGCCGGTGCACGACTACGTGTCCGTCGGCGCGGCGCAGATCGAAACCGCGGTGAGCCGGCTCTGCCGGCAGCTGGCACTGGATTCGCTCTGGCTGCACGTCGAGGGCCGTGTGGAGCCGGGTGGCGATGCCGCGCTGGTCGAGATCAACCCGCGGCCGGGCGGTCGGATCTACCGGGCGGCCATGCGGCACCGACAGCAGATCGACTCGGTCGAGGTCGCGGTCGAGCTGGCGCTCGGGCGGCGACCGGCGGTCACCCCCAAACCAACCCCGGATCGGCTGATCGGGATGTTCGACCTGGAGGCGATGGAGCTCGGCACAGTGCGGGTGGAGACCGAGCCGGCGGAGCTGCTGGCGCTGCCGGGGGTGCTGGACGTCCGGATCTCCGACGGCTATCCGGTGACCACTTTGGAGCAGGAGAACATGGTCGTGTGTACCGTGCTCGGTGGCCGGGACCTGGCCGAGTTGCGGGCGGTCGCCGAACGGGTGGCCGCGACCGTGCGATTCCGGATCGACCCGATGCCGGCGCCAACCTCGCCTTGACACCGGCTCCGGTGCTCTGGTTCCCTCGAACCCGGCGCCGCGCGAGGGATCGGCGCCGGTCGGGAGGTCAGGATACGGATGGACCAGCACGAGGACCGGCAGGCGGAGGAGACCGAACACACCGGCACCACCACGCCGGCCGGCAGCCCCACGCTTGAACAGAGCATGGAAGCCTTGGTTCTGCTCGAAGTGTGGCGCATCCTCAGCAGCCGGGAAATGATGGAGGCCGACGACTGGGTGATGGACTACTTCGCCGCCCGCAGTCTGGAGGAATCCCGCGCGAAGTATCCGCGCGGCAGCGAGGAGGCCTACCGTCGCGACAAGGTGGCGAGCTTCTGGGAGCTGTGTGGCGTGCTCGCCTCCTCCGGGCTGGTCAACACCGAGCGGTTCATCAACGCGTTCGGCGGCCATCCGCGCACCCGGTGGCGGGTCTATGAACCGATGTTCCGGTCCGCCCGGCACGAGCCGGGTCGGCCGGAGGCCCGCCGGCGGGCGGCCCATTTCGAGTGGCTGGCCGCGATGTGCGAGCGGCAGACCCGGGAACAGGCGAAGCTCGCCGAGCAGGCCACCGGTGACGAGGCCGCTACCGCGACCGAATAGCCGGCAGCCCAACGGGTGGCCGCTGACCACTCACTACAGAAAGTGGACGTGCGATAGCAAACCGTTGGTATCGCGGGCGTCCCGGTCGCGGTTTGCTTGAAGCGGTGGCATGGCTGTGCCAGACTGGCCGGCGTGCCAGGACGCGTCAGCCCAGGTCTGCTTCGCGAGCCGGACTTCCGGAGGCTGTTCGCGTCGACGGTGGTCAGCGTCTTCGGCCTCCGGATCACCGTGCTCGCGATGCCACTGGTGGCGGTGCTGGCGCTCGACGCCACCGAGTTCCAGGTCGGGCTGCTGTTCTCGCTCAACTTCCTGGCGTTCCTGCTGATCGGCCTGCCGGCCGGGGTCTGGGTGGACCGGCTGCGCCGGCGACCGGTGCTGATCGTCTGCGACGTGAGCCGGGCCTGCCTGCTGCTGACGATCCCACTGGCGTGGGCGGCGGACGTCCTGACGCTCGGCCAGCTCTACGCGGTGGCGCTGCTGGTCGGGGCGTTCACGGTCTTCTTCGACGTCGCCTACCTCAGCTACCTGCCGCAACTGGTCGGGCGGTGCCGGCTGGTGGAGGCGAACGCCAAACTAGCCTCTGTGGACTCGGTGTCCCGGGTGGCCGGGCCGGGCCTCGCCGGGTATCTGATTCAACTACTCTCCGCACCGGCCGCGATCGCCGTCAACGCGGTCGCGCTCGGGCTGTCCGCCATCTTCGTGGCCCGGATCCGCCGGCCGGAGGACCCGCCGCAGCGGTCCGAGCGCGGCAACCTGCTCGGCGAGATCTGGGACGGGCTGCGGTTCCTGGTCGGGCACCGGCTGCTGCGCCCGATCGCCGCCTGCACAGCGATTTACAACCTGTTCTGGTCCGCCTACGCCGCGATGCTGGTGGTGTTCCTCGCTCGCGACCTCGAGCTGCGCGAAGGCCTGATCGGGGTGGTGTTCGGCATCTTTGGGGTGGGCGGGGTGCTGGGGGCGATGGTGGCCCGCCGGTTCGCGAGCTGGGTGGGCCACGGGCCGGCGATCTGGATGTCGATGGGGTTCGCCGCGCCGTTCGCCCTGCTGTTCCCGTTGCTCGCCCGACCCGGCCCGACCGTGTGGGTCGCGGCCCTGGGCCAGCTGGTAGTGGTCGGCGGCGCGGTGGTCTACAACGTCGCCCAAGCCAGCCTGCTGCAGACTGTGACCCCGGATCACCTGCTCGGCCGGACCAACGCCACGATGCGGTTCCTGGTCTGGGGCGTGGTGCCGGCCGGCGGGGTGGTCGGTGGCCTGCTGGGCGAGTGGTTCGGGACTCGGGTGACACTGTGGACGGCTGCGATCGGAGTGGCGGTGGCGTTCCTGCCAGTCGTTCGTTCGCCGCTGCGGACGATGCGGACGCTACCCGAACCGCCCGAGCCGGAGTCAGCTGAGCCCGAGCCGGCCGAGACCGAGCCGGCCGGACTGTCGGCGGCCGAGCCGGCGGCGGCACCGGCCGGTCCCGGCGAGCCATCGCCAGCCGCGCCGGATGTCGACAACCAAGGCGGCCGCTAGCGCCAGCCGGTGAGGCACAGCGGCGGCACCGGGCACGAAGGGAGGCACCGTGGAGATCCGGGAGGAGCACGCGGCGGTATTCGGCATCGTCGACGTGGCCGAAGCGCTGACCGAGCAATGGCGCGACCACGCCAACCGGCTGGACGTGGTGCGGGTCATGAAGCCGTCGCGGGACGACTGGCCGGCGCTGGCCGCGCTCGGGTTCGTCCCGAAGCCGGACTTCGTCTCCTGGACCGCCGAGACCCAGCCGACCGAGCAGGAGTTCCTGGCCCGGCTGACGAAGGCCGAGCGCGGCAACATCCGTACCGCCCTGAGGCAGCTGCGGTCGCACGACCTCACGATCGCCGTGGAAGCACCGGTCACCGAACCGACCCTGGACACGTTTCTCGCGATCTATCAGGCCAACCTCGCCCGGCACCGGAACCGCATCCTGGTGGCGGTGGCGCAGCGCGACGCCATCCTGGCCGACCCGGAGCATTACTACGGAGTGTTCGTCTACCGCGACGCGACCCTGGTCGCCGGCAGCCTCTGCTTCATGGTGCCCGCTGAACAGGCGGTCAGGATCCGGTTCTCGGCGGTCGATCCAGCCTGGCGCGCCGCGGACTTGACCCGGGCGATGTATCTGCACGCGCTCCGGGTCGCCCGCGAGCGGTCGTACCCGTTGGTCAGCCTCGGCGGCGAGCCGAACCTCTACGGTCACATCGTCCAGCCGGGACTGTTCAGCTTCAAGGCGCGGTTCGGGTTTTCGGTGGTGTCGTCACAGGAATACCCCGGGCACGGCGCGGACGAGGCGGACCTCATACTTTCGCTGCGCCGGCTCAACGATCCGTCGCTGATCCTGGCCTACCCTGATCCCGGCGCCGACCCGGTTGGCAGCCGGCTGGTCCCGCAGGTGTTTTCGCGCGACCCGGCGCTGGACCTGCGGCCGTACCAAACCCGGTCGACCGAGCCACCCAGCCTGCGCCGGGTGGCCGGCGACTGACTCCCACCACGGCTCGGCGCCGGCTACATCGCGACCCGGCTGATCTCGGCGAGCCGGGCTCGCGCCTGCTCGGCGGTGGCTCCGCGCGCCATCACCCAGGTGCCCCAGGCCCGGTTGTCCACCATGGATGCGTCTGGCCGGGCGGCACCCGGCCTGGCTGAGGCGGGAAGCGCCATCACGTCCATCGACGCCGCCGCTCCCTCGTACTGCCAACCGGCTGGGATCGGGCGGCCGAGCAACGCGTCCAGCAGCAGATCGAACAAGTCCGGACCACCGACCTGGCGGATCATGTGGGTGATCGGCATGCCGGGCGGACGCGCGTTCAGCTCGATCAGCACCGGCCCGGCGTCACCGACGACCAGCTCGACGTGGCCGGCGCCGGCGAGCCCGACCGCCTCGGCCGCGGCCACCGCCACCGCTTCCAGCCGCGGTCGCTGCGGGAGTTGGTCGCCGACCGGGAACGCCGCACCGATCTCCGCGAAGTATGGCTTCTCCCCCAGCACCCGGTCGGATACCCCGAGCACCACCGGGCCGTCCCGCCCGACCACCAGCTCCACACTGTACAGTGGGCCCGCGACGAACTGCTGGATCAGCAGCTCGGGCGAGAACTCCAGGTCATGGTGCTCGTCCCGGAGGTCTTCCAGGTGGCGGGCGTACGCATCGGCGACCTCGGCGGCGCTGGCGCAGAGCTGGACATGCCGGCTGCCGTTCATGTCCCGGGGCTTGACCACCACCGGATACCCGAACCGGTCGGCCGCGGCGACCGCCTGCTCGGCGTCGGCGGCGAGCTCGCAGCCGGGCACCGGCACGCCCGCGTCGGCCAGGTGCCGGCCCGCCAGCCACTTGTCCGCCACCCAAGGCGTCTTTGGATCACATTGGACGATCGCGCCGAGCCGGTGGCCGAGCTCGACGGCCAACCCGACCCGCTGGTCGACCGTACTGTAAACGATGGTCTCCGACCACTGCGGGTCATCCTCCGGCCAGCCGGCACTGGCGAACAGGTTCGCCGCGATCGTGTCGACCCGCCAGTCACCCGCCGGGACCCGGGTGGTCTGGCAGTTTCCGCACGGATCCCGATACCGGCCGCCATCCTGCAGCACCAGTGCGGTCGCCCAGCCACGGGCCGTGGCGTGGCACGCCAAATGCAGCCCGAGTCGGTTACGCCCAACCAGTACGACACGCGGCATCGGCACCTCCTCCGTCAGACCCGGCGCCACCGGGCGGCACGACAGACTCGCCACAGGCTACCTCGATCATCACCTCTGGGTGCCAATCCACCGATCCGGCCGGAGCGCCCTGGTCGGCCAATGGTTGCGATCGACCGTCGACTACCTGGTGGCGACCGGCCCGTTCTGGAAGGCCGAGGAGCGGGCCGGGCTCACCCGTACCGTTCCGGACGGCGTGCCGGCGCTGTGGGTGGTGATCGACGCACCGGTGAGCGTGACCCTCCCCTGCGCGCAGGCCGATCCGGACCGGGGCGGTCCCGGGACCCCGGATTCCACCACCGCGCACACGGCAGCTCCGGGCGACCATCCCGGCCGACCTGACCGTCGACGCAGCCGCCCTTGATCCGGAGCGGATCGTGGCCGCCATCACGGCGCGACTCGCCGACCGGGCGGCCGCCCCGGTAGGCTTGGCCGGCGATGAACCCTGACGATCCCCTCGACCGACTCGCCGCCGACGAAGACTGGCAGCGGCGAGCGCGGGAGATCGACCGGGACATGGCGAAGCTGATCCGGCGTGAGCAGCGCCGGCAGTGGCGGCGCGGGCGGCTCACCAGCCGGTTCCGGTCCCGCCGGAGCGGTGCTGGATCGTACCCCGGGCGGGGCGTGTCGTGGCTGTTCCTGGCGCTGCTGGCGATCACGATCGGGTGCGGGATCGCGCTGTGGACCGAGACCGGCCCGGCCGCGCCGGCGGTGTTCGGGTTCGTGCTCGCCGGCTGGTTGGTGACCCTGTGCCTGCACGAGTTCTCGCACGCGCTGACCGCGCACCGCGGTGGTGACGACACCATCGCCGGCAAGGGCTACCTGCGGCTGGACCCGCGCCGGTACGGGCATCCGATCCTGACCCTGGTGCTGCCGCTGCTGTTCCTGATCGCCGGCGGGATCCCGCTGCCCGGTGGTGCGGTGATGGTCGAGCGGCACCGGCTGCGCAACCGGTTCACCGACACGCTGGTGTCGGCGGCCGGCCCGGCGGTGAACGTGGTCGCCGCGGTGGTGCTGCTGGCGGTGGTTTCGATCGCCGGTCCGGCGGCGATCTTCGATCTGGGCGAGCCGCAGGCAGCCTTCTGGGCCGCGTTGACCTTCCTGGCGTACCTTCAGGTCGCGACCGCGCTGCTGAACCTGTGCCCGATTCCGGGGCTGGACGGCTACGGGATCCTGGAACCCTACCTGCCCGAGAATGTCCGCCGGGCCGGGGCCAGCATCCGGCCGTTCGGGTTCCTGATCCTGCTGGCGCTGCTGCTGTTGCCACCCACCCGGGCACTGTTCTCCACAGTGGTCAACGGGCTGGTTGATCTCGCCAACCCGCCGATCAACGGCGTCTACTTCGGTTACCACCTGTTCCAGTTCTGGTCGTAGGGCCGCCGCCCGCAGCCCGAGTCAGCGGCGGCGCCACAGCCGGCGCGCGAACACCAGCAGGTGCTGCTCGATCCACGGGTTGACCAGGACGGCCAGCGGCCGCGGCTGGCCACCGGGCCCCTCCCCGACCACCACCTGGACATCGTCGTCGCCGATCTTCGCTGGCCGCAGGTCGCCTTGGCTGGGGCCGGCCTCGACCAGCTGGATCTCGTGGGCGATCTCCGGCGCGGTGGTCAGCACGGCCAGCGGCCGGACTTCCCCGGCCGGCGTGACCGCGGTCACGACCGCGACCTCGACGTCGCCCAACACCCCGCGCATCAGGGCCATGGCATGCCCCGGCTGGCGGAGCCGTTCCCGCAGGTACGGCCAGTGCTGGCGCTCGGGTTCCGCCAGGCTGATGGCGGATACCGAGCCACACACCTCGCCACTCCCGGTCGATCGGCTGCGAATGCCACTTCCGGCATCAGCGTAGTCAACCGGAACGAAACCGTCCGGAACTGCGTCTAGGCTGCCCAGAGTCAACCCGCCGCGGGAGAGGATATGAAGATCAACTATCGGGTAACCGTGTTCGACGCCGCCGACATCGCCACCGAGAGCCAGTTCTGGGCCGATCTGCTCGGCGGCACCGTGGACGTCGAGGAGCACTTCCACATGGTGTTCGTCGACGGCGAGCCGGTGATCGGGGTCCAGCTGGCGCCCAACCACATACCGCCCAACTGGCCGGACGGATCGCCACCGCAGCAAGTGCACCTGGACATCTGGGTGGATGACTTCCCGGCCGCGCACGAGCGGGTGATGGCGCTCGGCGCGAAGCTGCTCAAGCCGGTCGAGGACACCGGCCAGCCGGACCGCTTCCAGGTGTACGCCGACCCGGCTGGGCACCCGTTCTGCCTCTGCTGGACCACCCGTTGACGGATCGCTAGCTGGTCGCCACGGCGGGGTCGCCGAGCCAGTACAGCCGTTGCCGGATCTGGTCGGCGGCCGGCAGGCCGATCGCCGAGTACCCGGCCAGCGCCTGGTTCCAGTGGTGCCGGGCCTGGTCGTACTCGCCGGCGGCGGCGTGGACCTCGGCGAGGCCCGCGTGCGCAGCCGCCGTACCTAGCCGGAGGTCCGCGTCGGTCGCGAGCGCGAGCGCGGTGGCGTGATGGGCTTGCGCCGGCTCGACCCGGCCGGCGGCGAGCAGCGCCCGGCCCAGGTTGGTGTGGGCGCTGGCCTGGCCGGGCACGTGCCCGAGCCGCTGGAAGAGCTCGAGCGCCGCCCGGTGCTGGTCGATCGCCTCCGGCAGCTCGCCGCGCCGCTGGTGGACCTCGCCGGCGGCGTCGAGCGCCCGCGCCTGGCCGAGCAGATCCGCCAACTCCCGACCCACCGCCAGCGCGCGCCGGCAGTGGTCGGCGGCCAGCTCGTACCGGCCCTCCGAGAGGCAAAGCAGCCCCAGCTCGGTGAGGGTCTGGCCGGACGCGTACCGGTCCGCCGACTGGTCAGCATGGGCAAGTGCCGTCCGGAGCTGCTCGCCGGCCTGCTCGAGCTGGCCGAGCGCCCGGTAGATCGAGCCGAGCGTGTGCCTGGGCGCCGCCTCGTCTTCGGGCGCCCCGGCCCGCTGGAAGCAGTCGATCGCCTCCCGCAGCTGCTCGATCGCGCGCCGGTAGTCGCCGGTCTGCTCGTACACGGCGCCGAGCTTGGTCAGCACCCGGCCCTCGCCGAGCGCCGAACCGAGCCGCTGGTAGCGGTCCCGCGCCTGGGCCAGGAACTCGACCGCCGGCTGCCAGCGGGCGAGCTCGGCGTGGACCGCCCCGATATTGCTCAGCATCCGAGCCTCGCCCAGTCGGTGGCCGGCCCGCCGATAGTGGTCGAGCGCCTGCTCGAGCTGCGCCAGCGACCGCTGGTACCGGCCTTGCCGGTGATAGACGATGCCCAGGCTCGCCAGTGCGTCCGCCTGCGCCGCCGGGTCGCCGAGCGCGCCGCCGGCGGTCAGCGCGTGGGTGTGGATGATGGTCGCGTCGGTGAGATGGCCACCGCTCTCCAGATATCGCCAGACCGTCGCCGAGAGGATGACCGCGTGCCGGGACCAGCCGTGGCCGGCGGCGAACGCGGCGACCGCGACTAGGTTCGCGCGTTCGCTGTCCAGCCACGCCAGGCCCGCCGCCCGGTCGGCCATCGGCGGTGCCACCGGCGTGGCCTCGGTGGCCGGCCGCAGGTGGCGCTCGGCCGGGTGGGCGAGGTCCATCGCCACCGCGGCGGCGTACAGGTAGTAGTCGAACAGCCGGGTCCGGGCCGCCTGCCGGTCGGGCTCGGTCAGCTCGGTGCCGGCCAGCTCGGCGGCGAACGCGGCGAGCAAGTCGTGCATCGCGTACCGGCCCGCACCGGCCGGCTGCACCAGGTGGGCGGCGGCGAGCGCCGCCAGCCCGTGGCGGGCCTCCGGCACGCCGGTGCCGGCGAGGGCGGCGGCCGCGTACGGGTCGAGATCGGCGCCCGGGTGCAGGCCCAGAAACCCGAACAACTGGGCGGCGGCGGGTGGTAGGTGCCGGTACGACCAGGACAGTACCGCCCGGACCCCGAGCCGCGGGTCACCACCGGCGTCCAGCAGGTGCAGCCGCTGACGGTGGTCGCCGAGCTCCGCGACCAGCGCCGAGAGGTCGGCATCCGGCCGCCGGTTGGCGAGCTCGGCGGCGACCCGCAGCGCCAGCGGCAGCCGGGCGCACCGGCTGGCCAGCGCCGCCACCGCCGCCGGCTCGGCGTCCGCCCGCGGGCCGATCAGCGCCCGCAGCAGCGAGACCGCGTCGCCGGCCGGAAGCAACGACAGCTCCAGCCGGCGAGCGTCCTGCTGGGCCACCAGCCCGGACAGCGAATCGCGGCTGGTCACCAGCACCACACAGGAGGGCGTACCGGGCAGCAGCGGCCGGACCTGCTCGGCCGAGGCGGCGTTGTCCAGCACCACCAGCATCCGCCGACCATCCAGGACGGTCCGGTAGCGGGCCGCCCGCTCGTCCGGGTCGGCCGGGATCTCGTCGCTGCCGAGCCCGACCGCCCGCAGGAACCGATCCAGCGCGTCGACCGCCGGCACCGGCTGGTCGGGGTCGTAGCCGCGCAAGTTGACGTAGAGCTGGCCGTCCGGGAACCGGTCCCGCCACCGGTGCGCGGCCCGCAGCACCAGCGCGGTCTTCCCGACTCCGGCCGGCCCGGTGACCACTCCGATCGGCGGTGCCGCCGCCCCCGCCCCGGTGAGCAGCGAGTCCAGTGTGGCCAGTTCGGGTTCCCGCCCGACGAAGCTGCGGACGTCGGCCGGGAGCTGTGCCGGTGGCTGGGCCGGGGGTCGGGATGCCGGCGCGGCCGGGCCGGCATCCCGACCCCCGGCCGGCCGCTCGTGCAGCAGCGCGGTATGGGCGGCGGACAGCTCGGCACCGGGGTCGATTCCCAGCTCGTCGGCGAGCCGCCGGCGGACCGCGTGGTACAGCGCGAACGCCTCGTCCCGCCGCCCGGCCTGCTGGTAGGCCCGGATCAGGAGCGCGTGGACGGTCTCGTCCAGCGGCTGCGCTGCCACCGCCTCCCGCAGCGCCGGTACCGCGTCGGCACCCGCCCGGCCGCGAGCGCGCCTCTGCGTACCGGGCGACCGCGTGCCACCGCTCCCGCGCCAACCCGACCACCGCCGGATGCTCGGCCAGGAGGCTGACGTCGGCGAGCGGTTCGCCGTGCCACAGCGCGAGCGCCTGGTTGAACAGCTCGGCCGCCTTGCCCGGCTCACCGCCGCGCTGCGCCCGCTGCGCGTCGGTAACCAACTCGCGGAACCGGGCCAGGTCCACCGATCCGGCCGGCACCTGCAACGCATATCCGTCGCGGACACTGAGCAGGACACTGCTCGGGGCCCGGGTAGGCCGGTCCGGATCCAGCAGCTGGCGCAGCCGCTTCACGTAGGTGTGGATCACGTTGGACGCGGTGCGCGGTGGCCGGTCGCCCCACAATGCGTCCATCAGCTCCGCGCGCCGGACCGGCGCCCCGCCGGCCATCGCCAGCAGCGCCATCACCGCCCGCGGCCCGGTCCCGCCGAGCGCCAGCTCGCCACCGCCCTGCCAGACCCGGACCGGGCCGAGCAGCTGGATCTGAATGTCCATCACGGAAAATTATCCGCGCTGCTCGATGCTGAGCGGGCCGGCGGGCGGGTCCGATTCGCGACCCGCCCGCCGCGGTCGGTGATCAGCCGACCAGGAAGCTGGCGATCAGCCGATCGTGAAGCTGGTAATCAGCTCGCCCGAGCCTTCGCCACCCCCGTCGCCTTCGCCGGTGAACGTACCGTCGAAGGTCTGCGACGAACCGTCCGGCAGCTGGACCGTTACCACGTAGTTGGTCTGGGCGACGTCACAGTCGTTGAAGTAGTCGACCCGCACCAGATACTCGCCGGGCGGCGCCTCCGGGAAGGTGATGTTCTCGTTGCGGATGTTGTCGAGGTTGCAGTTCGGGTTCGAGTCGAGGTCGAGCTCACCCCCGGAGCTCGAGTACATGCTGCTCCAGTAGATCTCCTCCCCGTTCGGGTCGACCACGTGCAGGTCGACGTCGCTGTCGGCGTCCCAGGAGACGCTCACCTGCAGCTCACCAGAGCCGACCGCGACCACCTCCGCGTCCTGGTGGCTCACCGGGCCCAGACTGGCACCGATGCCGGCGCGGAAGTCGAAGACCATCTCGGCGACCGGCAGCGTCTGCGCGATCGTGAGCAACACGGTGGCCTCGGTCGCCGGTGCCGGCAGCTCGATCTCGTAGTAGCCGCGCACCGGTGTGGTCGCCTGCTCACCGTCCGCGCCCACAGTGGAGACACCCACCAGCAGTCGGTCGAACGGCGCGTCGGCGGTGACCGGCACCTGCAGGCTTCCGCCATTGATGACTGTGGACTCCGCCTCGGCCAGCGTCAACACCGGCCCCTCGGTCGAACCTTCGGCCAGGAATCCGTTGTGGAGGACCCCGGCGTCAGCCTGGTCCACGAGCCGGGCATCGGTGATGTACCGATCCGTCTCCGGTACTGCCGCTTGGTCGTCGCAAGCCGGCAGCGACGGCGCCAGCAGCGCGGCAACCGCTGCGAGCGCGGCCCATGAACCGTAGCGACGACTGGTATCCGCTGGTCGTGAGGTGTCGGTCATTCCCTGGGGTTCCTTTCGGATGTGCGTGCGAGGGCCCCAGGGTAAGGAGCGCCGTCAAGTCTTGCCGGAATCGCCGTCTAGCTACGACGGAATCTCGACGCCGATCACGTGCAGCACGTCCCGGCGTACCAGCTCGAACCCGAGCCGCTCCGCGATCCGGCGGCTGCCGGTGTTGTCGATCGAGGTGGTCCAGCTCGGCACCCGGCCGGCGGCGATCGCACCCGCACACCACGCCCGCGCGCTCGCCACTCCGAGGCCGCGCTGGCGCAGCTCCGGCTCGGTCGCCACGCCGGCGTCGGCGTACCGGGCACCAAGGAAGAACGTGCAGGTCACCGCCGCCAGCCGGCCGTCGACGAAGGCGCCGTACCCGTGCCCGCTGGCGGCCAGGCCGGCCGGGCCGCCCCAGGTCTTCGCCACCCACCGGACCGCGTCGCTCAGCTGCTCAAGCGCCAGCGTGTCCCCGGGCCTCAGCGGTCGGACCCTCCCGCCCGGCGGATCCGGGGCCGGCGCCGGTGGCGAGCCCGGGTCCGGCAGCCGGTAGACCACCCGGTCCCACCGGATCCGGCCCGGAAACGCCTCGTCCAGCACCTCGTCGAAGCCGTCGGCGGCGGCGAGGAACCCGGCCACCAGCGGCCGCAACGCCGCCGGGTCAACCGCGGCCGGGGCGCCGGCGAGCAGGTAATTGCCGCCGGTCTCGACCAGCACCGCCGCCGGCCGGGGCCACCGGTCCGCCCAGGCCCGACCGTTGCCGGTGGTGGCGACGTGGCCCACGATCGCGTCCGGGCCGGGCGCCTCCGCTGGCAGCCAGCCCGCGATTGACTTCAGTTCCTCGGCTGGGACCGGACGCATGCGAACATTTTCCCCCCCGGATCACGGTCCCGGTAGATTCGGCGCATGCGCGCTCGCGACCTTGCCGAAACGTACCCGATCGTCACGCTCGACACCCCCGCGCTGGCCGCCGCCCAGCGGCTGGCGCGCGAGCGGCTCAGCGGCCTGGTGGTGGTCGACGGTGACAACCGGCCGCTCTATGTGCTGCCGGCGACCCAGGTGCTCGGGCTCGGCGTCCCCGGCTATGCCCGGGACGATCCGGCGCTGGCCCGGGTCATCGACGAGGCCCACGCCGACGCGTTCCTGCGTGAGCTCGACGACCGGACCATCGCCGACTACCAGCTGCGGCGGGATGCCGAGTTACCGGTGGTCACTGAGGACGACACGGTCCTCGAGATCGCCGCGTTGATGGCCCGGACCCGCACCCCGGTGATCCCGGTGGTCGACGGGGCCGGCGCGATGGTTGGCGCAATCACCCTGCACCGGTTGCTCGACCGGGTGTTGTCCCGGTGAGCGCCCAAGCCTGGCTCGCGGTCGCGGTCTTCGCAGCCGCGTACGCCCTGATCGCCACCGAAAAGGTGCACCGGGTAGCGGCCGCCCTCGGCGGCGCGGTCGTGATGGTGCTGATCGGCGCCACCGACGCCGAGCACGCCTTCTTCGAAGAGGAAACCGCCATCGACTGGCACGTCATCTTCCTGCTGCTCGGGATGATGCTGATCGTGGCGGTGCTGAAACGTACCGGCGTCTTCGAGTACCTCGCGATCTGGGCCGCCAAACGCGCCCGGGGCCGGCCCTTCCCGGTGATGGTGCTGCTGGTGCTGGTGACCGCGGTCGCCTCCGCGTTGCTCGACAACGTCACCACCGTGCTGCTGGTGGCACCGGTGACGTTCCTGATCTGCGAGCGGCTGCGGGTGCCGGTGGCGCCGTTCCTGATCGCCGAAGTGCTCGCCTCGAACATCGGCGGCACCGCCACCCTGGTCGGCGACCCGCCGAACATCATCATCGCCCGCCGGGCCGGATTGTCCTTCAACGACTTCCTGATCCACCTCGCCCCGTTGGTCCTGCTGTTGCTGATTGTCTACATCGGGGTGTGCCGGTGGCTGTTCCGGCACGCGTTCCGGTACGACCCGGAGCGCGCCGCCGAGGTGATGCAGCTCAACGAGCGGGACGCGATCGAGGACGGCCGGCTACTGGCGATCAGCGGCGTGGTGCTCGCGCTGGTGCTGGCCGGCTTCCTGCTGCAGACCGTGCTCGGCACCGACCCGGCGATCGTGGCGATCATCGGTGGGCTGGTGCTGCTCGCCGCCTCCCGGTTGAAGGCCGAGAGCGTCGCCCGCGATGTCGAGTGGCCCACGCTGGTGTTCTTCGCCGGCCTGTTCGTGATGGTCGGCGGGCTGGTCAACACCGGGGTGATCGACACCGTCGCCAGCCGGGCCGCCGACGCGGTCGAGGGCCGGCTCGGGCTCGCCACGTTCGTGCTGCTGTGGGGATCGGCGGCGCTGTCGGCGATCGTCGACAACATCCCGTACGTGGCGACGATGAGCCCGGTGGTCGCGGAGTTGGTCGCCGCCGAAGGGGTCGAGCGCGGACAGGTGCTCTGGTGGTCGCTGGCGCTCGGTGCCGACCTGGGCGGCAACGCCACCGCGGTCGGCGCGTCGGCGAACGTGGTGGTGCTGGGGATGGCCGAGCGGGCCGGCCGGCGGATCTCGTTCTGGGAGTTCACCCGCTACGGCCTGGTGGTCACCGTGATCACAATCGTGCTCGCCATGCCGTACCTGTGGCTGCGCTACCTGGCCTGACGACGCGCTAGCTGGCCGGCACCAGCCGCAGCTCGCGCAGGAAACCGACCACCGCCTCGCCGACCGCGGCCGGGTCGCCGCGCAGGTCATGCCGGTCCCCGGGCCGGACCACCACTCGGACGCCCGGCCGCTCCGGCGGCACCCCGAACGGGTCCCGGTCGCCGTTGACGACCAGCGTCGGCACCGCGCCGGTCAGCTCGTCGGCCCGGGACCGGTCCGGCTTGCCGGGCGGGTGCAGCGGGAACGCCAGCGCCACCACGGCTGCCGCGCCGAGTCCCGCCGCGGTTCTGCTCGCGACCCTGGCCCCGCTGGAGCGGCCACCGACGATCAGCGGTACGCCCGCCAGCGCTGGCCGATCGGCGCGGAGTGCTTCGATCACCGCGGTCCAGGCCTCGTCGAGGTGCGGCGCCGGTGGTGGGGTCCGGCGCCCGACCACCCGGTACGGCTGGGTGACCCGGGCCACCGCGGCGCCGGCATCGAGCGCGGCCGCCCGTACCGCCCGCAGATCTGGCGCCTCCACGCTGCCGCCGGCACCGTGCCCCAGCACCAGCAGCGCGGCGGGTTTCGCCGCCGGCATCGTCAGCTCCACCTCGGCGGTGCCGCGCGGCGTCGCTACCGACCACCGGTCCGCCGCCCGTCGTTCGCGGCCGTTCGCCGCTGCCCCCCGGCTCGCCATCCCCTCACGGTAGCCGTGCCCCAGCCGCGCCACCCCACCGTGTGGCCGCTAGCGGCCGCGGCGTGCCGGTGACCCTCGCGAGTCGCTACGACTCTGCTCAGCGCACCGAGCGGCTGCTCAGCCTCCCGAGCGACCGCTCAGCCTCCTGAGCGGCTGCCCAGCGTCCCGAGCGACCGCTCAGCGGGCCGAGCGCGCAGTGAACGCGCTCAGCGCGTCGAGCGCCTTGCTCACCGGGCCGAGCGACCGCTCAGCCTGCCGACCGCCCGCTCGGTCTGCCGAGCAGAGTCGTAGCGTCTTGCAGCACCCACCCGGGGAACCCGGTTATCCACAGGTTGTCCACAGGAATCGGACGGGGGTTGCGGGCACCATTACCGCCAGCCAAGACTCGACCGCGTGACCGACGCAGCCGACCAGCTCGACCCGCCCGCCGGCGACCGGCGGGAGCTGCCCGCCGCGCACCGGCTCGACCTCTCCGGCGCACTGCGTGCGTTGCGGCGAAGGGCCGACCTCAGCCAACGGGAGCTCGCCGCCAGGAGCGGCGTCCCGCACGGCACGGTGGGCAGTGTGGAGTCCGGCGCCTCGCCGAACCCGCGCCTGCGTACGGTGGAGCGGCTGGTCGCCGCAACCGGGGCCAGACTGGCGATCCTCGACATCGACGGCAGCGAGCCGGTACGACTATCGACTGACGACTGGGTCGACGAGGCCGAGCGTCGGTATCCGCCCCATCTCGACGTGTTTCCGGTGACCTGGCGCGGGACCGGGCCGGCGACCGGGTTCGGGTTCGTGCGCAACCGGGTGATGCGTGACTTCGACCGGATGTGGGCCGCCGACGAGTGGGCGGGACCGCCTCACCCATCTGATCCGGCGGTTGCAGCCCGGCGACACGGCTGCGCTGGCGGCGATCCGGCAGACCGCTGACCGGCTCCACCCGGCCGGCGCCACCCCGGCCAACCGGCCACCATGGACCGACGAGGCGGCGCTGCGGTACCTGCGCGACCCGTCGCTCCGGCACTGGATCGCGGAGCGCCACGTGAGCAACGAGGTGCTCGGCCACGTCGCCGCCCGGGTCTGCGAGCGCAGTGCCGGCACGCCCGTCATGGTGGTCACGGAGTTCGGCGTCTTGCCGGAGCACCGGGACGGGTTGGTCGGGATCCAGCTGATCGCGGCGCTCAGCGACGAGGCGGCGAGCCTGGGGATCGACGAGGTGGTGGCACTAGCCGAGTCCGGCGCGGTCGCCCGCTGGTTCCGCCGATTCGGGTTCCGCCGCCGATCCGGCGGGCGGCTCACCCTGGCCGGGTGACGGGCCCGGCTCGGCGAGCACAGCTGCCGAGTCCGGCGTAGCGGCCGCGGCCGACGGATCCGGCTGAGCGGACAGGGCTGACGAGTCCGGCTGGCCAGCCGCGGCCGGCGAGTCCGGCTTCGCGAGCGCGGCGACGATCGCCTCGGCGGTCCGGATGCCGATCCCGGGCACCTCGGCGATCTCCTCAGCGCTGGCCGCGGCCAGGTTCTTCAACGAGCCGAACCGCCGCAGCAGCGCCTTGCGCCGCACCTCGCCCAGCCCCGGGATCCCGTCCAGCACCGATGCGGTCATCCGCTTCGAGCGGCGCTGCCGGTGGAAGGTGATCGCGAACCGGTGTGCCTCGTCCCGGATCCGCTGCAGCAGGTAGAGGCCTTCGGACTGGCGGGGCAGGATCACCGGGAACTCCTGATGCGGCAGCCACACCTCCTCCAGCCGCTTGGCGAGCCCGCACACGGCGACCTCGGTGATACCGAGTTCGGTGAGCACATTGGCGGCGGCGTTCACCTGCGGCGCGCCGCCGTCGACCACCACCAACTGCGGCGGGTAGGCGAACTTGCGGGGCTTGCCGGTGGCCGGGTCGACGCCGGGCCGGTCCGGGTCGGCGGCGGTCTCCTCGCCCAGCTCACCGGAGGCGGCCCGGGCGTCCAGGTAGCGGGCGAACCGGCGCCGCAGCACCTCGGAGAGCGCGGCCACGTCATCGGTGTCGCCGCGCACCACGAACCGCCGGTACTCCGACTTGCGGGGCAGCCCGTCCTCGAAGACCACCATGCTGGCGACCACGTCGGTGCCCTGGATCTGCGAGACGTCGTAGCACTCCACCCGCAACGGACCGGTATCCATGCCGAGCGCGGCGGCGATCTCCTCCAGCGCCTGGCTGCGGGCGGTCAGGTCGCCGGCGCGGCGGAGCTTGTGGTGGGTCAGCGCCTCGGCGGCGTTGCGGGCGACCGTTTCCAGCAGCGCCTTCTTGTCGCCGCGCTGCGGCACCCGCAGCCTGACCTTGCCGCCGCGCCGCTCGGCCAGCCAGTCCTCCAGTGCCGCCACGTCCGCCGGCAGCTCCGGCACCAGCAGCTCCTTCGGCACATCCGTGGACTCGCCGTAGACCTGCCGGCAGAAGTGGTGCACAAGGTCCCCGGTGGACAGTTCCTCGGTCTTCTCCACCACCCAGCCGCGCTGGCCGCGGACCCGCCCGCCGCGGACGTGGAAGACCTGCACCGCCGCCTCGAGCGCGTCGTCGGCGAACGCGACCACGTCCGCGTCGGTACCGTCCGACAGCACCACGGTTTGCTTTTCCAGTGCCCGCCGGACCGCGGCCAGGTCATCCCGGATCCGGGCCGCCCGCTCGAACTCGAGCGCCGCGGACGCTTCGTACATCTCCTTCTCCAGCCGGCGCACCAGCTCGTCGGAGCGGCCGGCCATGAAGTCGCAGAAATCCTCGACGATCCGGCGATGCTCCTCGGCGGTGACCCGGCCGACGCACGGCGCGGAGCATTTGCCGATGTCGCCGAGCAGGCACGGCCGTCCAATCTGGCCGGCCCGCCGGAACACGCCCGCTGAGCACGTGCGGGCCGGGAACACCCGCAGCAGCAGGTCCAGCGTCTCCCGGATCGCCCAGGCGTGGGAGTACGGTCCGAAGTAGCGCACGCCCTTGCGCTTGGCCCCGCGCATCACCTGCAGCCGCGGGAACTCTTCGCTGATCGTGACCGCGAGGTACGGGTACGACTTGTCGTCCCGGTACTTGACGTTGAACCGCGGGTCGTACTCCTTG
>DATCKZ010000121.1:0-1656 GCA_036564175.1 Natronosporangium sp.
CTGGCCATGCTGGCCGGCATCATCATGCTCGGCAACCAGGCCGGCACCTACCGGCTGTCCGAGCTGATCGCGCACCCGCCCACCGGGCTGGCGGCGTCGATCGCGGTGGTGCTGGTGCTCGTCGGGGCGCTGTCCAAGTCGGCGATCGTGCCGCTGCACTTCTGGCTGCCCGGCGCGATGGCCGCCCCGACCCCGGTCAGCGCCTATCTGCACGCGGCCGCGATGGTCAAGGCCGGGGTCTACCTGATCGCCCGGATGACGCCCGGGTTCGCCGACTTCGCGGTGTGGCGACCGATGGTGGTCACGCTCGGGGTGGCGACCATGCTGCTGGCCGGCTGGCGGGCGGTGCGCGAGTACGACCTCAAGCTGATCCTGGCGTTCGGCACGGTGAGCCAGCTCGGGCTGACCACCACCATGGTCGGGGCCGGCGGGGCCGACATGATGCTGGCCGGGCTGGCGATGCTGTGCGCGCACGCGATGTTCAAGGCGGCGCTGTTCATGGTGGTCGGCATCATCGACCACAGCACCGGCACCCGCGACATCCGCCGGCTGGCCTGGCTGGGCAGCCGGTCCAGACCGCTGTTCGTCATCGCCGCCGCGGCGATGGCCAGCATGGCCGCGCTGCCGCCGTTCTTCGGGTTCGTCGCCAAGGAGGCCGACTTCGAGACGGTGCTGCACAGCCCCACCCTGGGGCGGGCCGCACCGGTCGTGCTGGCCGGGCTGGCGCTGGGCTCGGTGTTCACCACGATCTACTCCCTGCGGTTCCTGCACGGGGCGTTCGCCCGCAAGGGCGAGCCCCAGCCGAGCCGGCGGGTCGCCGAGATGCACCGGCCGGCCACCAGCTTCCTGATCCCGCCGGCCATCCTGGCCGCCGCCGGGCTGCTGTTCGGGATGTGGCCGGAGGCGATGGACGACCTGCTCGGCGACTACGTCGCGCAGCTGCCCGGCGGCGCCGGCTACCACCTGGCGCTGTGGCACGGGGTGAACCTGCCGCTGCTGCTGTCGGCACTGGTGCTGGCCGCCGGCACGGGCGCCTACTTCGGCCGGGAACGGCTGCGTCGGCTGCGCACCGTGCGCGATCCGCTGGGCAACGCCGACCGGATCTACGACGCGGTGGTGCGCGGGCTGGACCGGGTGTCGGTGGAGTTGACCGCGCTCACCCAGCGCGGGTCGATCCCGGTCACCCAGTCGGTGATCCTGTCCACCCTGGTGCTGCTGCCGCTCGCGGCGCTGGTGTTCGGGGCGCGCAACCGGCCGGAGTTCGCGCTGTGGGAGTCACCGCTGCAGGTGGTGATCGGGTTGATCATCCTGGCCGCCGCGCTGGCCGCGACCGTGATGCGCAACCGGCTCGCCGCGGTGCTGCTGGTCGGGGTCACCGGCTACGGCTGCGGCGCGCTGTTCGCGTTCCACGGCGCCCCCGATCTGGCGCTGACCCAGTTCCTGGTCGAGACGCTCACACTGGTGATCTTCGTGCTGGTGCTGCGCACCCTGCCGGCCGAGGCGGACCGGGTGTACATGCGCCGCTACCGGTGGCCCCGGATCGTGTTGGCGCTGGCGGTGGGCACCACCGTCACCGTCCTGGCCAGCTACGCCACCGCGGCCCGCAGCGGCCGGCCGATCGCCGAATTGCTGCCCGACGCAGCGTATTTCCTGGGG
>DATCKZ010000122.1:0-23616 GCA_036564175.1 Natronosporangium sp.
GCCCGTGGCCGGGCACCACCGCGGCCAGCTTCTTCGACAAGCACGCGGCCCGGCTGCGGCCGGCCGCCGACCGGTTCGTCAACCAGTGCCTCGCGTAGGCCGGCAAGCTAAGGAGCGCCGATGACTCTGCTCGTCGCCCAGGACGGCGCCGTCGCCACCCTCACCCTCAACCGCCCGGACGCCTTGAACGCCCTCAACCTCGAGCTCAAGCAGGAGCTGCTGGCGCGGTTGCGGGCGCTCGCCGACGATTCGACCGTACGGGCGGTGGTGCTGGCCGGCGCCGGCCGGGCCTTCTGCGTCGGCCAGGACCTGCGCGAGCACACCGGCAACCTGGAGGCCGCCGCGGCCGCGCTGGACACGGTCCGGCTGCACTACAACCCGATCGTGCTGGCGCTGGCCGGGATGCCGAAGCCGGTGGTGGCGGCGGTGCGCGGGATGGCGGCCGGCGCCGGGATGGGGCTGGCGCTGCTCGCCGACTTCCGGATCGGCGGCCCGTCGACCGGGTTCCTGACCGCGTTCGCGGGGGTCGGGCTGGCCGCCGACACCGGCATCTCCTGGACCCTGCCCCGGTTGGTCGGCCACGCCAAGGCCACCGAGCTGCTGATGCTCAACGAGCCGGTGAAGGCCGACCGGGCGCACCAGCTCGGCCTGCTCAGCCAGCTGGTCGACGACGATGACCAGGTGCTCGCGACCGCCCAGCAGCTGGCGGCCCGGCTCGCCGCCGGCCCGACCGTCGGCTACGCCCAGCTGAAGCGGGAGCTGCTCGGCACCGGCCTGGCCGAGGCGCTGGAGCTGGAGGCGGACGCGCAGGCGGTGTGCGGCGCCACCAACGACCACCGGGCCGCGGTCGCCGCGTTCGTCGCCAAGCAGCCGCCCACCTTCACCGGCAGCTAGCGGGTCAGGCGTCCCGGCGGCCGGCGGTCACTCGTCCTCTTCCGGGTCGAGCTCGTGCCGCTCGCCGCCGACGTAGGCCTGCATCGCCAGCTCGTTCTCGATCGGGGCGACGAACGCCGGCAGCTCGTCCGGCCCCAACTCCCGCAGATAGTCCCAGTACCGGGCGACCGCTTCGGCCGGCGAATCGGCCTCGATCGGCAGGTCGACGCTCACAAGCCAGGTCCGGTGGGTCATGCGCCCATTCAACCGCGTGGCTCCACGAAGCAGCCGGCGAGGTGGTCGTCGACCATCCCGGTCGCCTGCATCAGGGCGTAGGCGGTGGTCGGCCCGACGAACCGGAAGCCGCGCCGCTTGAGCTCCTTCGCCATCGCGGTCGACTCGGGGGTGGTCGCCGGGACCTCGGCCAGGCTGGCCGGCCGGGGCCGGGTCGGTGGAGCGTACTTCCACAGCAGCGCGGCCAGCCCGTCCGGCAGCGCCAGCGCCGCCCGGGCGTTCTGGATGGTGGCGTCGATCTTCGCCCGGTTGCGGACGATCCCGGGGTCGTTGAGCAACCGGTCGACGTCCGCCGGCCCGTACTCGGCGATCTTCGCCAGCTGCCAGCCGTCGAACGCGGCCCGGAACGCCGGCCGCTTCCGCAGGATCGTCAGCCATGACAGGCCAGATTGGAACGCTTCCAATGTGAGCCGTTCGAACAGCCCGCGGTCGTCGCGGACCGGGTTGCCCCACTCGGTGTCGTGGTAGACCTGGTAGTCCGGCGTGCTGGCGCCCCACCGGCAGCGCGGCCGGCCGTCCGAGCCGAGCACCAGGTCCGGCAGGTCCCGTCCGGTCACGGCAGCTGCCCCGCCTCGACCAGCCGGGCGAACCGGCGCAGCGCCTGGGTCAGCCCCAGCTTCGAGCCCGGCCACATCACCCGGCCGGCGACCCGACCCGCCAGCCCGCCGGGCAGCGAGAACCACTCGTGCCACACCACCTGGGTCCGGTCGCCGTTCAGCGGCGTGCACCGCATCACCCCGGGACCGCGCAGCACCCGACCACAGTGGACCACCTGTACCTCGTACGGTGGATCGAGCCGGCTGACCCGCATCTGGTCGCGCAGCACCGCCGGGCCGACCGCGGTGACCGCCTCCAGCTGGCTGCCCTCGCCGCCGTCGCCGTCGACCACCCGGACGGTGGTGAACGGGATCCAGTCCCCCTGCCGCTCCCAGGCGGTGAGCCCGGCAAACACCTTCGCCGGCGGCGCGTTGACGATCACCGTGGCGGTGACCTCCAGGGCGGCGGTCACTGCGCCGTCGGGTCCTGCCCCGGCGCGGTGGCCGAGGCGTCGGCGGCGGGCTGATCCGAGCCGGCGTCGGCGGCGAGCTCGGTCGACCCGGGCTGCGGTGGCGCGGGCGGCGCCGGCTGCGCGGGCGCCGGAGCGGGGGCCGACTGGGCGGGGGTGGCCTGGATCGGTGCGGCTGCGGCCTCCCGGGCCCGCCGCAGCACCTCCGCCTCCGGCAGCCGGCCCGCCCGCAGCGCGTCCACTTCGGCCCGCAGCACCCGGATCAGCTCGTCCTTGTAGCCGATGTCGTAGGCGGCCCGGCGCAGCGCGCTGTCCACCTGGCCCATCCGGTAGCCGCGCAGCACCGTGTCGAACCGGAGCTCGGTCAGATCCGGCTCGCTCAGCGGCCGGTCGGACGGGAGCGGCAGCGCCCGGCCGTCCGGCTCGACCGGCGCCAGCCCCGGGTCGTCGCCGGTGACCAGCACCGTGATCCCGAAGACGATCAATCCAACGGTCAGCGCCACCGCGAGCACGAGCAGGAACTGCATCACGGGCTCGATGCTACGTCCAGTGCAGCACCCGGCGGCGCCAGGCGTACAGGATGCCGATCGCGAGCACGCCGATGAACACCGCCATCTCGACCACGGTCACCATCCCGAACTCCGGGCGGGCGTAGATCACCGCCCAGGGGAACAGGAACACCGCCTCCACCGCGAAGATCACGAATAGGTACGCGTAGACGTAGTAGCGGATCTGCGCCTGCGCCCAGTCGCTGCCGACCGGATCGAGACCGCACTCGTACGGCTCGGTCTTGCCGGCCGGGTTCGCCGGCCGGGCCGGCCGCAGCAACCGGTTGGCGCCGAACGCCGCCACCAGGAACAACACTCCGGCGGCGAGCAGCAGCCCGAGCGTCGCGTACGAGCCCAGATAGCCGTCCACGCTGGCAGCCTACTGCGATTGCGGCTCGGTCTGCTCGGCCAGCCGGTCCCGCAACCGTTGCCGGATCTCCTCTGGGGTGTACGCGCGCCGCTGCCGCTCGGCTCGAGCGATCATCACGCCGGTGGCGGCGACGCCGACGAACGCCGCCAGGCCGACCCACTTCCATGCCCGCATCGGCCTAGGGTAGCCGGGTGGCCGTATCGCTCGCTGACGCAGTCGCCGCGACCCGAACCGGCGACATCTGGTTGTTCCGCGGCCGGTCCGTGCCGGACCGGGCGATCCAGCTCACCACCAACAGCCCGGTCAACCACGTCGGGATGGCACTGGTCATCGACGACCTGCCGCCGCTGCTGTGGCACGCCGAGCTGGGCAAGTCGCTGCCGTCGCAATGGTCGGGCAAGCATCAGCGGGGTGCGCAGCTGCACGACCTGGCCGCCGCGGTGGAGGTCTGGCGTACGAAGTACGGACAGCGGGCCTGGTTCCGGCAGCTGGACCCGCCCGCCACCCGGGAGATGGAGAATGCGGCCCTGCGTACGGTGGCCCGGCTGGACGGGACCCCGTTCCCGTCCACCGCCCAGCTCGCCTGGCGGTGGGCCCGGGGCCGGGTGCGCGGCCGGCTCGGCCCACTCGGCCGGCTCGACCGGCTCGGCGGCAAGCTGGGCCGGCTCACCCGCCGCGAGCAGGCCGCGCTGGAGACCGCCTACTGCGCCGAAGTGGTCGCCGTGACCTACCAGGCGATGGGGCTGCTCCCCGCCGGCACCCGGCCGCCGAGCTGGTACGACCCGGGGACGTTCTGGAGCGGCGACCGGCTCGACCTGCAGGGCGGATACCGGCTCGGCGACGAGATCGCGATCGACCCGTGACCTGCGATCGACCGGTGACTACAGCCGGCGCTGGAACTCGACCGATTTCGCGATCAGCTCGTACCCGATCAGCTCGTTGACCCGGATCATGTGGGTGTTGGAGGCCGCGTTGTCGGTTTCGATGGAGCGCAGCTGCGGCTCCACCTCCCGCAGCCACCGGAGCATGCCGATCTTCAGCAGCAGCCCGAGCCGGTGGCCCCGGTGGGCGGCGGCGACGCTGGTGTCGTGCTGCCCGCCGTACCACGGCTTCTCGGAGCTGACCCCGACGATCGTGTGCCCGGCGAGCTCACCGGTGCTCCGCTCCCGGGCCACCAGCCGGTAGACCCGGCGGCCATGCGCGTCCTGCGCCGCCTCGTAGGCCCGGATCCGCTCGGCGTCGAACACCTCGTCCTCGAACTCCAGGTCGTCGGTGGGCGCGTCGTTGATCGCCGCGGTCAGCTCGGCGACCGCCGGCAGCAGCTCCTCCGGCACCGGCCAGGGCATCCGGACCAGCTCGTAGTTGGCGGCCTTCGCCTGCGCCTCGGCGAACAGCTGGTCCAGCCGGTCCCAGTCCAGTTTGGTCAGGTCCTGCCGCCGGTAGGCCAGCTCCAGCACCGGGTCGAACCCCTGCGCCTTGAGGAACGCCATGCCCGGGCTCGGGTCGAACGCGGTGCTGGTGGCGACCCGGCGGCCTTCCTCGCGGATCCGGGCCAGCCCGGCCTCGAACAGCGCCTTGCCGATCCCGCGGCCGCGCAGCACCGGGTCCACCACCACCTGCAGGGTGGCGAGGTGGGTGTTGTCCCGGCGGGGCAGGTTGATCGAGAGCACGCCGATCACCCGGCCGGACCCGTCCTTGGTCACTGCCACCAGCGGCGGCTCACCGTCCCAGCCGTGCCGCAGGCGGGTGCGGTGGTAGGTGACGGTCTCTTCGTTGAACTGCGGCGTGTCCACCGCCCGGGCGGCTTCCCAGACCGCCGCGGCACCGTTCAGGTCACGCTCGTCGAGCGCGTTCGGGTCCAACCAGCTGAGGTCCATGCCGGTCATCGAACCACCGTCGCCGGCCGGCCGCGAGCGGTTTTCCGGAAACTCGGGTCAGGCCGTGCCCAGCGCGAAGCTCGGTCAGGCGATGCCTCGCCGCCAACCCTCGGTCAGGCGATGCCTCGCCGCCAAATTCGGTCAGGCGGCGCCCAGCTGCCGCCGCTTGATCACGTGCTCGACGAGGGTGATCAGCACCTCCTTGGACGACTGCCGGCTGCGGGCGTCGCACAGCAGCACCGGCACGTGCGGGTCGAGGTTGAGCGCGAGCTGCACCTCGTCCGGCCGGTAGATCCGGTTGGCGTCGTCGAAGCAGTTCACCGCGACGATGAACGGGGTCCCCCGCCGCTCGAAGAAGTCGACCGACGGGAAGCAGTTCTCCAGCCGCCGGGTGTCGGCGAGCACCACCGCCCCGAGCGCGCCCAGCCGCAGCTCGTCCCAGACGAACCAGAACCGATCCTGGCCGGGGGTCCCGAACAAGTAGATGATCAGGTCGCTGCTGATCGTGATCCGACCGAAGTCCATCGCGACCGTGGTGGTGTTCTTGAGGTCGACCCCGGCCAGGTCGTCGATCCCGAGTCCCTCGTTGGTGAGGTACTCCTCGGTCCGCAGCGGGACCACTTCGCTGACCGCACCGACCATTGTGGTCTTTCCGACGCCGAAGCCGCCGGCGATGAGGATCTTCACCGAGGTGGGTAGGGTGTTCGGGTCGCGCGCGTCAGAGGGCTCGTAGACCATCAAGCATCGCCTCGAGGAGTTCGTCGCTGAGCTGCCGGTTAGGGAAATGCGGTTGGCGGACGATAATCAGCTCCATCTGCAACAGGTCGCCCAGGAACACCCGGACCACGCTGAGCGGTAGGTCCAGATAGGCCGCGACCTCGGCGACCGAGATCGGGTGCTGGGTGAGCCGGATGATCGCGACCTGTTCCGGACTGTGCCCGGGGTGCAGCGCTGACGGCGGCCGGGTCGCCCGGATGATCGACACCAGGTCGAACGTGCCCTTGGCCGGGCGGGTCCGACCGGAGGTCATCGCGTACGGCCGGACCACCGGGCCGGACTCTTGGACCCACTGCTCGGTGGGCTGTTCGGGGAACGGCATCCGCGATCCCTACTCCTCGCCCACCGGCGGCCGGGTCCGCATCGACGTGCTGAGGTACTTACCGACGCTGGTCACCAGCCGCGCCATCTCGTAGGCGATCAGCCCGACGTCGGCGTCGGCGGACGCCTGCACCGCCAGGCAGGCTCCCTTGCCGGCGGCGGTGACGAAGAAGAACGCCTTCTCCAGCTCGACGATGGTCTGCCGGACGGTGCCGCCACCGATATAGCGGCCGGTCCCCCGGGCCAGGCTCTGGAACCCGGCCGCGGCCGCCGCCAGGTGCTCGGCGTCCTCACGCGACAGGTCCTTCGACGCCGCGATCAGCAGTCCGTCGTTGGACAGCACGATCCCCTTCTCGGCGTGAGCCACCCGTTCGACGAGGTCGTCCAGCAACCACGCCAAATCCCGAGCTGAACTCGTTTTCTGCACGAACGGTCACCCTTCCTTGCAGTTCATGACTCGCTGTCGGCGGCGTCGCTGCGGCCGCGCTGGGTTCCAACCTGGAACGAGTGCATCGCCCGCCGGACCTGCTCCGGGTCCCGCGCGATCGGCTCGTCGTCGAGGTCGTCCTCCTGCAACAGTTGCCTGGGGAGGCTCGCCTGCCGGACCCGCCACGGCAACCCGGACGGAGTGCGGACCTGTGCCTGCTCGGCGGTGTGCTCGTTCGGTGAACCCGGCTGGCTGCCGGCGACCGGCGTGCCGGCACTCGGCATCCCGGCGGGCGGCGCACCGGCTGCGGTCTGCGGGCCGGTGCTCGGCGCGCTGGCCGGATCGGGCCGGCCAGCCAGCATCACCGGCGCGGCCGAGCCGGCCGACCCCTCGGCGGCGGCACCTCCGTCCGGCGGCCGCGGCGCCGGGACGGCGGGCACCGGCTCGCCGGCCGCCGGCTCCTCGTCGACCGCCTCGAGCATGATCTCCTTGGGAATCAACACGATCGCGGTCACCCCGCCGTACGGCGAGGTCCGCAAGTGGACCCGGATCCCGTGCCGCTGCGCCAGTTTCGCCACCACGTAGTGGCCGAGCCGGGAGGTGTCGACCAGGCTGAAGTCCGGGGGCTCGGCGAGCTTCTGGTTGACCGCGGCCAGGTCCGCCTCGGTCATCCCGAGCCCGCGGTCCTCGATCTCCACCACGAACCCGTGCGCCACCCGCTGGCCGCCGACGCTCACCTTCGCGTACGGCGGGGAGAACGAGGCCGAGTTCTCGATCAGCTCGGCGAGCAGGTGGATCACGTCACCGGCAACCCGGCCCTCCAGCGCGCCGCTCTGCACCGGCAGCAGGTTCACCCGTTGGTAGTCCTCGACCTCGGCGATCGCGCCGCGAACCACGTCGATCATCGGCACCGGCCGGCGCCAGACCCGGCCGGGGCTGCTGCCGGCGAGCACGATCAGGTTTTCGGCGTTCCGGCGCATCCGGGTGGCGAGGTGGTCGATCCGGTACAGGTCTTCCATCTCGTCGGCGTCGGTCTCCCGGCGCTCCATCGCGTCCACCACGCTGAGCTGCCGGTGCACCAGGTTCTGGGTGCGTCGGGCCAGGCTCAGGAACACGTCCCGGACCCCGTGCCGCAACTCGGCCTGCTGGACCGCGGCCCGGACCGCGGTCTCCTGCACCGCGTTGAACGCCTGCCCCACTTGGCCGATCTCGTCGTCGCCGAACCGTAGCGGCGGCGCTTCGGCCGCGACGTCGACGGTCTCGCCGGCGCTGAGCCGCTGCACCACCCTCGGCAGCCGGGTGTGGGCCAGGTCGCGGGCGGCGTCCCGCAGCCGCTCCAGTTGCCGGACCAGCGCCCGGGCGGTGGTGATCGACATAATGATGGCGGTGATCACCGCGATCAGCCCGAGCCCGCCGGCGAGCACCAGCCGCACGATCACCCAGGTCCGGGCGGTGTTGGCGCGCGCGAGCGTGCGGTCGGCGGCGGCGAGCTCCATCGCGAAGATGGCGCCCATCGCCGGCTCGATGGTCTGCTGCCACTGCTCGGCGGTCACGGTCGGGTTGTCCGGCCGGCTCACCGCGTCGTCGATCAGCTGGTCCTCGATCCGGCGCAGCTCGATCATCGGCGCCGACTCGGCGAACGCCGCGTAGTCGGCGGCTTCGGCCGGCGGCAGCTCGGAAGCGGCGGTCTCGTAGAGCGAGCGCTGGGTGCCGACCAGCCGCAGGAACTCCGCGGCGTCCCGGCCGCTGAACCCGCCCTGCGTGAGCACGCCGGCGAGCAGGGCGTCCTGCTGCGAGAGCGTCTCCCGGGCCAGGGTCAGCGACACCAGCGTCCGCGACTGCCGGGCGATCTCCTGGTCGTCGATGCTGCTCACCGCCGCGTAGATGGCGAAGCAGGCCTCGATCATCTCGGTGTAGGCGGCCTGCACGTCCAGATAGCTGGCCGACCCCTCGTCGACCTGCGCGCGGAGCTCGTCCAACCGGGCGAGCTGCTCGGCGGCGGCCGCGATCCGCTCCTGCAGCCGCTCGCTCGCCGCAAAGTCCACACTGGTGCTCGACACCTGCTGGTGCCAGCCGGTGAGCACCTCGTCGGTCCCGGCCCGGACCAGCTCCAGCTGGGCCGCCACCTCGGGGCCGGCGGACAGCGCCGCCACGGATGTTCGCCGTTCCTGCTGCAAGGCGGCGACCAGGATGTTGGTGGGCCGACCGACCTCCCGGTCGACGGTGCTGACGTAGAGCACGTTCAGCCCATCCTGGACAGTCACGTAGGCCGCGAACCCCCAGAGGGCGGCAAGCGCCGCCAGGAGCGCGACAATTTTCAAGCGCACGTGCGAGCTGGACTTCTTCATGCCTCTTCCAGTGCCCCGGTCAAGTTGGTGACTGGCACGCTAATGTCGCGCTGACGCATCAAACGCACACCGTGTGCGACCTCGCCACAATCCAGCCCGGATGATGAACGCACCTCGTGACCAGGGCACTACTGGGCGAGATATCCGAGATCACCTCATATTAGGACATGCGGGTACGGGAGGCCGGATGCGGACTACCTCACCACCTCTGCTGGCCGCTGCCCAACGGCTCCTCGGCGAGGTGACCACCGATCCGATGGGCAGCGTCGGGCCGTCGATCTATGACACCGCCCGGCTGGTGGCCCTGGCGCCGTGGCTGGCCGGTCACCAGGCCCGGGTAGCGTTCCTGTGCCGCCACCAGCGCGGTGACGGTGGGTGGGGCGGCCCGGACGGGTACGCGGTGATCCCCACCCTGAGCGCGACCACCGCGCTGCTGACCGAGCTGACCCGAAGTCCCGATCGGGCCGGGCCGCCGGGCCCGGACCTGGCGCGCGCCGCCGCCCGCGGCCTGCGCGCCCTGTGCCAATGGCTGACCCCGCCATACCCCACCGAGATCCCGGACACCATCGGCGTGGAGGTCATCCTGCCGGCGCTGATCGACGAACTGTCCGCCCTGGTGGCCGGACCGGCCGGGGAACTGCTGGCCAGCCGTACCCCGGAACCGGAGAGCCAGCCCCAGCAGGCGGTCGAGGCGGTGCGGCTGCCGCCCGAGTTCGACCACCGGTCGCTGGCGCGGGTGCGGGCCGCGTTCGCCGCCCAGGCTCTCCCCCGCCGGGCGTGGGCGTGCCTGGAGGTGGTCGGTCCGGCCGCGGCCGGCGCCCCGTTCATCCACCCGGCGATGGGCGCGGTCGGCTGCTCGGCCGCAGCCACCGCCGCCTGGCTCGGCGGCGCCGGCGGTGACCCGGCGGCGGTGGAGTTTCTGGACACGCTCCAGGCCCGGGCGGGCGGACCGGTCCCGGGCGTCAGCCCGATCACCTACTTCGAACCGGCCTGGGTCCTCAACTCGTTCGCGGTCGGCGGGCTGGCCCCGACCATCCCGACCGGACTGCTGGACCGGCTGGAGCGGGGCCTCACCGACGAAGGCGCCCCGGCCGCCCCGGGCCTGCCGGCCGACTCCGATGACACGGCCGCGGTGCTGTCCGCCCTGCTCCTGCACGGCCGGATCCGCTCCGCGGACAGCCTGCTCGGCTACCGTACGGACGAATACTTCCGGTGCTTTGTCGACGAGCGCAACCCGTCGGTGAGCGCGAACGCGCACGTCCTGGAGACGCTGGCGCACTACCTGGCCCGCCAGCCCGCGCTGCGGACCAGGTACGCGGCGCCGGCCGCGATGGCCGCGAGCTGGCTGCTGGACCAGCAGGACAAGGACGGCAGCTGGTGGGACAAGTGGCATGCCTCGCCGTACTACGCCACCACCTGCTGCGTCCTGGCACTGCTGCGCTACGACCCGGCCGGCACCCGGCCGGCGGTCGAGCGGGCGGTGAAATGGGTACGCCAGACCCAGCGGCCGGACGGGTCGTGGGGTCGCTGGCAGGGCACGATCGAGGAGACCGCCTACGCCGTGCAGCTGCTGGCGGTCGCCGCGCCCGGCGATCCGGCCGCCGCCGCCGCGATCGCCGGTGGCCGGGCGTACCTGCAACGGCCGGCCGGCGACCCGGCGCCGCTGTGGCACGCCAAGGACCTCTACGCCCCGCTCGCGGTGATCGAGGCGGCCCGGCTGGCGGCGCTCCAGCTGGCCGGCAGCCGCTGGTCGGCGCCGCCGCGCGCGCCGGGATCAGCGCCGCGGCTCGAGGGCGAGTAGCGGCCGGCTGCGCGGCTGCAGGATCGCCGCCATCCGGGGCTCGATCGGTATCGGCTCGGCCAGCCGCGGCCGGAACCTGCTGAACAACCCGGCCACCGCCAGCTGCGACTCGAGCAGCGCGAAATGGTTACCCAGGCACTGGTGGGCGCCGGCGCCGAACGGCAGGTACGCGAACTTGTGCGGGCGCCCCTGCTCGGGGGCGAACCGCTCCGGGCGGAACTCGTGCGGGCGGTCCCAGAAGGCGGGCAGCCGGTGGGTGAGGTATGGACTCAGCAGGATCGTGTCCCCCGGCGACAGGTTGACGCCACTGATCGTGGTCGGGCGCGCCACCCGGCGCGGGATCAGCCAGCCGGCCGGATACAGGCGGAGTGTCTCTTCCAGGGCCATCCGGGTGCGGACCAGCCCCGGCAGCTGGTCCGGGTGCAGTGGACCGTCGCCGACCACCTCCCGCGCCTCCGCGGCGACGCCGGCGGCCACCTCCGGATGCCGGTCCAGCAACAGGAACAGCCAGGTGAGGGTGGTGGCGGTGGCCTCGGTCCCGGCGACGAACATCGCGACCACATCGTCGCGGACCCGCTTCTCGTCCAGCGGCTGGCCGGCTTCGTCGACCGCGTTCGCGAACATGGCGACCAGGTCAGTCCGCTGTGAACGGTCGTCGGCCGGCTGGTCGCCGGTGGTCGCACCGGCCCGGTACGCCCGGATCAGCGGGTACACGATGGCATCGATCGTTTCCACTGCCCGCCGGAACGTTCGATCCCCCGGTAGCGGGATCGCGTGGCTGACGAACGGCATCAGCAGCCGCCACCGGATGATCCGCAACCCCTGGCTGATGGCGTGGCCGAGCCGGTCCGCGTCCGGGATCGAGATCCGGTCGCTGAAGAAGGCCCGGATCAACACCCGGTGCGTGATCCGGGTCATCTCCGGCAGCAGCGTAACCGGCCGGCCGGTTCGCGAGTGCTCAGCGAGCCCGTCGAGGGCCTCGTCCACGGCCGCGGCGGTAGTGGCCAGCAGCGCGCGGACGCCGCGGGCCGACAGCAACGGATGGACCATCCGCCGACTTCGCCGCCACAGTGGACCCTCGCCCGCCAGCCCGTTGCCTTCCAGCCGTTGCAGCTCCTTCCAGAGCATCCCCTCCCGCCGGTAGGTGTCGTTGTCCACCAGCACCTGCTGCACGTGCTCCGGGTGGGTGGCCAGATACGCGCGGGTCGGCCCGAGGCTGAGCTCGGCTAGGGCGCCATTGCATTCCCGGCCGATCGTCTCGAACGCCCGCAGCGGGCGATGCGGCAGCCGGGCCAGCGCGCGGAGGGCGCTCACCTTCACGACGTCATTCGGTACGGCAACGGGGGCGGTCATGATTCCTCATTTCGGATCGGGTGCGCCGGGTTCTCAGATCGGTGCGGCGGGTCTAGGTCGGTGAGCCGGTGGCGGGTCGCAGGTCGGTGAGCCGGTAGAGACCGACGGACAGCTGCAGACTCCGGGTAAGCGCCGGACCGGCCGGGTGGCCGGGCTGGATCGTTCGGGCCAGCGCGTGGTGGTGGGCGCGCACCCGCCGGTCGATCTGCGCCCGCACCGCTCGGGGGGTCACCCCGGTCCCCGCGCGGGTTCGCAGCCGGAGGATGTTCAGCGTCTGCTCTGCCCGGTCCCGTTCCTCGCTGCGCAGGTCGTTGCTGAGCCGGACCGCGTACGCGGCGTGCCACAGCGGTCGGTCGAGGCTGGCCGGCGCGGGCACCGCCCACCGGTCGCTGCCCACCGCGAGCAGCGCGAACGCGAAGCTCCGGTAGTTGACGGTCCGGGCGGCCACCGGCAGGTACTGCTCGGCCGTGGGCGGCGGCTGCCGGCGGTGGAACACCGCCTGGGCGAGCAGTGCGTGCGCCACCCCGCTGGCGACCGCGTCCCGGAGCTCGACGCCCACCTGCTGGGCTGCCGCTCCGGACCGGTCATACCGGGCGAGCTGGTCCAGGATCCGGGCGAGCAGCGCGACCACCGGATCGCGGCCGGTGCGCCCGGCCTGGGTCACCGCCGCCACCGCCTGCTGGAGCCGGTCGAGCGCGGCCGGGTCCGGATCCGGGCCATCCAGCCGGTCATCCAGCAGGATCGACCACCGCGCATACCGAGCCAGCACCGACAGCCGCTCGTACGGCAGGTCCGGGGCAATCGCGGCGATCATGAAACAGACCCGCCGGTGCAGCTCCGGCTGCCCCGGGCCGGGCCAGTCCAGCTCGCAAGCGTCCTGGTAGAGCCGCGCGGCCGTGACCCGAACGCGGGCCCGCTGGTCGTTGGAGACCAGCCCGGACAGCGGCTCCATCCAGTCCTCCCGTACCTACGGCGAGTGAGGACCATAATGCCCCATGTTGCGGAAGGTAACAATCTGACCGCAAGCCGGGGACGGGGCGGGCCGCGGTGGTTCGCGCTCAGTCGCCGCGGACGGCGTGGGTGACTTCCTGGTCGATCGGCCGGATCTCGACCGCGCCGTTCACGCTGCACGGCACCTTCCGGGCGATCGCCACCGCCTCCTCGATGCTGTCGCACTCCACCAGGTAGAAGCCGGCGAGGTACTCCTTCGCCTCCAGGAACGGCCCGTCGGTCACCGCCGGCACCCCGCCGTCCCGGACGTGCAGCGTCCGGGTGGTCGCCGGCGACGGCGGCGTCAGCGCCGCCGAGCTCACCACCTTGCCGGCGTCGTTCAACTCCCGGAACAGCTGCTGGTGGCCGCGCATCAGGGCGTCGGCGTCTTCCTCGGCAACCTGCGCCGGGTTGTTGTAGATCATCAGCAGGTATTTCACCCGTCGATTCTGTCACCGGTGGCCGTGTGACGCAGGTCACCGCGATGGCCGGTCCGGGATGTCGATGTGGCCGTCGGAGCCCCGACGTACCCGGTGTATGGCGCCTGCACCGCGTGGGCGCGCTAGACCGGAGGGATCTCAGATGACCACCATGACCGAGACCGCCACCGGCCACCGGGCCGGGCGGAGAGAGTGGGTCGGGCTCGCCGTACTCGCCCTGCCCACGCTGCTGCTCGCGCTCGACATGAGCGTGCTCCATCTCGCGCTGCCGCACATCGCCGCCGACCTGCGGCCGACCAGCAGCCAGCTGCTGTGGATCATGGACAGCTACGGCTTCATGGTCGCCGGCTTCCTGATCACCATGGGTACGCTCGGCGACCGGATCGGCCGCCGCAAGCTGCTCATGATCGGGGCGAGCGCGTTCGGCGCCACCTCGGTGCTCGCCGCCTACTCGAGCAGCGCCGAGCTGCTGATCGCCGGCCGGATCCTGCTCGGGATCGCCGGCGCCACCCTGATGCCGTCGACGCTGGCTCTGATCAGCAACATGTTCAAGGACCCGAAGCAGCGCGGGGTCGCGATCGCGGTGTGGATGAGCTGCTTCATGGGCGGCACCGCGGTCGGCCCGGTGATCGGGGGCGTGCTGCTGGAGTGGTTCTGGTGGGGTTCGGCGTTCCTGCTCGGCGTGCCGGTGATGGTGCTGCTGCTGGTGACCGCCCCGATCCTGCTGCCCGAGTACCGCGACCCGACCGCCGGCCGGCTCGACCTGACCAGCGTCGCCCTGTCGCTGGGCACCATCCTGCCGGTGATCTACGGGATCAAGGAGATCGCCCGCAGCGGCGTCGCCACCACCTCGGTGCTGGCCCTCGTGGCCGGGCTGGCGGTCGGCGTGGCGTTCGTCCGCCGGCAGCGGCGGCTGGCCAGCCCACTGCTGGACCTGAGGCTGTTCCGCAACCGGACGTTCCGGGTCGCGGTCGGCGTGATGTCGCTCGGGGCGGTCGCGATGGGCGGCATGTTCCTGTTCATCAGCCAGTACCTGCAGCTGGTCAAGGGGCTCAGCCCGCTGACCGCCGGGCTGTGGCTGGTACCGCCGTCGCTGGGGATGATCGTCGGTTCGATGCTCGGCCCGGCGCTCGCGCAGCGGATCGGCGCGGCCAACGTGATCGGCGGCGGGATGGTCCTCTCGGGACTCGGGTTCGTGGTGCTGACCCAGGTCAGCGCGACCGGCGGCACCGGCCTGGTGGTGCTGGCGCTGTTCCTGTGCACGATCGGGCTGGGCCCGGGCGCCGCCCTGGTGACCGACATCGTGGTCGGCTCGGTGCCGCCGGAGCGGGCCGGCTCGGCCGCCTCGCTCTCGGAGACCAGCGGTGAGTTCGGGATCGCGATCGGCATCGCGGCGCTCGGCAGCCTCGGTACCGCCATCTACCGCAGCCAGCTGACGGTGCCGGAGGGTACGCCGGCCGAGGTGGGGGCCGCCGCCCGGGACAGCCTCGCCGGTGCGGTGGCGGTCGCCGAGCAGCTGCCGGCCGGGTTCGCCAGCGCCCTGCTCGAGCCGGCCCGGGCGGCGTTCACCAGCGGGCTGAACCTGGCGGCCGTGCTCGGGGCGGTGGCGATGGTGACGTTCGGGGTGGTCGCGATCGCGAAGCTGCGCCACCACCGGCCGGCCGCCCAGCCGGCGGACGCGGTGACGGTCGAGCCGGAGCCGGCGGCGGGCGACTGCGAGCGTGAGCCCGAGCTGGTCTGCGCGGCCTGACCGCCGCTGATCTGACTCCAGTCGCGGCGCAACCGGTCGCTTCGGAAACCACCGAAGCGACCGGTTGCGCCGCAGTTGCGGTTACCGGGTGCGGTTACAGCTGGGTGATCCGGCCGGAGCCACCCTCCGGGTAGTCGGCCGCGCTGACCACCCCGCCGAGATCCTCGACCAGGTAGTTCACCAGCGCCTGCTGATACGTGACGCCAACCGTGGTGAACGGCAGGCCGCGGAACGGGTACTGGTCGCCGCCGCGGGCGCTGAAGTCGTTGGTCGCCACCGACAGCGCCGGGCCATCGACCACCTGCCCGTCCTCGACGATCACCGTGCCGTCGTCGAGCACCACCGACCGGACCCGCTCGCCCGGGGTCAGCACGTTGCCCGCGTCGTCCACCTCCTGCGCCTGCTGGCTCGGGTCGTACGTGAAGCTGAACCCGGCCACCTGCGCGAACCGGCCGTCCGCGGCCGGGATCCGGGAGACCGCGTTCTCCAGGATCTCCTTGAACTGCGCCCGCGGCACCGCTGGCACCACCGAGACGAAGTTCGCGAACGCCGCGATCGCGAACGTGTCCAGTTCGGTCACCGGCCCGGCCGGGATCAGCGAGTTGTTCCGGATCCCGCCGCCGTTCTGCAGCGCCACCTGCGGCGGGGTGACCCCGAACTCGGCCGCCCGCTGCTGGCCGGCCGCGAGCAGCGCGTCCGCCAGCAGGTTGCCGAGGTTGGTCTCCTCGGTCCGGACGCCCGGCTCCCGCCGGCCCTCCAGCGCCACCTCCGAAGTGGCGAGCACGTTCGCCGCCAGCTGCTCGGTGTGGGCGACCACCGGGTCCACCACCGTGCGCTGCAGCCGCCGGTCGGGCTGGACCGCGTCGGGCGCCACGCCGGAGACCCGGACCGGCCCGCTGGACGGGTCGACACTCAGCACCCGGCCCCGCCGGTCGAAGTTCACGACCAGCCGGCCCACGTACTTGTAGTCACCGGCGGTGGTCACCACCGGCACGTCCACCCCGGCCGCGTCGGTGATGAACAGCGGGTAGCGCAGCGGCTCGCCGGTCACCGGATCGAGCGAGATCGCGTCGCCGGGCACCAGCAGCGTGTCGTCGGAAGCTAGCAGCTCGTCCCCGCCGCCGGCGATCGCGATGTCCACATTGCGCAGCATCGGGATCAGTTCCCGGTCCTCGGCCAGCCCCTGCAGGTGACTGATCAGGATGATCTTGTCCACCCCGCGCCGGGTCAGCTTGTCCACTTCGGCCTGCACGATCCCGGCCACGTCGTCGAGCACCTTGACGTTGCGCGGGCTGGAGATGCTCGCCAGCGCCGGGGTGGTGGCACCGACGATCCCGATCTGCTCGCCGCGCTCGCGTACCACCGTGCTCGCCACGATGGTCCGCTCCCGGACCAGCTCGGCCAGCCGGGGCTCGTCGCTGAAGTCGAGGTTCGCCGAGACGAACGGCGGTGGCTTGCGCCCGAACCCCTCGATGAAGTCGGCGAGCACGTCCGGCCCGAAGTCGAACTCGTGGTTACCGATCGCCATCGCGTCGTAGCCGATCGACTTCAGCGCCAGCGAGTCGTAGAACGGCACGCCGTTGGCGAGACTGGCGTTGAACTCCGGCCCGGCGAGGAAGTTGTCCCCCGACGAGAGCAGCACCACGCCGCGGCGGGCCGCCTGGCCGGCCGGCGGGCGGCCGTGGGTCGCCTCCCGCCGCAGCTGGTCGACCAGCGTGGCGAACCGGGCCACCCCACCGAAGTCCGGGTTTCCCGGCGCATTGACCAACTTGGACTCGCCGTCGTTGTTGTGCAGCACGGTCAGCGTGAAGTCGGGCCGGCCGCCGGGATAGTGGCCGTGGTGGTGCCCAGGTCCGTGATGGTGGCCGCCGCCGTGCGCCGCGGCGGGCGAACCGGTGGGCAGTAACAGCACCGTCACCAGGGCGAGCCCGGTCAGGGCCCGCCAGCGAGATCGGTTCATGACTCCGTCTCCGTTCTTCCGGGGAGGCGCGGTTTACCCGCACGCCCCGAGGGTACGTGCCGGGAGTGGCAGATCGGGTCAGCGACCCGTGGGGCGAACGCCCGCCATACGGCCAGGCCGGCGACTGGCCGGTCCGGGTGGACATGTACCTCGAGCCCGGCGTCGCCGAGGCGGACGTCGAGCGGTGGGTGCCGACCGCCACGATCCTGCACTCCAACGGGGACGGGCTGGAGCTGGCGGTCGCCGGCGGCCGGCTGCCACGTGTCGGAGCGGGCGATCGACCCGCCCGGCGAAGCGCGCTCGGATCTGGACATCTTCCTCGATTACGCCCGCCGGATGGACTGCCGGAACCAGGACGGCGAGCCGCTGATCCCGTGGCACGATCCGGAATCGGCGTTCAACGCGTGGCGGGAGTGCTCTCGCGGCCGACCGTGCGACTACTCTGGACTGTCCTATCAGCAGCTGCGCGAGCGCGGCGGCGTCCAGTGGCCGGTCACCGACCGGCCCCGGACCTGCTCACCGGCGCGGTGTTCACCGAAGCGCAGCACCGGGCCAAGCAGCCCGCCGGCCGGGCGTTCCTGCTCGCCGCCGAGTACCAGCTCTCGCCGGAAGTCCCGAGCGACGAGTATCCGCTGCTGCTCACCGCCGGTCGGACCATCCGGACACCACCCCGTCGACGCGGCTGCACGGTCCCCGCGGTCCCGGCCTCGGGCTGCTGCGCGACCTGCACGACCTCTACCTGATGGTGGCCGAGACCGACATCTGCTGGCAGGTGCTGGAGCGGGCCGCCGAGGGAGCGCGGGACCCCGAGCCGGTAGCCGAGGGTCGGCGGCACCACCATTAGTGCCGGACCCAGCGCGACTGGCTGCGCACCCAGCTCACGCAGTCTTCGGTCCAGGCCCTGGTGGTCGCCTGATCCGATAGCGTTGAAGGATGGCGGACGGCACCCGGGTGTTGCTGACGCGGCACGGCCAGACGGCCTGGCACCAGCCGGAGCGCTACGCCGGGTCGAGCGACATCCCGCTGGACGAGGTGGGCGTGGCGCAGGCGAAGGCGCTGGCCCGGCGGGCGGCCGGCATCGCCCCGACCACGCTGGCGTGCTCGCCGCTGGTCCGGGCCACCGCCACCGCCGCGCCGGTCGCCGAGGCCACCGAGCTACCGGTACGGGTGGACGACCGGCTCCGTGAGCTGGACTTCGGGATGGCCGAGGGCCGGAGCATCGCCTCGCTGCGGGAACAGGCCCCGGACACGGTGGCCCGGTTCCTGGTCGACCCGGCCACCCACCACTTCCCCGGCGGTGAACCACCGGTGGACGGCGCCCGCCGGGTGAGCGCCGCGGTCCGGGAGCTGGTCGACACCGATCCGGGCGGCACCATCCTGGTGATCTTTCACGGGACACTGCTGCGGCTGCTGCTGTGCACGCTGCTCGGGATCCCGTTGCGCGACTACCGGCGGCGGTTCCCGCGGGTCGACTCGGTGGCGCTGACCGAACTGCGCTACCCGGCCGACCCGGCCGCGATGGTCGGCCTGATCTCCTACAACGCGCCGATCACCGGCTTGGCGTAGCGGCGGACCGGCACCCGGACCGGTCCCTGCGCGCTCGCCGCCGGATAGTCCATCGGGCCCTCGTCGACCCAGCCGTGCCGCTCGTAGAACCGGCGGGCCCGGGCGTTCCCGGTGGCCACCGCCAGCCAGGCCCGGCCGTGCCCGCCGGCGGCCACCACCCGTTCGGCCTCGGCGAGCAGCACGCCCGCGACCCCGGTCCCCCGGTGCTCGGCCGCCACGTAGACCTGCTCGACCTCGTCGCCGACCACCATCACGAACCCGGCCACCGCGCCGTCGACGGTCGCCACCGTGGTGTCGCCGATCCGCTGTGGCGCCCGCTCCCAGAACGACTCCTTGGTGCGGGCCGCGACCAGTTCGTCCGGGACATGCCCGAGGTGGCCGTCCCGCCAGCCGTGGTACCAGATCGCGGCGATCGCGTCGGCGTCCTCGGGCCGGGCCGGCCGAAGCACCGGCCCGGTCGGGCCGGCGTTCGCCCGCAGCCAGTCCAGCACCGCCTCACCGACCGCCATCACCGACAGGTGCCCGTCATCCGGCCGCAGCCACAGCTGCGCGGTCGGGCACCGGCCGGCCAGCCACTCCCCGTGCGCCCGGGGCGCGATCCGGTCCTCGCCGCCGTGGACGAACAGCACCGGGACGGTCACGTCCGCCGGATCGAACCCCCATGGTGCGACGTACGCCAGCTCGTCGTCGAGCATCCCGTCCGCCGGGCCGGCCTCGGCCTTCCCGGCGACCGTTCCGAACCACGACCAGCGTCCGGACAGGGCCGCGTGATCCGCCACAGTGAACTCATCCGGGTCAAACTCCGCCGATGCCAGGTGCGCGGTGAGCGCCGCCCGGCCGGCGGCCGCGGCGCGCAGCCTCGCCGCCCCGGACGGCGCCATCCCGGCGTACCAGTCCGCGATTTCCGGCCGCGGCGCGATCGTGGCGAGGCAGGCGGCGGCGATTACCCGGTCCGGTAGTCGCGCGGCGCACGCCAGCGCGTGGCTGGCGCCGCCGGAGTGGCCCATCACCGCGAACCGCTCGATGCCGAGCGCGTCAGCGATCAGCCGGACGTCGTCGGCGGCCGAGCCGACGTCCCGGCCGGGCCGGGGGGTTGAGCTGCCGTACCCCGGCCGGTCGTAGCCGATCCACCGGATGCCCCGCGCGGCGGCGGCCGGCAACAGCGGCTCGGGTGGCTCGCCGAGGTTCGGCGTCCCGTGCAGCCAAACCACCGGAAGGTCGGCCGGCCCGGTGTCGTAAACGCGTAGCACTCGCCCGCCACCGACGGCAAGATCGTTCTCGATCACCATTGACTACTCGCGAAAGCCGTCCATGAACCGGCGGAGCAGGCCACCCTCGCGCGGCAATGGCCGGGCGGGCGGCTGGTCGGCGGTCCGGCGCGGCCGGGCGATCGGCTGGCTGTAGTCGGTGCGGGCGATCGCGTCGATGATCTCTTCTTCCGTGAAGTGCTCGGATCCCTCGATCACCGGCACGAAGCCGACCAGCGTCCCGTTACGCAGCACCTGCGCTTCCAGGCCGGCGGTGCCGTCGGTGTCCCAGAGCGCTTCCCGCCCATCGAACAGGTCCACCCGGATGCCGAACTGGGTCAGGCCGGCTCGGGGCCGCGCCAGGTGCGCCGGGACGCCGCGGTCGCGAAGTGCGTCGACCACCCGGCGGGCCCGATTCTCCTCCATCGGGCCACGATAGCGCGGCCCTTGATCGAGACACCCGATCGGGCGCCTGCTCGCGCGGCCTTTGATCGTCCGGCCGAATCGGCCGGCTGCCGAGCAACCGGCGAGTACCGTGGGGAACATGGGACAGAACCGACTCGTCCGACCGCGCGACGATCGCTGGATCGCGGGGGTCTGTGCCGGCCTGGCTCGCCGGTTCGGGGTGGCACCCGGGCTGGTCCGGCTGCTGTTCGTGCTGTCGCTGCTGCTGCCGGGCCCGCAGTTTCTCATCTACATTGCACTGTGGATCGTCATGCCCAGCGAGGGGTGAGCAGGTCCGGACCAGTCGGGCGCCCGGCCGGGGTCAGTCGAGCGTCAGTCGAGCGCGGCCGGGTCGGGGCCACGGCCGGTCGCCTCGGCGACCAGCCGGTCGACGTGTTGCCGAGCCAGTGACAAGTCCAAGGTGGCCAGTACGTCGAGGATCACCTGCGCGGTCGGCAGGTCGATGTCGCCGGCCAGCAGGGCCGCGTGCAGCGATGGCAGCTCCACTACCAGCCGCTGGGCACGCGCCAACTCGGCGCTCGCCACCGGCGGGGTCCACCGGAGCGCGGATGCGACGGTGTCCGCCGCGGCCCACGGGTCGGACTCGTCCTGGCCGACGGCGTGCAGATCGGCGAACAGCTCGGCCTGCGTGTGCGCGACCAGCCGATGTCGCGCCTGCAACAACCGCAGTCGATCTTTCTCCGAGAGCGTCTCACGTTGGACGGAGGCGAGTAGCGCAGCGAGCTCAGGGCCCGCGGGCATGGACTCCAGGTCCGCGGGCAACTGTCGCTCGGCATCGTTCATACGTTCGATTCTATCCAACCCCGATCCCCATCACAAGTCCTCCACTATGGATCCCAAGCGCGACGTCAGAAGAATAGTTGACAGTTGATCGCCGGTGGGTGGTTCACCCCGTCGTGCTGACCGAGCAACCCGAAGCTCAGCGAACCACCCGGCGGGAGCGCACCGTTCCACGGGGCGTTACGGATCACGACCGGATCACCGGGCATCGGCGGGATGCCGATCGGGTCCCACGGCCGCCGCACCGTCTGCCCGTTCGGAAACAGCAGTATCACCTCCCAACCGCTGGTCGTGGCGTCACTGAGATTCCGCAGCGTCACCATGCCGGAGAACCCGTTCGGCCACTCCGCGGCCAACAGGTAGGTGACTTCACAGTCGGTCGGGCTGGGATCGGCGGACGCCGGCTGGGCGGGAAGCACGGCAGCGGCCATCGCAACGAGCAACAACCGGACGGCGGCGCCGAGCCGCGGCAAACGCGATCGCCAGGGCATGGGTTGGCCTCCTTCGCAACGTCACGCCTGCCGAGCGGCCGGCGTGCCCAACACGGTGCGTGGTTGTCCGGTGGCTCCCAGCACGGGCGCCTCGATCGTACGACCCAACCAGGCATAACGGCAACTACATCAATATCTGGATCATGGCGTTTGAGCTGCGGCCGAACGGGTACGGCGGTCCCGAGGGGAGGCAACCATGCGGAAGCACAAGCTTGGCTGGACGCTGGCCGCCCTCGCGCTGGTCGGGCTCGGACTGGCCGGCTGCGGCGACGACGGCGGGGACGGCGGCGACACTGGGCAACCTACCGAGGCCACGCCCACCGGCGCGACCCCCACCGGCGGCGCCACCGGGGTAGCCGAGTGCGTGGTGGGCGACTGGCGCACGTCCGGCGTCGAAGCCGGTACGGGCGGCGAGCCGGCGTCGATCAACGTCGGTGGTGGCGGTGACGTGGCGGTGACCATCGGCGCGGACGGCGCGACCACCGTCGACTTCGCCGGGATGGAACCGGTGAGCTTCGACGGCGAGATCGCCGGCGTGAGCGTCGCCGGCGACCTGAGCTACGGCGGCTCCGCTTCCGGAACGGTCCGCACCGACCCCGGCGTGACCTCCGGCGCCTGGGAGCCGGTGGACAGCGCGGACTGGAGCGGGGTCACGCTGACCGTGAACCTGACCGAGCCGGTGACGGGAACGCCGCTCGACCAGGTGCCGATCGGCGACGCGGTCGAGCAGGCCGATCAGGTGACCGGTGAAGTGATCGACATTGAACCGGTGCTCGGCACGGGCTCGTTCGAGTGCGACGGGGACACGCTGGTGCTCCGCCCGACCGCAGGCGACACCGGTCTGACCTGGACACTCGTGACGGCCCAATAGATTGATGACCGTCGTGCCCGTGAGCGACCGCTCGGACCTTTACAGTAAGCAACGTGACGGACCCGGATGTGACGTTGTTCCTCTGTGGCGACGTGATGGTCGGTCGCGGCGTGGATCAGATTCTTCCCCACCCGGGTGACTCGCGGCTGTGGGAGACCCACGTCCGGGACGCCCGGACCTACGTGGCGCTGGCCGAGGAGGTCAACGGACCGATCAGCCGGCCGGTGGACTTCAGCTGGCCGTGGGGTGATGCGCTGACGGTGCTCGACGAGTTCGCACCCGCCGTCCGACTGATCAATCTGGAGACCACCATCACCCGCTCCGACGACGTCGCCTACGGCAAGGCGGTCCACTACCGGATGACGCCGGAGAACATCGGTTGCCTGACCGTCGCTCGGCCGCAGGTCTGCGCGCTCGCCAACAACCATGTGCTCGACTTCGGGTACCAAGGCCTCCAGGACACGCTGCGGACACTCGCCGCCGCGGCGATCGCCACCACCGGCGCCGGCACCGACGCCGACCGCGCCAAGCGACCCGCGGTGGTTCCGATCCGGCACGGCCGGGTGCTGGTGGTCGCGGCCGGGACCCAGTCCAGCGGGATCCCACCGGCGTGGGCGGCGACCCCGGACCGGCCCGGCGTCAACCTGCTGCCGGACCTGTCGCTCACCGCCGCCGACGAGCTCGCCGACCGGCTGACCCGGGCCAAGCGCCCGGGCGACCTCGCGGTCGTGTCCATCCATTGGGGATCAAACTGGGGGTACGAGGTGCCGTCCGAGCAGATCGGGTTCGCGCACCGGTTGATCGACCGGGGCGTCGACCTCGTACACGGCCACTCCTCCCACCATCCCCGACCGATCCAGGTCTACCGCGGCAAGCTGATCATCTACGGCTGCGGCGACTTCATCGACGACTACGAGGGGATCGGAACCCCCGAGCACTACCGGGACGATCTGCGGCTGCTCTACTTCCCGACCCTCGAGCGGGCGACCGGGGCGCTGCTGCGGCTGCGGATGGTGCCGATGCAGGCCCGGCAGCTGCGGCTGCGGCACGCCTCCGAGGAG
>DATCKZ010000123.1:0-1917 GCA_036564175.1 Natronosporangium sp.
CCGCGAGCGTCCCGGTCGACAGCCCGGGGCGCGGCATCACCGCCGAGCGCCACCATTTCCTCGCCGCCGCGGCCGAGCTGTCCACGCTGGCCGGCGGTACCCCGGCACTGGTCGCCGCGGTCGCCCGGGCCTGGCCAGGGCCGCCGGCGCCGCGCGTACGGCTGCTCCCCGCCGACCTGCCCTACGCCGACCTCGACCTGGCGGCGGACGGCGGAAACCCGCTCGCCCTGCCGGTCGGCGTAGGCGAGATCGACCTGCGCCAGGTGGCGGTGGACTTCGCCACCGACCCGCATTTCCTGCTCTTCGGCGACGTGGAGAGCGGCAAGTCGAGTTTCCTGCGCGCCCTGGCCGCCACGATCACCCGGCGGATGGCGCCGGAGCAGGCCCGGATCATCCTCGTCGACTACCGGCGCAGCCTGCTCGGCGCGGTACCCGAGTCCCACCTGATCGGCTACGGCATCGACGCCACCACCACCGCCGGGCTGGTCGAGCAGCTGGCCAGTGCACTCCAGCACCGGTTGCCCGGGCCGGCCATCACGCCCCAACAGCTGCGCGACCGCTCCTGGTGGAGCGGGCCGGAGTGCTTCGTGCTCGTCGACGACTACGACCTGGTCGCCACCGGGTCGAGCAACCCGCTGGCGTCGCTGCTGGAGTACCTGCCGCAGGCGCGCGACATCGGCTGGCACCTGGTTCTCGCCCGCCGCTCCGGCGGCGCCGGGCGCTCCCTCTTCGACCCGGTCATCCAACGGATGGTGGAGCTCTCCTCACCTGGCCTGGTGATGTCCGGCAACCGCGAGGAGGGCCGGCTGATCGGCGGTGTCCGCCCCGGCCCACTGCCGCCGGGTCGAGGCTGGCTGGTCACCCGCAAGCAGGGCAGCCGGCTGGTCCAGCTCGCTCACCTCCCGCCGCCGGACTGACCCGGCCGGTCAGCCGGAATGGATCACCGTGTTGCCGGTGTTGGCCGGATTGCGAGTATCTTTGCCTCATCACGAGGAGGTCTGGACCGGTGCTCGATCCGCACGAGTTGTACGAGCTCACCGCCGACCTGCCCGACCTGGGCCGGCCGGTGCTCATCCAGGCGCTCACCGGTTTCGTGGACGCCGGTGCCGCCACCCGACTCGCCCGTGAGCACCTCCTGAGCACCCTCGACTCCCGGCCGGTGGCCACCTTCGACGTCGATCAACTGCTGGACTACCGGTCCCGCCGGCCCGTCATGATCTTTGTCGAGGATCACTGGGAGGAGTACGACGAACCCCGGCTGGTCCTGCACCTGCTGCACGACGACGCCGGCTCCCCGTTCCTGCTGCTCTCCGGCCCCGAGCCGGACCTGCAGTGGGAGCGGTTCACCGCGGCCATGCTCGGGCTGATCGAGCGGCTGGGCGTCCGCCTCACCATCGGGCTGAACGCGATCCCGATGGCCGTCCCGCACACCCGCCCAACCGGGGTCACCGCGCACGCCACCCGGCGCGAGCTGATCACCGGCTACGAGCCGTGGTTGCAGCGGGTACAGGTGCCGGGCAGCGCCGGTCACCTCCTGGAGTACCGGCTCGGCGAGCAGGGCCGCGACGCCATGGGCTTCGCCGTCCACGTGCCGCACTACCTGGCCCAGGCCGAGTACCCGGCCGCCGCGGAGCTGCTGCTCACCTCGGTGTCCCGGGCCACCGGCCTGTTGCTGCCCACGGACCGGCTGCACGCCGCCGCCGAGGCGGTCCGGGCGGACGTGGACAAGCAGATCGCCGAGACCGACGAGGCGCGCGCCGTGGTGCACGCGCTCGAGCAGCAGTACGACGCGTTCGTCCGCAACCGGCAGGGCACCAACCTGATGCCCGCCGACGGCGAGCGGCTGCCCACCGCCGAGGAGCTGGGCGCCGAGCTGGAGCGCTTCCTGGCCGAGCACAGCAAGCCCGGCGACCAGTA
>DATCKZ010000124.1:0-1759 GCA_036564175.1 Natronosporangium sp.
CGAGGGATCGGGCCCGCTGATCACCGTCCTGCGCCGGCTGCAGCAGCACGGCCTGGTGCTGGCGGTGGATCCGCGTACCGGCGAGACCCAGGTGCACGCCGAACTGGCCGACCCGCGCTGGGTGGAACCCATCCCCGGCACTCCGTGCCATCTGGGCGACGGCCGGGTGCTGGTGGGCGGGGAGCTGGCTCACGACGGGTACGACGCCCGGTGCCTCTTCGCCGACGGCACGCTCCTCACGCCGCCGTCGCTGTACGTGCGGCGGGTCTGCGGCCGGCTGATGCCGGAGCCGGCGAGCCGGCGAGCCGAGCCGGCCGGCAGCAGCACGGCGAGCCGGCGAGCCGACCCGGCCGGGACCGTGGCGGGCCTGCGCGCCGGTCCGGCCGGCATCACCGCGGCGAGCCTGCGCGCCGAGCCGGCCAGTACCGCGGGCGGGGCAACCAGCGGTTCGGCCGATCTGCTGGTGGAGGCGAGCGAAGGCGAGCCGAGCGAGCAGCACCTGTTCCGGGTGCGCACGGCGGTCGGCGCGACCGGCATCGAGGTACGCCGGCTCACCACCACGCCGGGCTGGCACGTGGGCGCCGCCGGGGGCGACGTGCTGGTGGTCGGCTCGGCGTCCCTGGACCATTCAGGTACGGAGTGGGCCATCTACCGGGGTGAGGAGCGGGTGGGCACGCTGCGCTCCTTCGCCGCCGCCGCGCCGTACCATCCGCGCCCGGTCCTGGAGCGGGTCACCGACCGGCGGCTGCCGACCGGGGTGCTCTATCCCCGGCAGCACGTGGCCGGCCGCCGGCTGCCGGTGCTGGTGGACATCTACGGCGGGCCGGGACACCAGGAGGTGGTCTCCGCGCGGTCCCGGTGGACGCTGCGGCAGTGGTTGGCCGACGCCGGGTTCGCCGTGGTCGTGGTGGACAACCGGGGTACGCCCGGGGTGGCGCCCTCGTTCGAGAAGGTGGTGCACCGCCGGCTCGCCGACCTGATCCTCGCCGACCAGGTGGAGGCGCTGGCCGCGCTGGCCACCAAGCATCCCGACCTGGATCTGGATCGGGTGGCCATCCGGGGCTCGTCCTTCGGCGGCTGGCTGGCCGCGCTCGCGGTGCTGCGCCGCCCGGACGTCTACCGGTGCGGCATAGCCAAATCGCCGGTGACCGACTGGGCGTTGTACGACACCGCGTACGCCGAGCGGTATTTGGGCCTGCCGGACGACAGCGGCGAGGTGTACGCCCACCACTCCCTGATCAACCTGGCCAGCACCCCGCCGGCCAGCCCGGAAGAGGCCCGGCCGCTGCTGGTCGTGCACGGCATGGCCGACGACAACGTGGTGGCCGCGCACACCCTGCGCCTGTCCGCCGCGCTGCTTAGCAGCGGCCGGCCGCACGCGGTGCTGCCGCTGACCGGCGCCACCCACATGCTCGCCGGCGGCGTCGGCGACCGGCTGGTGCGACTGGAGCTGGACTTCCTGCGCCGCAACCTACCCAGCTGAGCATTTTCCGGGAAAGTGCGGGTCGCGGGATCTCCGCGACCGCACCTTCCCGGAAAATGCGTGCGCCGCCGGGCGCTCGGCGTCGTGTGCCCGGCGCCCGGCGGCCTGGGCTACTTCAGGTAGGCGTTGTAGAAGACGTCGGTGCCGATGACCTCGGAGACGAAGACGCCGCCGACCTTGGAGCCACGGACGGTGAGCACCTTGGTCTGGTAGATCGGCACCACCGGCACGTACTTCTCCATGATCATCCGGTCCACCTCGGCCCACTTCGGCCCG
>DATCKZ010000125.1:0-3373 GCA_036564175.1 Natronosporangium sp.
CTCCATACCCGGCTCGGCGGGCCCGGCTGCCGGCGCCTCGCCGGGCCCGGCTGACGGCTCGGTGGGCCCGGCTGGTGCCTCAGTGGGTCCGGCTGCTGGCTCGGTGGGCGCGACCGCCGGCTCGGGGGCGGCGGCTACGCCGCCCAGCGGCTCGGCGGCGACCGGCACGCCGGCCGGCGGCTCGGCGGCGACCGGCACGCCGGCCCGCTTGAGCCAGGCCGGCTGGCCGGCCACCACCAGCACCACCGCGTCGCAGGCGTCCGCCACCGCCCGGTTGGTCGCGCCGAGGAAGTCGGTGAAGAGCTGCCCGGTCGCGGTGGCCGGCACCACGGACAGGCCCACCTCCGGGCTGACCAGGACCAGCCGGGCGGTGCAGTCACGCACCGCGGCGACCAGGGCGGCGGTCGCCGCCACGAAGTCGTCCGTGCTCTCCGGTACCTGCTCGCCCTCGCCGAGACCAAGCAGCGCGGTGACCCAGCCGCCGAGGTCGTCGACGAGCAGCGCCTCGTCCGGCTTGGCCTCGACCAGCAGGCTGGCCAGCCGGCTCGGCTCGGCGCCGACCTCCACTGTGGTCCATGAGTCGGGCCGCCGCCGCTGGTGGGCGGCGATCCGCTCGGCCCACTCGGCGTCCTGCCCACCCGCGCCGTCGAGCGCGGAGGTGGCCACATAGGTCACCGATGGCGCCCCGCTGAGCAGGGACTCGGCGAACTCGGACTTGCCGGAACGGATCCCGCCGAGCACCAGTACGCTGTTCCACCCGTCAACCGACATGCCCGTACCCTATGGCGTGCCGCTGAGCGTCGGCGGGTGGGCTGCCTTGACGGTTCCGGCTGGGCCGCGGCCGTCCGCGGCCGGCTAGGCTTGCGAGGCGAGACTCCGAGGGGAGCAGAGGATGCCGTGGAGCTGGCGGTACGAAGGTACGGACGGGCAGCCGCTGGCTGGCCCGGCCGAGACGTTCGGCAGCCAGGCCGACGCGGAGTCATGGATCGGCCAGGTCTGGCGCGACCTGGCCAGTAATGGCGTCACCTCGGTCGTGCTGCTGGAGGACGACCGGGTGGAGTACCGGATGAGCCTGCTGCCGGCGGCCGAGCGATGAGCCGACCGCAGTGGGGTGGTTACGCCCTGGGCGCGAGCCGCGGGGCGTTCCGCCCGAGCGGGATCTTCCTGTGCCTGGTCGCGCTCTTCCTGCTCAGCGGGTGGCTGGCCTGGGCCGGGTACGGCAGCGCCCGGCTCAACGTCCTGGTGTTCGTGGTCGCCGGCTGGCTGGTCTCGCTCTGCCTGCACGAGTACGCGCACGCCGTGGCGGCGTACCTGTTCGGCGACCGGAGCACGGCCGAGCGCGGGTACCTGACGCTGAACCCGCTCAAGTACAGCCACCCGCTGCTGTCCATCGTCTTCCCGGTGGTGATCGTGCTGCTCGGCGGCATCGGCCTGCCCGGCGGCGCGGTCTGGGTGGACCACCACGCGATCCCCGGCCGGCTGCGGCACACCGTGGTCAGCGCGGCCGGGCCGGCGACCAACGTGCTGTTCACGCTGGCCCTGGTGGCCCCGTTCGCGGTCGGCGTGGACATCTTCGCCCACCTGGACTTCTGGATCGCGGTGGCCTTCCTGGCCTTCCTGCAGCTGACCGCGAGCGTGCTCAACCTCATGCCGATCCCGGGGGTGGACGGCGGAAACGCGCTGCACCCGTGGCTGTCCCCGCAGTGGCGGCGCGGCTACGACATGTTGGCGCCGTACGGGATGCTGCTGCTGTTCGCCCTGCTCTGGAACGACCGGATCGGCGGCTGGTTCTTCACCGGCGTGTTCTGGTTGGGCGACCGGCTCGGCCTGCCCCGTGAGCTGTACTCGCTGGGCTTCGACATGATCCGGTTCTGGCAGGTCTAGCGAAGGCTAGGCCCGGGCCAGGCCGGCCTGCTCGATCAGCGCGGCGATATCGGGGTGCCCGTGGCTGCGGGCCAGCTCCGCCGGGCGTACCCCTTCGTCGTTGGTGGCGGTCGGATCGGCACCGCCGTCCAGCAGCGCCGCCACGATCTCGGCGTGGCCGTGCCGCGCGGCCGCCAGCAACGGGGTCCAGCCGCCCGGCTGGCGGAGATCCGGCAGGGCCCCGGCGGCCAGCAGCAGGCGTACCACCTCCGGATGCTGGCCCGCGACGGCGGCGTGCAGCGGCGCGATGCGCTGCGGGTTGTCCGCCACCGCGTCCACCGCCGCCCCGCGCTCGATGAGCAGCGCGGCGGCGGCCGGGGCGCCGAAGTACGCGGCCAGCTGGAGCGGGGTGAACCCGTCCGGGGACCGCGCGTCCACGTGCGCCCCGCGGTCCAGCAGCGCGCCCACCCGGTCGGCGGCGTCCAGGGCGGCCGCCTCGTGCAGGTCCAGCGGCTGGCCGAGCTGGTCGAGCTGGACCGCGAGCGCCCGGGCCAGGTCGAAGCGGTGCTGGTACATCGCCCAGAGCACGGGCGACACGCGCTGCTCAGGATGGCGCGCCCGACCGAGCGCGGGGTCGGCGGCGAGCAGGTCCCGGGCAGCGGCCACGTCCCCTTGCGCGATCGTCTCGAAGAGGTCCATGCTACCCCCAAAGCTTCGACCATCTAATCTTTAGAGCATCGAAACATGTGGAGGAGCGGTGCCGCAAGAGGAGCTGGCTGATCGGCTGCACTCCGCCGCGATCCACCTGCTGCGCCGGGTGGCCGCGGTGGACGGCCGGACCGGCCTGTCTCCGGCCCGGCTCTCCGCGCTGTCCGTGGTGGTCTACGCCGGGTCGATCAGCATGACGGCGCTGGCCCGCGCCGAGCGGGTCAGCGCCGCCACAATGTCGTCCACAGTGGCCGGTCTGGAGGCGGCCGGGCTGGTCACGCGGTGCCGGGCTCCGGACGACGGCCGGACCGTGATGGTCCAGGCCACCGACCGCGGCCGGCAGGTGCTGGTCGAGGGCAGGCGACGCCGGGTCGCGCAGCTCGCCGCCGGACTGGCCGACCTGCCGGAGACCGACCGCGCCGCGCTGGAACGCGGCGTCGCCGTGCTGGAGGCGCTGCTGCGCACCCAGCCGGCGGGTTAGGGGCGCTCGGCCGGGGACTCGGTGCGCTTCGGGTCGCGCTCCACGATCGGGTCGAGCACCTCGTCGATCGCCTTGAGCAGGCTCGCGTCCAGCCGTACGCCAGCGGCCTTCGCGTTCTCCCGCACCTGTTCCGGCCGGGTGGCGCCGATGATCGCCGAGGAGACGTTCGGGTTCTGCAGTACCCAGGCGATCGCGAGCTGGGACGGCGCCAGGCCCGCCTGCTCCGCGATCGGCACCAGCTTCTGCACCGTGGCGAGCACCTCGTCGGTCATCCACCGCTTGATGAACATCGCGCCGGACTTCTCGTCGGTGGCCCGGGAG
>DATCKZ010000126.1:0-92601 GCA_036564175.1 Natronosporangium sp.
GACGGCTACGTCCGCCTCATCGCCCGCCACAGCAACAAAGCCGTCGAAGTCCAAAACGCCGCCACCGACGACGGCGGCCGCGTCGTCCAATACACCGACTGGGGCGGCACCAACCAACAATGGCAACTCATCCGGGTCGGAAACGACGGCGGCGGCGGCACCTGCCCGCTGCCGTCCACGTATCAATGGACCTCGACCGGCCCGCTGGCGACCCCGAGGTCAGGGTGGGTCTCGCTCAAGGACTTCACCCACGCGCCGTACAACGGCGGGCATCTGGTGTACGCGACCACACACGACTTCGGTACCACCTGGGGCTCGATGAACTTCAGCGTCTTCAACGACTGGTCCCAGATGGCCTCGGCCACCCAGAACCCGATGCCGTTCGCAGCCGTCGCACCGACGCTGTTCTACTTCGCCCCCAAGAACATCTGGGTGCTCGCCTACCAGTGGGGTGGGCCCGCGTTCTCCTACCGGACGTCGACCAACCCGGCCGACGTGAACAGTTGGTCGGCGCCCCAGACGCTGTTCTCCGGGAGTATCGCCGACTCGTCCACGGGTCCGATCGACCAGGCGTTGATCGGTGACAGCACGAACATGTACCTGTTCTTCGCCGGGGACAACGGCCGGATCTACCGCGCCAGCATGCCCATCGGAAACTTCCCGGGCAACTTCGGATCGTCGTCGACGATCGTCATGAGCGACTCGACCTTCAACCTGTTCGAGGGGGTTCAGGTCTACAAGCTCCAAGGGGAGAACCGGTACCTCATGCTCGTCGAGGCGATCGGCTCGCAGGGCCGCTACTTCCGCTCGTTCACGGCCACCAGCCTGAGCGGCACCTGGACCCCGCAGGCCGCGACCGAGAGCAACCCGTTCGCCGGCCGGGCCAACAGCGGCGCCACCTGGACCAATGACATCAGTCACGGCGAGCTGATCCGTACCAGCCCTGACCAAACCATGACCGTCGATGCCTGCAACCTGCAGCTGCTCTACCAGGGACGCTCGCCGGACTCCGGCGGCGACTACGGCCTGCTGCCCTACCGGCCCGGTCTGCTGACGCTCCAGCGCTAGCGTCCCGACCCGGGCGTGACCGCCCGCCGCCGGTGCTCACCGCCGGCGGCGGGCGGTCACGCCGTTGACCAGGCCGGCGGCTACCCGGGCCAGGTCGGTGTCATCGGGCAGGGTGCTGGCCATGGCGGCGTGGGCGACCGCGACCTCCGCGTAACCATCAACCCGTGGGCCGCAGCCGAAGTCGTTGAGCGGTGAGCAGCGGCGTAACAGTAGGGCGACAGCGATCTGACAGCGGATGCTGTAAGACTTTCCGCGCTGGATGGCAGGCGGGACCGCGAACAGCCGTTGGGCGCGAGGTGCGAGCGGACCCGGTCTGTCACTATGCGGCGGCCTGGTGCCGCGATCGCCGAGACACAGGAGTGGATGGAGCGAGTTGGTAACTCTCCCCGCCGCCGCGGCTGATTTTGGGTCGGCACCACCGAAGTCCCCTCCAAGGCGGTGGCTTCTGCTCGCGGGGGCGCTCGCGGTTGCTCTGGTAGGCACGCTCGGCACCGTCCTGGCAAGGCGGGAAGGCGGGGGGCGGAGCAAGTCGTCGAGGAGTTCTTCGGCCCGAACCTCACGCTGGGGCAACGGTCTCGTCGAATCGTGGCGTCGGCGGCTCGGATGCGGCTGGCTGATCGCCACAGTCGGGCTCCTGCTCACCGGATGCGGGTCACCGCCGGGGAGCGCCGAACCGACTCCCACCCCATCGGCCAGCCCGTCGCAGCATCATGGCGGCTCCGGCGGGTTGCTGGTCGAGCCACCGAGCCACTACTGCCGCAGCTGGCTGCAAGCGCTACGCCCGGTCAACCACCACCGCCTCGACTATACGGTCGACAGCGGCTCGTGGGACGGTACCCCGCCAGCGTTCGGTGGCCTGGAAGCCTGCCACATCCGGATGCGCGACGCGCCCGCCGCGGCAGCGGCCGAGCTCGACTTCATCTGGGCGAAGCTGACGATCATCGACCGGCAGCAGTTCACCGGACAGGTGGCGGAGCTGCCGCACCCGGGCACCGTCACGAACTGGGACAGCTATCTCTACGACCAGTGGCATACCGTCCTGCGGGGTGAGCTGCACTGTGAAGCACTATGGGCCCCCTCCGCTGACGAGTACGCGACCGATTCGGACCTGGCCGACTGCGACACCGGCTGCGAGGTCGACGGGCAAAGGTTCGCATTCGAGTTCGCCGCGGTCCATCGAGGCGTCTACCTGGCCGCCGTTATCGACTACTACACCACGGACCTCTCCGAGTCGGCCGAGCGCGCAGCCGCAGACCACGCCATGGACCTGTTCTCCACCTTCGCGACCACCGTGGCCAGCAGTCTGCCCGCCGAGTAGCGTCGCATCCCGCCTGCGTTGCGAACGACCGTCGTAGGCGGCGCCTGGCCGGTCGAACGCGCCGCGGGTCGGCCTCGACCAGCCCGGCGCGTTCCCGGCATCGTGGCCTCTCGTACGCCGACCGCTCGTACGCCAGCCGCGGCTCGCGCCTTACCGCGAGCGAGTCACGGGTGCCCCGGCCATCTGGCTACGAAGGCTTCATCGCGCTTACCGTGCTGGTTGCGGCGCGGGCGGTGGTCGGTGACACACTGCGGTAGCAGACCACCACCGGCAGTGGTGATCAAAAAGTCAGAGCCGTGACCAGCTGGCCACGGCTCCGATCTCGTAGCGGGGGCAGGATTTGAACCTGCGACCTTCGGGTTATGAGCCCGACGAGCTACCGAACTGCTCCACCCCGCGTCGCACTGACAGGATAGCGCAACCTGCACCGCACGCCCAAATCGCGGTGCCCACCCCGGCCGCCTGCGCTACCGTTGCCCCTCGATGACCACCACCGCTCAGATCCGCACCTTCAAGCCACGCCGGGGGCGGCTGCGCCGCCGGCGGCAGGAGGCGCTGCGCCGACTCGGGCCGGTGTACGGGGTGGCGGTCACCGGCGGGCCGCTGGACCCGGTCGAGGTGTTCGGGCGCCGAGCGCCGCTGGTACTGGAGATCGGGTTCGGGATGGGCGACGCCACCGCCGAGCTGGCGGCGAGCGACCCGGACCGGGACTACCTCGCGGTCGAGGTGCACACGCCCGGCGTGGCGAACCTGCTGCTGCTGATCGAGGAACTCGGGCTGACCAACCTCCGGGTCGGCCATGGCGACGCGCTGGAGCTGCTCCGGGACCGGCTGGCACCGGCCAGCCTCGCCGCCGTACACGCCTTCTTCCCCGACCCGTGGCCGAAGCAGCGGCACCACAAGCGCCGGCTGTTCCAGCCGGCGCACGTCGCGCTGCTGCGGTCGCGGCTGGCGCCCGGCGGGATCATCCACACCGCCACCGACTGGCCGGAGTACGCCGAGACGATGCTGGCCGTGCTCGAAGCCGACCCGGAGCTCAGCAACGTGTACGACCGCTGGGCGCCCCGGCAGGTCGACCGGCCGCAGACCCGGTACGAGCAGCGGGCGCTGGCGGCTGGCCGGCCGGTGTTCGAGCTGGTCTTCCGGCGGGACCGATGACCGCCGCGCCACTGGAGATCACCGGCTGGTCCGGCCTGGAGCTGGTCGAGCCGCTCACCGGCGGCGCCCGCAACCCGGTCTGGCTCGCCCGGCGCGGCAACGACCGACTGGTGGTCCGGCGATCCGGGCGGTCGGTCGCTTCGCTCGACTGGGAACTCGACCTGCTGGCCCACCTGGAAGGCAACGGCATCTCGGTGCCCCGGCTGGTGCCCACCGACGACGGCCGCCGGTACGTCGACGGCGTGCTGGTCCAGCGGTTCATCCCGGGCACCCAGCCCCGGGACAGCCAGGACTGGCGGCGGGTGGTGACCGTGCTGACCGCGGTACACGAGCTGACCGTCGGCTGGCCGCAACGGCCCGGCTTCACCGCCAGCGCCGACCTGCTCACCGCGGAGCGCGGCGGCGACGTCCGGCTCGACCTCATGCCCGCCGACGCGGTGGCGTTGGTCCGGTCGGCCTGGCGGCCGATCCTCACCGGCGACCGGTGCGCGATCCACGCCGACGTCGGGGCCGGCAACGTCCTGATCGACGAGGGCACGGTGAGCCTGCTCGACTGGGACGAGGCGCGGGTGGACGTGCCCTGGTTCGACTTCGCCTGGCTGCCGGTGGAGGTGCCGGTGCCATCCCCGGTCGACCGGGTGACGCTCACGACCGCCGGGCTGGCGTGGGAGACCGCGACCTGCTGGGCGCCGGAGCCGGAGTACGCCGCCCGCTGCCTGGCCCGGCTGCGATCGACCACCTCGCGGTGACGCGGGCTGTACGGTCGGCAGTTGCGCTGTTACCGTGGCGCGGTGCGGTTGCGCAGTGCGGTGGCACTGGCATCGGCGATGGCGCTGATGGCAGCGTGCGGCACTGACTCCGACAAACCGGACAGCGAGCCCGACGCCCGGCAGGAGCAGCAGCAGACCCAGCGGTCCCAGACCCACCTGCCGGCCGAGCCGGTGACCGTGCTCGACGGCGACGCGCCCGGCGCGCTGGCGCTCGGCGTCAGCCAGGCCCTGTTCGAGCAGGCCCCGGTGGTGCTGCTCGCCGGCGAGGACGACCCGGCCGGTCAGCAGGCGGCCGCCGAGGCAGCGACCCAGCTGGGCGTACCGCTGCTGCTCACCCCGGCCGAGGCCGCCGACGGCGAGGCGACCGGCGGGGAGGGCGCCGAGCAGCCGGCGGACGCCGACCCGCTGGCGGCCGAGCTGGCCCGGCTGGCGCCGGCCGCGATCGGCAGCTACGGCGAAGCCGCCGGGCGGTGGGCGGTGGCGTGGGCCGAGCAGCACGGCACCGGCATCCCGGTGATCCAGCACCCGCCGCCGGACGGCGCCACCCCGGCACCGGCCCTGCCGCCGATCACCCCGCCGGAGCCGCTGACCGGGCTCGCCGTACTGGCACCGGCGGATGAGCCGCCACTGGCCGCCACCGCCACCGCCCAGGCCGCCGGCGCCCGGCTGCTCACCACCGGCGCCCGCGACCCGCGCGCCGACCCGGCGCTGATCGCCGCGCTCGCCGAGCAGCCACCCAGCCACACGGTGGCGCTCGGCGGCGGGTTCGGCCCGGCCGACCGGCTCGCCGGCCGGCTGGCGGTCGCCGCCACCGGGGTCCAGCTCCCCGGCGGCGGCCAGCTGGTGTTCCCCGGCCGGCGGTTCGTCGCGCTGTACGGGCATCCGGGCGACCCGGTGCTCGGGGTGCTCGGCGAGCAGCCGGTCGACGAGGCGGTCGAGCGGGCACAGCGGGTCGCCGCTGAGTATGAGTCGCTTGTGGACGAACCGGTGGTGCCGGCGTTCGAGATCATCACCACGGTGGCGTCCGGCTCGGCCGGCCCGGCGGGCGACTACTCGCGCCGGACCCCGATCGACAAGCTGCGGCCGTGGGTGGACGCCGCCCGGGCGGCCGGCGTTTACGTGGTGCTCGACCTGCAGCCGGGCCGGACCGACTTCCTGACCCAGGCCAAGGAGTACGAGGAGCTGCTGCGGGAGCCGCACGTCGGGCTGGCACTGGACCCGGAGTGGCGGCTCGCCGACGACCAGCGACACCTGGAGCAGATCGGCTCGGTGTCCGCGGCCGAGGTGAACCAGGTGGTCGAGTGGCTCGCCGACCTCACCGCCGACCACCGGTTGCCGCAGAAGCTGCTGATCCTGCACCAGTTCACGATCCCTATGATCACCGACCGGGCGGACGTCCACACCGGACGCGATGAGCTGGCGGTGCTGATCCACGTGGACGGGTTCGGGACGCCGGCCGCGAAGCGCAACACCTGGAACGCGCTGCAGCTCGACCCGCCACCGGACGTGTGGTGGGGGTGGAAGAACTTCTACGACGAGGACCAGCCGACCTTCACCCCGGAGCAGACGGTCGAGATGTCGCCGGCGCCGGTGTTCATCTCGTACCAGTAAGGACCCTTCCCGGAGCCGCAGCTTTCGGCTACGGTGTCCTCAACGTTCCCGACGGAGGTACGGCATGAGTCTGCGCGACGACGCGAAAGCGCTGGCACCGGAGCTGGTGGCGCTGCGGCGGGAACTGCACCAGATCCCGGAGATCGGGCTGCAGCTCCCGCTGACCCAGGAGAAGGTGCTCAACGCGCTCGCCGGGTTGCCGCTCGAGATCAGCACCGGCGAGCGGGTGAGCTCGGTCACCGCGGTGCTGCGGGGCGGCCGGCCCGGGCCGGTGGTGTTGTTGCGCGGCGACATGGACGCGCTGCCAGTGACCGAACGCACCGGCGAGCCGTTCAGCTCCAAGCACGAGGGCGCGATGCACGCCTGCGGCCACGATCTGCACACGGCCGGGCTGGTCGGGGCGGCCAAGCTGCTCGCCGCCCGGGCGGCCGAGTTGCCCGGCGACGTGATCTTCATGTTCCAGCCCGGCGAGGAGGGGCACGACGGCGCCCGCTACATGATCGAGGAGGGGGTGCTGGAGGCCGCCGGGCGGCCGGTGGTGGCCGCGTACGGCCTGCACGTCAGCTCCTCCAAGCAGGCGAAGGGCGTGTTCAGCGCCCGGCCGGGGCCGATGATGGCGGCCTCCGGCGGGCTGCACGTCCGGGTGGTCGGGGCCGGCGGGCACGGCTCCGCACCGCACCGGTCGCTGGACCCGATCCCGGCCGCCTGCGAGATGGTGACCGCGCTGCAGACGATGGTCACCCGGCGGTTCGACGTGTTCGAGCCGGTCGTCATCACGGTCGGGATGTTCCACGCCGGCACCCGCCGCAACATCATCCCGGACGACGCCACCTTCGAGGCGACCGTCCGGGCGTTCACCCCCGGCGCGCTCGAGCAGGTACGGGAGGAATCGGTCCGGCTGTGCGAGCAGATCGCCGCGGCGCACGGGCTGCGCGCCGAGGCGACCTACACCGGTGAGTACCCGCTGACCGTCAACGACGCGAACGAGCACGAGTTCCTGGCCGAGACCGTCCGGGAGGTGTTCGGCGAAGACCGGTACGAGCTGATGAAGGACCCGATCACCGGCTCGGAGGACTTCTCCCGGGTGCTGGAGCGGGTCCCCGGCGCGTTCGTGTTCCTCGGCGCCTGCGTCACCGACGACCCGGAGAACGCGCCGACCAACCACTCGCCGTTGGCCCGGTTCGACGACGACGTACTCGCCGACGGGGCGGCGCTGCTGGCGGAGCTGGCGGTGCGGCGCCTGTCACGGGCCACCGCAGCGCCAGCCCAGCAGCCTGAATCAGCGGTTGCCGCGGCGTCCTGAGCGGCGCGGGACCAGCACCGGGGCACTCGGTGGTGGTGGGATCCGCCCCGCCTCCGGGACCGGCGGCTTCTTGCCCCGACGCTGTGCCCGGCGCTCGGCACGGTTCAGCGGCGCGGCGGCCGGCTCGGCATCCGAGTCGTGATTGCTTTCCCGGTTCGGCATGGGACTACCTCCTGAGCAATGCGGAAAGGCGAAAGCTGGCGGGCGCACGATCGCGTGCGCGACTCGCGCGCGATGATCTCAGGAGATGTACATACCCAGGACGGTAACACAGCCTCCCCTACCGGGACCAACGGTTAGCCGCCTGGGCGGCCGGCAGCGGTACGCCGGGCCGGGTCGCCGGCCGGCGCTGATAGCGTTCGGTGATGGCGTTTCGTGGCTGGCCCGCTGAGGCGCTGGAGTTCTACGAAGGACTCGTGGCGGACAACTCCAAGACCTACTGGACCGCGCACAAGCAGACCTACGAACGGGACGTGCGGGCGCCGATGGAGGCGCTGCTGGCCGAGCTGGAGCCGGAGTTCGGCGCCGGCAAGATTTTCCGGCCCTACCGGGACGTCCGGTTCAGCGCCGACAAGTCACCGTACAAAGACCACATCGGAGCGACCCTGGCCAGCGGGGGCTACGTGCAGCTGTCCGCGAACGGGCTGGCTTGCGGCGCCGGGATGTACCAGATGGCGCCGGACCAGCTGGCCCGCTACCGGCGGGCGGTCGACGACGCAGTGGCCGGTGAGCAGTTGACTCGGATCATCGCCGGGATCGAGCGCCGGGGCTACCAGGTGATGGGGCACGAACGGCTCAAGACCGCGCCGCGCGGCTACCCGGCCGACCACCCACGGATCGAGCTGCTTCGTTACAAAGGGATCGTCGCCTGGATGCAGTGGCCGGTGGCCGCCTGGCTCGGGACCGCCGGGGCGAAGCGCCGGGTGGTCGACTTCCTGCGCGCCTGCCGGCCGCTCAACGACTGGCTCGACACCCACGTCGGCGCCGCCGCCGACTAGCCCCGCCGTCAGTTCGCGCGCTGGGCGTTGCTCCAGTCCCGGTACGCCTCGAGCTGCTCGCGGTGCGCCTCGATGAACCGCTCCTCGTGCTCGTACCGGACCTCCCGCTCCACCCCGTCCAGGTCGTGCTGCTGCCGGCAGCTGTAGTCGGCGACCGCGATCTCCCGCTCGAACTGCTGCAGCTCGGCGAGCGCCGCCGGGTCCGGCTCCGGCGGCGCCGCCCCGCCCTGCCCGCCGTACAGCTCGGACTGCCGGCGCGACACCGCCTGCTGGCCGCCGTACCGGTCGGCCATGCCCGGGTAGCCGGCGGCGGCCATGCAGTCGATCCAGGCCTGGGTCGCGGCGGTGAGCCGCGGGTCGGCCTCGATCTGCTGGTAGAGCTCGTCCCACGCCGCGAACAGCTCCTGGAACCGCTCCTCGCCGTCGTCGTTGCGGCCGGTCCCGTACACCTCCCGGTAGGCCTGGCTCGAGCAGCCGCCCGGCTCGCCCTGCCCGCCCTGGTCGCCGCCCTCGAAGTCGCCGTGCAGCGCCCGGTCGTACGCCGCCTGCCGGTCCGGTGGCAGGCGGTCGCGGTAGGCGCGGTTCGGGTCGTCGGCCGGGTCCTGGGTCGGCAGCGCGCGCTCGCCGAAGTTGATCGTGGTGAAGCCGTACCCGTACGCCCGGGCGAACCCCGCCGGGTCCTCCTCCCGCAGCTGCCAGATGTCCGCGTACGGGTCCTCGAACTGCTCGGCGCGGTCGCCGTAGAACGGCACCGGGGTGTACTCGAAACCGGCCCGGCTCATGCAGTCAGCGATCAGGTCCTGCACCCGGTAGTGCCGTTCCCGGTCGGCCTCGGTGAACTCCGGCCGCTGCGGTTCGCCACCGGTCTGCTCCCAGCCCATGAACTCGGCGATCGGCCCGTCGTAGGCCGGGTCGGGGTCGGCCCGGTCCGGATCGCCGTCACCGCGGCCGGCGAGACTCCAGGCGACCGCGACCGCGACCGCCACCGCGACCACGACTGCGGCACCGGCCGACCGCCACCGGACCCGTCGACTCACCGCCATGGTGGGGGACCATACGTCATTTCCGCCGGCATTTCAGCCGGCCGGGCAAGTCGGCTCAGCCAGCCTGGCAGGTCGGGGTCAGGCGGCCTGGCAGGTCGGGCACCAGTACGAGTTCCGGCCGGCGAGCCCGGCCCGCCGTACCTCGGTGCCGCAGACCAGGCAGGGCTGGCCGGCCCGGCGGTAGACGTACACCTCGCCGCCGTGCCGGTCGACCCGCGGCGCCCTGCCCATCGCCGCCGGCGTGTGGGCGGCGTGGACGGTGTCGATCCGGCCGGTCGCCACCCCTTCCTTCATCAGCGCGCACAGGTCGCGCCACAGCTCCTGCCAGGCGGCCGGGGACAGCTGGCGGCCCGGGTAGGTCGGTGGTAGCCCGGCTCGGAACAGCACCTCGCTGACGTAGATCAGGCCCGGGCCGGCGACCACCGACTGGTCCATCAGCAGCCCGGCGAGTGGCGCCCGGCTGCGGCGGATCCGCGCGTAGGCGGCGTCCGGGTCGGCGTCGTCGCGCAGCGGGTCGGCGCCCAGCCGCCCGATCAGCGCCGCCACGCCCGGTGGCGACAGCACCTCGCAGGTGGCCGGGCCGCGCAGGTCCAGCCAGTACCGGCGGGAGGTCAGGCGCAGCCGGACCTCGCCGATCGGCGGCGGCGCCGGCATCGCCCCGTCAGTGAACCGCCCGTACAGCCCGAGGTGGACGTGCAGCGTACGGCCGCCCGCGAAATGGTGGAGCAGGTGCTTGCCGTACGCCTCGGTGTCGCGCAGGACGCGGCCGGAGAGCTCCTTCGCGCCCGCCGCGAACCGGCCCTGCGGGCTGGTCGCCCGGACTTTGCTCCCCGCGAACAGCTCGCGGTGCCGCGCCGCCAACCGGTGAATCGTGTGTCCCTCGGGCACGCGGCCAGCGTACGGCTCGACTCTGCCGGTGGCGAACAGTGCTGGCTCTCGCCGGCTCGGTGCGGGAGGCTGGCGGCATGCGATTCGGGCTGGTGTGGCGCGGTGATGCGGCGGTGACCGAGGTCGCGCGCCGCGCCGAGGATCTCGGTTACGCGACGCTGCTGTTCCCGGACCACACCGGGATGGTGGCGCCGCTGCCGGCGATGGCCGCGGCGGCCGCGGTCACCAGCCGGATCCGGCTGGCCACCCAGGTCATCAACATCGCGTTCCGGCCGCTGGGCGCACTGGCGCAGGAGCTGGCGGCGATCGACATCATCAGCGGCGGGCGGTTGGAGATCGGCCTGGGCGCGGGGTACGCCGAGCGGGAGGTACAAAGCCTCGGGCTGCCCTTCCCCGGTACAGCGGCCCGGATCGACCAGGTGGCGCGGGCGCTGGCGGTGTTGCCGCGGCTGTTCGCCGGCGAGACCGTGACCGAGCCGGGCGAGCTGGTCGGCCGGCTCGACGGGTTCTCGCTCCAGCCGGTGCCGCCGCAGCGGGCTGAGGTGCCGTTGCTGGTCGGCGGCAACGGCGACCGGATCCTCGCGGTGGCGGCCCAGGGCGCCCGGATCGTCCAGTTCACCGGGTTCACCGCCGCGGCCAGCCAGGACCGGTTCCGGATCAGCCATTTCACCACCGACGGGCTCGCCGACCGGGTGGCGTACGTGCGGGAGCTGGCCGGCGACCGGTTCGCCAGCTTGGAGCTGAGCCTGCTGGTGCAGCGAGCGGCGGTGGTGTCCGACCGGCGGGCGGCCGCGGACCTGCTGAAGGACTTCCCGATCCCGCCGGAGCAGGCGCTGGACAGCCCGTTCCTGCTGGTCGGCTCGGTCAGCGAACTCTGCGACCGGATCGTCGAGCTGCGGGAACGGTTCGGAATCTCGTACCTCACCGTCTTTGATCGCAACAGCGACGGCTTCGAGCAGGTGGTTTCCCGGCTCGCCTAGCGGGTTCGCTGGTTGTCCCGTTCTCTCGCGGCTTCGGTCGCAAGTCTTCTTCTCTCGCGGGTTCGGTCGCAAGTCTTCCCTCCGAGTACGGAGAGTGGCAGGCTGTGTCTTATCGGCAACATCGACGTTGCGAGTAAGCCCCGAGCGCGGCGCGGAGGCCGGCTCCTTCGTGCCCACCGCGCAAAGGAGTGGGCGATGGTTGGTACCAGGAACCCGTTCGGCCAAGAGTTGGCGCCATGCGGGAGGCACGTCGCCGGCGAGCATTATCGCGATCAAGACGACGACGGATTTGTGATCCACGATCAGTTTTACGAGTGTGGTTGCCGGCGGACCCGCCATGAGTTCCACGACGGAAGCATCCGGGAAACGTTGGTGCGCCACGACGGGAGGGTGCTGTTCGACGACGCCGGATCGGGGCGGGGCGCATGACCGTCCCGCATGACGTGGTCATCGTTGGCGGCGGCGGGGCCGGGCTCCGCGCCGCCATCGCCGTCGCCGAAACCAATCCGGCGTTGAGCGTCGCGGTGGTTTCCAAGGTCTATCCGATGCGCAGCCACACCGTCTCGGCCGAAGGTGGCGCGGCCGGCGTCATCGGCGCCGACGACAGCATCGAAGAACACATCTACGACACGATCTCCGGCAGCGACTGGCTCGCCGACCAGGATGCCGTCGAGGCGTTCGTCCGGGAGGCGCCGGAGGAGCTGCTCCGGTTGGAACACTGGGGCTGCCCGTGGAGCAGAACCCCGGACGGTCACATCGCGGTCCGGCCGTTCGGCGGCATGAAGAAACAGCGGACCTGGTTCGCCCGGGACAAGACCGGCTTCCACATGCTCCACACGCTGTTCCAGACCTCGCTGAAGTATCCGCCGGTCACCAGGTATGACGAGTGGTTCGTGACCAAGCTGCTGGTCGACGACGGCCGGGTCGCCGGGGTAGTGGCGATCGAGCTGATGTCCGGCCGGATCGAGACCATCACCGCCAAGTCGGTGATCCTGGCGACCGGTGGCTGCGGCCGGGTGTTCCCGTTCACCACGAACGCAGCCATCAAGACCGGCGACGGGATGGCGCTCGCCTACCGGGCCGGCGTGCCGTTGAAGGACATGGAGTTCGTGCAGTACCACCCGACCGGGCTGCCGTTCACCGGCATCCTCATCACCGAGGCGGCCCGGGCCGAGGGCGGCTGGCTGATCAATAAGGACGGTTACCGGTACCTGCAGGACTACGACCTCGGCACGCCGACCGACCGGCCGGTGCTGCGGAGCATGGAACTCGGCCCGCGTGACCGGGTGTCGCAGGCGTTCGTCGGCGAGGTCGAGAAGGGACGGACCGTCGACACCCCCTGGGGGCCGGTCACCCACCTGGATCTGCGGCATTTGGGAGCCGACCTGATCGACAGCAAGCTGCCGTTCGTCCGGGAACTGTGCCGCAAGTACGAGCGGATCGACCCGGTTACCGACTTGATCCCGGTCCGGCCGGTGGTCCACTACATGATGGGCGGAGTCCACACCGACATCGACGGCGCGACGCCGGTGGCCGGGTTGTTCGCGGCCGGTGAGGTGGCCTGCGTCTCCATCAACGGCGCCAACCGGCTCGGCTCCAACTCGCTGCCGGAGCTGCTGGTGTTCGGCGCCCGGGCCGGCCGGGCCGCGGCCCACCACGCCGAGTCGGCGGCGCCAGCCGGGCCGGCGGTCGCCGCCCAGGCCCGCGACGAGCATCGCCGGCTCGAGCAGGATCTGCGGCGGCGCGGCGAGGGCAGCGAACGGATCGCCGACATCCGGGAACAGATGCAGCACACCATGGAAGGCAGCGCCGGCATCTACCGGGACGGCACCTCGCTGGCGAAGGCCACCGGGACGCTGCGGGAGCTGCAGGAGCGGTCGGCGACCGCGACCCTGGACGACGCCAGCCGGGCCTTCAACACCGAGCTGACCGCGGTGCTGGAGCTGTCGGCGATGCTCGACGTCGCCGAGTGCATGGTCCACAGTGCGCTCCGGCGGGAGGAGTCGCGCGGCGCCCATCAGCGCACCGACTTTCCGGCCCGCGACGACGAGCGATATCTCGCGCATTCGCTCGCCAGCCGGGGCGGCGACGGCGTACCACAGGTGAGCTACCTGCCGGTCACCATCACCAGCTGGCCGCCGGGCGAACGAGTTTACGGGAGGTGAGGACCGGATGCCGGACCAGATCACGCTCCAGGTCGCCCGGTACCGGCCGGAGCAGGAGTCGAAGCCGACGTTCGACGAGTACGAGGTGCCGCTGCGGGACGAGTGGGCGGTGCTCGACGCGCTCAACTACGTGAAGGACAAACTGGACGGTACGTTGTCGTATCGGTGGTCGTGCCGGATGGGGATCTGCGGCAGCTGCGGGATGACCGTCAACGGTGAGCCCGCGCTCAGCTGCGCCACGTTCCTGGTCGACTACGCGCCCGGGCCGGTGCGGATCGAGCCGCTCCGCAACTTCCCGGTGGTGCGGGACCTGGTCATCGAGATGACCGACTTCATGCACAAGCTGAGCCGGGTCAAGCCGTGGATCATCGAGTCCGAGGAACCGGCGCCGATCGGCGAGCACGGTGAGTACCTGCAGACCCCGGCCGAGCTGGCCGAGTACCACCAGTACAGCATGTGCATCAACTGCATGCTGTGCTACTCCGCCTGTCCGGTCTACGGGGTGGACTCGTTGTTCGTCGGGCCGGCGGCGATCGCGCTCGCGCAACGGTACAACTTGGACTCGCGGGACGGCGGTGCGGAGGACCGGCTGACCGTACTCTCCGATCACGACGGGGTGTGGGGGTGCACGTTCGTCGGCGAATGCACCCGGGCCTGCCCGAAGGGGGTCGACCCGGCCGGCGCGATCCAGCGGTACAAGGTGACCGCCGCGACCGAGTCGGTCAAGGCCTTCCTGCTGCCGCGGGGAGGGTCGACATGAGCACCGGGCAGGAGGACTTTCTGGCGGTGCGGTTGTACCGGCAGCCGGTGTCCCGGCTGTGGTGGCTGCGCCGCCCTACGTACCTGCTGTTCATCCTCCGCGAGCTCAGCAGCGTCTTCGTGGCCTGGTTCGTCGCCTACCTGCTGGTCCTGGTCTACGCGATCGGTGACGGCGAGTCGTCGTACCAGCGGTTTCTGGACAGGTCGGCGAACCCGGTGGTGATCGCGGTGAACGCGGTCGCGTTCGGGTTCGTGGTGCTACACGCGATTACGTTCTTCCAGGCCGCGCCCACCACAACCGTGGTGCGGCTGCGCGGCAAGCGGCTGCCGAGCGCCGCGCTCGCCGCGCCGATCTTCGCGGCGTGGGCGATCGTCTCGGCGTTCCTGATCTGGTTGGTGGTGCTGGCGTGAAGGGTCCGAAGCCGTCGGTCGAGCCGTTCGTCTGGCTGGGGTTCAGCGCGGGCGGCATGGTCTCCGCGTTGCTTGTGCCGGTGCTGCTGTTCCTGTTCGGGGTGGCGATCCCGCTGGGCTGGCTCGAGTCACCGGAGTATGACCATGTGCTGGCGGTTGCCCGGCATCCGCTGACCCGGCTGGTGCTGCTCGGTCTGTGCGTGCTGTCGCTGATCCACTTCGCGCACCGGTTCCGGTTCACGCTGATCGACGGGCTCCAGCTGCGCCGGTACGACGGCGTGATCGCGCTCGGCACGTACGGCCTGGCCGCGGTCGGGTCGGTGCTGGCGGGTTGGGTACTACTGTTCATGGTCTGATCCGGCTGAGGATGCCCCGGATGAGCGGCGCCCTCGCCGGCCCGGTAGCCGGGTCGGTCGTGCTGGGCCGCGCTGGCAAGGTCGCGTTGATGCGCGCGTATTCGGCGGCGACGGCGGATGGCCGCGGAGCTGGTCCCGGAAAGCCAGCCGGGTGTGCCAGGCCGAAAGGTCGTGCTCCACCGCATGCAGATGGTGGGTGCGGTAGGCGATGCCCGGAAGCAGAACTCCCACGTGCGAGTTCGCTGGTCGTGCGGTTCGGGTGTGGACCCAGCCGATCGCCCGCATCGCGGTGACGATCTGCGAACCCGCTTCGTAGTCGGTGAAGCGGGCGAGCATGTCGATGATCGGCTTGGCGGGCGCAGGCACCACGGTGATCGGGCCCTGCCGTGACGTCGCATGGTGAGCCGGGCTGGGTTCGATCACCGTGTTTGCGTATGCGGCCACCCGCGAGCTGAACGATTTTTCAGGCGCTGACCTGCAGCAATGCTTCGATCAGCTATGTAGCTGATTGCGATCAGGCCGAGAGCTGTGCTCCAATAACGAAAAGGTAACGGCTCAGCAAGGCCGGAACCGGACAACTCAACACAAAATTCTGCGGTGCCCGGCTGGCACCCGGGCACCGCCGATAGGCCTCAACCCGCTAGGGGAGCAGGCCCCACGGCGCCAATCTACGCGCACCAGCTCCCCCTGGCAATAGGGGCCGGGATGGAGCTTGGGATGACTGTCTTCTACCGAGGGCCGTGCGTCCGGGTCACCCACGAGGTGTTCGAGACCCGGTGCCCGCACTACCGGGCGTTCTACTTGCCTGACCTCCGCGACATCGAGGTGATGGAGTTCACCGTGGACCCCCCGGCCACGGTCGCCTCCGCCCGGGTCGGCTCGACCGGAATGGCCGGGGCGGTGGCCGTCATCATGGCGATCGGGCAGGCCGAAGGTTGGGATGCCATGCAGACGCCGCTCACGATGCTGGGCCTCATGGTGCTGCTGGTCGCATCTGCAGCCACCTCGGGTGCGTGCTGGCTGGTCCGGCCGGTCGAGCAGGAGCTCGTCGCGGAGTACCGGGGCGCGTCGGTGTCGCTATATCGCTCCGCCGACGCCCGCGAGTTCGGCCAGGTCAGGCGTGCCCTGTTGCGAGCGATTGAAAATCTGGGCGAAACCTGGTGATTCCACCGGGACAGCGGAGGGAGATGATCTAAGGTAACCTGCAGTCTGCTACATCGCTGATCACTGCGAGCTCGTTGACGAAACCGAGCTGACCAACCGGGAAAGGCGGAGTAACCCCATGGCCGTGGGTGAGTCTCCGGCGGCGGCTCGCCGCCGACTGCGCCTCGCGCTCCGTGATGCGCGCGAAGCAAAGGGACTCACTCAGCGTGAGGTGTCCGAGGCGCTCGACTGGTCGCTATCGAAGGTCAACCGGATCGAATCCGGTGAAGTCAGCGTGACCAGTACCGATCTGCAAGCAATGCTGAATTTATACGGGGTTTCGGACCCTGAGCGGGTAGCAGAGCTCACAGCGATCGGGCGCGCCGCCAGGCGACGCGGCTGGTGGGACCAACCGAAATACCGGGAGCATATTACTCCGGCGATGATCCAGTCTCTCCAGTTTGAGGCGGAAGCGACCACTATCCGCTCGTTCCAGCCAACGTTAATCCCTGGTGTGCTGCAGACGCGCGAATACGCGCGACGCGTACTTACCGACTGGGGCGAGGAGCTCAATGAGACCGATATAACGGCGCGCCTCAATGTTCGAATGCAGCGCCGCGAGGAGCTGTTCAATGGCCCTGACCCGCCAACGTACTTGCTCATCCTCGATGAATCCGTGCCACAACGAACGGTCGGCGGCCCTCGCGTGATGTCCGAGCAATTGTACGACCTACTCGGAATGATTAGCAGAGGCAGCGTCACCATGCGCATACTGCCGTTGGCTAGCGCTGCCATCTGGGCGATCGGACTGTTCACGATCTACACAAGCGACGATGAGGACGTCGCTCTGTATGTAGAAGCTCAGCTTGGAGACGAGTTAATCTACAAATCCGACGTGATCCGTAAGCATCGCCAGATCTTCGAACGCATGTGGGAGCGATGCCTGAGTGCGGAGCAATCGATTAACGTTATCGAGGCCTATGCGGCCGGGCTGAGAGCAGCAGCGGACAGGACACCGGACGGATGATGGACCACGCAGCCGATCCGGTCCGGGGCACGGTCGGCTCGTGTTCTCGATCGCCCCGCCTCCAGAAAGGAATCAGCTTGAGCATTAGTGAATCTTTGTTGGTCTGGCGCAGGAGCACACGTTGCGATAATAGTGCATGCGTCGAAGTTGCCCAACTCAAAAGCGGCGTTGCGCTACGCGACTCTACTCTTCCAGATGGACCCACCCTTAGCTTCCCCAGTGATGACTGGGCTAGTTTCGTAGCGAACCTACGGGCCGGAACGCCGCAGAAGTAGACAGCAGGAATCACGCGACACTCCGGCTCCCGCAGTCGCGGGAGCCGGAAGTCTTTCTTCGAGTTGACCAACGAGATCGCGGCGAAGACTTCTTTCTTGGCCGGACAGAATCACCGTGACCGCCGATGACGCGACATGGGTCTAGACACCCCTCGCTGCAATTGTCGCCGCTGGCAGCCGCCGGTACTGAAAGCAGCGATCTAGCCGCAGGATCAGCTTCTCACTACACCGTTCGGACCGCTTCGGCATCACCAAGTTGGCCGAGTAACAGAGCTGATGTTGGCTAGGCAGCCAACCGCAGACCATCACGGCTGGTGGGACCAGCTGAAATGCCGAGAACATCTCACCTCGACGCATGGCGTTCCAGTCTCCGAGCCGGACCCACCGCATCCCGGCTGAGGTACAGACACAGCGGTGAGCGCGCCTGTTCAACCGCCCGACCCCGAGTTGCTGCTGGCGGAGTCCGTACTGCGGCGGATCGTTGGCGGTCTCGGGTGATGCCGGAGCGGCTGTACGACCTCCCTTGATCCGGCGCAAGAGCAGGCGGTGCGACACCGCTGCTGCCTTGAGATGGCGAAGCTCCCCCACCGGGCTGGCGGTACGCGACTCGACCTTGCCTGACGAGCCTTCTCCGCGCTTCGACAAGGGCGAGTGGGTCAGCCTCGTGGCGACCCTGAGGTCCGCCGCCTAGCACCAGCACTACCACGCTGTTGATCGGTCCGACCCTGCTCAACGGTCGGAGCGGTTCGGGCGGGATCGTCAGAAATCGATGTAAACGGTCACCGGAGGTAAACTATGAGCAGATCAGTCGGCTAACGGCGCGGTGGGTCGACTGGGGGGAAGTCCATCCGTAGATGCCTAACCGATGGGAACCACGGTGAACTCCGATGACACGGCGCCGGTTTGGCGCAGCACCCGCCGATGCGACAACGCCGCCTGTGTGGAGGTGGCACAACTCACCAACGGGGTGGCACTCCGCGACTCGACCTTCCGCGACGGACCGGTCCTCACCTTCTCCAACCACGCTTGGGCTGGATTCCTGGCCGACCTGCGGGCCGGCCGGTGGGACGGCAAGTCCACTGAGCCCGACGCAGGATAGCGGCCAGCGGGCCGGAGCCTGACGGCCCGCTGCCCACAGCCATCGCCCGTGCGGGCGAGGCTGGAACGAGCGTACGAGCGCGCCCTGGTGCGGGCAACGGATTTTCAGGGGCCCGCCGGTGCCGGTCGCCGTCCGGGCTGCCGTACACTGGTCTGCGACCCGCCGCCTTAGCTCAGTCGGTCAGAGCGGTGCTCTCGTAAAGCACAGGTCGTCGGTTCGATTCCGACAGGCGGCTCCACCTGCCCCGATGCCCCCGGCTGCTCAGCTGGTCAGGGCGGCTAGCTGGGCCACCGCGTGGCGGATGTCCGCCTCCGTGTGGTGGGCGTTGCACATGAACCGCAGCCGGGCCTTGCCCTCCCGGACCGCCGGGTACACGATCGGCGAGGCACCGATCCCGGCCTGCCAGAGCCGGTCGGCCAGCTGGAGTGCCGTCACCGTGTCGCCGACCATCACCGGCACGATCGCGGTTCCCTCCTCGCTCCGGCCGGTGTCCAGCCCGGCCGCGCGCGCCAGCCGGCGGAACAGGCTCGCCCGGGCCGGCGCGATCGCGGCCCGGCCCGGCTCCGCGCCCAGTCGCTCGAGCGCCGCCAGCGCCGCAGCCGCCGCCGAGGGTGCCAGCCCGGTGCTGTACACGAACCCGGGTGCGCTGTAGCGCAGGTAGGTGACCAGCTCGCTTGACCCGGCGACGTACCCGCCGGCGCTCGCGAGCGCCTTGGACAGGGTGATCCACAGGTCGACCGTGGCCGGGTCCACGCCCCAGTGCTCCGCGAGCCCGCGGCCGCTCGACCCGAGCACCCCGATCCCGTGCGCGTCGTCTACATAGAGCAGGACCCGGTGCAGGTCCCGCAGCTCGATCAGCCCGGGCAGCGGCGCGATGTCGCCGTCCATGCTGTACACGCCCTCGACCGCAACCAGCACCCGCCGGTACTTCCCGGTAGCCTTGCTGAGGATCCGGTCCAGCGCCCCGAGGTCGTTGTGGCGGAACACCCGGCGCTGGGCGCCGGCGAGCCGGGCACCCTGCACGATGCTGTCGTGCGCGTGCGCGTCGTACACGATCAGATCCGCCGGTGACAGCACATGTCCCAGGACGGTGACGTTGGTGGCGTGCGCGGAGACGAACGCCAGCGCGGCCTGGGTGCCGAGATGGGCGGCGAGCGCGTCCTCCAGCTCCCGGTGGATGGGCCGCTCGCCGGAGGCTACCCGGCTCGCCGCGACCGACGTACCGTACCGGTCAATGGCGGCCTTCGCCGCCGCGGCCACCGCCGGATCGGCGGCCAGCCCGAGATAGTCTGACCCGGCGAAATCGAGCAGCTCGGCACCGGCAACCCGAGTGGTGGCGCCTCGAGATCCATCGTGGACAACGAAGTATGGGTGCGGTAAGCCGAGTTCCGCCGGGATGGCCCAGCGCTTGGCAAGTGCGTCGATCTCCGGGAAGCTGGCCGGCCGGGCGTGGACGAGCACGCCGGCCAGCATACCGACGCGCCGCCACCCGATTGGCCACCGCACCGGGCACCGTCACGGACACCGCGCACTACCGAAATCCACTAGCGTGCAACGGGTGGACAGTATGCGCCGCCCGACCAGCCTCGACCCGTACGAGCTGGGGTTCACCCCGCGGCCACCGGTGGCCTGGCTCGCCCCGCTCCAGCTGCTGCGCACCAGCGTCCGGGCTGCCCTCGCCACCACCTTCGGCGCCTACCTGGACAAGCGCGAGCTGCAAGGGGTGCTGCCGTCCCGTTCGTACCGGCAGGAGGGCGAGCACGGCGAGCTCTGGCTGGACTATGTCGCCGACTGCGGCGACGGCTTCAACGCCACCTACTCGGTCGCCTACCTGCTCGGCCAGCCCAGCCTGACCGTCGACGGGCACCAACTCCCCCGCGGCCAGGTCCTGATCATGGGCGGCGACCAGGTGTATCCGACCGCGAGCATGCAGGAGTACGAGGACCGCCTGAAGGGGCCGTACACCGCGGCGCTGCCGATGCCGCCGCCGGACGGCGCCCAGCCCACGCTCTACGCCCTGCCCGGCAACCACGACTGGTACGACGGACTGACCGCGTTCCTGCGGCTGTTCGTCGGCGAGCGGATCAACAACATCGGCGGCTGGCGGACCGAACAGTCCCGCTCCTACTTCGCGATCTCGCTGCCGCACCGGTGGTGGCTGTTCGCGATCGACGAGGCGTACGGCGCCTATCTGGACGACCCGCAGCTGGTCTATTTCGAGCAGGTGGCCAAGCAGCTCGGGCCCGACGACCGGGTCATCCTGGCGGCACCCGCACCGACCTGGGGCAAGCTCGACCCCAAGGGCTACAACTCGATCGACTACTTCATCCGCAACATCATCACCCCGACCGGCGCGCAGCTGCGGATGCTGCTCGCCGGCGACCAGCACCACTACGCCCGCTACACCGGCCCAGACCGGGAGCTGGTCACCGCCGGCGGCGGTGGCGCCTACCTGATCGCGACCCACAACCTGCCGGAGCGGATCACCGTACCGCCGCCGGAGACCATCGTGCGCAAGGCCAGCCCGCGCAAGGAGTACGAACTGGCGGGGCGGTTCCCGGACGCGGCCCGCTCGCGGCGGCTGGGCTGGGGCGTGTTCGCCCGGCTGCCGTGGCGCAACCCGGGGTTCACGGCGCTGGTCGGGGCGGTCCACATGCTGCTGATGCTGGCGGTGGCGGGCGCCGCGAGCCACCTGGAAGCCGCCGAGGAGCGGCTGGTGACCATCCCACTGGTGGTGATGGTGCTGCTGGTGCTCGCCGGGACGGTCGGCTTGGCGTACATCCCGACCGGCGGCCCGAAGCACCCACGCCATTTCTTAGCCGGCACCCTGCACGGGGTGGTCCATCTCGGACTCGGGCTGGCCGGTGGCCTGCTGTGGCTGGAGCTGCCGTTCGCGGACTGGGCCTGGCCGCTGCCGCTGCTCGCCGCGGCGGTGCTCTACCTGCCGGTGGCCGGGCTGGTCGGCAGCCAGCTGGTGGCGGCCTACCTGCTGATCGCGTCGGCGTTCCAGATCAACGTCAACGAGCTGTTCGCCGCCCAAGGGATCGAAGACTATAAGAGCTTCCTGCGGCTGCACATCGGCCGCGACGGAAGCCTCACCATCTACCCGATCGCGGTGGAGCGGATCTGCCGGCAGTGGCGGGCCGACCCGGACGCGGAGCGGCCGGAGTCGGCGTGGATCGTGCCGGCGGATCCGGCGGCGCTCAAGGTCCGGCTCGCCGAGCCGCCGATCCGGATCAGCTGACCTCAAACCGGGCACACCGGACGCCCGAGCACCATTCGGCCGAACGGTTCATCCGGACTGGGCCGACCGGCCGTTCCTCCAACCACCGCCATCACAGCTTTCCGGACATTTCGTTGGGCCACGGCGTACCCGTACCCGGATTGTCCACGGAGGATGTCCATGCTGGACCTGCGTACCGTGCTGGCGGCGGCCGTGCTCGGCGCCGCCGTGCTGGCCCCCACCACCGCCGCGGCGGCGCCGGCCTGCCCGGCGGCGCTACCGTACGGTGCCGCGGCGAGCGCCGACCTGCTCCGGCTGGGCGCGCTCGACCTGCGACCGGTGGGGCTGCCGGTCGGGCCGGTCGCGGACGTCCAGCTCGCCACCACCGGCGCCGGCCTGGTCGCCGACGGCCAGCCCGCCGCCGCGGCCGCCGCCCGGGACGTGGCGGCCAACCTGCTGGGGGTCGCGCTCCCGGCGGGCATCGGGCTCGGCCAGACGGTACGGCAGACCGCGCCCCCGACCAACCCGGCGCCCACGGTCGCCACCGGCCCGACCCTCGACCTCGGCGTGCTCCGCGGCCAGCTCGGCACGGCCAGCGCGCACGCCAGCTGGGACGAGGCGATGCGGTGCGGGGCGACGACCGGGCCGGCCGGGACCGCGACGGCGAGCGCGGCCGACCTGGCGGTACTGCCGGCGCCGGGCGGCCGGGCGCTGGCGGCGCTGCCCGGCAACCTCGCCAGCAGCAGCCGGACCGAGCTGGTCGAGCAGGCCGGGATGACCGCCGCCCGGGCCACCGCCACCGCCTCACTCGCCGACCTGCGGCTGTTCGCCGGCTCCGGCTCGGAGCTCAGCGTCAAGGTGGTGAGCGAGCCGGTGCTGACCGCCACGGCCTCCGGCCAGCCCGACGGCACCGGAGTCCGCTACCAGGCGCCGGTGCTGGAGATCTCCGGCCCGGGGATCGGCAGCCACCGGCTCGACGCCCCCGGCGCCAGCCTGGACCTGGCCCTGCCGCCCGGCTCGGCCGCCACCGGGTTGCCGGCGCTCGGCGGCGACCCGCTCGCCGCGCTGCCGGCGGCGGCGCGCGAGCTGGCCGGACTGCGGTCCGGCCCGGGCCCGGCGGACCGGCCGCTGGAGCTGGCCGGACTGCCGGAGCTGCCGGCCACCGGCGAGCTGCCGGTGCTCGGTGAGCTGGTCGGCGACCTCACCGCGGTCACTGGTGACCTGACCGTCCTGCGGCTGTCGATCGGCGAGCTCGAGCAGCGGGTCGACGGCGGTTCGGTCAGCGCCTCGGCCGCCTCGCTGCGGGTGCAGCTGCTCGCCTGGGACGGCGACCGGCTGACCGAACAGCGCCCGGCCACCGCCGTCCTCGACCTCGGGATCGGCCTGCTGTCGGCGACCGCCACCGCGCCCGCGCAGCCGGCGGCGGAGCCGCCGCCGGCTGGCGGGTGCGGTGGCTGCGGCGCCGGAGGTGGGCTCCCGGTGACCGGTTCGCCGGTGCAGCTGCTGGCGGGCGCCGGCGCGGTGCTGATCGTGGCGGGCGGGCTGCTGTGGCTGGCCGGCCGCCAGACCCACCGCCGGGTGCTGCCCGACTGAGCCCCTCCTCGGGCCCCGCCTGAGCCGGTCGGGCCCCCTCAGAACGGACCCTGTGCGCGTGCCGCCTCCGCGTACAGGGTCCGTCTCGCCCAGTCGGCCGCGTCGGCGGCAGCGCCGACCACCGCCTCGATCGACTTGGACAGCTCCGCGCTGCTGCGCCCTTCCACCGGGCCGAGCGACACCCGCCGGATCGAGCCGTCCGGGCACACCCGTACCTCGACCAGCTCGTCGGGAGAGTGGACCGTAACCTCAGCCGCCTCCACCCACGCCTCGACGGCCGCCTGCAGCCGCTCGACCCGGTGGTGGCCTGCGATCGCCGCCTCGATCCACGCCTCGTCAAGCTCCTTCGCCATCACGCCTCGCCCAAGGTCAACGTGTCGTCATGGTCGTCACAGCCACCACCGCGCACCGTAACTGGTTCCGTCAACCCATGCGGGGGGCAAAATAGGACACTGGGCAGGCGAAATAGGACACCCAAGTCATCCGCGCCAGAGCGCGAGCATCATCGCTTCGACGGCGATCCGTGGCTTGACGTTGGCGTCGATCGCCTCGCGACACTCGAGCACCGCCTCCAGCCGCCGCAACGCGCTCTCCGCCGTCCACTTCGCAGCCGCGGCCGAGACCATGTCCGCCACGTCGGCGTGGACCGGCGCGACCGGCGCTCCGAACTTGACCGCCAGCACGTCCCGGTAGAACCCGGCCAGGTCGAGCAGCGCCCGGTCGAGCGCGTCCCGCTGCATCCGGGTGGCCCGGGACTTCTGCCGCCGCTCCAGGTCGCGCAGCTGGCCGGTGGCGCCGCGCAGTGCGCCGGCGGTGCCGCGGCCGGTGCCGCCGGCACCCAGCGCGGTCTCCAGCTCCGCCCGCTCGGCCGCGTCGGCGGCGGCCACCGCCGCCTCGGCCTCCGCCTCGGCCGCCTCGATCAGCGCCGAGGCGGCGTCGAAGCAGGCGCCGACGCTGGTGAGCCGGCGCGGTACGCCGAGCACCGCCTCCCGCCGCTGCCGGGCCGCCGGGTCCCGGGCGAGCCGCTTCGCCCGGCCGACGTGCCCCCACGCCGCCGCGGCCGCCCAGGCGGCGACGTCGGCCGGGACCGCGTCGCGGGTCTGCAGCAGCTGCGCCACCGCCGCCGCGGACGGCTGCCGCAGCGCCACCACCCGGCACCGGGATCGGAGCGTCACCGAGATGTCGTCCGGGTGCAGCGACGGCGTGCAGAGCAGGAAGACCGTCCTCGGTGGTGGCTCCTCGACCGCCTTGAGCAGCGCGTTGCCGGCCGCCTCGGTGAGCCGGTCGGCGTCCTCGACCAGCAGCACCTGCCACCGGCCGCTGGTCGGCGCGCTGGCGGCGCGCAGCACCAGCTCGCGCATCTGGCTGACCGGGATGGACAGTCCGTCCGGGACCACGAACTGGACGTCGGCGTGGGTGCCGGTGAGCGTGGTGTGGCAGCCGGGGCACTCGCCGCAGCCGGTGCCGTGGACACACTGGAGCGCGGCGGCGAATGCCCGGGCGGCGACCGACCGGCCGGACCCGGGCGGCCCGGTGAACAGCCAGGCGTGGGTCATCGCCTCGCCGGCCAGCGCCTGGCGCAGCGTGGCCACCACCTCGTCCTGCCCGATCAGGCTGTCGAAGACCGACATCTCAGGCGCGGCGTTCCAGCTGGACGTCCACCATCGACCGTAACTCCGACTCCGAGAGCCGGGGTGCCGCCGGGGTCTCCGGCAGCATCGGGGTGACCCGCTCCAGCACCAGCGCGGCGATCTCGTCCGGCGGCAGCGTGGCGTCGATCACCAGGTACCGGCTCGGCTCCTCGGCGGCGAGGTCGAGGAACGCGTACCGGACCCGCTCGTGGAACGCGAGCGACTCACTCTCCAGCCGGTCCGGCGCCTCGCCACGGTCGCTGGCCCGGGCCAGCCCCACCTCTGGCGGGATGTCAAGCAGCACCACCAGGTCCGGCTTGAGCCGGCCGGTCGCCCACGACGACAGCCAGGCGATCTCGTCCGCCGGCAGGCTGCGGCCGGCGCCCTGGTAGGCCAGCGAGGAGTCGACGTACCGATCGCTGATCACCACCGAGCCCTGCATCAGCGCCGGCCGGACCACGGTGGCCACGTGGTGGGCCCGGTCGGCGGCGTAGAGCAGTGCCTCGGCCCGGGGGGTTGGCGCGGCCGGACCGTTGGCCCCGGCCAGCAGCATCCCCCGGATCCGGGCCCCGAACTCGGTGGCGCCCGGCTCCCGGGTCACCACCACGTGGTGGCCCTGGCCGCGCAGCGCCCGCGCCAGCCGGTTCACCTGCGTGGACTTGCCGGCGCCTTCGCCACCCTCGAAGACCACGAACAGGCCGCTCCAGGAAACCGGCCCGGGCACCGACAGCGGCCGGCCCCGCACCGAGCCCCACAGGTCGCGCAGCACCGGGACCCCGCGCTTGTCGTCCATCTGCCGGAACGCGAGCCGGCCGGCCAGGATCCCGAACCCGCCGGCGAGCAGCAACAGCACCCTGGTGTACGAGACGGTGACGTGGAACGCCCCGAGGTCGAGCACCCGGGAGCCGCCGGCACCGACCAGCGGGCCGGTCACCGCGATCGCCAGCATCAGCACCACCCGGACGCTGGTATGGACGAACGCGAACACCCGCCCGCGCAGGTCATCGCCGACCTCGCCGCCCAGCAGCGTGATCCCGGACAGGAACGCCATCCCGGCGCCGGCCCCGACCAGCAGCGCGCCGACCACCGCGATGGTCAGGTGCACCGCGACCGCCAGCACGATCACGCCGACCGCGGCGAGCACGATGCTCATCCCGAACCAGCGCCGCCGGGACAGCTCCCCGATCAGCCACGGCCCGAACCCGATCCCGCATCCGAGCCCCAGGAAGATCAGCCCGAACAGCAGGTAGAACGTGGCGTTGCCGCCGCCGATCGACTGCGCGTAGAACTGCGCGGTCCCGATCACGATGCCGCCGGCCGCGAACGCGCCGAGGATGCCGAGCACCAGCCCGCGCACCAGCCGGGTCTGCCCGATGTACTTCCAGCCGTCGAAGAACTGCCGCAGCAGTGTCGGCTGCTCGACGTGCTCGACCCCGTCCCGGCCGCTGATCTCCTTGATGCCGAAGAACACCACCAGCGCGGTCGCCAACCGGCTGGCGGCGTTGAGGAACAGCGCCACGATGGTGGCCATCGCCCCGGACTGCCAACCGGCGTTGGTGTCGACCGAGGCGAACGCCGGCTCCATGCCGGCCAGCAGCAGCGCGGCGCCGACCGGCGCCACCCCGTAGGTGACGATCAGCGAGAGCTGGTTGGCGACCTCGAGCTTGGCGCGGGGCACCAGGTTGGGGACCGCGGCGTCCTTGGCCGGGTTCCAGACCAGCGTGATCGCCTCGACCATGAAGATCGCGATGGCGGTCCAGCCCAGCACCAGCAGTTGCGGCAGGTCGGCCAGGAACGCCAGCGGGATCGAGGCGAACAGCAGGAACCGGAGCAGATCGCTGACGAACAGCGTGTACCGGCGGTCGAACCGGTCCGCGATCACACCCGCGACGGTGCCGAGCACCAGCGCCGGCAGCAGCCGGATCCCGATCACGCCGCCGAACGCCGCGCCCTTCGCGAACGGGCTCTGCACCAGCGTGGTCGCGAAGATGGCGGTGGCGAGCAGGCCGACCCAGTCGGCCAGCGCGGCCACCGACAACACGCCCCATAGCCGACGGAACGGGCGGATCCGTAACACCGACCGAGCCGCGCCGAAGCCGGACAGGTCAACCGCTGGTTCACTCGGGCTTCGCCGCTGCGCGCCGCCCCCCGTGTTTGTGGCATTCATGTCGATGGCCGTTACCTCCGCCGTGAGACCGCCCTCCCCCAGGCGTGTCTGGGCCGCCCGCCGAACTGCCGCAAGCAAACCCAGCCATCACTGTAGTCGGCGTGCGAGGTGCAACCACCTGCCAACTACCCCGATCTTACCCGGGGGGTACGACTCAGGGTTCGGCCTGATGCCGCGGTGTGACCTGCGGTTACCCGCTGTGGACCAACCCACTGCTGCGGTGCAGGTACTCCCGGATCAGCGTCTTGGCCTCGGCGAACACGGTCTCGTCGCCGTTCGGGTCGCGCCGGAACGCGAACTTGATCAGCGCGTCGGCGGCCTCCACCGCGATCTGCAACGCGAACCGCAGCCGGGCGGTGTCGGCGACCGTGAACTGCGCCACCAGCACGTCGGCCAGCTGCGCCGCGATGACGGCGTTGTTGTCCTGCTCGTCGTCGAGCAGGTGCACGTCCACCACGTCACCGAAGTGGAGGGTCCGGAACCCGGGCACGGTCCGGTGCATGTGGATGTACTCGTCGATCGCCGCATCCACCCCGTCCCACCAGTCGGTGAGCGCGGCGGCGGTGAACCGCTCGGACAGCCGCTGCAAGTACGCCTCGAGGCTGCGTTGAGTGAGCGCCTGCACCACCGCGCGCTTGTCCGGGAAGAACTGATACACCGACCCGATCGCCACCCCGGCCCGCTCCGCGAGCAGCGTGGTGGTCAGTCCCTCGTACCCCACCTCATCGACGATTTCGGCACAGGCATCGAGCATGCGCTGCACCCTGGCGACACTTCGGCCCTGCACCGGCACTCGCCGCAAGGAGCGGCCGATGGTTGGGCGGGAGGGGGTGGAGACAGGCACGGTTCCGGTCACGTCGTTCCCCTTCGTACGGCGTGCGTGGTTGGCAAAGGATGCGATGTCGCCAGTTTCGCTCGCAAGCGGTGCGGGAGCCCCCGCGGTTCCGCTCGCAGGCGTCGCGAAACTGCTTACACCTGCCTTCATTAACGACGTCACCTGCCGTACGAATCGGCTATTGCTGGTTTGATCTCGCGGCCTTTGCGGTTGCCTTCTTCGCGGTCGCCTTCTTCGCCGCCTTCTTGGTGGCCTTCTTCGCGGTGCTCTTGGCGGTGCTCTTGGTGGCACCCTTGGCCGCACTCTTGGCGGCCTTCTTGCGGGGCGCCGCCGGGCCCTGCGCGCGCTTTTCCATCAGCATCTGCGAGGCCAGGTCGAGGGTCATCGAATCCACACTCATGCCTCGGCGCAGCGACGCGTTGGTCTCGCCGTCGGTCACGTACGGCCCGAACCGCCCATCCTTGATCACTACCGGCCGCTGGGTGAGCGGGTCGGTACCGAGCTCCTTGAGCGGGGTGGCGGTCCGCCGGCCGCGGGTCTTCGGGGCGGCGAGCAGCGCCAGCGCCTCATCCACGGTGATCGTGAACAGCTGCTCCTCGTTCTCCAGCGACCGGGTGTCGTCACCGCGCTTGATGTACGGGCCGTACCGGCCGGACGCGGCGTAGATCTCCACCCCGTCCGGGTCCTTGCCGACCAGCCGGGGCAGCGACAGCAGCTTCAGCGCGTCCTCGAGGGTGAGGGTCTCGGCCGACTGCGAGCGCAGCAGCGAGGCGTTCTTGTCGCCGTGCGAGACGTACGGACCGTACCGGCCGGACTTGAGCACGATCGGCTCGCCGGTCTCCGGGTGCTCGCCCAGCTTGCGCTCGCCGTTGCCGCCGACGAACAGCTCGGCGACCTTCTCCGGGGTCAGCTCGTCCGGCGCGATCCCCTCCGGGATCGGCGCCCGGTCCTGGTCGGCGCCGTTGCCGCTCCCCTCGCCGCTGCCGTTGTCGGTCGCGGTCGGCTCCGCCCCGGGCGCGAACCGCTGCAGGTAGGGCCCGTACCGGCCGACCCGGACCACCACCTGCCGGCCCTGGTCGTCGGTGAACAGCGGGATCGAGTTGACCTCCCGCGCGTCGATCTCGCCCAGCTTCTCGGTGACCAGCTTCTTCAGCCCACCGGCCCGGGCCACCGAACCCGGCACGCCGTGGTCGGCCCCGAAGTAGAACGCCCGCAGGAACTCCACCCGGGCCGCCTCACCGGCGGCGATCTGGTCGAGCTCGTCCTCCATGGTGGCGGTAAAGCCGTAGTCGACCAGCCGCGGGTAGTGCCGCTCCAGCAGCCCGACCACCGCGAACGCGGTGAACGACGGGATCAGCGCCTGGCCGCGTTTGAACACGTAGCCCCGGTCCTGGATGGTCTGCATGATCGACGCGTACGTCGACGGCCGCCCGATCCCGAGCTCCTCCAGCGCCTTGACCAGGCTCGCCTCGGTGTACCGGGCCGGCGGCTGGGTGTGGTGGTCGACCGCGGTCAGCTCTTCGGCGGTCAGCCGCTGGTCCTTGCGCAGCTGCGGCAGCCGGCGCTCGGCGTCCTCGGCCTCCGCCTCGGCGTCGTCGCTGGACTCGACGTAGGCGGCGAGGAAGCCGGGGTCGGTGATGGTCTTACCGGTGGCGCCGAAGTCGCACTCCTCGCCAGCGGTCGAGATCGCCCGGATCCGCACCGACACCGACGAGCCGACCGCGTCGGTCATCTGCGACGCGATGGTCCGGCGCCAGATCAGGTCGTAGAGCGCCCGCTCCTCCGGCGACAGCTCGTCGGCCACCTCACCCGGGGTCCGGAACCGGTCGCCGGCCGGCCGGATCGCCTCGTGCGCCTCCTGCGCGTTCTTCACCTTGCCGGTGTAGCGGCGCGGCTGCGGCGGCACGAACCGCTCCCCGTACAGCTCGGCGACCTGCGCCCGGGCGGCCGCGATCGCGGTCTCGGACAGGTTGACCGAGTCGGTCCGCATGTAGGTGATGTAGCCGTTCTCGTACAGCCGCTGCGCCACCCGCATCGTCACCGCCGATGACATCCGCAGCTTGCGCGCCGCCTCCTGCTGCAGCGTGGAGGTGATGAACGGCGGGTACGGCCGGCGCCGGTACGGCTTGGTCTCGACCGACCGGACCACGAACGGCTGGCCCGCCAGCCGGGCGGCCAGTCCGCGGGCGCCGTCGCCGTCGAGGTGCACCACCCCGGCGGTCGGCTTGACCTGGCCGGTGGTCGGCTCGAAGTCCTTCCCGGTGGCGATCCGGTCGCCGTCCAGCGACACCAGCGTGGCGGTGAACGTCCGCGGCTCGCCGGCCGAGCCGTTGCCGTTGGCCGCGTCCCGCTGGTCGACCGCGAGCAGCGCGGAGATGTCCCAGTACTCGGCGGACCGGAACGCCATCCGGGCCCGCTCCCGCTCGACCACGATCCGGGTCGCCACCGACTGCACCCGGCCGGCCGACAGCCCCCGCGCCACCTTCTTCCAGAGCACCGCGGAGACGTCGTACCCGTACAGCCGATCCAGGATCCGCCGGGTCTCCTGGGCGTCGACCAGGTCCCGGTTGATGTCCCGGGGGTTGGCGATCGCGGCCTGGATCGCCGGCTTGGTGATCTCGTGGAACACCATCCGCCGGACCGGCACCTTCGGCTTGAGCGTCTCCACCAGGTGCCAGGCGATCGCCTCGCCCTCCCGGTCCTCATCGGTGGCGAGGTAGAGCTCGCTGGCGTCCTTCAGCAGTGACCGCAGCTTGGTGACGTGCTTGGTGCGGTCCGGGTTGATGATGTAGATCGGTGTGAAGTCGTTGTCGACGTTCACCCCTAGGTAGGCCCACGGCTCCTTCTTATACTTCTCCGGCATCTGCTTGGCGCCGGCGGGCAGGTCCCGGATGTGGCCCAGGCTCGCCTCGACGACCCAGCCGGGGCCGAGGTAGCCCGAGATCGTCCTGGCCTTCGCCGGGGACTCGACGACGACCAACCGGGTGTGGTTGTTGGCGGTGGGCGGCACAACGCTCCTAGGGGCTCGGCAGAACTCCTGGTTCCAGACACGACTGCAAAACGGATGTCAACCGTAGCTATGCGCAACGATGACGTATATCGGCGACACCGTACACTGCCAGACGCGGTGACGCCGGCAACATACCCCCCGTTACCCGTCGGATCATGCGCGTACGCGTGGACATACCTGTCATTACGGGCATATCCCCCGGTACGTCACGCTGACCTGGTGCATCAGGGCGACGGCGGGCGCGGGGCCGGCGGCGCCCGGCGCGGCGCCGGGGTCGGCACCGCCGGCGGGCTCGGCCAGCGGTCGGCCGGGGCGGCGGCCGGCCGGTCGCCGACCAGCTCGGCGAGCCGGGCCAGCCGCTTGCGACCGGTGATCCGGTAGGCCGGCGCCTCCGGCGTACCGCTGGCGACCAGTGCGGCCGCCAGCCCGGCGGCGGCGAGCGCGCCCCCCAGCGGCGGCCAGTCGGACTGCCGGGCGGCGTTCAGCCCCAGCAGGTAGCCGTCCGGGCCGGCGACCCCGGCGGCGGCCACCCACAGCCGCAGCACCTGGCCGTGCAGGTGCAGCCCGGCCGGCGGGCCGTCCCGCCAGGCGTCGGCCAGCCGGATCAGCCGGGTGGTGTAGGCGGTCCGCACCACGTACCCGGCCTCGCCGCCTTCCCAGCTGGCGGGCAGCGAGCGGGCGGCGAACTCGGACATCAGCACGTGCACCCGCCAGCCGTCGGCCACCGGCACGCTGACCCGGGCCGTCCCGCCCAGCCGGCTCAGCTCGCCCGGGCCGGCCAGCAGCCCGGCCAGATCCTCCGGGGTCGGGTCGGTCGCCACGACCCCGAACAGAGACGGCTGCTGCTGCACATGGGGAGCTTATGTGTGCGCGGACTCCCGAGGCGCGGGCGCCGGCTTGCTGATGGTGCTCTCGGCCGAGACCACGATCGGCTTCCGCTTGCTGAAGACCACCGCGCCGACCACCACCAGGGCCGCCCCGATCGCGATCGCCAGCCGGACCGCGAGGTTCTCGTCCTCGCCGTACGCCAGCATCACCACCGCCGGTGCGATCAGCAGCGAGACCAGGTTCATGACCTTGATCAGCGGGTTGATCGCCGGGCCGGCGGTGTCCTTGAACGGGTCGCCGACGGTGTCGCCGATCACCGTCGCCTCGTGCGCCGGCGAGCCCTTGCCACCGTGCTGGCCGTCCTCGACCGCCTTCTTGGCGTTGTCCCAGGCGCCGCCGGAGTTCGCCAGGAAGATCGCCATCAGCACGCCGGTCGCGATCGCGCCGGCCAGGTACGCGGCGAGCGCGCCGGGCCCGAGCCCGAACCCGACCGCGACCGGGGCGAGCACCGCCAGCAGCGCCGGGGTCATCAGCTCCCGCTGCGCGTCCTTGGTGCAGATGTCGACCACCTTGCCGTACTCCGGCCGCTGGCTGCGGTCCATGATCCCGGGCAGCTCCCGGAACTGCCGGCGGACCTCCATCACCACCGCGCCGGCCGACCGGGACACCGCGTTGATCGCCAGCCCGGAGAACAGGAACACCACCGCCGCGCCGACCAGCATCCCGACCAGGTTGCGCGGGCTGGCCACGTTCAGCAGCTCGTCGAGCGAGACCTCGGAGCCGGCGTCGGCGATCGCGCCCAGCACGATCTCCCGGTACGAGCCGAACAGCGCGGTCGCGGCGAGCACCGCGGTCGCGATCGCGATCCCCTTGGTGATCGCCTTGGTGGTGTTGCCGACCGCGTCCAGATCGGTGAGGATCTGCGCGCCCTGCTCGTCGATGTCGCCGGACATCTCGGCGATCCCCTGCGCGTTGTCGGAAATCGGACCGAACGTGTCCATCGCGACGATCACGCCAACGGTGGTGAGCAGGCCGGTGCCGGCGAGCGCGACCGCGAACAGCGACACGGTCAGCGAGCCGCCGCCGAGCAGGAACGCGCCGAACACCGCCGCACCCAGCACCAGCGCCGAGTACACCGCCGACTCGAACCCGACGCTCACCCCGGCCAGGATCACGGTCGCCGGGCCGGTCAGCGAGGTCTTGCCGATGTCCCGCACCGGCCGCCGGTTGGTGGCGGTGAAGTAGCCGGTCAGGCCCTGGATCGCGGCGGCGAGCAGGATGCCGAGGATGACCGAGCCGACCGCCAGCAGCGGTGGGTCGACCGGGGCGGTGTCCCCATCGCCCAGCCCGAGCACCTGCCGCCACTCGGCACCGTGCAGGTCCTCCCAGCTGCTCGGCAGGTACGCGAACGCGGCGCCGGCCACCAGCACCGCGCCGAGCCCGGCGGCGATGAAGAACGCCCGGTTGATCGCGGTCAGGCCGGACCGGTCGGAGCGGCGCAGCCGGGTCAGGAACACCCCGATGATCGCGATCAAGGCACCGATCGCCGAGACGATCAGCGGGAACACCAGGCCGTCGACACCGAACGCGAACCGGCCCAGGATCAGCGCGGCGACCAGCACCACCGCGTACGACTCGAACAGGTCGGCGGCCATCCCGGCGCAGTCGCCGACGTTGTCACCGACGTTGTCGGCGATGGTCGCGGCGTTGCGCGGGTCGTCCTCCGGGATGTGCTGCTCGACCTTGCCGACCAGGTCGGCGCCGACGTCCGCGGCCTTGGTGAAGATGCCGCCACCGACCCGCATGAACATCGCCAGCAGGGCGGCGCCGAAGCCGAAGCCCTCCAGTACGGTCGCCGCGTCCCGCTGGTAGATCAGGACCACGATCGAGGCGCCGAGCAGCCCGAGCCCGACGGTCAGGAAGCCGACCACGCCACCGGTCCGGAACGCGATCTGCATCGCCCGCTCCCGGCCGCCGGTGCTCTGTCGGGCGGCGGCCGCCACCCGCAGGTTGGCCCGGGTCGCCAGCGCCATCCCGGACGCGCCGATGAACGCGCTGAACGCCGCGCCGACCACGAAGAACAGGGACCGGCCGATCCGGATCGCGGTCTCGTTGTCGCCCGGGTCATGCACCGGCAGCAGGAACAGCAGAACCACCGCGAACACGACGAAGATCGAGACGGTGCGGAGTTGGCGGAACACGTACGCCGAGGCGCCTTCCTGTACGGCGCCGGCGATCTCCTGCATGGTGGTGGTGCCGCGGTCCGCCTTCAACACCGCCTGCACCAACGCAGCCGCGAACCCGAGCGCCACCAGTGCGACAACCGCGGCGACGATCACGTAGGTGAGGTTGTCGCCGCTCAACGACAGTGGGGTCTCGGACATCATTGTCCTCCTGTACAGTGCCTGGTTCCCTGCTGCGCGGTGATGACCCGCGTACTCTACTGGCCAGTCGTGTGCCCAGTCACATCAGGGCCGCCATTCAGGTTGCGTGCCTCACCTGGAACCGCTCACATCCGGTCACATCCCGGAGAGCCGGCGCCGGACCGGCCAGACCATCCGGACCTCGGTGCCGTGCTCCCCCTTGCGTACTTCAAGATCCTTGACGAGCGCGGCGAGCAACGCCTCGTGCATCCGATCGGCGTCCTCGGCCTCCTCGTCCTGGCCGGCGGACGACGAGGAATAGCTGGCACCGCACGCGTCGATCACCCGAACGACGTACGGGCCGTCGTCGGACATCTCCACCTGGACCAGGTCGGTGATCCCGTGCCGCCGGTGCCGGGCGACCGCGGCGCCGCACGCCTCGCCGGTCGCCAGCCGGACTTCGTCGAGCATGTCCTCGGATACCCCGGCCCGGCGCGCGACCGCGACCGCGACCAGCCGGGCCGTGCGCACATACCGCGGTACCGACGAGAACGCCAGCCGTACGGTGGGCATCGCGCTCACCCGGCCGGTGGGCTCGTCGCGGCCTCCACTGTGTCGTGCAGCGCGAACACGCGGTCCAGCGCGGTGATTTGAAAGATCTTGAGCAACTTCTCGTTGTCACAGACCAGCGCAAGATCCCCACCCGACATCCGGAGCCGCTTCAGCGCACCGACCAGGACCCCCAGCCCAGTAGAGTCCAGAAAGTCGACCCGCCGCAGGTCAACGACGACCTGGCTGGCACCCCCGTCAATCACCCCTAGCAGGCGTTCCCGCAGGCGCGATGCGGTGTAGACGTCCACCTCGCCGCGGACCTCCACGACCGTGTGGCCGGCAACCTCGCGGGTCGCCAGCGACAGTTCCTCCATCGCCACCTCCTGTGCGCCATTCAACCATCGCCGGTTCCGGCCCAGGCAGCGACGTCCGGGAGACGGTCAGAACGCCTGCAGCGGGAAGACCTCGAACGCCACCCCGTACCGGCAGCCGAGCCGGGTGCCGGCCTGCCGGCACAGCCCGTCGAGGAACTCCTCCGGGTCGAAGGTCTCCGACCCCAGGCCGCGGATGTACACCTCGTGCGCCTGCAGCGACCGGACCCCCAGCTCGAACGTGTCGGTGACGTCCACCCCGTGCCGGGAGTCCGGGGAGCTCGCCGCCCAGACCGCCGTCACGCCGTTCCACGGCTCCAGCCCGGCCTCGACCTGGTCGTGGAAGACCCACCGGTTCCCGGCGTCGCGGACCGCGTCCACCACCGCCCGGCCGGTCGCGATGTGGTCGGCCTGGTTGAGCAGCGCCGCCCCGTCCCAGGTCTCCCGGAAGTTGCCGGTGATCACGATTTCCGGACGATGGCGGCGGATCACCTTGGCCAGCTCGCGGCGCAGCGGGATCCCGTACTCGAGCACGCCGTCGGGGAACCCGAGGAACTCGACCGAGTCGACCCCGACCACCGCGGCCGACTCGCGCTGCTCCCGCTCCCGTACCTGCTTGGTCTCCGCCGGGGGCATCCCGTCGATGCCGGCCTCGCCGCTGGTGACGAGACAGTAGGCGATCTGCTTGCCTTGCCCGGTCCAGCGGGCGATCGCCGCGGCGGCGCCGAACTCCAGGTCGTCCGGGTGCGCCACGATCGCCAGCGCCCGGTGCCAGTCCTCGTTGAGGGGTGTCAGTGGACTGGGTGCCTCGGTGTCAGCCATGCCAGCGACGATACCGGCCGGGTCACCCGGTCCAGGGTCGGATCACCCGGTCCAGGGTCGGCCGGTCAGCCGCTGGTACGCCTCGAGGTAGCGGGCCCGGGTCGCGTCGACGATCTCCGGTGGTACCGCCGGCGCCGGCGGCTTGCGGTCCCAGCCGGTGCGGTTCGCCCACTCCCGCAGGAACTGCTTGTCGAAGGCGTACTGGGGGCGGCCGGGCTGCCAGTCGTCGGCCGGCCAGAACCGCGACGAGTCGGGGGTGAGCAGCTCGTCGGCGAGCATCAGGGTGCCGTCGGCGGTCCGGCCGAACTCCAGCTTGGTGTCGGCGACGATGATCCCCCGCTCGGCCGCCAGCTCAGCCCCCCGCCGGTAGATCGCGAGGGTCAGCCGCCGCAGCTCGGCCGCGGTCGGTTCGCCGACCAGCGCCACCAGCTGATCGAAGGTCATCGCCTGGTCATGCTCGCCGGTCGCGGCCTTGGTGGTCGGCGTGAAGATCGGTTCCGGCAGCCGCGAACCCTCCACCAGCCCGGCCGGCAGCTCCACCCCGCAGATCGCGCCGGTGGTCTCGTACTCCCGCAGCCCGCCGCCGGCCAGGTAGCCGCGGGCGATGCACTCGACCGGCAGCATCGCCAGCCGCCGGCACCGGATCGCCCGGCCCGCCCACTCGGCCGGCACGTCGGTGCTCGACACGACGTGGTGCGGGACCAGGTCGGCGACCTGGTCGAACCACCACAGGGACAGCTGGGTGAGCAGCTTGCCCTTGTCGGGGATCGGGGTCGGCAGGACGACGTCGTAGACCGACACCCGGTCGGTCGCCACCAGGATCAGGTCGTCGCCGGCCTGGTACACGTCCCGGACCTTGCCCCGGTGCAGCAGCTCCACGAGTCCTCCTATCGGTGGGCGCCGCCGATGCTACGCCGGTCGCGGTCGCCGCCCGCGGCCGGCTTGCAGCAACCTTGCAGAGCGGCTCGGGCCGCTGCCAGCTGCTCGCAAGCCCGCTCACGTACCGTCCGGCGGGCTGGCCAACCCGCCAGCTCGAACGCGAGGAGGGGCAATGCTACGCAGGATGCTGGTGGCGCTGATCGCCGCGCCACTACTGATCTTGGGGGCAGCCGCGCCGGTGCAGGCCGACGCCGGCATGGGCCGGCAGCTGAACTGCCGGGAGGGCTACGACTTCACCGGCGGTGCGTACGGCGAGGTCTGCCTCTACCAGGACCTCACCACCGGCGCGGTGTACGGCGGGAGCTATTTCGTCGCGGACACCAAGGCCGACGGCAAATGCGCGCACGTCCGCCTGATCTGGTGGCACGTGAACGGTAACGGCTACTACGACCCGCACGACGACCCGCACCGGTACTACGTCTGCGGTTACCTAGGCGGCGAGTTCTACCCACCCACACCGGCCCGCAACTTCAACATGTACACGTCAGTCCACATGCAAGTCTATGTGGACGGCGGGCACGCGAAGTCGTATCTGCTCTGGTCCTAACCCGTCAGCGGTAGCGCGACGCTGACCGCTGGTTCCCCCAAGCGGCCCGCTCTCCGCCAGGAGGGCGGGCCGCTCCCGCGCCGCTGGCCGCCGCGGGCAGTGTCGTAGGTGGACATGACTTCGGTTCGCCGCGCGGCCGCGACCCCGATCAAGGTCCAGCAGCGGGCACACCGCCGGCGCGGACCGGGCCGGCGCGGGCGGTCGCGGTGGCGACCCCCGCCACCGGTGCCGCGGCGACCTCGACGGTGACGATGACGTCCAGACCGTCGAGCCGGCAGTCGGTCAGCCGGGCACCGTTCGCCGCTACGAGCTCGGCCGCCCGGGCGCAGGCCGCGGCCGGGCCCTCCACCGCGCGGGCCGCCCCGGCGAGCGCGCCGAGGTCGGCCGCGGCCTGCGCCCGATGGCTGGCGACGTGAGCGGCTCCGACCGCGGCACCGGCGAGCCCGGCCGCCAGCAGCACCAGCCCGACCGCGAGCAGCCACACCGATGCCGAGCCCCGGTCGCGGGCTCCCCGACCTGGCGGGCTCACGGCACCGGCTCCGGTAGGCCCGGCTCGACCGCGGCCACCGCCGACGCGTCCACCCACAGCCCGGGCAGCCAGCCACCGACCACCGGCACCGGTGCCCGGGCGGTGGCCCGGACCGTGTCGCCGTCCACCGTGACGGTGATCTCGGCGCCCGGTGCCGCCCGCTCCCCCGGCGGCGCGCCCGGCTCGCCGCGGGCCGCCGCGAGCGCCGCGTCCCGCGCGGCATCCACGCACGCCAGCTGGGTGGTGACCGCGCCGACCGCGGCCAGCCCGGCGAACAGCAGCACCAGCAACGCCGGCAGCCCGACCGCCAACTCGGCGGTGGCCGACCCCAGGTCGCGGCGGCGGCGCCGGGCATCGCCCGGCCCGGCCGGCGCCGGACCGGGCGATGGGGCGGGGTTGCCCGCCCGCACGGCCGGAGGGAGGCTGCCGTACCCCGGCGGGCTCACCCGAGCGCCCGCTCGATCACGGACTGCAGGGCGGCGCGGACCGGGTCGGACTGCAGGACCGCGAGCAGCACGCCGGCGAACGCCACCGCTGCCAGCGTTCCCACGGCGTATTCGGCGGTGTTCATCCCGGCGTCGGACCGCCACCGCGTGGACCGGATGCGCATCGACAAACTCCTTTCGGTTCTAGAGGACGTCGCCGAGGATGGCGATGATCACCGGCACCAGGCCGGCGAGCATGAAGGCGGGCAGGAAGCAGAGGCCGAGCGGTAGCACGATCAGCACGCCGGCGCGGCGGGCGGCCGCCTCCACCGCCGTGCTCCGGTCGGCCCGCAGGTCGTCGGCGAGCCGGCCGAGGGCGCCGGCGAGCGCGCTGCCGTGCTCGGCGCTGCGCACCGCCGCTCGGGCCAGCCGGGCGGCGCCAGCGACCGCCGGATCGAGGTGTGCCCACGCCTCGGCCGGGGTGGCGCCGAGCCGGAGTGCCCGCGCCACCCGCGCCAGCCGGTCGCCGAGCGGGCCGGGCAGCGCCTCCGCGACCGCGGCCGCCGCCCGGTCGACCGGCGCACCACCGCGCAGCGCCACCGCCAGCAGGTCGGCGGCGAGCGGCAGCTCGGCCGCCTCGGCCAGCCGGCGCGCCCGCTGCTCGGCGGCCGGTTGCAGCCGTCGCAGCCCGCGGTCGAGCCCGACGGCGATCCCGGCGCCGGCCAGCAGCCCGAGCCAGCCGCCGAGCAGCACCGCCACCGCGATCCCGGACAGGCCGGCGGCGGACCGGACCAGGTCCGGCCGCCATCGGCTACCACCGGCCCGGTCGGCACCACCGGCCAGCTTCGCCAGCCGGCGGGCCGGCCGGGGCCGGCCGGTCGGGAGCGCGACCAGCACCGCCGCGGCGGCGATCAGGCACCCGGCGAGCACGGTCACGACGCCACCGCCTGCACCGAGCGGGTGATCCGGCCGGCCCAGCTCAGCCCGGCTAGTTGCAGGGCGAGGGCGCCGAGGGCGCAGCCGGCGCCGGCCGGGGTGTGCAGCAACACCGCCAGCGGATCGGCGCCGATCGCGTAGCCCAGCCCGATCCCGGCGGCGGGCAGGCCGGCCAGCAGCCAGCCGGTCGCCCGGGCACCGGCGGCCTGGGCGGCGGCCGCCTGCCGGGCCCGGTCGACACCGCGGGCGTCGGCCTCGATCCGCTCGAGCACGTCGGCGAGCGGAGCCCCGGTCCGGTCAGCCAGCACCACCGCCGCCCGGATCCGCGGCAGCAGCGGATCGTCGCCGACCGGGTCGAAGCTCGCCAGCGCCAGCTCGGTCGGGAGCCCGGCGCGCAGGTCGGCGGCGGCCGAGCCGAGCAGGTCCAGCAGCTCGGTGCGGCGGGCGGCGCGCGCCCGCTGGGCATCGCGGCGCCGGAGCAGCCGGGCCGCGAGCGCGCCGTAGCAGCCGGCGACGATCCCGGCGACCGGTCCGCCCGCCGCCACGGCGATCATCACCACCGCGGCCACCAGCAGGCCGGCGGGCAGCCGGCCGGCGACCGGGAGCCGGCGCAGCGACCCGGGTAGCGGTCGCCACCGCCGCGCGACGGTCGGTGCCAGGATCCGCCGGTAGCGGGAGCGGCGGCCGGGACCGGGCCAAACCATTACCACCGCGGCCAGCACCAGGCAGGCGGCGGCCACCGCGGTCATCGGGCACCGCCGGCGACCTCGGTGAGCAGCGCCGGCACGGCGACCGCCCGATCCGCCAGCAGCCGGGCCAGCCAGTGCGCACCCGGCCCGAGGCCGGCTCCGCGCCGCCAGGCCGGGACCGCGGTCACCAGCCGCTCGGGACCGGCCGGCAGCAGCAGGCAGACCTCGTCGAGCACCCGCCGGCCGGCCTGCCGGCGCAGGTGGAGCACCACCTGCAGGGCGGCGGCGACCTGTGCGTGCAGCACCAGCCTCGGCAGGCCCCCGAGCAGCCCGAGCGCCTCCAACCGGGCCGGCACGTCGCCGGGCGCGTTGGCGTGCAGCGTGCCGGCGCCGCCCTCGTGCCCGGTGTTGAGCGCGGCCAGCAGGTCGGCCACCTCGGCGCCCCGGCACTCCCCGACCACCAGCCGGTCCGGCCGCATCCGCAACGCCTGCCGGACCAGCTCGCGCAGCCCGATCGAGCCGGCCCCCTCCACATTGGCGGTCCGGGCCTGCATCGCGACCACGTGTGGGTGGGTGGGGCGCAGCTCGGCGGCGTCCTCGACCAGCACGATCCGCTCGTCCGGCGGCACCAGCGAGAGCAAGCTCGCGAGCAGCGTGGTCTTGCCCGATCCGGTGCCGCCGGTGACCAGGTAGGCCAGCCGGGCGGCGACCACCGCCGCGAGCAGCTCGGCCACCGGCTCCTCGAGCGTCCCGGCCGCCACCAGATCGGCCAATGTGAACGGGCGCGGCCGGAACGTCCGCAGCGACAGGTACGGCCCGTCGACCGCGACCGGCGGCAGCACCGCGTGCAACCGGGTGCCGTCGGCCAGCCGTACATCCACGCACGGCGAGCTGTCGTCGAGCCGGCGGCCACCGGCGGCGGCCAGCCGCTGCGCCAGCCGGCGGACCTGTTCCGGGCCGCCGGTCTCGACCGGGACCGGCTGCAGCCCGTGCCCCCGGTCGACCCACACCTGGTCCCGGTTGACCAGCACGTCGGTGACCGCCGGGTCCCGCAGCAGCGGTGCCAGCGGGCCGGCCCCGACCAGCTCGGCGTGGACCTGGTCGGCGACCCGGAGCAACCCGTCGCCGCCGAGCGCCGCCCCGCCCGGCTGGTCGCGTACCGCCGCCACCACCGCCGCGCCGGTGGCTGCCGTACCGGCCTCGGCGAACCGGCGCCGGACCGCCCCGACCAGCGCCGGGCTGTCTACATTGGCGCCGGTCATCAGGCGGCCGCCGGCTCGGGCGCGCACAGCTCGGCCACCAGCCGCCGGCACAGCACCGCGAGCGGCCCGCGCCCGCCGATGGTCGGCGGCACCCCACCCTCCAGCAGCGCCGGCAGGCCCTGCTCCGGCCGCAGCGTGCCGGCGACCGGCAACCCGAGCGACCGGCTGATCGCCGCCGCGGTGAGCCGGCCCGGTGCCGGCCCGCGCACCACCAGCCGGAGCCGGCCGCAGTGCTGCCGGACCGCCGCCGCCACCTTCGCCGCCGCGGTCGCCGCCCGCACCTCGGCCGGCACCACCAGCAGGCACTCGTCGGCGGTCTGCAGCGCCACCGTGGCGGCCTCATCCTGCCGCCGCGGCACGTCCACCACGACCAGGTCGCGGGCGGTGCGGCCGGCGGCGAGCACGGCGGTCATCGCCGCCGGCGGCGCGGCGGTGAACTGCCGGCGGTCGAACGACAGCACCGCCAGGTCGCCCCGCCCGGGCAGCGAACCCACCAACGCCAGCCCGTCCAGCGGACCGCTGCTGCCGGTCAGCTCCGGCCACCGCAACCCGTTGTCGTCCTCCCAGCCGAGCAGCAGGTCGAGGCCGCCGCCGAGCGGATCGGCGTCGACCAGCAACACCCGCCGGCCGGCGTTGGCGGCGGTGACCGCCAGGCCGACCGCGAGCACGCTCGCGCCGGCCCCGCCCCGGCCACCGGTCACCGCGACCACCTTCGCCGGCACGCCGGTGGCCCGGCAGCCGGCGAACCGGTCCACCAGCCAGGCCTCCCCGGCCGGCAGGGTCACCACGTGGCCGGCGCCGAGCGCCGGCGCGTGCTGCCACGGGTCGGGCCCATCATCGGACCGGGTGGCGATCACCACATCCGGCCGGAGCGGCAGGTTGGCGCGCAGACACGCCGGTAACTGGTCGGCGCCGAGCACCACCAACGGCGCGGTGGTGTAGTGCCCGCGGGCGCCGGCCGGGTCGGCGGCCACCCGGACCTGGGTGCCGCCGGCCGCGGCGAGCCGGAGCAGGTCGTCGAGCAATTGGTCGTCACCGGTCAGCACCAGCGGCAGCCGCTCGCGAGGCGGGACCGCGGCCGATGCCGCGGCGGTACGGGTCGGCATGTCGGTCTCCGTAGGTCGGTGGGTCGGGCTGATGTGGACCCACCTTGACCGCGGCCGTGACCTCGGCCAACTCGCGATCAAGCCAACTGTGGATAACTCCGGTAGCTGTGGATAACCAGCCGGCTACCGAGTTGATCTGCTATGGCCACCCGTACCAGTCGGGTCAAACGGGACTATCCGGCGGGCGCGCCGGCGAGGCGAGCGACGGAAAGTGTATGAGGACGGCCCCCGCCTGGGGGGTAGGCGAGGGCCGTCACGGGGTCGGCTCCGGGGGGTAGAGCCGAACCCACTCAGCGGTTACGGGGGGTGTAACCGCCGAGGGTCGGACGTGCGGTTCCAATTCTCACGAACCTGCCACGCAAAGTCGAGCAACGTTCACCGGATGCAGCTTCGGGGACCCTAACATCCGCCCGTCCGCCGGCGCGGTCGACCACGCATTGCATCGAATCGGCGAGTCTCGCAGAATTCGGGGCTACACTTGCCGGCCGTGGGTAAGGGCGCCGCCTTTTTCGACCTCGACCGAACCGTCATCGCCAAGTCGAGCGCCCTCGCATTCGGTCGACCGTTCTACCGGGACGGCTTGATAAAGCGCCGTGACGTGGTCAAAGCGGCGTACGCGCAGCTGATGTTCCGGCTGGGTGGCGCGGACGAGGCGGCGATGGCGAGAACCCGCGATTACCTAGCGCAACTGTGTGCCGGCTGGCCGGTCGAACAGGTACGGCAGATCGTCGCCGAGACCCTCGACGAGCTGATTAACCCGTACATCTATGCCGAGGCCGCCGAACTGATCGAGGAACATCAAGCGGCTGGCCGGGATGTGGTGCTGGTCTCCGCCTCCGGCGAGGAGATCGTGAAGCCGATCGGGGAGCTGCTGGGCATCTCCGAGGTGATCGCCACCCGGATGTCGATCACCGACGGCCGCTACGACGGCGAGATCGAGTTCTACGCCGCCGGCGGCGCGAAGCTCGACGCGGTCAAGGCACTGGCCGAGACCCGCGGCTGGGACCTGGCCGAGTCGTACGCGTACTCGGACTCGATCAGCGACCTGCCGCTGCTGTCGGCGGTCGGCCACCCGACCGCGGTCAACCCGGACCGGGCGCTGCGCCGGGCCGCGGCCGAGCGGGGCTGGCCGGTCCGGGAGTTCCGCAACCCGGTGCCGCTGCGGCAACGGTTGCGGGACCGGCGGGCGGTGCCGGTGGCGGCCGCGGCGGTCGGCGTCGGGGTCGGGCTGGCGGTCGGAATCGCCTGGTACGGGCGGCGGCGTCGACGCGCCGCCGAAGCCTGATCGGCGGCCGGCGACCCGCCCCACCGCTCACTCGGGTGATCGTGAGCAACTCGTTGCCCGATACCTCTGGCCAACCGACCGGAACCGGCGTACACAGGAAGTACGGACCCCGTACATCGGGCTCCGGGCACGGCCTCCGGGCACCCACGCGGCGAGCAGCCACGCGACTAGGCGGGTCGCGCCGATCCGGCCGGACCGGCGTAGACCACTTGAGAGGTGCACGCATGGTAACCCGGCAGGACGTGCGTTGGCGGCGCCTCACAGCGTGAGGCGCCGTCGCGCGCCGGGCCCACGCGGTCAGCCATCGATCGATAGGCTCCGGATCATGACACCTGGTATGGAACCGCCCGGCCAGTCAGTTTCCCCTCCCCGCGAGGCGCGGATCGGCGACCTGCTCGTCGTGATCGGGACACTGCTGGTGTTCTTCTTCTCGTTCGCGCCGTTCGTGCAGTACGGCGGCGAGTTCGGCGACCTGGTCGCGCCGCCCGGCGTCTCCGGCACCTTCTCCGCCTGGTCGATGGAGACGTTCATGGTGCCGCTGACCACGTTCGTGGTGGTGGCGGCGCTGCTGATGCTGGCCGCGGTGATCAGCCGGTTCCTGCTGCGCCGGGATCCGGCCGCGCTCGGGTTCCGGCTGGGGCAGGTCGAGGTCGGGCTGTCGCTGTTCGTGTTCTTCGTGCTGCTGGGGATGATCACGTCCACCAAGCCGATCTTCTTCGGGGCCCGGCGGTTCGACGACCCGGTGCTCACCGAGTCGACGCTGGCGGTCGCCTGGGGTGCGGTGCTGATGCTGATCGGCGCGCTGCTGGCGATGGCCGGGGCGGTGGCGAACCACTTCGGGTTCGGCCCGGCGTTCCCGATCGGCGGCTCCGCGCCGGCCGCGCCGCCACCACCGCCGGTGGCCGGCTGGCCCGGCACCCCACCGCCTGGCAGCGTCCCGCCACCGGGCACCCCGCCACCGGGCAGCCCGCCACCGGGCAGCCCGCCACCGCCGAACGACCTGCCGCCGCAGCAGCCGCCACCGCCGCAGCAGCCGTAGTCACTACCCAGCGAGGTCGAGCGCGGCGGCCGCCTCCGCCGCGCCGAGCTCGACCGCGGTGGCACAGTGGCGCAGCCAGGCGCGGACCCCGTCGGGCGTACCGGTGGCGAATGAGTTGGCACAGCCCACATACTCCGGCTCGCGGGCGAGGTGGCCGGCCTCCACCACCGCCAGACCCCGCGGGTCGAAGCCGCTGCCGAGCAGCTCCAGCCGGGCGGCCGCCCGCGCCACCACCCCGTACGGGCCGGGAAACGCGCGCAGCGCGAGCAGCTCGCCGTGCACCACCGCGGCCCGCAGCAGCCCCGGCTGGGCGCCGGCGAGCACCTCGTCGACGAGTACGTCCAGCCGGGCCACCGCGGTCGGGACCGGTCGACCGAGCAGCGAGTCGTCGACCGTCCCGCGCGCGGCCAGCACGTGCAGCCGGGCCAGCACCTGCCGGGGCGCGCGCAGCCACCGGTCCACCAGCCCCGGCACCGCTTCGGCGCACCGCAGCGCCCCCTGCAGCACCGGGTCGGTGACCGTGCCGGTCCGCACCTCGGTCAGCTCGTACCGGCTGCCCTGCAGAGCGGCGCTCGCCACCGCGGCCCGCAGGCTCAACTCCGCCGCCACCGCGCTCGGAATCCGGGGCCGTCGGCGATATATCGCATCGATAGCCGCCCGTGCTCCGCTCAGCGCAGCGGACACCCCGTTCAGCGCACGGAGGGGCGCGAGCGGATCACTTGACACCGTCGTACGGTAACGAGAGGGAGAGAGACCGACGCGACGAGGAGCCGGCACCATGACGCCCGAGAAGACGACCCTGGAAAACCTGCTGCAAGAGACCCGGCGGTTCGCGCCGCCTGAGCAGCTTGCCGCGGCGGCCAACGTGAAGGCCGACGTATACCAGGCGGCCGAGGCGGATCGGCTGGGCTTCTGGGCGGAAGCGGCGAAGCGGCTCGACTGGGCCACACCGTGGCGGGAGGTGCTCGACTGGTCGAACCCACCATTCGCGAAGTGGTTCGTCGGCGGCCAGCTCAACGTGGCGTACAACTGCCTGGACCGGCACGTCGAGGCGGGCCGCGGCGACCGGGTCGCGTACTACTGGGAGGGCGAGCCGGGCGACACCCGCACCATCACCTACGCCGAGCTGCACCGGGCGGTGTGCCAGGCGGCGAACGCGCTCACCTCGCTCGGGGTCAAGGCGGGCGACCGGGTCGCGATCTACCTGCCGATGATCCCGGAGCTGCCGGTGGCGATGCTGGCCTGCGCCCGGATCGGCGCCACCCACTCGGTGGTGTTCGGTGGCTTCTCGGCCGAGGCACTGGCTGGCCGGATCACCGACGCCGGCGCGAAGCTGGTCATCACCGCCGACGGCGGGAACCGGCGCGGCAAGCCGCTCGGCCTGAAGGCGATTGTGGACGAAGCGCTGACGAAGACCAACGGGGTCGAGCGGGTGCTGGTGGTCCGCCGCACCGGCCAGGACATCGACTGGACCGAGGGTCGCGACCTGTGGTGGCACGACGTGGTGGAGACCGCCGACACCACCCACCAGGCGCAGCCGTTCGACGCCGAGCACCCGCTCTACATCCTCTACACCAGCGGCACCACCGCCAAGCCGAAGGGGATCCTGCACACCGCCGGCGGTTACCTGGCCCACGTCGCCTGGACCCACTGGGCGGTCTTCGACCTCAAGCCGGAGACCGACATCTACTGGTGCACCGCCGACATCGGCTGGGTCACCGGCCACTCGTACATTGTGTATGGTCCGCTCGCCAACGGTGCCACGTCCGTCATCTACGAGGGCACGCCCGACACCCCCCACAGGGGACGGTTCTGGGAGATCGTCCAGAAGTACAAGGTGTCCATCCTCTACACCGCACCGACCGCGATCCGGACATTCGCCAAGTGGGGCTCGGACATCCCGGCCAAGTTCGACATGTCGTCGCTCCGGCTGATCGGTACGGTCGGCGAGCCGATCAACCCGGAGGCGTGGATGTGGTACCGGGAGCACATCGGCGGCAACCGGTGCCCGGTGGTGGACACCTGGTGGCAGACCGAGACCGGCGCCATCATGATCTCGCCGTTGCCCGGGGTCACCGCCACCAAGCCCGGTTCGGCGATGAAGCCGCTGCCCGGCATCGTCGCCGACGTGGTCGACAACGAGGGCAAGTCGGTGCCGCCCGGCGGCGGTGGCTACCTGGTCATCCGCGAGCCGTGGCCGGGGATGCTGCGGACGATCTGGGGCGACGACCAGCGGTACGTCGACACCTACTGGTCCCGGTTCCCGGGGCTCTACTTCCCGGGCGACGGCGCCAAGCGGGACGAGGACGGTGACATCTGGCTGCTCGGCCGGGTCGATGACGTCATGCTCGTCTCCGGCCACAACATCTCCACCACCGAGGTCGAGTCCGCGCTGGTCTCCCACCCGTCGGTCGCCGAGGCAGCGGTGGTCGGCGCGACCGACCCGGTCACCGGCCAGGGGATCGTCGCGTTCGTGATCCTGGTCGGCTCGGTGGAGGGCTCGGAGCAGCTGGTCGCGGACCTGCGCGAGCACGTCGCCAAGACGCTCGGCCCGATCGCCAAGCCGCGCCAGATCCTGCTGGTGCCGGAGCTGCCGAAGACCCGGTCCGGCAAGATCATGCGCCGGCTGCTGCGGGACGTGGCGGAGAACCGGCAGCTCGGCGACGTGACCACGCTGCAGGACTCGTCGGTGATGGACCTGATCGCCGCCGGTCTGAAGTCGGGCAAGGCCGACGAAGACTGACCGGGGTCAACCGCTGGTCGCAATGGCCGTACCCCGGCGGGCTGGCCGGGGTACGGCTGCGCCTACCTCGGTCCGCGCATCGGGTCATGCGTCCAGGACATCCAGCCACTCGTACTGGTGAGCGCACGGCGGACCGGCAGCGATGCCGAACCGGCGGGCGTCCAGGTCGAGCACGATCGAGCAGACCGTCTCGGCGCGCTCGAGCGGCGGCAGCCGGTCGTCCAGGTGCCGGCAGATCCCGTGCGGGTAGGCACCGTGGTCGCGGAACACGCTCGCCAGGTCGTCGATGGTCGCCTTCCTCGCCTCGACCGGCTCAGCGAGCAGCCGGCGGGCCCGGGCCGACCGGTAGAGCGAGGAGCCACCCCAGTTCTTCTGGTGGTCATGGACCGGCAGCCCGCTCTCCAGGTGGTTGGCGTGGGTGAGGAAGCCGCCGACCGGATGCAGCAGGCCGACGTCGTCGGGCACCAGCTCCAGGTCGATCAGCTCACCACCGACCGCCGGATCCCCGAACGCCGGGTCACCGGCCTGCCCGAGCAGCAGGTTGATCGAGGCGTTGCGCGGGCTGATGCAGGCCGCCCGGGTCGCGAGCGCCAGGCACTCGGCCTCCAGGGTCGCCCGCGCCAGCACGTGGTACGGCACGCCGGGCGGATCGGTCAGCCCATCCCAGCCGGTGGCGAGCATGGTCAGGCACAGCCCGACCCCGGCGGAGTTGAGCCCGGTCTTGGCGACCATCCCGGCCTCGGCCAGGGTGAGGATGGTGTGGCCCCGCTCGTCGGTGGTCCGTAGCAGCAGCATCGCGTCCCGCTGGTCGGGGTGCCAGTCCCAGTTCTGGCCGAGCAGCAGGTGGCCGGTGTCGGTGTGGGTGCCGAGCACCCCGATCGCCGTACACTCCCCGGCCGCCGCCTCGCGCGCCGTCCCGTACAGCAGCTCGGTGCGGGCGTTGAGGGCGTAAATCTCGGCCGGTGCCACACCGCTGCCCTCGGCCACGCCATCCAGCATCGCCGCGATCCGCGGCCAATGGGTCATGGTCGCCGCCCGGAACCTTTCGCCGCCCCGGCGTACCGCCGCCTGGTCCAGCCCGGCCTGGTCGGCGAACCGCCGCTGGTATGCCTCGAGATTGGCCTGGATCTCTTCGCGCGCCGCCGCGCCGTACGCCGCGCCGCACTCGGCCGGCGTACCCTGCACCGACACCAACCGCAGCCCCATCCACCCACCATACCTGGCCGGACCGGGCCGCTTGACCCAGCGCTACATGGAAATATATCTTTGCGATATGCACCGGACGCCAGCGATCCTGACCGCGCTTGCCCTGACCCTCGCCAGCACCGCCACCGCGGCCGCCGCCACGCCACCGGCGCGGCCGCCGGCAGCCACCCAGCAGCTGGAGGTGACGCTCACCGCGGTGGCCGGCGCGATGGCCCCGACAACCGGTACGGCCGGGCCGGGCGGGACGGTGTGGATCGGGGAACGGGCCGGGCTGGTCCGGATCCTCGAGGAGGGCGGGCTGAGTGAGCCGGTCCTCGACCTCACTGCCGAGATCAGCACCGACGGCGAGGGTGGGCTGCTGGGGATGGTGTTCGACGAGGCGTTCGAGCATTTCTACGTCTCGTTCACGGATCTGAACGGTGACACCACGATCGTGGAGTATCCGGTGGTCGACGGTGAGCTGCAGCTGGAAAGCCGGCGCACTTTGCTCACCCAGGAGCAGCCGTTCTCCAACCACAACGGCGGCCACCTCGCGATCGGCCCGGACGGGATGCTCTACATCGGCCTCGGCGACGGCGGCAGCTCCGGCGATCCGTTGGACAACGGCCAGAACCTCGACACCCTGCTCGGCAAGCTGCTGCGGATCGACCCGACCGGCGGCGAGGCCGAGGGCGAGCCGTACGCGATCCCGCCCGACAACCCGTTCGTGACCGATCCGGCCGCCCGCGACGAGATCTGGGCGTACGGGCTGCGCAACCCGTGGCGGTTCAGCTTCGACGCGGCCACCGGTGACCTGTGGATCGCCGACGTCGGCCAGAACACCCGAGAAGAGATCAACTGGGCGGACGCGGCCAGCCCCGGCGGCGAGAACTACGGCTGGAACCGGATGGAGGGCACGCTGCCGTTCAACGGTGAGGAACCGGCCGACCACGTGCCGCCGGTGTTCGAGTACGACAACGACGGCGCGCGCTGCGCGATCACCGGAGGCCACGTCTACCGCGGCGACGCGATCCCGCAACTGCACGGCTCGTACCTGTTCAGCGACTTCTGCGACGGGACGATCCGGGCGCTGCAGATCCAGGACGGCGCGATCGTCGGGGAGCTGAACCTCGGCGTCAACGCCGGCAACGTGGTGTCGTTCGTGCAGGGTCCGGACCTGGAGCTGTACGCGCTCAACATCGGCCTGATCATCGGCACCGTGTTCCGGATCGACCCGGTCCCGGTGACCGACTGATGGTCCGATGACCGACTGATCCGGACCTTGCGACCGGGGTGCAATCGGGGCTCCGCCGCCTATGCTGGGCCACATGGCGGCGGGAGTGGACGACAGCAGTGTGCTGATCGACGGGCCCTGGACGCACCGGTTCGTCACCGCGAACGGCACCAGGTTTCACGTGGCCGAGGCCGGCACCGGGCCGCTGGTGCTGTTCCTGCACGGGTTTCCCGAGTTCTGGTGGGCCTGGCACAAGGTTCTGCCGGCGGTCGCCGACGCCGGCTACCGGGCGGTCGCGGTCGACCTGCGCGGCTACGGCGCCTCCGACAAGCCACCGCGCGGTTACGACGGGTACACGCTCGCCGCGGACGTGACCGGCCTGATCCGGGCGCTTGGTGAGCGTTCGGCCACGCTGGTCGGTGCCGGCGCCGGCGGGATGATGGCCTGGACCGCCGCCGCCTTCCACCCCAAGCTGGTCCGCCGGCTGGTGGTGGTGGGCGCGGCGCACCCGCTGCGGCTGCGCGCCGCGGTGGTGGTCGACCCCCGGGGCCAGTTCAGCGCCGCCTCGCCGGTGTTGCGGTTCCAGCTACCGCGGTACGAGCACCGGCTCACCAAACATGACGCGGCGATGGTCGGCGAGTTCCTGCGCGCCTGGAGCGGCCCGAACTGGGTGTCCACCGAGGACTTCGCGGACTACGAGGCGAAGTGCCGGATGGCGATGCAGATTCCACAGGCGGCGTTCTGCGCGCTGGAGACCTACCGGTGGGCGTTCCGGTCGGTACTCCGGCTGCACGGCTACCGGTTCGTCAAGCTGATGCAGCAGCCGCTGGTGACGCCGACCCTGCAGCTGCACGGCGCGCTCGACACGGCGGTGCTGCCCCGCACCGCGCTGGGCTCCGGCCGGTACGTGATCGCCGGCTACGAATGGCGGTTGCTGGAAGGAGTCGGGCACTTCCCGCACCTGGAGTGCCCGGAGCTGCTCACCGCCGAGGTGTTGCGGTGGGCCAAACCCTGATCGTGGTCCGTCAGACCCGGTGCTCGCGCAGGTCGGAGACTTCGGCCGCCGGCACCCAGCCCTGGTAGACGCCGAACTCGAACTCCTCCAGGCCGAGCGAGGAGGCCACCGGGGCCTTGCCGCCGGTGTACTCCACCCGCAGCCAGCTTTCGTACTCGGCGAGCACGATGAACGGCTCGCCCCGCCAGGTGCAGGTGGTCCGCACGTACGCCAGATTGGACACCTCGGACATCGGGACCACCCGCACATACCGGCCGTCCCGGACCCGGGTGAACCCCTCGGCCGGGGACGGACGGTAGAGCCGGACCGAGGCGCCATCCGGGCTGGCTTCGTACTCCACCCCGCGCCAGCGGGCGACGTAACCGTCCCGCATCATGACCCCGAACCGTCCACTTTGCGCCAGCTCGGGCCGTCGGCGTCCAGCAACGCGACCAGCTGCGAGCTCCCGTCGGACTTGAGCCGCCACAGCTGGGCACCGTGCGGCAGCCGGACGCTGTCCACCTTGAACTCGGCGATCACGTCCTCACCGTCCGACGGCGCGAACCCGTTGCCGCGGAACGGTGCCCGCTCGATCACCCAGCCTTCCATCGCCTCCATCGCCGCCTGAGTCCGGCCGCCGTACGGGATCCGGTACAGCGACGGCCGGTACGCCAGCCAGCGGAGCACGTAGACCTCGTCCGCGTCCGGGTCGAACGGCGAGCCTTCGTACCGCAGGCCGAGGCCGGCGACCAGCTTGGCCGGGGTGCGCAGGTGCGCCACTTCCTGCTCGCGGTGCACGAAACCGGAGACCCGGTCGTAGCTGCGCTCCAGATACCACCCGACCTGGCTGGGCGCCACCACCTTCTGCATCGGGATCGGTTGCTCCACAGTGGCGCGACCCGTAACGGCGGTCCGCTGGGCGGCCACCGCGGCGCCGGACTCGCTGGCCGCACCGGCGTCGTCGGTCAGCCCGACCTCGGCGGCGGAGCTGACCAGCCCGGCGATCTGCGAACCGGTCAGGGTGGTGGCGATCGGCGTGCCCGGATTCACCGCCAGCGACCAGGACTCGTCCGGCCAGGCCCGGATCAGCTGCACGAACCGGATCGGGATCACCTCGACCGGCTGGTCCATGTGCTCGTCCAGCCGCTCCGGTGAGGTGAAGACCACCACCTGCGGCTGGTTGTCGACCTTGTCGGTCCGCCAGACGAACCCGTCGTCGCCGGGCCGGACCGACGCGTCCGCCCCCTCGGCCACCGGCAACAGCACCTTCGCCAGCAGCAGCACGGACAGGAACGAGTCCTGGCTGCCCGATGCGGCGCTGAGCAGCTCTTCCTCCAGGCTGTTCGCCGGCCGGAACGATGAATCCGGAGAGGCCGGGTCGGCCGGCGCCGGGTCGGTGGCCGACTGGTCCGGGATCGGCTCGGGGGTCGGCGGCGGCTCGACCGGCCCGGGGCCGCCCGCGGGCGGCGAACTTGCCGCGCCGCTCGGCTGGCCATCGGCCGGACCGCTCGCCGTCGCGGCCGGGTCCGCATCCGGCCCTGGCGCGCCGTCGGCCCGGTCCGCGCTCGACTCGGGTGTGCGCTCGGGTTTCCCGGCCGGTTCACCGCCCGGCGACGAGTCGGCTGGCGAACGATCCGGTGGCGCGCTCGGCACCGGTGCGGTCACCGGCGGAGTCACCGCCGGCTCGGTTCGCGGCGCGCTCACCAGCTCGCCTTCCAGCAGCCGGCCGCTCGAGCCGACCGGCTCCATCGGCCGGTCCGCCCCGGCCGGGGTGGCCTGCGGCACCGGCACCCGCGCCCGGGCGGCCAGCCCGCGGGCCAGCTGCGTCGGCGGCTGCGTCACCCGGCCCAGCGTCTCGGCCCGCTCCGGCTGCTCGCTCGACTGCCGGGACCGGCCCGGCAACCGCACGTCACCACGGGCAAGCTGGGAGATGAACCAGGCCGGCAGGTATCCCTCGATCGGCAGGCCCGGGTTGACCGCCAACCACCATTCCAGGTTGGGCCAGGCGGCGGCGAGCTCGTAGTACGGGATCTTGCGGGCAGAGCCGGCGTGCTCGGCGAGGCAGGCGTGCATCGCCTCGGACGACGTGAACGCGAGCACGTGGGTCCGCCCCCCGACCGTCCAGGTCCCCCAGCCCATCGGCGCCCGGCCGGCGATCGTCTCCGAGGAGATCGGCAGCAGCAGTTCCGTGCGCGACAGGATGCGGAAGTAGAGCTCCTGGTCATCGACCCGGAGCGCGTCGCGCATCGCCGCCTCGGCCTCGGTAGCCGGCGCCCACTCCGTCACGGCCACCTCCTCCAACGTCTCGGCTGCGGCGGGCCGCTCCATATAACGTACGACCAGCGGGCACAGCGGACCCACCGCCGTCGCGTACAACCTACACAGTGGCCGCGTGGTCAAACAGACCGACAGCCGTGGTATTCACCCGATCCTCGCCGCTCGATCCACTGAGTAGTCAGAAGGCTACTTATCGTTACTGCCGGACGTGTGCCAGCACGATCGCCGCGAACATGGCACGATCCCGAGCATGAAGTTGATCCTCAAAGTCGTGGTCGGTGCGGTCGCCCTGCTCATCGCCGAGGCGATGATCTCGGGTCTTCAGTTCACCGACGATGCCTGGAGCGCGCCGTGGTTCGGCACGCTGGTGCTGGTGGCCCTGATCTTCGGCGTCGTCAACGCGGTGCTCCGGCCGATCATCAAGACCATCGGTTGCGCCGCCTACGCGCTCACGCTCGGGTTGATCGCGCTGGTCGTCAACGGCGCCCTGCTGTGGCTGACCGGCTGGATCTGCGAGCAGCTCGGGATCGGCTTCCGGGTCGAGAACTTCTGGCCGTCGGCGGTGCTCGGCGCGCTGGTGATCGGGCTGGTGAGCTGGCTGCTCAACATGTTCATCAAGAAGTAGCCCGCACCACCGAAGGGCCCGCTACCGCCGCTGGTAGATCAGCAGGGTGTCGCCACCGACTCCCTGTAGTTCCAACCGCTCCAGCTCGTCCGGCTGGTAGCGGGTCCGCCCGGTCATCGTGATCTCCTGACCGGCGGCCACCTCCCAGGAACCCAGCGACTCATGGGTACCGTCGGTCCCGTACGCCACCAACCAATATGGATGCGGTGGCAGGCTGGTGTCCCCTTCGTACCGGCAGGACATCCAGACCTCGCTGCCGCCCGGTGCCGGCGCCACCGCGACCTCCGCGGTGACCGGCAGCGACCGGTCGACCGGCGTCATCGCGATCAGCTCCGCCGGCGGCTCGTCGGCGGACCCCACCCAGCCGGCGCCATCGGCCACCGCCACCCCGGTCGCGGCCACCGCGGCGGTGACCAGCGAGGCCGCGGCGAGCTGCCAGCGCCGGATCCGCGCCTGCCGGCGCCGCTTCGCGGCGACCGCCGCGAGCAGCTGCGGCAGCCGCTCCGACTCCGGCTCGGCGGGTTGCAGCACCGCCGGGTCCACCCGGCCGAGCAGGCCGGGCATCGGCGCCAGCGCGGCGACCGCCCGCGCGCACGCGTCGCACTCCGCCAGATGCGCCTGGTACGCCGAGCGCTCCGCCGGACTGAGTGCGCCGAGCACGTACGCGCCGTCCGAGTACGCGTGTGGGCACCTCATGTGATCACTCCGGCTTCCTCCAATGCCACCCGTAGCGCCCGCAGTGCGTAGTGGGTACGGGACTTGACCGTCCCGGGCGGTATGCCGAGCCGGGCCGCCGCCTCCGCCACCGAGTGTCCTTGGTAGAAGCAGGCCATCAATACCTCCCGATGGGCGGGACTGAGCCGGTTCAGCGCGTCGGCGACCGTCCACACCTCGACCGCCCGATCGGCCTCGTCGAAGTCGGGCACCGGCTCCGGCAGCTGGTCGGTGACCACCTCGGTGACCCGGACACTCCGCCGCCGCCAGGCGTCGATCGCGAGGTTCCGGGCGGTCGTGAACAGCCACGCCCGTACCGACCCTTGAGTTGGATCCATTGAGGATGGATGCCGCCAGGCGCGCAACAGCGTCTCCTGCACCAGATCCTCGGCGCGCTGCCGGTCACCTTGGCACAGTCGCAACGCGTACGCGCTGAGCGCCTCGCCGTGCTCCTCGTGCAACGCACGCAGGAGCGCGGTCTCCTGGTCATCCACCCGTGGGATCCCTCCGGCTCTCCCTAGCTGCGAGCCCACCCACCCTTACGACTGCCAACACGCATCGACCGGCCGGGCGGTTCATCGCCACGGCCGGGAACGGGTGGCTACGCGGCGGCGGCCGACTCGGTCCCGTTCGACTGGCCGCTGGCCACGCCGGACAACAGCGGCGCCAGCACCCGGGCGGTAGCCTGCAACCGGTCCCGCACCTGCTTGGCCGAATGCATGAAGTCCCGGATCGGGAGCGCGCAGCCGAGCACCGCCAGCTGGTCCAGCGAGCCCTCGGCGATCACCGGCACCGCCCCGCACGCCACGCCGGTACGGTATTGTCCGGTTTCAATCTGCATGCCGCGTTTCCGGCCGGCGGCCAGATCCGCCTCCAGCGCTGCCGGGTCGGTGATGGTGGCGTCGGTGAACGGCCGCATCCCCGACTCCTTCAGGTAACGGTCGCGCCGGTGCGGCTCGAGCAGCGACAACATCGCCTTGCCGAGCGCGGTCGCGTGGGCGGCGTCATCGAACCCCGGCACCAGGTCCTCCAGCCACGGCGAGTACGGCCCCTCGGCCACCGCCGTGATGGTCACCCGGCCACCGACGATCTTTCCTAGGTAATGGCTGTAGCCGGACTCCACCACCGCCCGCCGCAACGCCAGCGTCACGCTGTCCGGGCCACGGAGTGTCCGGGCGAGATCCCGGAACCGGTCCGAGACGGCCGGACCCATGGTGTAGTTGCCCAGATCATCACGGATCAGATAGCCCTCGTAGACGAGCGTCCGGATGAGGTGATACGCGGTCGTGGGGTTCAGCTCCAGCCGGCGTGCCATCTGCTTGACGGTCAACCCGGGTTCCGAGCCGATTATCTCCATCAGCTGGACCGCTCGCCGTACGCTTTGCACCAGGTCCCGCGGCGCCGGAGCGTTACCCCGTCCGCGCGGTCCCGTCAGCCACTGCTCGATCACCGCCGTACCTCCCAGGTGACCTCCACCATAGGAGGTCACGCCGCTGTTAGATACCCCCATTCGGCGCCCGTACCGTCAGCTTCATGGGAGTGGCGCGCGGCGGTTACCTGGCCGGGATCGCTGCGTACGGTCTATGGGGATTCTTCCCGCTTTACCTCAGGCTCCTCCGTCCCGCCAGCCCACTGGAGATCCTCGCCCACCGGATCATCTGGTCGGTGGTGTTCGTCGGGGTGGTGCTGCTGGTGGGCTGGCGCCGCCGGCCGGCCGACCGGCGCAACTGGCTGCCCGGCCGCGGCCGCTCCAGCCGGCCGCTGCTGGCGGTGATCGCCGCCGCGGCGCTGATCTCGGTGAACTGGGGCATGTACATCTACGGCGTCGACACCGAGCGGGTGGTGGAGACCTCGCTGGGCTACTTCATCAACCCGCTGGTCACGGTGCTGCTGGGGGTGCTGCTGCTGGGCGAGCGGCTGCGCGGCCCGCAGTGGCTGGCGGTCGGGGTGGGCGCGGTCGCGGTGACCGTCCTCACCGTCGACTACGGCCGGTTGCCGTACCTCGCGCTCACGCTCGCCGGCAGTTTCGGGCTGTACGGGTTTGTGAAGAAGCGGCTCGGGTTGCCGCCGGCCGAGGGGCTGTTCGCCGAGACGCTGCTGCTCGCTGGGCCCGCGCTCGGCCTGCTCTGGCTGCTCGATCAGCAGGGCACGCTCACGTTCGGCACGGTCAGCGCCGGGCACACCGGCCTGCTGCTGTTGGCCGGCGCCGCCACCTCGGTGCCGCTGCTGCTGTTCGCCGGCGCGGCCAACCGGATCCCGTTGACCGCGCTCGGCATCCTGCAGTACCTGACGCCGGCGATGCAGTTCGGGATCGGGGTGCTGATCTTCGGCGAGCCGATGCCGGCCGCTCGACTGGCGGGATTCGGCTTGGTCTGGTGCGCTTTGACGATTTTTACTGTTGACATGATCCGGAACGCGCGACGCCGGCCGGTGCTGGTGGAAGGCTGAGCCGGTGGCCGGAAAACCGCTTTCGACAGCGCCGGTGTCGGGCGTCCGGGTCACGATCGGCGCGATCAGCACCACGATCGCGTCGGTGATCCCGGTCTTCCTGCTCGGTGGGCTGGCCGTCCAGATCGGCGAGGAGCTCGGCTTCTCGCCAGCCGGGCTCGGCGCCGCGGTCGCGATCTACTTCGGAGTGAGCGCGCTCACCTCGGTACCGGCCGGCGCGCTGGTCGAGCGGTACGGCCCGGCGGTCACCGCCCGGGCCGCGATCCTGCTCTCGGCCAGCTGCCTGCTCGCGATCGCGCTGGCGGCGCGCAGCTTCCCGGCGCTGGTGGTGCTGCTCGCCGCCGGCGCCGCCGCGAACGGGCTCGGCCAACTCGCCTCGAACGCCTCGCTGGCCCGGGTGCGGGCCCGCCGGCAGGGGCTGTCGTTCGGGCTGAAGCAGGCGGCGATCCCGGCGGCTACCCTGCTGTCGGGCGCCTCGGTGCCGGCGGTCGCGCTGACGCTCGGCTGGCGCTGGGCGTTCGCGCTGGCGGCGGTCGCCGCGCTCGGGGCGCTGCCGCTGGTGCCGCCGACCGGGCGGGCGCCGAAGCAGGTGCGGGTGGCCGAGGCCGGCGATCGGGCGACCGGCGCGTTGGTGGTGGTCGGCGCCGCGGTGGCGCTCGGCGCCGGGTCGGCCGGCTCGCTGGGTACGTTCCTTGTGGACTCCGCGGTGGACCGGGGGCTAGCGCCCGGGCTCGCCGGGCTCACGCTCACGCTGGGCAGCCTCGCCTGCCTCGCCTCCCGGATCGGTGGCGGCTGGCTGGTCGACTGGCGGGGCGCCCGGGGCGACGTCACGACGGTCGCGGTGCTGATGCTGGTCGGCGCGGGCGGGCTGGCGCTGCTGGCGGTGCCCGGCACCCCTGCGCTCGCCGCCGGGGTGCTGCTCGGGTTCGGGTTCGGCTGGGCATTCCCGGGGCTGGTGAACGTCGCGGTGGTCCAGCTCCACCCGCATGCGCCGGCCGCCGCCACTTCGATCACCCAGACCGGAGTGTACGCGGGCGGCTGCGCCGGACCGATCGCGTTCGGCGCGACCGCCGCCGCCTACGGCTACCCGACCGCCTGGCTGGGGTCGGCGGTGGCGCTGCTGCTGGCCGCCGGCCTGGTCCTGCTCGGCCGGCACCTGCTCCGCGACCACCGCGCCCGGGTCCTCGCCGGGTGATTACGGGGAGAGGGATGCCCGGGTGAGTGGCTCAGGCAGCGTCGTACTGCGCCATCCGGACGGCGGCGACGTGCTCCACCAGCGCGATCAGCACCTGCTTGGCCCCCTCGCGCTGGCGGGCGTCGCAGGCGAGCACCGGCACCGACGGGCCGACCGCGAGCGCGTCCCGGATCGCCTCGCTCGGGTAGACCGGGGCGCCGTCGAACTGGTTGACCACCACCACGAACGGCAGCTTGGTGTCCTCGAAGTAGTCCAGCGGCGCGAAGCAGTCGGTCAGCCGCCGGACGTCGACCAGCACGACCGCCCCGAGCGCACCCCGGGCGAGCTGGTCCCACATGAACCAGAACCGCTGCTGCCCGGGCGTGCCGAACAGGTACAGCCGGACCCGCTGGTCGATCGTGATCCGTCCAAAGTCCATCGCCACCGTGGTGCGGCCCTTGTCCGGCACCACGTTGGTGTCGTCGGTCGGGAGACTCGCCGTCGTCAGCTGAGCCTCTGTGGACACAGGCGGGATCTCCGAGACCGCACCCACCATAGTAGTCTTCCCGACCCCGAATCCGCCGGAAATCAGGATTTTCACTGAAACTTCACCGTCGATCGCCGGCGGTTGGTGGGCAGCAGAGGGCGGCGCAGTTGGCACCATCGGCATCCCCCGCTACGCCATTTCCGGGGTCAGGGCCGAGGACGCCACCGGCTGGTCGAGGTCGGCAAGCCTCGGCGCCATCCGGTTGAGCAGCCGGGTGAGCTCGTGACCGATCGCGCCGATGTCGCACTCCTTGCCCGCCAACGCGAGCAGGCTGGCGCCGGTGGCGGCGGACACAGTGAACATGAACCCGCCCTCCAGCTCGGTCATGTTGGAAACCACCGACCCGGCCCGGAAATGCTTCGCCGCGCCGCGCAACAGGCTCACCAGCCCGGCGGCGATCGCGGCCACCCGGTCGGCCTCGTCGCGCGGTAGGCGCCGGCTCCGGCCGATCAGCAGCCCGTCGCCGGAGACCGCGACCGCGTGGGTGACGCCCGGCACCCGATCGACGAACTCGTTCAGCCAGGAATTGAGATCAGTGATCGTCATGTGTCTGCCACCCATTCCCCTATCGGAACCCACAGCTCCGAACCGGGACAGCATTTCCCAACTGTGACCAACACATCGCACAATGTGTGCGACACTCGCCTTCAGAAACTTCTGCAACCAGGCGGCGCCCGGCAGCGTCCTTATACATGAAGACCACTTAGATATGTGAAGACAATGTGAAGACTGCTTGATCCCGTGGGGCATGCTGGAGCCGCCAGGACCGGGACGGGGTGCAAGGGGGAGGAACCCATGAGGCGGAGGGCGGGCGCGTTGCTCCTCATACCGCTGCTGCTGGCGGGCTGCGGTGGCCAGAGTGCGTCACGGTGGGTGGCGCCGTCGGCTAGTCCGACGCCGACCGGCCCGCCGCCGGGGTTGGAGATCACGCCGGCCGACGGTGCCACCGACGCGTTGCTGAGCACCGAGATCGGCACCGAGACCGACGGTGAGATCACCCAGGTGCGGCTGGTCTCCGCCGACGGCGACCAGATCACCGGCAGCATGCGCGAGGACGGCAGCTCCTGGGTGCCGGACCGGCCGCTCGACCCGGAGACCCGCTACACCGCCACCGTCACCGCGACCGGCGCGGACGGCCAGACCACCACCGCCGAGACCACCTTCACCACCATGCCGGAGCCGACCTCCCGCACCGGCACCGGCCTCTACCTGTTCGACGACCAGACCTACGGGGTCGCCATGCCGGTGGTGGTCGAGTTTGTCCAGCCGGTGCCGGAAGAAGCCCGGGCCGAGGTGCAACGCCGGATGTTCGTCACCACCGACCCGCCGCAGCCCGGGGTGTGGCACTGGGTCTACACCGGCCGGGTCGCCTTCTACCGGGCCCCGGAGTACTGGCAGCCGGGCACCACGATCGATGTCCGGATCGCGCTGGCCGGGGTGCCGACCGGCAACGGCCGGTACGGCGACGCCGACCGCAGCGCCACCGTCACGATCGGGGAGCGGCTGGAGATGCGGGTCGACAACGCCGACAAGAGCATGAAGGTGTACGAGAACGGTGAGCTGATCCGGACCCTGCCGGTGAGCCTGGGCAAGCCGAGCACCCCGTCCTCGTCCGGCCACATGGTCGTGATGTCGAAGGAGCGGGAGACCGTCTTCGACACCTACGCCGAGCTCGGCCCGGAGGAGGGCTACCGGATCGACATCGAGTACGCGATGCGGCTCACCTGGGGTGGCGAGTTCATCCACGCCGCCCCGTGGTCGGTGGCCGACCAGGGCCGGCGCAACGTCTCGCACGGCTGCGTCAATCTGTCGATGGAGAACGCGGCCTGGCTGTTCGACATCGCGAAGATCGGTGACCCGGTGATCGTCACCGGCACCGAGCGGGAGCTCGAGCACGGCAACGGCTGGACCGCCTGGGACCTCAGCTGGGAGGAGTTCATCGAGGGCAGCGCCCTGCCGGTGCCCGAGGAGCTGCGGGTGGCCGACGACCAGCCGAGCGACGACGTGGGTGAGGCGGTCGCCGTACCGCAGTGAGCCGGCCCTCGGTCACCCGGTCCGGTCGACGATCACGTCGCAGAGCCGGGCGAGCGCCCGCCGGGGCGGCCCGTCGGGCAGCGGCGCCAGCCGGCCGCGGGCCTGCTCGGCGTACCACCGGACGGTCTCCCTGGCCCGCTTCAACGCCGCCGACTCCCGCAGCAGGGCCAGCGCCTCGGCCAGCCGCGCTTCGTCGGTGATCGCGCCGTCGGAGAGGATCTCCCGCAGCCGGGCCGAGGCCGCGTCCGCGTCGGTCGAGGCGAGCGCGTAGAGCACCGGCAGGGTGGGTACCCCCTCGCGCAGGTCGGTGCCGGGTGTCTTCCCCGACTCGGTGGCGTCCGAGGCGATGTCCAGCAGGTCGTCGGAGAGCTGGAACGCCACCCCGATCGTCTCGCCGAACTCCGCCAGCGCCTCCACGATCGCCGGCTCGGAGCCGCCGAACATCCCGCCGAACCGAGCCGAGGTGGCGATCAGCGAGGCGGTCTTGTCGGCCACCACCCGCAGGTAGTGCGCGATCGCGTCGGAGCCACGCGGACCGACCGTCTCGGCGATCTGGCCGTGCACCAGCCGGGAGAACGTCCGGGCCTGGATCCGGACCGCCTCGGTGCCGAGGTCGGCGGCGAGGTCAGCCGCCCGCGAGAACAGGTAGTCCCCGACCAGAATCGCCACCGAGTTCGACCACCGGGCGTTCGCGCTGGCCGCCCCGCGCCGCACCACCGCCTCGTCCATCACGTCGTCGTGGTAGAGGGTGGCGAGGTGGGTCAGCTCCACGCAGACCGCCGCCGGCACCAGCTGCGGCAGGGTCGGGTCGCCGAAGTGGCCACCGACCGCCACCAGCAGCGGCCGGAACCGCTTGCCGCCGGCGTCGAGCAGGTGCTGGGCGGCCTCGGTGACGAGCGGATCGCCGCTGGTCACCCGGTCCCGCAGCAGCGCCTCGATCTCCTCGAGGGTCGCCTGGACCGACGACTCCAGCTCCTGGTCACCGATCTCGAGCACGATTCCACGATGCCACACCCGGCTGGCGGCCCGGTCAGCGGAGGAACAATGCCGCGTCATGGGCCAGGTCCAGCAGCGGACCGGGCACCACCCCGAGCGCGATCGTGGCGATCGCGCCGACCGCCAGCGCCACCCCGGTGAACGCGCCCGGGCTCACCAGCCGCGCGGTCGAGTCGGTCGGATCGGACAGCCACATCATCACCACCACCCGCAGGTACGGGAAGGCGATGATTACGCTGCTGACCACACCGGCGATCACCAGCCACGCCTCACCGGCGTCCAGCGCCGCGCTGAACACCGCGAACTTCGCGGTGAACCCGGCGGTCAGCGGGATCCCGGCCAGCGCGAGCATCACCAGCGTGAACACCCCGGCGATCACCGGCGAGCTGCGGCCGAGCCCGGCCCACCGGGACAGGTGCGGCGCCTCGCCGCCGTCGTCGTCCCGGACCAGCGAGATCACCGCGAACGCGCCGAGCACCGCGAACCCGTACGCCACCAGATAGAACATGGTGGTCGAGGCACCGGCCTGGCCGACCGCGAGCACCCCGATCAGCACGTACCCGGCGTTGGCGATCCAGGAGTACGCGAGCAGCCGCTTGATGTCGGTCTGGGTGACCGCCATCACCGCGCCGAGCAGCATCGTCAACACCGCGATCACCCCGAGCACCGGCAGCCAGTCCTCGGCCAGCTGCTCGAACGCCACGTAGGTCACCCGCAGCAGCCCGCCGAACGCGGCCACCTTGGTGCCGGCCGCCATGAACGCGGTGATCGGGGTCGGCGCGCCCTGGTAGACGTCCGGTGTCCAGACGTGGAACGGCGCGGCGGCCGCCTTGAACAGCAGCCCCATCACGATCAGCGCCAGCGCCACGTAGAGCAGCGCCGGGCTCATCTCCGACTCGGTCACCGCGGCGTGGATCGCCGGGAAATCGACCGACCCGGCGAACCCGTACGCCAGCACCAGGCCGAACAGGAAGAACGCCGACGCGTACGCGCCGAGCAGGAAGTACTTGACCGCCGCCTCCTGCGAGATCAGCCGCTGCCGGCGGGCCAGCGCACACATCAGGTAGAGCGGGAGCGACAGCACCTCCAGCGCGATGAACATCACCAGCAGGTCGTTCGCGGTGATGAACAGCGCCATCCCGCCGATCGAGAACATGGTCAGCGGGAACACCTCGGTGGCGCCGGGCTGGTTGATCTGCTTCCGGTCCCCCTGCGAGCCGACCGTGATCGCCGCCTGCGCCACGATCGCCCCGCCGTCGATCCGCCGCTCGCCGATCAGCAGCAGCGCCACCAGCCCGAACACCAGCAGCGCGCCCTGCATGAACAGCGCCGGACCGTCGACGGTCACCGACCCGCCGGCGGTGGTCACGTCCTCGGCGCCGGCCCGGATCAGCACCGCGACCAGCGCCCCGGCCACCCCGAGCAGGGCCAGCCACAGCTGCACCGGGTACCGCAGCCGGCGCGGCACCAGCGCCTCCACCAGGACGCCCGCGCAGGCGACTCCGAACAGGACCAGCAACGGCGAAATCGCCGCGTAGTCGATGTCGGGGAGCGTGAAGTCGGTCACGGTTGCGCCTCCGCGGTAACGGTCTCGAGGTCAGCCAGAGTGGCTTCCACGGCCGGGTTGATGACGTCGGTGAGCGGCTTCGGGTAGAAGCCGAGCAGCACGATCAGCAGGATCATCGGGGCGACCACCACCCGCTCCCGCAGGCTCAGGTCGCGCTTCATCCCATCCACCGACTGCAGGGTCGGGTTGAGCGGCCCGTGGGTGGTGCGCTGGATCATCCACAGCACGTACGCGGCGGCCAGGATGATCCCGAGCGTGGCGATCACGGCGACCGGCCGGTTCTCGGTGAACGTGCCGGCCAGCACCAGGAACTCGGAGATGAACGGCGCCATCCCGGGCAGCGACAGCGACGCCAGGCCGGCGAACAGCAGCACCCCGGCGAGCACCGGGACCAGCTTGCCGGCGCCGCCGAAGTCGCTGATCAGCGCCGAGCCGCGCCGGGCCACGAACATCCCGACCACCAGGAACAGCAGCCCGGTGGCGAGCCCGTGGTTGACCATGTAGAGCACGGCACCGGTGCCGGCCTGGGTGGTGAACGCGAAGATCCCGACCCCGATGAATCCGAAGTGGGCGATCGAGGTGTAGGCGACCAGCCGCTTCAGGTCGTTCTGGCCGACCGCGAGCAGGGCCGCGTAGATGATCCCGATCACCGCCAGGGTCAGCGCCACCGGCGCGAACCAGCGGGAGGCGTCCGGGAACAGCGGCAGGCTGTACCGCAGGATCCCGAACGTGGCCACCTTGTCCAGCAACCCGACCAGCAGCGCGGCGATTCCGGCCGGGGCCGCCCCACCGGCGTCCGGCAGCCAGGTGTGGAACGGGAAGAACGGCGCCTTGATCGCGAACGCCAGGAAGAACCCGAGGAACAGCCACCGCTCGGTGCCGGTCGACAGGTCGACCTGGGTGAGCGCCTCCCAGTCCAGTGTGTGTCCACCCGCGACCCACAGGCCGACCACCGCGGCCAGCATGAACAGCCCGCCGACGAACGAGTAGAGGAAGAACTTCACCGCCGCGTACTGTCGCCGGGCGCCGCCGAACGAGCCGATCAGGAAGTACATCGGCACCAGCATGACCTCGAAGAACACGTAGAACAGGAAGATGTCCGCGGCGGCGAACACCCCGATCATCGCGAACTCGAGGGCGAGGATCAGCGCGAAGAACGCCGGCACCGACCGCTTCGCGCCGGGCCGCTCGGCATCGTGCCAGGAGGCGAGGATCACCAGCGGCACCAGCAGCGCGATCAGCGCCAGCATCACCAGCGCGATCCCGTCGGCGGCGAACGTGAAGTTGATCCCCCAGTGCGGGATCCACGGGTACGACTCGCGCAGCTGCAGCCGGTCGCCACCGGCCTCGAACGCAGCCCAGGCACCGCCGGCGATCACCAGCACGCCGAGCGACCAGCCGAGCGCGACCTGCTTGGCCAGCTCCGGCCGGCTCCGCGGCAGCAGCCCGACCACCACCGCGCCGACCAGCGGCGCGACCGTCAGGATGGACAGGTACGGGAAATCGTTCAACTGAACCACCTGTAGTTGACCGCGACGAACGCACCGATGATCAGCACCGCACCGACCAGCATGGACATGGCGTACGAACGGACGAAGCCGGTCTGCAGCCGCCGGAGCCGGGCCGAGCTGCCGCCGATCATGGCGGCGAGCCCGTTCACCACCCCGTCGACGCCCTTGCCGTCCACGTAGACCAGGGCTCGGGTGAGCCACCGACCCGGCACCTCGAACAGCACCTCGTTGACCGTGTCCCCGTACAGGTTGCGGCGGGCCGCGGTGACGACCGGGCCGGCCGGCTGCGGCGCCAGCGCGGTGCCGTTGCGGAACAGCGCCCAACCGATCAGCCCGCCGATCACCACCACCGCCATCGTCAGCAGGGTGACCGCAGTGTGGCTGAGCGTGCCGTGCGGCTCCTCCTGCTCACCGAAGACCGGGGTCAGCCAGTCCACCACCGATGTGGACATCAGCCAACCGGCGCCGACCGTGCCGACCGCGAGCAGGATCAGCGGCCCGGTCATCACCGGCGGTGACTCGTGCGGGTGCTGGCCCTCGGTCCACCGCTTCGGCCCGTGGAAGGTGAGCACGAACAGCCGGGTCATGTAGAACGCGGTGATCCCGGCCCCGAGCAGCGCAGCCCCACCGTACAGCCAACCGGTCCAGCCGGGCCGGGCGAACGCGGCGGCGATGATCGGATCCTTGGTGAAGAAGCCGGACAGTGGCGGCAGCCCGATGATCGCCAACCAAGCCAGCCCGAACGTGACCCAGGTGATCGGCATGAACCGCCACAGCCCGCCGAACCGGCGGATGTCGGTCTGGTCCTGCATGCCGTGCATCACCGAGCCGGCGCCGAGGAACAGCCCGGCCTTGAAGAAGCCGTGCGCCAGCAGGTGGATCAGGCCGAGCGCGTAGGCGACCCCGCCCAGCCCGACCGCCAGGAACATGTAGCCGATCTGGCTCACCGTCGACCAGGCGAGCACCCGCTTGATGTCGTCCTTCGCGCACCCGATGATCGCCCCGATCAGCAGGGTCGCCGCGCCGACGCTCATCACCACCGTCTGCAGGGTGTGGTTGGCGCTGAAGATCACGTGCGACCGGGCGATCAGGTAGACCCCGGCGGTCACCATGGTGGCCGCGTGGATCAGCGCGGAGACCGGGGTCGGGCCCTCCATCGCGTCCGGCAACCACGCCTGCAGCGGGAACTGGCCGGACTTGCCGCACGCGCCGAGCAGCAGCAACAGCCCCATCACCAGCAGCGTGGTCGAGGACAGCGCCGCGACTCCCTCGAAGACGCCGCTGAACTGCACCGTCCCTAGCTGCCAGAACATGATGAAGATCGCGATGATGAAGCCCGCGTCGCCGACCCGGTTCATCAGGAACGCCTTCTTGCCGGCGGTGGTCGCCGACGACCGGCCGAACCAGAACGCGATCAGCAGGTACGAGGCGAGCCCCACGCCCTCCCAGCCGAGGTAGAGCAGCAGGTAGTTGTTGCCCAGCACCAGCAGCAGCATCGCCGCCACGAACAGGTTGAAGTAGCCGAAGAACCGGCGCCGGGCGGTCGCCGGGGACTCGTGCCGCTGGTCCGGCGGGGAGTCGGCCATGTACCCGATCGCGTAGATGTGGATCAGGAACCCGACGCCGGTGATCAGCAGCACGAAGACCGCCGACAGTGGATCGAACAGCAGCCCGAACTCGACCCGCAGGTCACCGACGGCGATGAAGTCCCACAGCGACTGTTCCACCGCCCGGCGCTCGCTGTCCAGGCCGCCGAGCTGGATGAACATGATCAGGCCGAGCACGAACGCCACACCGACGCTCGCGCACCCCAGCAGGTGTCCCCACCGGTCCGCCCGCCGACCCGCCAGCAGCAGCACGGTCGCGCTCGCCGCCGGGATCGCTACCAGCAGCCACACCAGGTTGAGCAGCCCGGTGGCCTCCGATACCTCGATCATCTATCCAGCCTCAGTACTTCAGCAGGTTCGCGTCGTCGACGCTCGCCGAGCGCCGGGTCCGGAAGATCAACATGATGATGGCGAGCCCGACCACCACCTCGGCGGCGGCCACGACCATCACGAAGAACGCCATCACCTGCCCGCCCAGGTCGCCGTGCAGCCGGGCGAACGTGACCAGCGCCAGGTTGGCGGCGTTCAGCATCAGCTCGATGCACATGAACAGCACGATCGCGTTCCGGCGGACCAGCACGCCGACCGCGCCGATCGTGAACAGCAGCGCCGAGAGCGCCAGGTAGTGTTCGGGTCCGATCATCCTTCGGTCTCCTTGTCGGCGGCTTCGGCCGCCGTCAGCTGCCGGATCGGCAGCAGCGGGTTGACGCTGCGCGCCGAAGCGGTGCCGTCGGGCAGCTTCGCCGGGGTGGTGTTCGACGACGAGGTGGCGAACACGCCGGGGCCGGGCTTCGGGGCCGGGTAGACCCCGGGCCGGAACCGGGCCAGCATCCGCTCGCGCTGGCTCTGCCGCTCCCCCGGCTCCTTGCGGATGTGGGTGAGCATCAGCGCGCCGACCGCCGCCACGATCAGCAACGCGCCGGTCAGCTCGAACCCGAGCACCCACCGCGAGAACAGGATGTTCGCCAGGCCCTCGACGTTGCCGCCGTGCTCGGCGTTGGCCTCGGTGAGCCCGGTCATCGGGGTCCCCTGCAGCCACCGGAAGGTGCCGGCGGCGAGCAGCGCGGCCAGCCCGATCCCGAGCGCCCCGGCGGCCAGCCGCTGTCCCCGCAGCGTCTCGATCAGCGAGTCGGCGGCGTCCCGCCCGACCAGCATGAGCACGAACAGGAACAGCATCATGATCGCGCCGGTGTAGACGATCACCTGCACCAGGCCGAGGAACGGCGCGGACTGGACCACGTAGAACACGCCGAGCGACAGCATCGTCAGCACCAACCAGAGCGCCGAGTGCACAGCGTTGCGGGCCAGCACCATCCCGATCCCGCCGATCACCGCCACCGGGGCGAGCAACCAGAACACCCAGGCCTCGCTGGTCGAGCCGGCGGCTTGCGCGAGCACGGTCATCAGGAATCGCCACCCTCGGCGCCGGCGCTGGTGCCCGGGTTGGTCAGGCCGCCGAGGTAGTAGTCCTGCTCGGTCTCGCCCAGCCGCATCGGGTGCGGCGGCTGCTCCATCCCCGGCAGCAGCGGCGCGAGCAGCTGCTCCTTGGTGTAGATCAGCCGCCGGCGGTCATCGCTGGCCAGCTCGTACTCGTTGCTCATGGTCAGCGACCGGGTCGGGCAGGCCTCGATGCACAGCCCGCAGAAGATGCACCGGCCGTAGTTGATCTGGTAGACGGAGGCGTACCGCTCGCCCGGCGAGTACCGGGCCTCGTCGGTGTTGTCCGCACCCTCCACATAGATCGCGTCGGCCGGGCAGGCCCACGCGCACAGCTCGCAGCCGATGCACTTCTCCAGCCCGTCCGGGTGCCGGTTGAGGATGTGCCGGCCGTGGTAGCGCGGCGCCACCGGCTCCGGCTCGTCCGGGTACTCGGTGGTCACGATCTTCCGGAACAGGTGGGAGAACGTGACCCCGAACCCTTTGACCGCGTCTAGCAACTCAGGCATTGTCGTCTCCGTCGATGGTTGCGGCGCGTTTGCCGGCGAGCTCGCGGCGGGCCCGCGGGCTCGGCGGCACCTGCAGGTCCAGTGGCGGCAGCGGGAAGCTCCCCTCCGGCCGGTCGGCGACCTGCTCGGCCAGGCTGGGTCGCTTCGGCTCCTTCCGGCTCGGCCAGAACAGCACCACCAGCAGCAGCAACACCCCGAGCCCGACCCCGAGCCAGATCTGCTCGGTCCGGCTCAGGTCGCCGACCTGCGCGACCCGGACCCCACCGAGCACCACCACCCAGACCAGCGCCAGCGGGATCAGCACCTTCCAGCCGAGCCGCATCAGCTGGTCGTACCGCAGCCGCGGCAGGGTGGTCCGGAGCCAGACGAACACGAAGATCATCGCCGTGACCTTGATCATGAACCAGAGGAGCGGCCACCAGCCTTCGTTGGCGCCCTCCCAGAACGTGGTGATCGGCCACGGGGCCCGCCAGCCGCCCAGGAACAGCGTGGTCACCACCGCCGAGACCACCACCATGTGGATGTACTCGGCGAGCATGAACAGCGCGAACTTCAGTGACGAGTACTCGGTCATGAACCCGGCGACCAGCTCGGACTCCGCCTCCGGCAGGTCGAACGGGACCCGGTTGGTCTCGCTGACCGCGGAGATGAAGTAGACCGCCACGGTCGGCAGCAGCAGGAACAGGTACCAGCCGGGGAACGAGATGGTGGCGCCGCCGATCGACAGCTCCGGGTTGTTCGCCTGGGCGGCCACGATCTCCGAGGTGCTCATGCTGCCGGAGAGGATGAACACGGTCACCACCGCCAGCCCCAGCGACACCTCGTACGAGATCATCTGGGCGCTCGCCCGGACCCCGCCGAGCAGCGGGTACGGCGAGCCGGAGGCCCAGCCACCGAGCACCACCCCGTAGACCGACAGCGACGAGACCGCCAGCAGCACCAGCACCGCCACCGGCACGTCGGTGACCTGCAGCGGGGTCCGCTGACCGAAGATCGACACGGTCGGCCCGAACGGGATCACCGCCAGCGCGGTCAGCGCGCAGACCGCCGAGATGGTCGGGGCGATGAAGTAGACCACCTTGTCGGCGTTGCGCGGCAGGATGTCCTCTTTGAACGCCATCTTGATGCCGTCGGCGAGGGTCTGCAGCAGGCCGAACGGGCCGGCCCGGTTCGGACCCGGCCGGACCTGCATCCGGCCGATCCCCCGGCGCTCGAACCACACCCCGAGCAGGGTCATCACCACGCCGAAGATGAACGCGGCAACGATCTTGATGACGACGATCCACCACACGTCGTGGCCGAAGTCGGCGAGCGTGGGCATCAGTCAGCACTCCCTTGCGACACGTCCCCATCCCGGCTGGCCGGCGCCGCCGAGACGGTCACCAGCGCCCCGGCGCCGACCCCGAGCGCCCGCCGGACCGGGCTGCCCGGCGAGTTGGTGGGCAGCCAGACCACCCCGTCGGCGAGGTCCTCAGTGATCGCCGCCGGCAGGGTGACCCCGCCGGTCGGCGTGCCCACGGTAACTGGGTCCCCGTTGGCTACCCCCAGCCGGGTGGCGAGCTCCTTGCCGAGCCGGACCACGGTCGGCCGGGCGGTCCCGGCCAGATAGTCGTCGCCGTCGAGCAGCGTCCCCAGGTCGATCAGCTGGTGCCAGGTCGCCAGCACCGCCTGGCCCTCGCCGGGCTGGGCGACCGGCTTCGGCGCCACCTGCGGCACCGGCTGCTTCGGCGCCTGGCTGGCCGGCAACCCGGCCAGCTCGGCCCGGACCGCGGCGACGTCGGCGCAGCCGAGCTCCACCCCGAGCTGGCTGGCGAGGGTGTCGAGGATCCGGGCGTCGGACATCGTCGCCCCGGGCAGCACCGCCTGGAACGGCCGCAGCCGGCCCTCCCAGTTGAGGAACGAGCCGGCCTTCTCCACCACCGCGGCGACCGGCAGCACCACGTCCGCCCGCCGGCTCACCGCCGATCGGCGCTGCTCCAGCGAGACCAGGAACGGCACCCGCTCCAGCGCCTGCTCGGCCAGCCGGACGTCGGCCAGGTCGGCCGGGTCGACCCCGGCGACCAGCAGCGCGCCGAGCGAGCCGTCCGCGGCCGCGGCGAGGATGCCGTCGGCGTCCCGGCCCGGCCGGCTGTCCAGGACTCCGGCCTCCAGGTGCCAGGCGGCGGCCACCTCGGCCCGGGCCCGCGGCTCGCTGACCAGCCGGCCGCCGGGCAGCAGGTTCGGCAGGCAGCCGGCTTCCAGCGCGCCCCGCTCACCGGCCCGGCGCGGCACCCAGGCGAGCTTCGCACCGGTCCGCTCGGCCAGCGCCGCGGCCGCCGACAGTCCACCCGGGACGGTGGCGAGCCGCTCGCCGACGATCAGCACCGCGCCGGGCTGGCCGAGCGCCTCGGCGAGCGCCGAGGACTCCGCCAGCAGCGCCGCCTCGCCACCGGGGACACAGGCGTGCAGGGTCGCGCCCAACTTCTCGTACCCCCGGCTGCGGAACGGCGCGACCGCGTGCACCGCCTGCCCGTGCTTGCGGTACGCCTTGCGCAGCCGCAGGAACAGGATCGGGCACTCCTCCTCCGGCTCCAGCCCGACCAGCACCACCGCCGGCGCCGCCTCCACCTCGCCGTAGCTGAGGTGGCTGCCGGCGACCGTCGAGGCCAGGAAGTCGGTCTCCTCCCGCGACAGCGGCCGGGCCCGGAAGTCGATGTCGTTGGTGCGCAGCACCACCCGAGCGAACTTGCTGTACGCGTAGGCGTCCTCGACGGTGAGCCGGCCGCCGGTCAGCACCCCGACCCCGCCGGCTCCGTCCCGGGCCTTGCGCAGCCCCTCGGCGGCCACCGCGAGCGCCTCGCTCCACGCCGCCTCCCGCAGCTCGCCGGTTTCCGCGTCCCGTACCAGCGGGGTGGTGAGCCGGTCGAACGCGGTCACGTAGCGGAACCCGAACCGGCCCTTGTCGCAGTCCCACTCCTCGTTCACCGCCGGGTCGTCGCCGGCCAGCCGGCGCATCACCTTGCCCCGCCGGTGGTCGGTGCGCTGGGCGCAGCCGGCCGCGCAGTGCTCGCACACGCTCGGCGCGGAGACCAGGTCGAACGGCCGCGACCGGAACCGGTACTGGGTGCTGGTGAGCGCGCCGACCGGGCAGATCTGGATGGTGTTGCCGGAGAAGTACGACTGGAACGGCTCCTCGCCGACCGGGCTGTGGGTGCCGGGCTCGCCGGTGTCCTCGCCGCCGAACCACTCGGCCCGGAAGACGTTCACCTGCTCGGCGGAGGTCCGGTCCATCAGCTCGATGAACGGGTCGCCGGCGATCTGGTTGGAGAACCGGGTGCACCGGGTGCACTGCACGCACCGCTCCCGGTCCAGCAGCACCTGGGTGGACAGGTTGATCGGCTTCTCGTAGGTCCGCTTGACGTCGTGGAACCGGCTGTCCGGCCGGCCGGTCGACATCGCCTGGTTCTGGAGTGGACACTCGCCACCCTTGTCGCAGACCGGGCAGTCCAGCGGGTGGTTGATGAGCAGGAACTCCATGATGCCCTGCTGCGCTTTGCGCGCCACCTCGGAGGTGAGGTGGGTCTTCACCACCATCCCGTCGGCGATCGGGGTCGTGCAGGAGGTGATCGGCTTGCGCTGACCCTCCACTTCAACCAGACACTGCCGGCACGCGCCGACCGGCTCCAGCAGCGGGTGCTCGCAGAACCGCGGGATCTCGATGCCGAGCCGTTCCGCTACCCGGATGATGAGCGACCCCTTCGGGGCGGTCACCTCCACCCCGTCGATGGTGAGGGTCACCTCGTCGGGGGCCTTGGTTACCTCGGTCATCTCAGTGTGCTCCTACCAGCTCGGCCGACGACGCGGCGAACATCGGCGGCCGCCGCCCCTCGATGTAGTCCAGATAGATCTGGCGGAAGTATTTGATCGACGACATGACCGGGCTGGCGGCGCCGTCGCCGAGCGCGCAGAACGCCCGCCCCAGCAGGTTGTCACACGCGTCGAGCAGGGTGTCCAGGTCCTCGTGGGTGCCGGCGCCGCTGAGGATCCGCCGCAGCACCTGCTTCATCCAGTAGTTGCCCTCCCGGCACGGCGTGCACTTGCCGCACGACTCGTGATGGTAGAACTCCATCCACCGGTAGGCGGCGTAGACCGGGCAGTCCTGGTTGGAGAAGACCTGCACCGCGGTGGTGCCGAGCATGGTGCCGACCGACATCATCCCCTCGAAGTCCATCGGCACGTCCAGGTGCTCGGCGGTGAGCAGCGGGGTGGACGACCCGCCCGGGGTCCAGAACATCAGCTCATGCCCGGGCTGCATGCCGCCGGCCAGCTCGATCAGCTCCCGCAGCGTGATCCCGAGCCCGCACTCGTACTGCCCCGGCCGGTTCACCCGGCCCGACACCGAGTAGATCTTCGGGCCGGGCGACTTCTCGGTACCCATCGACCGGAACCACTGGGCGCCACCGAGCACGATGTACGGCACGCTGGCGATGGTCTCCACGTTGTTGACCACGGTCGGCGACGCGTACAGGCCGTGGGTGGCCGGGAACGGCGGCCGCAGCCGCGGCTGCCCCCGGTAGCCCTCCAGCGAGTCCAGCAGCGCGGTCTCCTCGCCGCAGATGTACGCACCGGCGCCACTGTGGACGACGATGTCGAGGTCGAACCCGGAGCCGAGGACGTTCGTGCCGACGTACCCGGCGGCCCTGGCCTCGGCGACCGCGTTGCGCAGCCGGCGAGCGGCGTGCACCGCCTCGCCGCGGATGTAGATGAACGCGCGGTTGGCCCGGATCGCGTAGCTGGCGATGATGATGCCCTCGATCAGCGAGTGCGGATCGGCCATCATCAGCGGCAGGTCCTTGCAGGTGCCGGGCTCGCCCTCGTCGGCGTTCACCACCAGGTAGTGCGGCTTGCCGTCGCCCTGCGGGATGAACCCCCACTTCATGCCGGTCGGGAAGCCGGCACCGCCCCGACCGCGCAGCCCGGAGTCCTTCACCAGCTGGATCAGCTCGTCCGGGTGGGCGGCGAGCGCCTTGCGCAGCGCCGTGTAGCCGTCCAGCCGCTCGTAGACGTCCAGCCGCCAGGCGTCCGGCGACAGCCAGCGCTTGGTGAGCACCGGCGTCAGCTTCTCCAGCACCTGCCGTGACGGCGCGTTCATGAGCCACTCTCCCGCTTGTCCGCTTGCGCCGGCTCGCCGGCTGGCTTGCGATCGGCCGCCGGCTTCGGCACGCTGTCCGGCGCCTTGTGGCCCGGCTCGGCCGGGACCGACTCCTTGCCGATCGGGGTGTCCGGGTCGAACCCGGCCACCGAGATGCCGTGCTGCTGGGCGAGCCGGACCCCGGCCAGTGTCGGCTCGCCCGGCGGGCCGTCGGCGAGCGCCCCTTCCCGCTCGTCGGCGAACCCGGCCAGCTGCAACGAAATCTCCTTGAACGTGCACAACCGGGCGCCCCGGTCCGGCGGCGGCCGCTCGCCGGCCCGCAGCTGCTCGACGATCCGCAGCGCGTCCTCGGCCTGCACCTTGTCGAAGTACTCGTAGTTGACGGTCATCACCGGCGCGTAGTCGCACGCCGCCAGGCACTCGGCATGCTCCAATGTGAACATACCGTCGGCGGTGGTCTGCTCGTGGTCGACCCCCAGCCGCTCCTTGAGCGCCTGGTAGGTCCGGTCGCCGCCGAGCACCCCGCACATGGTGTTGGTGCAGACGCTGATCAGCCAGTCGCCGGTCGGCCGGCGCTTGTACATGGTGTAGAAGCTCGCGACCGCCGCCACCTGCGCCTTGGTCAGCCCGAGCGTCTCGGCGCAGAACGCGATCCCCTCCGCCGACACGTACCCCTGCTCGGCCTGCACCAGGTGCAGCAGCGGCAGCAGCGCCGACCGCTCCCGCCCGGCCGGGTAGCGGGCGATGATCTCCCGCGCCCGGTCCCGCAGCTCGTCCGTGACCTTCACCGGTCGACTCCTCCCATCACCGGGTCGAGCGAGGCGCCACCGGCGATCACGTCAGCGATCATGCCACCCTCGGCCATCGCCGGTAGCGACTGGAGGTTGACGAAGCTCGGTTCCCGGAAGTGCACCCGGTAGGGGCGCGTCCCGCCGTCCGAGACCGCGTGCACCCCCAGCTCGCCGCGCGGGCTCTCGACCTGCACGTACACCTGGCCCGGCGGCACCCGGAACCCCTCGGTGACCAGCTTGAAGTGGTGGATCAGCGCCTCCATCGACTGACCCATGATCTTCGCGATGTGGCTCAACGAGTTACCGAGCCCGTCGTTGCCGATCGCCAGCTGCGACGGCCAAGCGATCTTCTTGTCACCGATCATCACCGGCCCCGGCTCCAGCCGGTCCAGGCACTGCCGGATGATCCGCAGCGACTCCCGCATCTCGTCCAGCCGCACCTCGTAGCGGGCGAACACGTCGCCGGTGTCCCGGGTCGGCACGTCGAACTCGTAGGTCTCGTAGCCGCAGTACGGCATGGTCTTGCGCAGGTCCCAAGCGAGGCCGGCACTGCGCAGCACCGGCCCGGTCACCCCGAGCGCGACGCAGCCGGTGACGTCCAGCTCGGCCACGCCGACCGTCCGGGCCCGCCAGATCGGGTTGCCGGACAGCAACGCCTCGTACTCCTTGATCCGCTTCGGCAGGTAGTCGAGCAGCTCCCGGGTGGCCTGCACGGCGGTGTCCGGGAAGTCCTGCGCCACCCCGCCGGGCCGGATGTAGGCGAGGTTCATCCGCAGCCCGGAGGCCATCTCGAAGATGTCGAGGACCTTCTCCCGGTCCCGGAACGCGTAGGTGGCGATCGAGATCGCGCCGAGCTCCATGCCGGTGGTGGCGAGCCAGACCAGGTGCGAGGAGATCCGGTTCAGCTCCATCATCAGCACCCGGATCACGGTCGCCCGGGTCGGGATGTCGTCGGTGATCCCGAGCAGCTTCTCCACCGCCAGGCAGTAACCGGCCTCGTTGAACAGCGGCGAGAGGTAGTCCATCCGGGTCACGAACGTGGTGCCCTGGGTCCAGTTCCGGAACTCCAGGTTCTTCTCGATCCCGGTGTGGAGGTAGCCGATCACCAGCCGGACGTCGGTGACCGTCTCGCCTTCCAGCTCCAGCACCAGCCGCAGCACGCCGTGGGTGGACGGGTGCTGCGGACCCATGTTGATGATGATCTTCTCGTCGTTGATCGGGTCGCGGTCGCCGAGGACCTCGTCCCAGTCGCCACCGGTGACGGTGAAGACCCGACCCTCCTCGGTCTCGTGAACCTGCGCGTACGTCATTGGTACGACCTCCGCTGGTCTGGGGGCGGGACCTCGGCCCCCTTGTACTCCACCGGGATGCCACCGAGCGGGTAGTCCTTGCGCTGCGGGTGGCCCTCCCAGTCGTCCGGCATCAGGATCCGGGTCAGCCCCGGGTGGCCGTCGAAGATGACGCCGAACATGTCGTAGGTCTCCCGTTCCTGCCAGTCGGCGGTCGGGTAGACGCCGGTGATGCTGGGCAGGTGCGGGTGCTCCACCGAGACCGCGCACTCCAGCCGCACCACCCGCCGGTAGGTCATCGAGGTGAGCTGGTAGACCACGTGCAGCCGGCGGCCCTCCGGATCGTCCAGATAGTCCACGCCGGAGACGCTGCTGCACAGCTCGAACCGCAGCGACGGGTCGTCCCGCATCACCGCGCAGACCTCGGCGATCCGCTCCGGTTTGATGTGGAGGGTCAGCTCGCCGCGGTCCACCACCACCTTCTCGATCGCCTCGTGGAAGCGCGGGTACGCCTCCTCGAGTGCGTCGCAGGCCTCGTCGAACCAGCCGCCGTACGGCCGCGGGCTGGCCTCGGGCACCACCCGGCGGCGCACCAACCCGCCGAACCCGGAGGTGTCCCCGGTGCCGGACACGCCGAACATCCCCCGGCCGGACCGGCTGGTCGGCGGCAGCTCGGCCGGGGCGCCGCTGGTGGCGCCGATCGGCGGGGCCGAAACCGGCACGCCACCGCCCGGCTCGTCACTCGGCGACGGGCTCGTCATCGCGTTTCACCCCCGACCGCTTGCCGGTGCCGCTCCATCCAGTCCTCGATCCGCAACTGTTCCTCGCGCCCTTCCAGCACCGCCTGCGTCCACTTGCGCTTCCGCTGCTTGTTGAACCGGTAGCTGGACGGCATCGCGCCCGGCTTCACCACCGGCCCGCGACCGGCCCGCTCGGCCTCCTCCAGCTGCGCCCGGCGCCGGTCGTTGATCGGCTCGTGCATCACCTTGTCGTGCAGCCGCAGGATCGCGTCGATCAGCATCTCCGGCCGGGGCGGGCAACCGGGCAGGTACATGTCGACCGGGACGATGTGGTCGACGCCCTGCACGATCGCGTAGTTGTTGAACATCCCGCCGGAGGTGGCGCACACCCCCATCGACAGCACCCACTTCGGCTCGGCCATCTGGTCGTAGATCTGCCGCAGCACCGGCGCCATCTTCTGGGACACCCGACCGGCGACGATCATCAGGTCGGCCTGCCGCGGGCTGGCCCGGAACACCTCCATGCCGAACCGGCCGAGGTCGAACCGCGGCGCCACCGTCATCATCATCTCGATGGCGCAGCAGGCGAGCCCGAACGTGGCCGGCCACATGCTGGTCTTCCGGCACCAGTTGACCAGCTTCTCGACACTGGTCAACAGGATCCCGTTCGGGAGCTTTTCTTCGATGCCCATGTCAGTCCCACTCCAGTCCGCCGCGCCGCCACTCGTACACGTAGGCGATCGTGACCGCCGCGATGAACAGCACCACCGCCAGGAACCCGCCGAGCGCCAGCTGTTCGAACGCGACCGCCCACGGGATCAGGAAGATCACCTCAATATCGAAGATGATGAACATCATCGCGGTCAGGTAGAACTTGACCGGGATCCGGCCGCCGCCCATCGGTAGCGGGGTCGGTTCGATGCCGCACTCATAGGGCTCCAGCTTGGCCTGGTTGAGCCGGCGCGGGCCGGCGATCCGCGCCACCAGCAGCGAGAAAGCCGCGAACGCCGCCGCCAGCCCGAACAATCCGATGATCGGTACGTACGCCGAGAGTCCCATGGTTCCTCTACTTCGGTCAGACCGCCGGTGCCACCCGCACCAGTCCGTTGATGAGCCGGTCCATCGCGTCGCCGCCGCGCGGATCGGTGAGGTTCGCCATCAGCTTGAGCACGAACCGCATCAGCAGCGGATGCGGCAGCCCGCGCCGGATCGCGAGCTTGTTCAGTGACGGGTATCCGATCAGCTTGACGAACACCGCGCCGAGCCGGAAATACCCGCCGTACCGCTCGCGCAGCAACTGCGGGTAGCGCTGCAGCGCCCGCTCGGTCGAGGCCGGTGTCGGCCGGGCCAGCGCCTGCGTCACCACCTCGGCGGCGAGCTCGCCCGCCTCCATCGCGTACGCGATGCCTTCGCCATTGAAGGGATTCACCATACCGCCGGTGTCGCCGACCAGCAGCACCCCCCGGGTGTAGTGCGGCACCCGGTTGAAGCCCATCGGCAACGCCGCCCCCTTGGTCGGCCCGTCCGCGTTCGCCTCGTCCGCCAACCCCCACTCGGCCGGCGTGCCGGCGAGCCAGTCGACCAGCAGCTGCCGGTAGTTGGTCTTGCCGAACGAGACCGACGAGTTCAGCACGCCCAGGCCGACGTTGACCCGGCCGTCGCCGAGTCCGAAGATCCATCCGTACCCGGGCATGATCCGGCCGTTGCTGTAGAGCTCGAGCCACGACTCCAGGTAGTCGTCGTCGTGCCGGGCCGGGCTGTGGTAGTAGCGCCGCACCGCCACCCCGATCGGCCGGTCGTCGCGCTTGGTGAGCCCGAGCGCGATCGGCAGCCGGCCGGAGACGCCGTCCGCGGCGATCGTGATCGGCGCCCGGAACGTCCGCTGCTCACCGTCGACGGTGGCGGTGACCCCCACCACCCGGCCGGTCCGCTCGTCCAGCACCGGGCCGGTGACCTGGTGGCCGGTGCGCAGGTCGGCCCCGACCGCCACCGCCCGGTCGGCCAGCAGCTGGTCGAAGTCGTACCGGGTCCGGGTCAGCCCGAACGACGGGAAGCTCGACAGCTCCGGCCAGGGCAGCTCCAGCCGTACCCCACCGCCGATCGCCCGCAGGCCGCGGTTGCGCAGCCAGCCCGGGGCGTCGATGTCGACCCCCATCTTGACCAGCTGGACCACCGCCCGCGGAGTCAGCCCGTCACCGCACACCTTCTCCCGCGGGAACTGCGATTTTTCGAGCAGGAGTACGCGGGCGCCATGCTGGGCGAGATGGTAGGCGGCCGCACTGCCGCCGGGGCCGGCGCCGACGACGATGACGTCCGCATCGCGCTCCGGCACCACAAGCACCTCCGGGCTCGTACGTTGCAGCGGTCAGGCTCGTGAGAACCCGATTCGCAAGCTCGTGAAAGTCTTCACAAACTAGCCTCCGCCGAGTCTAGAACGCGCGGCTCAGCGCGGGCCGGCGGGGGGCCGCACGCCGCGGTGGAGCGCCACGATCCCGCCGGTCAGGTTGCGCCAGGCCACCCGCTGCCAGCCGGTCTCGGCCAGCCAGCCGGCCAAGCCGCGCTGGTCGGGCCAGTCCTGGATCGACTCGGCGAGGTAGTCGTACCCGGCCGGGTTGCTCGCCACCAGCCGAGCCAGCTGCGGCAGCCCCCACCGCAGGTAGGTGCGGTAGCCGGTCCGGAACACCCGGTTCGGGGGCTGGCTGAACTCGCAGATCACCAGCCGGCCGCCGGGCCGGGTCACCCGGTAGAACTCGCGCAGGGCGGCCCGCGGATCGACCACGTTCCGGAACGCGAACGAGATGGTCACCGCGTCGAAGCTGGCGTCCGGGAACGGCAGCGCCAGCGCGTCGCCGGCGAGCAGCGGTACGCCGGGCCGCGCGCGCCGGCCGGCGGCGAGCATCCCGAGCGACAGGTCGACCCCCACCGCCTCGGCGCCGGCCTCGATGAACTCGACCGTCGAGACGCCGGTGCCGGCCCCGACGTCGAGCACCCGCTCCCCCGGCGCCAGTGCCAGCGCCAGCCGGGTGGCCCGGCGCCAGTACCGGTCCAGCCCCATCGAGATCACCGTGTTGGTCCGGTCGTACCGCGCCGCCAGGTGATCGAACATCGCCTGCACCTGATCCGGCCGCCTGTCCAGCTGCGCTCGCACGCACTGCAGCGTAGCCGGCTCGCCAGCCGGGCGTACCGTGGGAATGGTGATCTTCCGGACCGATGACGTGCCGGCGCCGGCCCGGGTCGACTACTGGGAGCAGGCGCTCGAGCAGGTTCCGTTCCCGCTGGAGGGCCGGCCGAGGGAGCCGGCGGAGTTCCGGGCGTCGCTGCGGACCGGGCAGCTCGGCCCGCTGCGGATCATCGAGTCGTCGACGCCGGCCGGCGAGTGCCGCCGGACCCGGCGGGCGATCCGCCGCTCGAACCCGGACCTGCACCAGGTCGGGCTGGTGGTGCGGGGCTCGGTGGTGGTCGAGCAAGCCGGTCGGCAGGCCCGGTTCGGGCCGGGCGATCTGGTGCTGGTCGACCACCGGCGGCCGGCCCGGTTCGTGCACCCCGCCGTGCGGCACGTCGAGGTGGCGTTCCCCACATCGCTGCTGCCGCTGCCGCCGGCGACCCCGCTGCGGCTGCCCGGCACCGGCCCGGCCGCGCTCGCCGCCTCGCTCGCCCGGGAGCTGCCCCGGCAGCTCGACCAGCTGCGGCCGGATCAGGCGGTCCGGGTCGGGCAGACGTTCGTCGACCTGCTCTGGATGGCGGTCGCCAGCCAACTGGGTGAGCCGGCCCGGGTGCCGCCGGACGCCCGCCGGCGGGCGCTGCTCGCCCGGGTGTACGCGTTCATCGAGGCGCACCTCGCCGACCCAAGCCTGTCGCCGCGGTCGATCGCGGCGGCCCACCACCTCTCGGTCCGGACGCTGCACAAGCTGTTCGAGCCGGAACCGATGACGGTGGCCGGCTGGATCCGCTGGCGGCGGCTGGAGCGCAGCCGGCGCGACCTGCTCGACCCCGCCCTACGGGACCGGCCGGTGAGCGCGATCGCCGCGCGTTGGGGGATCGCCAACCCGGCCCAGTTCAGCCGGGCGTTCCGGGCGGCGTACGGCTGCCCGCCGGCCGACTACCGCCGCACCGGCGGCTCGGGCGCGCCGACGTCCTCCGGGGTGAGCCGGTTGGACACCTCGTTCAGCGCCGCGGCCAGGCTCTCCTCCTCATAGGCCAGATGTCCCGCCAGCCGGTCAGCGAGCGCGGTCAGCGCGCTGATCGCGGTGGCCCGAGTCCCCGCGTCTCCCGGCAGCGCCGCCACCGCCCGGCCGGCCGCGTCCACATAGGTCGCTATCTCGGCGTGCTCGGCGCGGAGCCGGTCGACGGTCGCCCGCAGGCCGGGCTGGTCGCCGGCGACGTCCAGCACGGACGGGAACATCACCGCGTCCTCGACCGAATGGTGCTCGTGGATGAAGCTGCAGAACTCCGCGCAGTAGCGGTGCAGCGACCAGTCCGGCTGTCCGATCGACAGGTTCGCCAGCGCGGCCGCCGCCTGGTCACCGGCGCCGTTCGCGGCGACCGCGGCCACCGCCTGCCGCAGGCTCGCGAGGTCGTTGCGGATCAGCGCGTGGATGTCGAGCAGGCGCTGCAGCGCCCACCCGGGCTTGGTCTGGTCTCGCATTCCGCCAGTCTCGCGACCGCGCCACCACCGCGTCTGGCCCGAGCGTGCACACCACTTGCCAATCAGTGCAGCGCTTTGCCAATGGCGGCGGTGTCGGCGAACTCAGTCGGCGAGGCCGGACTGGTAGGCGAACACCACCAGCTGGGCCCGGTCGCGTGCCCCGAGCTTGATCATCGTCCGGCTGACGTGGGTGCGGGCGGTCGCCGGGCTGATCACCAGCCGGGCGGCGATCTCGTCGTTGGTGAGCCCCTCGGCCACCAGCGTCAGCACCTCGCGCTCCCGGTCGGTGAGGGTCGGCAGCTCCGGGTGCGGCTTCAGCGACCGGGACGACTGGGCTACGAACTCGCGCACCAACCGGCGGGTCACCGACGGCGACAGCAGCGCCCCGCCCTCGGCGACCAGCCGGATCGCCTGCAGCAGCTCGGCCGGCCGGGTGTCCTTGAGCAGGAACCCGCTGGCGCCGTAGCGGAGCGCGTCAAAGACGTACTCGTCCCGCTCGAACGTGGTCAGGACGATCACCTTGGTGGCTTCCAGCTCCGGGTCGGCGAGGATCCGGCGGGTCGCCTCCAGCCCGTCGATGCCGGGCATCCGGATGTCCATCAGGATCACGTCCGGCCGGTGCTCGCGGGCGGCGGCGACCGCGGCCAACCCGTCGGCCGCCTCCCCGGCGTAGGTCAGGTCGTCCTCGTTCTCGACCAGCGTGCGCAGGCCGATCCGGACCAGGTCCTGGTCGTCGACGATCAGTACCGAAATCTTCCCGGCCGAGCGCGCCGGCTCAGCGTTCACTCACGACCTCCGGTCGGGATTTTGGCGGTCACCTCGAACCGGCCGTCGACCGGGCCAGCCGAGAACGTGCCGCCCAAGTCAACCACCCGCTGCCGCATCCCGGCGATCCCGGAGCCGTCGCCGGGGTGGCGCACCTCCCCGGTGATCGGGTTCACCGCGGACACGACCAGCGCGTCCTCCTCGTACCGGATCTCCACCGTGACCTCGGTCGCGGCGCTGTGGCGCAGCACGTTGGTGAGCGACTCCTGGACGATCCGGTAGCCGGTCAGGTCGACCGCCGGCGGCAGCTCCCGGGGCTGGCCGGTGACCCGCAGCTTCACCTGCAGGCCGGCCTCGCCCATCCGGCGCCGCAGCTCGTCGAGCCGGGTCACGCTCGGGGTCGGCGACCGGCCGGCGTCGCCAGCGGGCTCGCGTACCGCCGCCAGGGTCGCCCGCAGCTCGTCGAGCGCCTGGGCGGAGGTACGGCTGATCGCGTCCAACGCCGTCTGCGCCTGCTCCGGTTTCTTGGCCAGCACGTGGAGCGCGACGTCCGCCTGCATCTTGATCGCGGCGAGCCCGTGCCCCACGATGTCGTGTACCTCCTGCGCGACCCTAAGCCGCTCCTGGTCGACGTGCGCGCGGATCAGGTCCGCCCGGGCCCGGGCGGCGACCTCCTGCCTTGCCCGGACGGTAGCACCGATCCCCAGCGGCACCGCCACCCAGGCCGACCCCCACGCGAGCCCGAGCGTCCCCTCGTCGCTGAACAGCAGGTGGGTCAGCAGCACCGCGAACGCGGCCACCGCCGCGATCCCGGCGACGGTGAGCGACCGGTGCCGGGCGACCGTGTACATCGCGACCGCGAACGGCAGGAACACCAGCCCGAACGGGTAGCCGAGCAGCAGGTAGCCGGCGATCAGCAGGGTCACCGCCGCCAGCGTCGGCAGCGGCCAGCGGCGGCGCACCGCCAGCGCCAGCCCGGCCGCGGCCGCGAGCGCCATCCCGACCACCGAGTCGCCGGCCGGCGGGGCGCCGGTCCGCACCTGCTCGGCGCCGATCTCGGCGGCCACGCTGAGGAACCCGAGCGCGGCGAGCACCACCGCGAGCACCAGGTCGCCGACCGTTGACATCCGCATGCCGTCAAGTCTGGCCGACCGGGCCCGGTCCGGCCGTCCGCTCAGCAGCGTGCCCCGCCGTACGCCGTTGGACGTACGGCGAGCGAGCCGCCGCGCAGCCGGCGGGCTCGCCGGTACGCGCCCTGGCCTAGCGAAGGTGACGTTGGCTGACCGACGTCGTGAACCGCGTTCGCCGAGAGGCTGGTCTCGTTCGAACCGACGGGTTCGAGCCGCGGACGTTCAGACCCGCTGAGCGTTCGACCAGGAACGGAGGAGCCAGCCATGACTAACCTGACCATCCCGAACCCGACCAGCCTGATCCAGCGGGCGACCGACCGGCTGACCGACTGGCTGGCCCGCTACAGCGTGCAGGTGCTGCGGATCAGCCTCGGCGCGGTGATCCTGGGATTCGGCGCCGTGAAGTTCATACCCGGCGCTAGTCCGGCCGAGCCGCTGGTGATGCGTACGGTCGACGCGCTGACCTTCGGCATGGTGACCGGCCAGACCGCCGTGCTGGTGACCGCGGTGACCGAGGTGCTGATCGGCCTGGTGCTGGTCACCGGCAAGTTCCTGCGGATCGGGCTGCTGGCGGTCGCCGGTTGGCTGGTCGGGATCATGTCGCCGGTGGTGCTGTTCTTCTCGGACATGTTCCCGGCCGACGGGCCGACCCTGGAGGCGCAGTACGTGCTGAAGGACCTCGTGCTCGGGGCCGCTGCGCTGGTGATCGCGGCCCGGGCGCTCGGCGCCCGGATGACCACCGAGTCCGAGTAGGCACCGGGCGCAAACCGAACTGGGCGGGTCCGCACGGCGGGCCCGCCCAGTCGCGTGGTCACGAGCGCCGGTGGCTACGACTGGCCGGCGGAGACCGGGGTCAGCGCGATCGACGAGTAGTGCGAGACCACCCGCTCGTCGGCCGGGTCGTCGGCCGGCGTGTAGTGCACCCTCAGGTGCCGGTACCGGGTGTCCCGCTGGGCCGGGATCCGGCCGGCGGTCCGGATCATCCAGATCAGCTCGGTGAGGTTGGACCGGTGCCGGGCACCGGCGGAGGAGATGACGTTCTCCTCCAGCATGATCGACCCAAGGTCGTCCACGCCCATGTGCAGCGACAGCTGGCCCACCGGCTTACCGGTGGTCAGCCAGGAGGCCTGCAGGTGGGCGATGTTGTCGAAGAACAGCCGGGCCACCGCGAGCAGCCGCAGGTACTCCATCGCGGTCGCCTGGGTCCGGCCCTTGAGGTGGTTGTTCTCCGGCTGGTAGGTCCACGGGATGAACGCCCGGAACCCGCCGGTGCGGTCCTGCACGTCGCGGATCATCCGCAGGTGCTCGATCCGCTCGGCGTTGGTCTCGCCGGTCCCCATCATCATCGTGGCGGTCGACTCCAGGCCGAGCCGGTGCGCGATCTCCATCACCTCGAGCCACCGGGCACCGGACTCCTTCAACGGCGCGATCGCCTGCCGGGGCCGGTCCGGCAGCAGCTCCGCACCGGCGCCGGCGATCGAGTCCAGCCCGGCCGCCTTGATCCGGGTGATCGCCTCCTCGATCGAGACGCCGGAGACCTTCGCCATGTGGACGATCTCGCTCGGGCCGATCGAGTGGATCGCCAGTTGCGGGTACGCCGCCTTGACCGCGCTGAACAGCTGCTCGTAGTACTCCACCCCGTAGTCCGGGTGGTGGCCGCCCTGCAGCATCACCTGGGTGGCGCCGAGCTCCACCGCCTCGCCGCACCGGCGCAGGATCTCGTCCAGGTCGTGGCTCCAGCCCTCGGGGTGCTTCGGCGCCCGGTAGAACGCGCAGAACTTGCACGCGGTCACGCAGACGTTGGTGTAGTTGATGTTCCGGTCGATGAGGTAGGTAACGATGCCGTCCGGATAGCGCCGGCGGCGGACCGCGTCGGCGGCCTCGCCCAGCGGGTGGAACGGTGCGTCCGTGTAGAGCAGCAGCGCCTCCTCGGGCGTGATCCGCCCGCCGTCCGCGGCCCGCTGCAGCGCGTCTTCGATCTCCCGGTTCACAGCTTTGAGGGTACGCGGTGGCTCCGGACCGGTGATCCCGCCAGCTCGCGGGAGTGGCTGGTCACTCATCGCTAGTCGCTAATGGCGCGGAAGTACTCCGCTGCGGTCGAGCCGCTGAGCAGTCCGATCACCACGCCGTTGACGATGATCCCGAAGCAGCTGCCGGCGCCGCCGTCGGCGCCGCTGCCGGCCGCCGCGATCGCGCCGATCAGGCCGACCGCGATCGAGATGGCGGACAGCACGATTGTGGTGATCCGGGCCCACTGCCGGCCCTGCAGGATGTAGTAGCCGAGCACGGTGTCGGTGACCGCGATCACCCCGAACAGTGCGCTGACCATCAGCAGCAGGGTTTGCTCGGAGCGGGTGAGGCCGGCCTGGCCGGCGAGCAGGTTGACGCCGCCGCAGGCCAGCGCCGCGAGCCCGGCACTGATGAACAGGATCACCGCGGCGGCGGTGACGGTGCCGGGCCGCGCCGGCGGCAGCGTGATCGGCCGCCGCGGCGCACCCGCCCGGTAGCTCTGCGCCCGGTAGCTCTGAGCGCGGCGCGCGAACTCGTCGTCGGCGGGAGCCGACTCGGCGGCGGGAGCCGGTGGCGGCGACGATGACGGGGGCGAAGGCTGGGCGGTCGAGGGCTGGGCGGGCTGGGATGCGTCGGGCCATCCGACGCCGGTTGGCCGCCTGGACGTCGGCTCGCTCATGGGGGTACCTCCCTGTCGCGATCAATCTAACCGGCCGACGCAACCCGTCCGTCCGGTCAGGACCAAGCGCGCTCCAGGGCCACCCGTGCCTCGTGCTCCAGCAGCCACCGCTTCCGCGGCAGCCCGCCGCCGAAGCCGACCAGCTTGCCGCCGGCGCCGACCACCCGGTGACAGGGGACAAGCAACGGAACCGGGTTCCGGTTGCAGGCGGCGCCGACCGCCCGGGCCGCACCGGGATCCCCGACCGCGGCGGCCACCTCGCCGTACGTACGCATTTCTCCGTACGGAATCCGCGCGATCTCTGCCCAGACGGCGCGCTCGAAGTCACTGCCAGCGGTGTCGGGGACCGACAGCGGCAGCGTGAACTCGGTGCGCTCGCCGGCGAAGTACGCCCGCAGCTGGTCGACGGCGGTGGCTAGCAACCCGGCGATCGGCGCCGGTGGGACCGGCAGCCGGGGCCGGAGCTGGACAGCCGCCACCCCGGTATCGTCGACGCCGACCGACACCGGGCCGATCGGCGAGTCGACCACACCCCAACGCATCCGTCCATCATGCGCTGGTGGCGCTGGTTCGCCAACCGTGCGCGCCGGCTCCCCGGCTTAGGGGATGCCGCCCTCGCCGGCCGGCCGCGGCCGGGGCCGGGAGGGCTGTCGCGGTTTCGGGTCTCCTGTCCGGCGAGCGCCGGTGTGCCTGCCCGACCGGAGGTTGTCCGACCCGGCGCTGGGTGCCCGGGCGAACTCGATCCGGCGGGCCAGCTCCAGCGTGCGCTGGGTGTACCGGCCGGTGAGCCCGAGCGCGGTAAGCACGGCGGCCGCCGCGAAGGCGGTATGTCGTAACTCCCCCGCGGGCAGGCGGCCGGTGGTCGCGAGCCGGACCAGATCGTTGGCGACCAAGGCACCGACGATGGCGGCGCTCATCAACAGGTAGGTACGAGGGGATTGCTGTCGCAACGGACTGTCCTTTCCCCTGTAGGGCCGTTACGGCACTCGAAAGCGCCTCAGATGATGCTAAAGCGACGGCTTCGACTCCGTCGGTAGTTCTGCCGTCACAGCACAGCGTGTCGCCATCTCACAAACGGTTTGCTATTGTGATCGCCAACCGCCCCCGATCCGCTATGGAACGAACATCCTAATGTGGATCAGCTATTTGCTGGGTCATTTCAGCTTTCCGGCGATCCATTTCAGCTATTCGTTGATCCACTTTTACCAGACGGTTGGTCGCGCATAGCCGATCGTCCATCGTATTCGCGCTCGATGATGTCCCTGATCATCTGCACCTGGACCGCCGGCGAAAAGGCGGAATCCAGCACCTCGACGATCATCCGGATCACCGCGTCCGCGCTCGCCGGCGGCGGCCACGGGTCCGCGTCCAGACTGAACCCGTAGTCCTTGAGGACCGCCTCCAGCCGGCCGAGGCTGCTGCGCGGGCTGGACACACCGGACTCCCAGTTGCCGACCGTTTTCCGGTCCACGCCGACCCGCTCGGCCAGCTCGCGTTGGGTGAGCCGGGCCCGCTCCCGCGCCCGCCGGAGCCGCAACCCCAAATCGCGTCCATGCACGCGAAGATGTTCCCAGGAAAGCCATGGAAAAGAAAGGCAACCCGGCCGTATACGGTGAGTTGCTGTCATCCTGCGGTTAGTAATGATCAGTACGTCACCTTTATCAATCTCAGAAGTCGAGTAATTTTCTCTCTTTACCCCTTGTATACCCCTTAACTACTCACCTAAGCTTCGCCTTGTGTCCTATAGAGCGACGAACGGGGCGTCGATACGGGCTTTGAGGCAGGCGCTTGGCATCCGCCAGCAGACCTGTGCCGCGAACGCCGGGATCAGCGCCCCGTACCTAGCCAACATCGAGGCTGGTCGTAGACAGCCACCACTAGTCGTCACCAGCCGGCTCGCAGAAGTGCTCGGCGTCCCGCTGGACGCGATCACCTACCCACCATCGTTGCCAAGCACGGAAACCCGAAAGAGAGGCCTTGATGGCGATCGTGACACCGACCGCCACCCCTACCAGCCAACGCACTCCCTCTCTCACCCCTGACGACATCACCCAACCGCCCGCCGGCGGAGCCGGCCTCGCACCCGACTCGGAGGCCCGCCTGCGGACCGCGGCTGCCGCCGGAGACCGGACGGCATTCGCCGCGCTCTATGCGAGCTATCACGAACCCGTCTACCGCTTCCTGCTTCGCCGCGCCCGCGGCGACCGGCACTTGGCCGAGGACCTCACCCAGGACACGTTCGCGCGTGCGCTCTCCGGGGTCGGCCGGTACCGCGAGACCGGCCGCCCGTTCGGAGCCTGGCTGATGACGATCGCCAGCAACCTCCTCACCGACTACTGGCGGTCGGGCTGGCACCGGCGGCACCACCTGTGGGACGACTTCACCGGCGAGACCGAAGGCCGGCTCACCGCCGCAGCGGACAGCGACGGCGATCCGGCGGTCGACGTCACCACCCGAGACCAGCGCCGGCAGCTCGCCGAAACGCTTGCCCGCGCGGTGTCCAGATTGAGCGATCGGCAACAGCAGGTGGTTTCGCTGCGGTTCGCCCGAGGGCTGTCGGTCGCCGACACCGCTGACCTGCTCGGACTGGAAATCGGCGCGGTCAAGGCCGCCACCTACCGGGCTCGGCAGGCGCTGTCCTGCGATCCCAGTGTGGAGCGGTTGCGATGACCAAAACCGATCCGAAGGTGACCAGATCCGAGCCGAAGCTGACCGACGCCGACCCGAACCTGTACGACCACATCGCCGGATTGCTGGAGACGCTGGGCGAGGACCCGGGGGCGGTCGCGGCGCAGCTGCGCAGTGACGACATCCGCGGGGTGCGCGGCAGCGCGCTGGCCCACCCGGTGTGCCGGTGGCTGATCCGGTTGGTCCCGGACCTCGCGGTGGTGCTCGGAGTGGACAATGTGCACGTCTTCCGGCCCGGTCGCGGCAACGCCATCCAGGGGGTCACGGTGCCGATGCCGGCACCGGTGCAGGCGTTCGTCGACCGGTTCGATGACGGCCAATATCCGGGATTGGAGCTGTGGCTGGGACCGCCGACGCCGCCCGAGCCGGAGCCGGAGCCGGCGGATCCGGTCCGGTTGCTGCCCCAGCAGCTCGCCACCACCATGCAGCTGCCACGGGTGGCGGCCCGGGCACCGGTGGTCGTCCTCGACCCGGAGACCGTCGCCGAACGGACCCGGCCGGCCGGTGACTTCCGGCTCGACCGGGATGTGATCCAGCTCAACCGGCCGGCGCCAGACCCCGACTAGCCCGGCCCGGCTGGTCCGGCTCGCCAGCCGCTAAGGTCAACGCATGGGTGAAATGCGTTGCCGGCGGCTCGGCGAGTCGGACCTGCTGGTGTCGGTGGTCGGCCTCGGCTGCAACAACTTCGGCGCCCGGATCGACGCCGGCCGGACCGCGGCGGTGGTCGGCGCCGCGCTCGACCACGGCATCAACCTGTTCGACACCTCGGATTCCTACGGTGACGGACTTTCCGAGGAGTACCTCGGTGCCGCGCTGCGGGGCCGGCGGGATCAGGCGATCATCGCCACCAAGTTCGGCTACGACCGGCCGGACGCCAAGGGGCAGCACCCGCGCGACTACCTGCCGAAGGCGGTGGAGGCGTCGCTGCGGCGGCTCGGCACCGACCGAATCGACCTCTACCAGCAGCACTGGCCGTCCGACCAGGTCCGGGTCGAGGACACCCTGTCCGTGCTCGACGATCTGGTCCGCGCCGGCAAGGTCCGCTACATCGGACACTCCAATTTCGCCGGTTGGCAGACCGCCGACGCCGCCTGGATCGCCCGGACCCAGGGCCTCACCCCGTTCATCTCCGCCCAGAACCATTACAACCTGCTGCACCGCGAGGTGGAGGCGGAGCTGATCCCGGCCTGCCAGCACTTCCGGCTCGGCCTGCTGCCCTACTTCCCGCTCGCCAGCGGCCTGCTCACCGGGAAGTACCGGCGCGGCACGCCACCGCCGGCCGGCGCCCGGCTGTCCGCCGAGCGGTTCGCGACCCGGCTCCAGACCGCCCGCTGGGACGTCATCGAGGCGCTGACCAAGTTCGCGGCCGAGCGCGGGATCGGCATCCTCGATGTGGCGATCGGCTGGCTGGCCGCCCAACCGGTGGTGGCGAGCGTGATCGCCGGTGCCACCTCGCCCGACCAGGTGCGCGCGAACGTCACCGCCGGCGGCTGGCAGCCGACCCCGGACGACCTCGTCACCATCGACGAAATCACGCGTCGTAGTCAACCGTAAGGTGGTTGGTGACCGGGCTGGACTGGCAGGTGAGCACATACCCGGCGGCCAGCTCGTCCGGCTCCAGCGCCCAGTTCGCCGCCATCTTCACCTCGCCGTCGACCAGTTTCGCCCGGCAGGTGGAGCAGACCCCGCCCCGGCAGGAGTAGGGCAGCTCGCCACGCACCCGTAACGCCGCGTCCAGCACCCGCTCATCGCGGTCCATTGTGAACGTGGACTCCCGACCGTCCAGCCGGATCGTCACCTCGACCTCGCCGGTGCCGACCACCGGCCGGGCCGGTGGCGGTGACGGGGTCCCGGAGCCGGTCCCGGTCGGCACATGGAAGAGTTCGGTACGGATCGCCGCCTCGGGCGCGCCGCGGCCGGTGAGCACCGCCCGGGCGTCCAGCACCATGTCATATGGTCCACACAGGAACCACTCGTCGACCTCGCCGGGCACGAACGTGTCCAGCAACTTCGGCAGCCGGTCAGCGTCGATCCTCCCGGAAAGCAGCTCCGAGTCGCCGGGCTCCCGGGAGAGCACGTGCACGATCTGCAGCCGGGCCGGCCACCGGTCCTTCAGATCCGCCAGCTCCTCGGCGAACATCACCGACCGGACGTACCGGTTGCCGTACAGCAGCGTGAACGTGCTCTGCCGCTCGACCTCGAGCACGGTGGCGATCAGCGACAGCAGCGGGGTGATCCCGGAGCCGGCGGCGATCCCGACGTACCGCCGGGTGCGGGTCGGGTCGACCGCGGTGGTGAAGTGGCCCAGCGGCGGCATCACCTCGACCTCGTCACCGACCACCAGCTCGGTGGCCGCCCACCGCGAGAAGGCACCGTCCGGCAGCTCCTTCACCCCGATCCGGAGCCGGCCGTGCTCGGCCAGCTCGGCCGGGGTGGAGCAGATCGAGTACGACCGGCGCACGTCCTCACCGCTGTCGGGGTCGATCCGGCGGACCGTCAAATGCTGGCCGGCCTGGAACCGGTAGGTGTCCCGGAGCTGCTCCGGCACCGCGAACGTGATCGCCAGCGAGTCGTCGGTCAGCCGGTCGATCGCGGCCACCCGTAGCGGGTGGAAGGTCGGCCGCCGCCGGGTCGGCCGCCTGATCGTCACCTGCCCCATCAGATTGCCTTCACATGCTCGAACGGCTCCCGGCACTGGTCGCACCGCCACAGCGACTTGCAGGCGGTGGAGCCGAACCGGCTCACCTCTTCGGTAGCCGTGGACCCACACCAGGGGCAGGCCGGTGCCGGCGGCCGGCGGCCGGGCATCCCCAGCGGCACCGGGCCGGCCGCGCCATCCGTACCGCGGACTGGGGCGGGCGGCGCGATCCCGGCGGCGGCGAGCTTCGCCCGGCCGGACTCGGTGATCCAGTCGGTGGTCCACGATGGCCGCAGCTGGGTGACCACCTCCACTGTGGCCCAACCGGCGCGCCGCAGCGCCCGGGTCACCTCGGCCCGGATCACGTCCATCGCCGGGCAACCGGAGTAGGTCGGGGTGATGGTCACCACCGCGCGGTCCGGCTCGGCCCGGGCGTCCCGGAGGATCCCGAGCTCCTCGATCGTGACCACTCGCAGCTCCGGGTCCAGCACCTGGGCCGCGACCTCGTACGGCGCTACCATTTCGCCCCCGGATGCGCCCGGTGCAGCACCTGCATCTCGGCGAGCAGGTAGGACAGGTGCTCGGTGTGCAGTCCCTGCCGGCCGCCCCGCGGCGCCCAGCCACCGTCGGCCGGGCGGGTCAGGGTCGCCTCGGCGAGCACCGGCTCGACCGTCGCCAGCCAGCCCGCCCGCAGGTCGTTGTCGTCGAACAGCTCGTACGTGTAGGGCCAGATTTCGTCCACTGCGGACTGCATCCGGGCGTGTGACTCCTCGGTCCCGTCGCCCAGCCGGATCGTCCACAGCGAAGCGTGGTCGACGTGGTAGGCGGACTCCTTCACCGCGGTGGCGGCGATCCCGGCGAGCCGCTCGTCCGGGCCGGCCGCCAGCTGCCGGTAGCGGTCGCGCTGGTACGCGGAGAGGAAGAGCAGCTTCGCCATGGTCACCGCGAAATCGCCGTTGGGGAGCTCGACCAGCAGCACGTTCCGGAACTCGCGGTCGTCGCGCAGGTAGGCGAGCGCGTCCTCGTCCCGACCGGCGCCCTCCAGCTCACCGGCGTAGGACAGCAGCATCCGGGCGGCGCCCAGCTGGTCCAGCGCGATGTTGGTGAGCGCGATGTCCTCTTCCATCTCCGGCGCCTTCGCGCACCACTCGGCCAGCCGTTGCGCGGCGATCAGCGCGTCGTCGCCGAGCGCCAGCACCTCCTCGAACGAGGCGGTCATAGGTGCTTCGCTCCCTCCGGCACGTGGTAGAAGGTCGGGTGCCGGTAAATCTTGTCGGCGGCCGGGTCGAAGAACGCGTCCTTCTCGTCCGGGCTGGAGGCGGTGATTTCGCTGGCCGGCACCACCCAGATCGACACCCCCTCCTGCCGGCGGGTGTAGACGTCCCGGGCGTGCCGCAGCGCGGTCTCGGCGTCCGGCGCGTGCAGGCTGCCGACGTGCACATGCGACAGTCCACGCCGGGGCCGCACGAACACCTCCCACAGCGGTGACAGCTCAGGCATGCTCGCGTTGCCTCCGCTTCGCGGCGTAGGCCGCTGCCGCTTCCCGCACCCAGGCACCGTTCTCGTGGGCGGCCCGGCGGTGTGCCATCCGCTGCCGGTTGCACGGCCCGTCCCCGGAGATCACCCGCATCAGCTCGTCGTAATCGGGTGGGGTGAAGTCGTACGAACCGCGCTCCTCGTTCCACCGCAGGTTCGGGTCCGGGATCCGCAGCCCGAGCACCTCGGCCTGGCCGACGCACATGTCCACGAACCGCTGCCGCAGCTCGTCGTTGGAGAAGCGCTTGATCTTCCACGCCATGGACTGCGCCGAGTGGGTCGACTGGGTGTCCGGCGGCCCGAACATCGCCAGCGACGGGTACCACCACCGGTTGACGGCGTCTTGCGCCATCTCTCGCTGTTCCGGGGTGCCGCGCGCCAGGGTGTAGAGGATCTCGAACCCCTGGCGCTGGTGGAACGACTCCTCCTTGCA
>DATCKZ010000127.1:0-75908 GCA_036564175.1 Natronosporangium sp.
CCGACCCCGCCATCACCGCCGCCCGCGGCACCACCAGCGGCGCCGGCCGCGGTGGGCAGCCTGTGGTGTGCGGCACCTGCCGCCAGCCGGCATCATCCGCCCCACTACCAGCCCCCCGGCGTGGCGTCATCGAACTGCAGATACCACTGACCACCGCCCTCGGGCTGGACAACCTGCCCGGCGAGCTCAACGGCAACCGCCCCATCCTCGCCGAAGTCGCCCGCCACCTCATCACCCACATGCCGGATGCGCAATGGCGCTACTCGGTCTACACCCCCCAACCCCACCAACTCGCAGCCCACGGCATCCTCACCACCCACCCCACACCCGACCTCGACCGGCACCCAGACAGACGGCGACCGACCGCCGCGCAGGCGGCGTTCGTGCGGGCCCGGGACCGCACCTGCCGCGCACCCGGATGTCGAAGACCCGCCCACACCTGCGACATCGACCACACCCAACCATGGGCCGACGGCGGCAAAACCACCACCAGCAACCTCGGCTGCCTCTGCCGCACCCACCACCTATTCCGCCACACCACCGGCACCCAACTGGTCCAGCTCTCACCCGGCGTGTTCTCCTGGCAAACACCCCACGGCCTGCAATACCTCGTCCGCCAAGACCCACCCCTACTAAGCCTCAACCAACCCCAGCTCTAGCTGACCGCGCCAACGTAGGACCCGGCGGCGAGCCGGTGCCGAACGGCAGGTCACACCCGCCAGCCGCGTCCCCAACCTCACGAGACCGCACAGCTAGCCCGGCTGGGCCACGGGTCGCTCGCGGGGCGGGCCGAACGCCCGCCGATACTCCCGGGGCGACACGCCCCGGCGCCGCACGAACTGCTCCCGCAGCGCCGCCGCAGTCCCGAACCCGCACCGGCGGGCCACCTCCTCGATCCGCAGGTCGGCGGTCTCCAGCAGCTCCTCGGCCCGGTGCAGGCGTTGCCCGAGCAACCAGGCGTGCGGCGTGGTGCCGGTGACCGCCTTGAAGCGCCGGGCGAACGACCGCGGGCTCATCAGCGCCCGGGCAGCGAGGTCAGCGACCGTGACTCGCTCGTCCAGGTGCGCCCGGGCCCAGCTGATCACGTCGCCGAGCCGGTCGTCGTCGCAGTCATCCGGCATCGGCACCGCTACGTACTGCGCCTGGCCGCCGTCCCGGTGCGGCGGCACCACCATGTCCCGGGCGATCGCGGTCGCCACCGAGGCGCCGTACTCCCGGCGGATCAGGTAAAGACACAGGTCGATGCTGGCGGCGGCACCGGCGCTCGTGAGCACCTGTCCCTCGTCGATGTAGAGCACGTCCGGGATCAGCTTGACCTTGGGGAAGCGCGCCTGGAACTCGTCCGCCCACCGCCAGTGGGTGGTCGCCCGCCGCCCGTCGAGCAGCCCGGACGCCGCGAGCGGGAAGGCGCCGGTGCAGCAACTGGCGACGATCGCACCCCGGTCGTGGGCCTCCCGGAGCGCGGCGTAGACCTCGTCCGGCGGCAGCTCGGTGGTGGTCTCCCAGGGCAACACGAGCACCAGATCGGCGGTGACCAGCCGGTCCAGCCCGTGCTCGATCGTGATGGTCAGCCCGGTGTCGGTGCGGATCGGGCCCGGCCGCTGCGCGCACATCGCGAACTCGAACCCGGGCATCCCCCGGTGGGTCCGGTCAAACCCGAAGATTTCAGCCACGATCCCGACGCTGAAGCCGCCGCTATAGGCCGGCGTGTACGCGGCGACGTTGCGAAACGGGGTCCGGACAGACATGCGCCAAGTATGGCAGAAAATTTTCGAACACCGGCAACTCTGCCACTGGCAGCGTCGCCGGCGGCCGGCGACGCTGGACGCATGTTCGCGATCGACTGCCCGCGCCACCGGACACGGGTGATGGTGCCGGAGCGCCGGATCCGCGGCCTAGCCAACACGGCCGCCGGGATCCTGCTCGAGGTCGAGTGCTGGTGCGGTGCCCGGGTGCTGATCCAGACCGGCCGCCGGGCCAGGCCGGCGCTGGCCACCGCCTAGCCCCGGCCCGCGCCGGCCGGGTGAGCAAGCCGGCGATCAGGGCTCGAACTTGTAGCCGAGCCCGCGGACGGTCACGATGTGGCGCGGGTTGGACGGCGAAGGCTCCACTTTCGACCGGAGCCGCTTCACGTGCACGTCAAGCGTCTTCGTGTCGCCGACGTAGTCGGCACCCCAGATCCGGTCGATCAGCTGCCCCCGGGTGAGCACCCGGCCGGCGTTCCGCAGCAGCAGCTCCAGCAGCTCGAACTCCTTGAGCGGCAACTGCACCGGCGAACCGTCCACTGTCACCACGTGCCGGTCGACATCCATCCGGACCGGGCCGGCCACGAGCGTCGACGCCGCCGTCTCGCCGTTGTCCGCGGTGCGCCGGCGGAGCACCGCCCGGATCCTGGCGACCAGCTCGCGCGGTGAGTACGGCTTGGTCACGTAGTCATCCGCGCCGATCTCGAGCCCGACCACCTTGTCGATCTCGCTGTCCCGCGCGGTGATCATGATGATCGGGACCTGTGACTTGGTACGCAGTTGCCGGCACACCTCGGTGCCGGACATCTCCGGCAGCATCAGGTCCAGCAACACGATGTCCGCGCCCGACCGGTCGAACTCGGTGAGCGCCTTCGGACCGGTGTCGGCTACCGAGACTTCGAAGCCCTCCTTGCGGAGCATGTATGACAGGGCGTCGGAGAAGGACTCCTCGTCCTCGACTACTAGTACCCGGGCCACCTCGCCTCGCTTCCTGCAACAACCTTATCCGGCCGGCCGGGACGCGGACCGGTCCGGCACCGCACCGGAGATCTGATCCGGCTCGGGTAGCGGCTCGGCTGCCTCTGGCGGTCGGACCGGCAGCCGGAGCGTGAACGTTGACCCCTCGCCGAGCGTGCTGGCGACCTCCACCCGGCCGCCGTGGTTGGTGGCGATGTGCTTGACGATCGCCAGCCCCAGCCCGGTCCCGCCGGTGGCGCGGGAGCGGGCCCGGTCGGAGCGGTAGAACCGCTCGAAGATCCGGTCCAGATCCTTGGCCGGGATCCCGATCCCGTGATCGGTGACCGCGATCTCGACGTACCCGTCCACCGCCCGGCAGTCGATCACCACCTCGCTGTCCTCCGGCGAGTAGGCGATCGCGTTGCCGACCAGATTGGTCAGTGCGGTCGCCAGCTGGTTGCCGCTGCCGTAGACGGTGAGCCCCTGCTGCCCGGTGGTCGAGATCTGGATCCGCTTCGCGGTCGCGCCGGTCCGGGCCCGGTCGAGCACCTCCGACACGAGCCAGTCCACCGACACCGGCGTCCGCGCCGGCAGCGGTTCGGCGCCCTGCACCCGGGACAGCTCCAGCAACTCGGTGACCAGCCGACCCAACCGGGTCGACTCGTGCTGGATCCGCTCGGCGAACCGGCGGGCCGCCGCCACGTCCTCGGCCGGGTCGGTGTGGCTGCCGTCCCGCGGTGCCGGCTTGGTCGCGTCCAGCAGCGCCTCGGCGAGCAGTTGCAGCGCCCCGATCGGGGTCTTCAGCTCGTGGCCGACGTTGGCGACGAAGTCCCGGCGGACCCGGTCCACCCGGTGCGACTCGGTGACGTCCGCCGCCTCCACCGCGACGTACTCACCGCCCAGGCTGACCGCCCGCAGCAGCACCCCGAGCGGCTCGGCCGAGCCGGTGTCGCCGCCCCGGGGCAGGTCCAGCTCGGCTTCCCGGCGCACCCCGGTCCTGCGTACCTGGGCCGCCAGCGTGCGCAGCACCGGATGGGCGACGATCGTCCCCGGCCCGCCGCCGGCGCGCAGCAGCCCCATCGCCCGGGCCGACGGGTTCATCAGGATCGGCCGGTCCTCGCCGTCGAGCACCACCACCCCCACCCGCAACGAGTCCAGCCCTTTGCGGGCGAGCCGGTCGCGGAGGTCGGGCCGGTCGGTCGTCGCCTCGGTGATCGTCGTTGTCCTCCCGCCGCCGGGTACCTGTGCCCGCCGGCGCTGCTCGACCGCCGAGCGGACGAGGATGGCCGCCCCCGCGCCGGCGAGCACCCCGCCGGCCAGCCAGATCGCGACGGCCCAGTCCATCAGCACCGATCGTAGATGCGATGCTAATCGGGCAATCTTCTGATAAGTCATCAAAGCCGGGCGGCGTCACCGAATATTCACCGGCCAGCCGGCCGGAGTTCACCCGCCCCCGTGTCCAGAATCTGTCCAGTGGTGATCGGTCGATCGGTTGAGCACTAGGTATCCGATTTGCTCTATATCCTGAGGCCGCCCCATCCGCTCACCGCCCTGCCGCGAACCACTGTCGACACCGAGCAACGACCCGGTCCGCGTACGGATCCTCGCGGAGGGGCGCGTGCCGGCAGCACCGCGCCGCGGTGCCGGAAGCAGGAGGGGATGCCGGGTGACCGACTTGTTCACCGAGCTCACGCACCGGCTGGAGGCGAACGCGCGGCGCGCGGTCGACGCGTACCTCCGGGAGGTCCCCGAATACCGGGCCGCCGGCGGCGACCTGGCCGCGGTCACCCTCGACTTCGCGATGTTCATCCGGCGCCGCAGCCTCGCCTGCGCGGCCGCCGGGGTGCCGCTCAGCGCGGACGACCTGGCGGCGATCCGCGCGGCCGGCCGGCTGCGCGGTGAGCAGCGCCTCTCGCTCGCCTCGCAGCGGCACGCGCTCAGCCTCCACACCACACTGATGCTGCGGGACGGGTACGAAGCCGCCAGCCCGGCCACCACCGAGGACCTGCTGCGGCTGGTCGGCTGGCTGGGGCAGCAGGGCATCCCGGCCCGCCGGGCGTACCTCGACGGATACCTCTCCGCGGTCGGCGACTCCTGGTCGGTGCCGGCCCGGATCGGCTTGCTCACCAAGGCGTTGCTCGCCGACGAGCCGGCCAACGGCGGCTCCCACGAACGGCTCGGGCTGGCCCTCACCGACCGCTACCTGGTGACGGTGATCCAGCTGGCCCCGCCGCCGGTGCCCGACCGGCAGGCCGAGGAGATCATTGAGACGCTGCTGGCGAGCTGGCGGGTGCCGATGGCCTGGACCGGCCCGACCGAGCTGGTGATCCTCGCGCCGGCGCCGAACGGCGGCAACGGGTTGGTCACCCCGGCCGCCGGATGGTCCACTGTGGCCGAGCCGGTCAGCACCCGGACGCTCGAGCTGGTCCGGATGCTCGCCGAGGCGGCCGGCCGGCCGGTGGCGGTGGGCGCGGCGGCCGGCCGGGTCGGCGAGCTCGCCGAGCCGCTCGATTTGGCGCGGCGGATCAGCCAGGTCGCGCCGCCGGACCGCAACCCGCAGCAGCTGCACACGATCACCGACCGGTTCGTCGAGCTGAGCCTGACCCAGGCGCCGCAGGTCGACCGGTGGCTGCGGCGGATCGTCGAGCAGCTCGCCGCCGGCCCGGAGCTGGTGCGCACGCTCGACGAGTACTACCGCAACGACATGTCCCGCGCCGCCACCGCGGCCGCGCTGCGGATCCACACCCGCACCCTGGACTACCGGCTGCAGCGGGTCCGGGAGCTGACTGGGCTCCGGCCGGCCTCCACCCGCGGCGTCCGGGTGCTCACCGCCGCGGTCGTGCTGGCCCAGGCCGGCCGGTGATCGAGCGTACGGAGGGCCGGCATGCTGCTCGATTGCGTAGCTTCACCAACCCGGCCCCATCCCGCCCGGCCGATTCGTGAACCATCACGAAGACAACCACTCGCCGATCCGGCATCTTCTCGGGTACCGGCGGAGGCGGGAGGCTCCGCCGTCCGGTCGCGCGACCCGGGGGGCCAACCAATGGAGCATGCGGCAGCGCCGCCAGCCGCCGGTGCCGCAGCCAACGACGGCTCGCCGGCCCGGACCGAGGTGCATGTGGTGGAGGACCATCCGCTCTACCGCACCGCGATCGCGCACGCCCTGGCCGCCACCGACGACCTGCGAGTCGGCGTCACCGCCGGCTCGGTGGAGGAGTTCGCCGCCTACCGGCGGCCGGCTGGCTCGGTGGTGACGCTCGATCTCAAGCTGCCCGGGGTGAGCGACGCGGCGGCGGTGGCGGCGGTGGTCGGCATGGGGTTCCGGGTGCTGGTGCTCACCGCGTACGCAGGACGCTCCGAACTGGTCGCGGCGATGTCCGCCGGTGCCCGGGGCTACCTGACCAAGGCGGCCGACATCGACGAGATCTGCCGGGCGGTGCGGGCGGTGGCCGCTGGCGAGCGATACGTCTCCCCGGCGCTCGCCGGGCACCTGCTCGGCACCACCCGGGAGCGGCACCGGCCGGTGCCGTTCTCACTGTCCGACCGGGAGCGGCAGGTGCTGGCGCTGGTCGCCAACGGCGAGCGGGACCAGGACATCGCCGACACGTTACGGATCTCGGTGCGGACGGTGCGGTCGCATCTGGACCGGATCCGGGAGAAGACCGGCCGGCGCCGCCGGCCGGATCTGACCCGGCTGGCGATCGAACGAGGAATCGTGACCCAACGGGAGGGTCTACCGCTGTGAACGTGGTCCGGAGGCTGCGAGATCGGGTGGCCGGGCAAGGGTCCCGGGGCGCCGCCGAGATCGGCGTGGTGGCCGTGGTCGGCGCGCTGCTCGCCGGCGGGCTGGTCGGGGTCGGGCTGACCGACACGGTGGTGTCGCTGTCGGACGGGCTGACCTGGCTCGGCGACGACGAGCGCGGCGAGCTGGTGCAGATCAACCCGGCCACCGGTGACCCGCAGGCCCGGCTGGAGGTCGCGCCGGACGGCAGCCAGCTGCTCATCACCCAGGGCGACGGGGTGCTGGTGGTCACCAACCTCACCACCGGCGAGGTCACGGTCATCAACACCGCCACCCTCACCGCCGGCGGCACCCGGGCCGGCACCGCCGGCGGCCTCAAGGTCCTGTTTGACCAGACCCGGCTCTACCTCGCCGACCTGCCACTGGGGATCGTCCAGCAAATCGACCCGACCACCGCCGCCGACATCGGCGCCCCGTGGGTCGCCGGCGCCGAGCTGCTCGACGCCGCGATCGACGGCCAGGGCCGGATCCGGGCGCTGCGCGCCGACGGCCAGCTGTTCACGCTCGGACCCGACCCGGCGGCCGGCCGGCTGCGGGAGGTCAGCCAGCCCCGGACGGTCACCGGCGCCGGGCCCGGCACGGTGCTGGTCCCGCACCCGCGCGGGGTCACCGCGTTCGTGCCGCAAGCCGGCGCCGCGGTCCGGGTCGACACCGGCCGGGACCGGGCGCTGCCGGTGAACCCGCTCACCCCACCGCTCTACCCCGCCCCCACCGCGCCGCTGCAGGTGGTGCCGGTCTCGATGGAGCGGACCGGCACCGTGGTGGTGATCTATGACGATGAACTGGTGACAGTGGACGCCGCCCGGCTCGGGTGCCAGCGACCCGGCCAGCCGGTGGTGTTCCGCGGCCTGGTCCACGTCCCGTGCCTCGGTGCCGGCAAGGTGATCGTGCTGACCCGGGACGGCCGCGACCGGCCGGCCGACATCCAGCTCGGCGGCCGGGGCGACCCGAAGCTGGTGCTGGACGACGGCCGGCTGATCATCCACACCCCCGGCGCCGGGGTGGTGGTCGAGCCGGACGGCACTACGCGGCCGATCAACACCCGCGGCGGCGACCTGCCGGCCCGCAACCCCAGCAACCCGCCACCGGTGCCACCGCCGCCACCACCGCCCGCGCCGCCAGCGAGCAACCCGCTCGATCCCGACCGGGACAACCCGACCAACCCCGGCAACCAGCGCGACCCGGACCGGCCGGCGATCCCGCCGCCGGCCAGCAACCCGGGCCCGCTGCCGACCGGTGGCACCAGCCCGTCGCCCGGCACCCCGGGTGCCGGCACGCCGGGGCCGGGGACACCCGGCACCGGGACCCCGGATACCGGAACGCCGGGCACCGGAACGCCGCCGCCGACCACCATCGGCCCACCGGCGCCGCCGACCACCGCGCCGCCGGTGGCGGAGCCGGAGCCGCCGACCGGGGTGACCGCGCAGGCCGGCCCGACCGGCACGATCCAGGTCGGCTGGCAGGCCGCCACCGACCCGGACCAGTTCCGGATCCGCCGGGCCGACACCGGCGCGGTGCTCGCGACCGTGCCCGGCACCGCCCGGTCCGCCACCGTCACCACCATCGCCCCCGGCGAGAGCGTGCGGCTGGTGGTCGCCGCCGACTACGGCACCACCATTGTGGAATCCGAGCCCACCCCGGTGGTCACCGCGTTCGCCGCCCCCGGCGCGCCCACCGGCGTAGCGGTCGAGGCGGTGGTCACCGGCGGGGTGCTGCGGATCACCGTCACCTGGCAGCCCGGCAACCCCAACGGCAGCGCGCTGACCGGCCACACCGTCCGGGTCACCAGCAACCGCGGCCACGACCTGTCCACTCAGGTCGGTGGCGACCAGGCCAGCGCGGTCTTCGACGCCCGCTGCGACCAGCTGCCGGTCACCGACCCGCCGTGCGGCGGGATGGTGGTCAACGCCGAAGTGACCCCGGCCAACGCGGCCGGGGCCGGCCCCACCGCGACCGGCTCCCGGACCTACGACCCGCCGTCGGCGCCGCCCACGATCACCGAGCTGTTCTGCGAGTACACCGGCAACCGCTCGGCCGTCTGCACGCTCACCTACACCGGCGTCGCCACCGTCATCGACTGGAACGTCAACGCCCTGGACGGGAAGACCGCCGGCCGGGTCGGCTGCACCCCGGACGGCCGGACCGTCGTCACGGTGACCGTCTCCAACCCGGCCGGGTCCGCCGAGGCGTCGACCCGGATCAACCCCTGTAGTGGACAGCCCCGATGACAGGACACCCGATGACCACGACCATGCCGGCCAGTTTGGACGAGCGCGAGGTGGCCGCGTTCCGGACCCTGCACACCCGGATCGGTGACGCGGTCGAGCTGGCGGTGCGCGGCAAGCGGCAGGTGATCGACCTGACCCTGGTGGCGTTGTTCGCCGGCGGCCACGTGCTGATCGAGGACGTGCCCGGCACCGGCAAGACCACCCTGGCCCGGTCGCTCGCGGCCGCGCTCGGCGGGATCTCCCGCCGGGTCCAGTTCACCCCGGACCTGCTGCCCAGCGACGTCACCGGCACCCCGGTCTACGACGCCCGGAGCTCCGAAGTGGTGTTCCGGCCCGGCCCGGTGTTCGCCAACGTGGTGCTCGCCGACGAGATCAACCGGGCGGCCGCGAAGACCCAGTCCGCGCTGCTCGAGGTGATGGAGGAGCGGACGGTCACAGTGGACGGCGTGGCGCACGCGGTGCCGGAACCGTTCCTGGTGATCGCCACCCAGAACCCGGTCGACCTGGAGGGCACCTACCGGTTGCCAGAGGCGCAGTTGGACCGGTTCCTGGTCCGGGCCAGCGTCGGCTATCCCGACCTCGACCACGAGCTGGACGTGATGCGCCCGGGCGGTGGCGCCGGCGCGGTCACCGAGGTGCCGGCGGTCACCCACCCGGGCGAGGTCATCCACCACACCGCCACGCTGCGGCGACTGCACGTCGCCGAGCCGCTGCTGCGGTACGTCCGGGCGCTGGGCATCGCCACCCGGGATGACAACCGGCTGCGGCTGGGTGCCAGCCCGCGCGCGCTCCGGTTGTTCGTACGCTGCCTGCAGGTGTACGCCGCGGCGCAGGGCCGCCACTACGTCGTACCGACCGATGTCCACCAGCTGGCCGGGCCGGTGCTCGCCCACCGGCTGGTGCTGCAGCGGGACGCGATGCTCGCCGGCATCACCACCGACGAGGTGGTGGCCGACGCGCTCCGGTCGGTCCCGGTCCCGAGTCCAGCGGCCCGATGAAATCGCCAGGCCGCCCGAGCCAGCCACCCGGCCGCCGGGTGAACCCCCGGCTCCGGCTGACCGGGCGGGGCTGGGCGGTCGCCGGGCTGGCGGCGGTGGCGGTCGGGCTCGCCGTGGCGTGGCGCTACCCCGGGCTCGCCGCGGCCGGCGCCGGGCTGCTGGCGCTGCTGGCGGTGAGCCTCGGCACGGCCGCCGGCCGGCACCGGCTCACCGCCGACCGGGTGCTGGCGCCGGCACAGGTGCCCCGGCTCGGCGACTGCTCGGCGACGTTGGTGGTCATCAACACCGGCCGGCGGTTGCCGGTGCTGGTCGACGGCTCGGAGCCGGTCGGCCCGGACACGCTCCCGCTGCCCGCGACCTGGCTGCGCCCCGGCCGGTGGACCGAGGTCGGCTACCGGGTGCCGACCGAGCGGCGCGGCACTCTGCCGGTCGGGCCGCTGCGGCTGCGCCGGTACGGGGTGGCCGGGCTCGCCGCCCGGACCGAGTTCGCCGGTGGCGAGACCACGGTCCGGGTGCTGCCCCGGGTCATGCCGGTGCGGGCGGTGCCGCCGGCCGCCCGGCGCGGGCAGGTGACCGGCGACGAGCGGGTCGCCCAGGGCGGGACCGATCTGGTGAGCCTGCGCGAGTACCTGCCCGGCGACGACCTGCGCCGGCTGCACTGGGCCACCACCGCCCGGACCGGCACGCTGATGGTGCGGGAGGACGCCGACCCGTCGCAGGCCCACGTGACCGTGGTGCTGGACGACCGGCCGGCGAGCTACCGGTTCCCCGGTGCCGACCCGGCGGGGCTGTTCGAGGAGGCGGTGGACGCCGCCGCCTCGCTCGCGGCCGGCGCCAGCGCGGCCGGCCACCCGGTCCGGCTGCGCAGCCTCGGCGGCGAACTGGACCTGGCGGTCGCCGGTGGGCTCACCGGCCACCCCGACCCGGCGCTGCTCGCCGCGCTCGCCGAGGTGACGCTGCGGGCCGAAACCGGCAACTCGGCCGCCCCGCCGCCGGCCCGCGACCTGGACCTGCTGGTGCTGGTCGGCGGGGCCGCGACCGACCTGGCCGGGTTGGTGCTGGCGGCCAGCCAGGCGGTGGTCGGGGTGGTGCTGGCGGTGGACCCGGCGCCGGTCGAGCCGGTCCGGACCAGCGGGTCGGTGCTGGTGCTGTCGGCACCCCGGGCGGAGCCGCTGCTGCGCGGCTGGGAGCGGACCGTGGTCGAGGGGCGGGTCGGCTGATGGCGCTACGGATGGGCTGGGCCGGGCTGCTGCTGGTGGCCGGCGCGTGGCCGCTGTCGGCGGCGTGGGCCGGCTCGACCGCCCGGGCGCTGATCGTGGCCGCGGCGGTGGCGCCGCTGCTGCTGTTCGCGATCGCCGACCGGCTCCGGGCGCCGGCCGCGCTGGTCGCGACGGTGCTGCTGGTGGCCACCGGCGCCGGCGGGTTCGCACTGGCCGGCGCGGGTGGCGAGCCGCCCGGGTCGGTACTGCGGGACGCCATCCCCCGGCTGCTCACCGCCGCCCGGCCGGCCCCGGCCACCCCCGAGCTGCTGCTGCCGGGCATCGGCTTCGCCGCGCTGGTCGGGATCTGGGTGGGGCTGCGGACGCTGCCGCCGCCCAAGCCGGGCGGCCGGCTGGTCGCCGCGCCGGTCGGTGGGCTCGCCCTTTACACCGCCGGCGCGCTGCTGTCGGCCGGGTCGGCGGACCCGCGCGGCCTGGTGGCCGGCGCGCTGGTGGTGGTCTCGGCGGCCGGCTGGCTGGCGCTGGCCGGCCCGCGCCCGCCGCTGCCGGCGGCCACCGGCCGGCTCGCCCCGGCCGCGATGCTGGCGCTGATCACCGCGGTGGCGGCCGGCGCGATCGCGGTGCCGGACCGGTTCGAGCCGCGGGACCTGGTCGAGCCGCCCCGCACCGACCGGCAGCTGCCCAGCCCGCTGCCGCTGATCGCCGGCTGGCACCGGCTCGGCGACCAACCGCTGTTGCTTGTGGACACGCAGCCCGGGACCCGGCTGCGGCTGGTGACCCTGTCCGAGTTCGACGGTTCGGCCTGGTCGGCGACGGCAAACTACCGGCGGCCGGGCGCGGTGGCGGCCGAGTCGCTGCCGCCGGGCCCGGACCGGCGGCCGGTCACCGCCGAGGTCACGGTGGCCACCCTGACCGGCCCGTGGCTGCCGAGCCCGGGCTACCCGACCGAGCTGTCACTACCCGATGTGGACGTCGAGCCGGCGGCCGGCTCGATCCTGCTGCGCACCGGCGAGCTCCGGCCCGGACTGCGCTACACGGTGACCGGGACGGTCGACGCGCCGAGTCCGGAAGCGGTCGCCTCGGCACAGGTGCCGGCCGGCCCGGCGACCGCGCCGTACCTCACCCTGCCGGCGCCGCCGTGGTCGTTCACCGAGTACGCCCGCCGGGTCACGTACGGGGCGAGCACCCGGTTCGAGCAGGCGGTGGCGATCGAATACGCGGTGCGGGAAGGCCGGCGCCACGACCCGGATACGCCGGCCGGCTCCTCGTACGCCCGGCTGGAGACGTTCCTGTTCCGCGAGCCCGGCAGCGAACCGGGCGCCGGCGCCGGCAGCTCCGAGCAGTTCGCGACCGCGTTCGCGGTGCTGGCCCGGGCGGTCGGGCTGCCGACCCGGGTGGTGGTCGGGTTCGCCACCGACGGCCCGGCCGGCGACGGTGGCCGGGTGGTCCGGGGCGTGGACGCGGTCGCCTGGCCGGAGGTCTACTTTGACCAGCTCGGCTGGTATCCGTTCGACCCGACCCCGCAGGACGCGACCGACGGCGGCGACGACGATGAGCTGAAGCTGGCGGCGCTGGGCCGGGTCGGCGAGCAGGCGGCGGCGGTGCCGCCGGCCGACCCGCTCCCGGCCCCGCCGCCGAGCCCGCTGCCCAGCCCGCCGCCGGCCGCCGCGAGCGAGCCGGGGCCGGCGCAGGGGTTCCCGATCGCCCGGCTCGCCACGGTCACTGGCGTGGGCACCACCGGCGTACTGCTGGCGCTGCTGGTGCTGGTGCTCGCCGGCCGGACCGCCCGGCGGCGCCGGCACCGGCAGGCCGGCGACCGGGGTGCCTGGGCGGAGGCGCTCGACCTGCTCACCCTGCTCGACCGGCGGCCGGCGCCCGGCCAGCCCGCCCCGGAGATCGCGGCCGAACTGGCGGCGCTGGCGCCGCTGCCGGGCATCGCGCCGCACCCGGCGCTGGTGATCGCCGCGGCGGCGGACCGGGCGGCGTTCGCGCCCGCCGAGCCGGCCAGCGGCCGAGCCTGGCGGGCGCTGCCGCAGCTGCGGCGGGCGGTCCGGGCGGCGGCACCGCTGCGGCGGCGGGTCGGCTGGCCGGTCGACCCGCGGCCGCTGCTCCGCCGCTGACTGGCCCGGCGGTTACCGGCCCTGGTTGGCGACCGCGGCGATCGCCTCGGCGGCCGCGTCCGGGTCGAGGTACTCCCCGCCCGGGTTGGTCGGCCGCAGCGTGGTCGGGTCCAGGTCGTAGCGCAGTGGGATGCCGGTCGGGATGTTCAGCCCGACGATGTCGTCGTCGGAGATCTGGTCCAGGTGCTTCACCAGCGCCCGCAGCGAGTTGCCGTGCGCGGCCACCAGCACGGTCCGGCCGGCCAGCAGGTCCGGCACGATCGCGTCATACCAGTACGGAAGGGCGCGCGCCACGACGTCCTTGAGGCACTCGGTGCGCGGCATCAGCTCCGGCGGCAGCATCGCGTAGCGCGGGTCCCCCACCTGCGACCACTCGTCACCGTCGTCGATCGGTGGCGGCGGGGTGGCGTACGACCGGCGCCAGGTCATGAACTGTTCCTCGCCGTACTGCTCCCGGATCTCTTTCTTGTTCTTGCCCTGCAGCGCGCCGTAGTGGCGCTCGTTGAGCCGCCACGACCGCCGGACCGGGATCCACTGCCGGTCGCAGGCGGCCAGTGCCAGCTCGGCGGTCCGGATCGCCCGCTTCAGCAGCGAGGTGTGGACGACGTCGGGGAGCAGGTTCCGGGCGGCCAGCAGCTCACCGCCGCGGCGTACCTCGGCCTCGCCCCGGGGGGTGAGGTCCACATCGACCCACCCGGTGAAGAGGTTCTTCGCGTTCCATTCGCTTTCGCCGTGCCGCAACAGCACCAGGGTTCCGACGCTCATGCCCCCATCCTCCCCCGGCCCGGTTACCGCTGGATCGCCACCCCGGTCTCGATCAAGTGATCCACGTCCGGCACCCCCCAGTCGATCAACGCCGCTCGCGTATGTTCCCCGGGCTCCGGCGGCGGCGAGGTCAGCTCGGCCGGGGTGGCCGAGAACCGGGGCGCCGGCGCTGGTTGCCGGACTCCGTGCGCGTCCAGCACGACCTGGCGCGTCGACAGGTGTGGATGGGCCGCGGCCTCGTCCCAGGTCAGCACCGGCGCCACACAGGCATCCGAACCTTCGAAGATCGTCAACCAGTCGGCCCGGGGTCGGGTGGCGAGCCGGGCCGCGATCAGCTCCCGCAGCCGCGGCCAGCCGGATCGGTCGTACTGCGCCGGTAGTTCCGCCGGATCGAGCCCGAGCCGGGCCAGGAACTCCGCGTAGAACTTGGGCTCCAGCGCCGCCACCGCCAGCGGTTTGCCGTCGGCGGCCGGATAGACCGCGTAGAACGGGGCGCCGCCGTCGAGCAGGTTCGTGCCCGGCCGGTCCGACCACAGTCCACCGTGGCGTAATCCGTACAGCTGGGTGGCGAGCAGGCTGGCGCCGTCGACGATCGCGGCGTCCACCACCTGCCCCTCGCCGGTCCGCTGCGCCCGCCACAGCGCGGCGAGCGCGCCGGCGACCAGCAGCATCCCGCCACCGCCGTAGTCGCCGAGCAGGTTTGCCGGCGGCCCGCCGGTGCCGCCGCCGATCGCGTGCAGCACGCCGGCGACCGCGAGGTAGGTGAGGTCGTGGCCGGCGGTCCGGGCGAGCGGGCCGGTCTGGCCCCAGCCGGTCATCCGGCCGTAGACCAGCCGGGGATTGCCGCGCCGGCAGTCGTCCGGCCCGACCCCGAGCCGCTCCGCCACGCCCGGCCGGAACCCCTCCAGCACCAGGTCGGCGCGGGCCGCCAGCGCCCGCACCGTGGCCGCGCCGGCCGGCCGTTTGAGGTCGAGCAGCACCGACCGCTTGCCGCGGTGGAGCAGGTCGTGGCGGGGATCGCCGGGATAGCTCGGGTCGCCGGGGCGGTCCACCCGCAGCACGTCGGCACCGAGATCGGCGAAGATCATGCCGGCGAACGGCGCCGGTCCGATCCCGCCCAGTTCCAGTACGGACAGCCCGGCCAACGGTCCAGTCATAGGAAAACCGTACGGAAGGGCGGCAGGAAGTCGGATGGTCGGGCCGAACCGCGATCCGGCGGCGGCGGGCGGCGCCCACCCCCGTCAGCGCCGCCCGCACTCGCCGCCGGTCTCTCAGGTGGCGCCGTCCCCCAACGGCGATGTCCACCTTCCACTGCGATGTCTCGCAGGAGCAGATAGCTTCTTTGAGCAGCGGCTCGTGACTTCACGGTACGCCGCCGTAGATCGCTCCGACAACCGCGCTGCGTGCGTCTCAGGTCACAGAAACGAGCGATCGGGCCTGCTCGGGCAGGTTTTCGGCGATGAGCTTGGTCACAGCCGCGGTTAGTCGCTGGGCGGTGGCTCGGCGAGGTGCCGGAACGCGGCCAGGTTCGCGGTCGACTCGCCCCGGGAGGTCCGCCACGCCCACTCTCGCCGGATCGCCGACGCGTACCCGATCTCCAGCATCACGTCGAACGACTCGTCGGCGTAGGTGAGCACCGCCCCGAGCAACCGGTCGAGCTCGTCGGCGGTGATCCCGGCCAGCCCGACCCGGCCGGTCAGGTAGACGTCTCCGGCGGAGTCGATCGCGAACGCCACGCCGTACATCCGGGCGTTCCGGCGCAGCAACCACGCCCACAGCTCCTCGTGCCGCTCGTCCGGCGCCCGCATCACGAACGCCTCGATCCGCAGCGCGTGCTCGCCGACGATCAGGTTGCAGACCGTCTTCAGCTTGTGGGTGCCGGGCAGGGTGACCGCGAACGAGTGCTCGCCGGTGCGTTCGCACGGCAGCGACCGCTCGGCGCAGACCTGCTCGATCAGCGCCTCGACCTCCGCCCGGCTCACCACTGCGCCAGTTGCGCGGCCAGCTCGGCCCGGTTCTCCGCCACCGCCTCACGGTAGACCGCGAGCAGCCGGTCGGTGGTGCGATCCCAGGAGAACTGGCGGGCGTGCTCGACCGCGCCCCGGGACAGCTGCTCGCGCCACCGCGGCGAGCCGAGCAGCCCGCCGAGCACCCGGGCCCAGTCGGCCGGGTCGTGCGAGTTCACCAGCACCCCGGAGACGCCGTCCTGGACCGCGGTCACCAGCCCGCCGACCGCCGCCGCCACCACCGGCGTCCCGCACGCCTGCGCTTCCAGCGCCACCAGCCCGAACGACTCGCTGTGCGACGGCACCGCGACCAGGTCGGAGGCGCGGTAGAGGTCGGGCAGCGCCTCGCCGGCCAGCGGCGGCAGGAACCGCACCCGGTCAGTGATCCCGAGCGAGGCGGCCAGGTCGATCAGCGCGGTCGGCCGGTCCAGCCCGCTGCCGCTGGGCCCGCCAGCGACCACCACGGTCAGCTGGTCGCCGAGCTGCCGGTACCGCGAGCGCAGCTCGGCCGCCGCGCCGAGCAGCACGTCCGGCGCCTTCAGCGGCTGCACCCGGCCGACGAAGCTGACCACCAGCCCGTCCTCCGGCAGCCCGAGCGCGCGCCGGGCGCGCCGCCGGGCCTGCTGCTCCCGGCCGACCATGGCCGGCCGGAACCGGGCCAGGTCCACCCCGGGCTCCACCACCGAGATCCGGCTCGGGTCCGCGCCGTACCAGGTGGTGAGTTCGGCCGCCTCGGCGGCGGTGTTGGCGACCAGCCGGTCCGCCTCGGCGACCACCTGCTCCTCGCCGATCACCCGGGTCATCGGCTCCGGCCGGTCGCCCTCGGCGAGCCGGGCGTTCTTCACCTTCGCCAGCGTGTGGGCGGTGTGCACCAGTGGCACCCGCCACCGGTCCTTGGCCAGCCAGGCGACCTGCCCGGAAAGCCAGTAGTGGGAGTGGATCAGGTCATACCAGCCGGGGGCGTGCCGGGCCTCGGCGCGCAGCACCCCGTGCGTGAACGCGCACAGCTGGGCCGGCAGGTCTTCCTTGGCGAGCCCGTCGAACGGGCCGGCGAGCACATGCCTGACGAGTACGCCGGGCGCCAGCTCGACGGTGCCCGCGCGCTCACTGGCGGTGGCCCGGGTGAAGATCTCGACCTCGACGCCGGCGGCGGCCAACCGCTTGGTGACCTCCGCGATGTAGACGTTCATGCCGCCGGCATCGCCGATGCCGGGCTGGTGGAGCGGGGACGTGTGTACAGAGATCATCGCCAGGCGGCGCACATCGCCTCCTTGATTCCGGGGGGTGGCCGCGCCCAGGGGGAAGACGCGCAGTAGGCATAACCTCGGCGGCTGCTCCGGTCTTCCCCGGCCGAGCCGGCCGGTGTGATGCACCTCGCAGCTCGCGGTATAGCACGATCGGGGGCATGGCTGACTCGACTGCCCCCCGCCCGGTGGCCGTGGTCACCGGCGCCTCCAGCGGCATCGGCGCCGCTACCGCCCGCCGGCTGGCCCGGGACGGCTTCGCGGTGGTCGCCGCCGCCCGCCGGGCCGACCGGCTCACGGCCCTGGTCGACGAGCTCACCGCGGCCGGCGCCACCGCCACCGCGGTCACCTGCGACGTGACCTCCGACGACTCGGTCGCCGCGCTCGCCGAAGCGGTGCCCGGCCCGCTGACCCTGCTGGTGAACAACGCCGGCGGCGCACTCGGACTGGACCCGGTGGAGCAGGCGCCGATCGACGACTGGCGGTGGATGTACGAGGTGAACGTGCTCGGCACGGTCCGGGTCACCAAGGCACTGCTGCCGGTGCTGGAAGCGTCCGGTGCCGGCACGATCGTGGTGGTCAGCTCCACCGCCGGGCTGGTGGTCTACGAGGGCGGCGGCGGGTACACGGCCGCCAAGCACGGCCAGACCGCGATCGCCGAGACGCTCCGGCTGGAGCTGTGCGGCCGGCCGATCCGGGTGATCGAGATCGACCCGGGGCTGGTCAAGACCGACGAGTTCTCGCTGGTCCGGTTCCGGGGCGACGCGAGCAAGGCCGAGGCGGTCTACGCCGGGGTGGCCGAGCCGCTGGTCGCCGAGGACATCGCCGACTGCATCGCCTGGTGCGCCACCCGGCCGCACCACGTCAACATCGACCGGCTGGTGGTCCGGCCGCTCGCCCAGGCCGCCCAGCACAAACTTCACCGGTCCGGCTGAGCCGGCGGGTCGATTTCCGGGTGGGTCGCTCGTGTAGCTGGTGGAAGCTAGCCCCTAGCGGAAGGGAAGCGGGCGGTGGCAGTGGCCGAGCTGGCCGGGCCGGCCGCCGGACTCGCCATCGTGGACGGTCTGGCGCTCGATCGCTACCACCTGTTCCACGCGATCCGAGCGGACCTGTTACGGCGGCTGGGCCGGACCGCGGAGGCGGCGCAGGCCTACCGGGCGGCGCTGGAACGGACCGGCAACCCGGCCGAGCAGGCGTTCCTGCGCCGCCGGCTGGCCGAGCTGTGAGCGGTGAGCTGGCGGGTCAGACCCGGATCCGGCGGCGGCCGCCGAACACCCAGGCCAGGATGCCGACCCCGATCAGCACCAGCCCGCCACCGGCGATGGTCAGCCCGCGCACGCCGGTCTCCGGCAGCTCCGGCGGCGGCATCTCCGGCGGGGTGGTCTCGGGCGGCGTCGTCTCCGGCGGATAGGTTTCCGGCGGATAGGTTTCCGGCGGCGTCGTCTCCGGCGGATAGGTCTCCGGCGGCTCGGTCGGGTAGTCGGTCGGCGGCTCGGTCGGGTAGCCGTAGCCATACCCCTGCTCGGAGTCGGGTTGGGCGGTCGCGACACCCGCCCCGGCAACGCCCGACAGGGCCGCGGCGATCGCCAGCGCGGCGACCGCGACCACGCGCTTGGTTGTCGTGCTCACGAATCGATAACGACCGGGCGGGGCGAAGGACGCGCAGCGTACAGTCTCTGATTACAGAGCGCAACCAATCAGATCCGGTTCGGGGTGGAGCGTGACCCCGAACCGGTCCCGCACCCCGTCCCGGATCTCCCGCGCCAGGTCCAGCAGCGCCGCGGTGGAACCGGTGCCCCGGTTGGTCAGCGCCAGCGTGTGCTTCGACGAAATCGCCACGCCGCGCCGGCCGTACCCCTTCGTGAAGCCGGCCCGCTCGATCAGCCAGGCCGCGCTCACCTTGGTCAGGCCATCCACGCTCGGCCACATCGGCGGGTCGCCGAGGCCGGCGACCCGCTCCCGGAGCGCGGCCATCCCGGCCGGGCTGAGCACCGGGTTGGTGAAGAACGAGCCGGCCGAGCAGGTGTCCGGGTCGGCCGGATCGAGCACCATCCCCTTGCCGGCGCGCAGCGCCAGCACCGCCGACCGGACCGCCGGCAGCGGCGCGGTCCCGCCCAGCGGTACGCCGAGGGAGCGGGCCAGCTCGGCGTAGCGGACCGGTGCCGATTCCGCCGACCGGCGCAGCCGGAACTCGACCGCCAGCACCACCCACCGGTCCGACCGCTTGAAGATGCTGGTCCGGTAGCCGAACCGGCACTGCTCCGGGGACAGCCACTCGATCCGGTCGGTGACCCGGTCGAGCACCCGCACCCGGGTGATCGTCTCGGCGACCTCCTGGCCGTACGCGCCGACGTTCTGGATCGGGGTGGCGCCGGCCGCACCCGGGATCCCGGACAGACATTCCAACCCGGACCAGCCGGCCTCGATCGCGGCGGCGACCACCTCGTCCCACGGCTCACCCGCCGCCACCTCGATGGTCACCGCGTCGTCGTCACGCGCGGTCACCCGTACCCCGCGCGAGCGAAGCAGGATCACCGTCCCGGCGAACCCCTCGTCGGCGACCACCACGTTGCTGCCGCCGCCGAGCACGAGTGTCGGGCAACCGTCGGCGGCCGCATCCCGTACACTTTCCGCGATTTCGTCGGCGCTGGCGGCGGTCACCATCCGCCGTGCCGGCCCGCCCAGCCGCAGCGTGGTATAGGCGGCGAGCGGGACGGCCTGGTAGAGCCGGTCGGCACTAACGTCGGGCACGCCCCTCACCCTAGGCTGGACAGTGGTGGTGGCGAGCGCCAGGATCGCAGGAGGGGTCATGACGAGGGGGCACGGCAACAAGGAGTTCTGGCTGGCCGCGCTGCGTGCCAACGGAGCGGCGATGCGCGCCGCGTTCGAAGAAGGCGCCTCGAGTGAGGCCGGACTCGCCACGCCGGTACCGTCCTGCCCGGACTGGACGCTGCTCGATCTGATCCACCACGTGGGACTGGAGTACCTGAAGGTCCGCTCGCACGTGAGCCGGGGCGTCACCAGCCGGCCGGAGACCGACCCCCGGGAGGCGGCCGGGGAGCTGCCCACCGGCACCCCGGCGATCCAGTGGTGGGCCGACGAGTTCGAGCAACTGTTCTCCATCCTCGATACGGTCGATCCGCAGCTACCGGCCTGGAACTGGGCGCCGACCACCAAGCAGGCGGCGTTCTGGCACCGCCGGATGGCGCACGAGACCGCGATCCACCGGTGGGACGCGCAGATGGCGATCGGGGCGGTCGAGCCGATCGAGGCGAAGCAGGCGGTCGACGGGGTAGCCGAGGTGCTCGACACCTGGCTGCCGGCCGGCGAGCGGAAGGGCGCGACCGACCGGACCGGGGTGGTGCAGCTGGTCGCCACCGACGCCGAGGAGGAGTGGTTCGTGCGGCTGCGCGGCGAAGGGGTGGCGCTGCTGGACACCGGCACCCTGCTCGATCACGACGACCCGCACACCCGGGTACTGGCCCGCGGCACCGCGAGCGACCTGCTGCTGTCGCTATGGGGCCGGGTGCCGTTCGACGTCCTGGAGATCACCGGCGACGCCCGGCTGCTGGATGCGCTCCGGACCGGCTGAGCCGGGACGGGGTTGGCGGAGCGAGCTGAAGCATTGACATTCAACGTTCCCGTCTGGTAGGGCTATGGGTACCTGAGAGAGCGCTCTCACGGCTTGCGCCAGCAGCGCTGAGAGCGCTCTCACCTCACCCCGCCCTCCAGGAGGTGGCGGTCATGAGACCACCCCGGTACGCCCGAACTTCCCTGCTCGCGACGGCGGCGGTCATCGCGGTCGTGGCCGCGTTCCAGGCCGTCCCGCCGGCCCGCGCCGACGCGCCATCGCCCCCGGCCGGCTGGACCACCGCCTTCGTCGACGACTTCAACGGCCCGGCCGGCACCCTGCCGTCGCAGACCAACTGGCGGTTCAGCATCGGCCACGGCTACCCCGGCGGCCCGCCGAACTGGGGCACCGGCGAGATCGCCTTCCATACCGACGACCCGGCGAACGTCAGTGTGGACGGTGCCGGCAACCTGCGGATCACCCCGCTGCGGGACGGCAACGGCAACTGGACCTCGGCCAGGATCGAGACCAACCAGCAGGACTTCCGGCCGCCGCCGGGCGGCGTGATGCGGGTCGAGGCCCGGCTCCAGATGCCCAATGTCACCGGTGACGCGGCACTCGGCTACTGGCCGGCGTTCTGGATGCTGAACTCGCCGTACCGCAGCGACTTCGGCGCCTGGCCCGGCCGGGGTGAGTTCGACATCATGGAGAACGTCAACGGGCTCAACAACGTCTGGGGCGTGCTCCACTGTGGTGTCGCGCCGGGCGGCCCGTGCGACGAGTTCAACGGGATCGGCAACAGCCGGCCGTGCCCCGGCAGCCCGTGCCAGAGCGGGTTCCACACCTACCGGTTCGAGTGGGACACCAGCATCAGCCCGAACCAGCTCCGCTGGTACGTCGACGGCCAGCAGTACCACACGATCAGCCAGAACCAGCTGCCCGCCGACACCTGGAACCAGATGACCAACCACGCCGGCTACTTCATCATCCTCAATGTAGCGATCGGCGGTGGCTTCCCGGACGGGGTCGCCGGCTTCCCGACCCCGACCGCGGCCACCGTGCCCGGCCGGCCGATGGTGGTCGACTATGTCGCGGTCTGGTATCGCGGCGGCGACTCGACCCCGCCGACCACTCCGCCGCCCGGCGGCTCCCGGGACGCGTACTCGAACATCCAGGCCGAGAGCTTCAACGCCCAGTCCGGCGTGGTGGTCGAGGATGGCACCCACATCGGGTTCCTGAGCAACGGTGACTGGGCCCGGTACGACAATGTCGACTTTGGCTCCACCCCACCGCGGGACTTCGTGGCCCGGGTCGCCTCCGGCGCACCGGCCGGGGTGAGCGGGTTGGTCGAGGTCCGGCTGGACAGCCCGACCAGTCCACCGATCGGCAGCTTCGCGATCGCTAACACCGGCGGCTGGTTCAGCTGGCAGGAGGTGCCCGGCAACGTGAGTGCGGTCACCGGCACCCGGACCGTCTTCCTCACCTTCACCAGCGGGCAACCGTCCGATTTCGTCAACGTTGACTGGTTCCGGTTCCGGCGCTAGCCGGCGTCGGGGCCGGTGGCATCATGGTCCGCGTGGAGACGGCACCAGCAGCGGCACGGCAGGCGGCGGCGACCTTCCCGGAGCGATTCGTGTGGGGCGCCGCCACCTCCGCCTACCAGATCGAGGGCGCGGTCGACGCGGACGGGCGCGGCCGGTCGATCTGGGACACGTTCAGCCATACCGCCGGCAAGACTCGGGGCGGTGACACCGGCGACATTGCCTGCGATCACTACCACCGGTACGAGGACGACGTCGCGCTGATGGCGCGGCTCGGGCTCGCCGCCTACCGGTTCTCGATCGCCTGGCCCCGGATCCAGCCGGACGGCGCCGGCGCGCCGAACCAGGCCGGGCTGGACTTCTACGACCGGCTGGTGGACACGCTGATCGGGCACGGCATCGATCCGATCGCGACCCTCTACCACTGGGACCTGCCGCAGGCACTGGAAGACCGCGGTGGCTGGCCGAACCGCGACACCGCGTACCGGTTCGCCGACTACGCGGCGCTGGTGCACGAGCGGCTCGGTGACCGGGTCCGCACCTGGACCACCCTGAACGAGCCGTGGTGCGCCGCGTTCCTCGGCTACGCCGATGGCTACCACGCGCCCGGCCGGACCGAGCCGGCCGCCGCGTTCGCCGCCGCCCACCACCTGCTGCTCGGGCACGGCGAGGCGGCCCGGGTGCTGCGCTCCGCCGGGGCGCAGGTCGGGCTGACCCTGAACCCGGCGGCGGTCCGGCCGGCCAACCCGGACGACCCGGCCGACCAGGCCGCCGCCCGGCTGGTCGACGGCCTGCACAACCGGCTGTTCCTGCACCCGGTGTTCGGCCGCGGCTACCCGGCCGACGTGCTGGCGGTGATCCGCCGGTTCGGCGAGCCGGACTGGCTGCGGGACGGCGACGAGGAGCGGATCGCGGCGCCGATCGACCTGCTCGGGGTCAACTACTACTCGCCGAGCGTGGTGGCGGCCCGCCCCGGCGAGCCCGGCTGGCCGGCGATGCCGGGCAGCGACGGCATCGCGTTCCTGCCGCCGTCCGGCCCGGTGACCGCGATGGGTTGGCAGATCGAGCCGGCCAGCCTGACCGAGCTGCTGGTCCGGCTCGCCACCGAGTATCCGGGCGTGGGGCTGTGGATCACTGAGAACGGGGCGGCGTTCGACGACCAGCCCGACGGTGACCGGGTGCCTGACCCGGACCGGATCAGCTACCTGGACGGGCACCTGCGGGCCGTCCACGCGGCGATCGAGCAGGGCGCCGACGTCCGCGGTTACCTGGTCTGGTCGCTGCTGGACAACTTCGAGTGGGCCGAGGGCTACCAGAAGCGGTTCGGCATCATCTACGTGGACTATCCAACCCAGACCCGGCTGCTCAAGGACAGCGCGCTGTGGTACCGGGACGTGATCGCCCGCAACGGGCTGCCGGCGCCCCGGTAGCCGTGGCAGCCCGCCGGCCGACGCTGGAGGAGGTGGCCCGGCGGGCCGGCGTGTCCCGGGCCACCGCCTCCCGAGTGGTCAACGGGTCGACCACGGTCGCCGCGCCGATCCGGGAGGCGGTCCGCCGGGCGGTCGCCGAACTCGGCTACGTGCCGAACCTCGCCGCCCGCAGCCTGGTCACCCAGCGGGCCGACTCGATCGCGCTGATCCTGCCGGAGACCGCCAACCGGGTGTTCTCCGACGACCAGTTCTTCCCCGGCGTGATCCGGGGAGTCAGCCAGCGGTTGGAGGCCGCCGACAAGCAGCTGGTGCTGATGCTGGTCGGCTCGCCGGCCGCGCACGACCGGGCCGAGCGGTACGCGATCGCCGGCCACGTCGACGGGGTGCTGTTCGCCTCGATCCACGGCGCCGACCCGCTGCCGGAGCTGCTGATGCGCGCCGGCGTACCGGTGGTCTGCAACGGCCGTCCACTCGGGAGCTCCCGGGTCCCGTACGTGGACGTGGACCAGCTGGGCGGGACCGAGGCCGCGGTCCGCCACCTGGTGGCGGCCGGCCGGCGCCGGATCGCCACCATCGCCGGGCCGCAGGACATGGTCGCCGGTGTGGACCGGCTCACCGGCTACCGCCGGGTGATGGCCGACTCGGACCAGCGGTCGATCGTCGCGGTCGGCGACTTCACCCGGGAGTCCGGCGAGGCCGCGATGCGCCAACTGCTCGCCGATGACCCGCAGCTGGACGCGGTGTTCGTCGCCTCCGACCTGATGGCGCACGGCGCCCTACGTACGCTCCGGGAAGCCGGCCGCCGGGTCCCGGACGACGTGGCGGTGGTCGGCTTCGACGACATCCAGCTGGCGCGCTACTGCGACCCGCCGCTGACCACGGTCCGGCAGCCGATCGAGGAGATCGGCCGTACCATCGCCCGGCAGCTGCTGCGGCTGCTCGCCGGTGAGCAGATCGAACCGGCGGTCATCCTCCCGACCGAGTTGGTGGTCCGCGAGTCCGCCTGATCCCGGGCTAGCGGACTCGCGGCGTGCTCAGCTCGCCAGCCGGAGCCGGACCCGGCGGTTCGCCTTGCCCTTGCTCTCGACCTTGGTGACCTGCACCTTGCCGACCTGGGCGGTGGAGGCGACGTGGGTGCCGCCGTCGGCCTGGACGTCCAGTCCGACGATGTCGACCACCCGGATCTCCGGCTCGTTGTGCGGGATCAGCTTCGCCTGGGTCCGGATGATGTCCGGGATCGCGAGCGCCTCCGCGCGGGGCAGCACCCGCACCTCCACCCGCCGGTCGGCGGCGATCTCGGCGTTGACCAGGTCCTCGATCGTGGTCTTGAAGTTGGGCGGGATCTCCGGCAGGTTGAAGTCCATCCGGGCCTCGCCCGGCTGCATGTTGCCGCCGGTGACCAGCGCCCCGAAGTCGCGGAACACCACTCCACACAGGACGTGCAGGCCGGAGTGGGTACGCATCAGCAGAGTCCGCCGCTCATCCTCGATCGCGCCGGTGACCGTGGTCCCGGCCGGCGGCACCGGGTCGCCCTCGGCCGGGATCAAGTAGAGATCATCGCCCTTGCGGGTGTCGACGATCCGGGTCTGCACCCCCTGCCAGAGCAGCACACCGTGGTCGGGCGGCTGGCCGCCGCCGCCCGGGTAGAACGCCGACCGGTCGAGCACGATGCCGTCCTCGCCCGAGTAGAGCACCGTGCACTGCCACTCGCGCAGGGTTGGATCTGCCAAATCCAGCCGCTCGGTGCGGCCGTGGTGGGTGATGCCCATGAGGACGCAGCCTACTCCGGTATGGGGTCACCAGTTGCCGCGACCGTCGCTGATGTCCTTCAGGCCGGGCCGGACGTCCAGCAGGTAGAGCGCCGAGGCACCGATCGCGATCAGCTGGAACAGCAGCCCGAACGCCTGCCCGCGCTCGGCCACCGCCGGGTCACCGGAGAGCGCGCCCGAGGTCAGCAGCGCGATCAGGGTGGCGCCGCCGATGATCGCCAGCCAGGCCGGCTTCTGCAGGGTGCCGAGCGCTGGGAACGCGTCCGCCCGCTGGGTGGCGCAGTTGATGAACGCGATCAGCCCGAGTACCAGCGTGAACAGGGCGAGCGCGATGTTGATGGAGCCGACGACGGCGATGTGCCAGGGCATGAGCCGAAGCCTAATGCGCCGACCCCGGGTGCGTCGAACGCGCACCCGGGGTCGGCGTTGTGGATCGCCCTTCGGGGTCGGTACCCGGATCCTTACTCGGTGGTCGCCGACGCCTGGTCCGCGCCGGCCGCGCCGTTCGCACCGTTCCCAGCGGCGGCGCTGGCCGGCTTCGCTGCCGGCGGCGCCTCGCTGCGGACCGGGCCGACCTCGACCTCGATCCCACCCTGCTCGGCGCGCCCCGTGGTCGCGCCGAACCGGCTGTTGACGACCCGCTCGCCGCGGGCGACCAGGTTGCGGTACCCGGTGACCGCCCGCTGCTGGGCGGTCGCCGCCTTCGCCGCCACCACCGCCGTCCCGCGCTGGGCCGACTCCCGGACCTTCGCCAGCTCGGCGGACAGGTCGCGGTCCCGAGCCGCCAGCCGCTGCCGCAGCTCGCTGGCGCTCTTCGCGGTCTTGGCGGCCAGCTCCGGCAGCTTCTCGGGCAGCTTGCGGAGCTTCTCGTACGCGAGCTCGCCGGCGCCGGCGGCGGCGTAGATCGGGGCTGGGAGATCGTTCCGGTTGATGGGTCGGGTCATGACTGCTCTTCCTCCTCGGTGGCGGTGGCGCCCCGGGCGTTCTCGCGCCGGAACGTCTCGTAGATCTGGCTGAGCGACTGCTTCTGGGCGAGCGTGAGGTCCGGGTCGGCGGCGATCGCCGCCAACACCCCCTCCCGGTCCTTGGCGTCCAGCAGGCCCGCCCGCAGGTACATCACCGGCGTGGAGACCCGCAAGGCGGCGGCGATGCTCTGCAGCACCTCCGCGCTCGGCTTGCGCAGACCGCGCTCGACCTGCGACAGGTACGGGTTGCTGACGCCGGCCTTTTCGGCGAGCTGGCGCAGCGAGACCCCCGCGTTCCGGCGCAGGTCACGGATGAAGTTGCCGATGTTCTGGCCGATGTCCCGGCCCCCGTTCGGCGGCTGCGATTGCTCAGTCACCCGTCGACCGTAGCTCGGGGTGCTAACTCTAGCAAGCAGAGTGCTAACTTTAGCTAGCGTGAGGTGAGTCACCCGCGCCGCGGGTCCGGTTCCACCGGATCACCCGGACCGCCCCGACCGGTTCGCCGCCGCCGAGCACCGGCGACTCGGCCAGTTCGGCCAGCACCGGCGCGGTCACGCCGAGCCGCCGCAGCGCCTCGACCAGCACCGGCAGCCGGGCCCGGGCCGCCCCGTCGTCGATCTTCAGCGCCACCGCCCCGACCTCCGGGTGCGCCGCCGCGGCGACCCCTTCCGCGCCGCTCTTGACCAGCAGCCCCGGCACGCCGGCCATCAGTCGACTGTCGCCAGCCGCCGGGCTGGTGCCCGCGACCAGCTCCGGGTGGGCGCGCATCGCGTCGGCCACGGTCCGCTCGACCGAGCCGGGTGCCGCGGTCACCAGCCCCAGGAACGCGCGCGCCAGGCCGGTCAGCGACGCCGTGAACAGCGGAGCGCCGCAACCGTCCACACCGGTCGCCACCACCGGCTCGCCGGTCGCCGACTCGACCACCGCCCGCAGCCGCAGCTGCAGCGGGTGCTCGGGATCCCGGTAGTGCTCGATCGGCCAGCCCGCCGCCAGGCAGGTCAGCAGCATCCCGGCGTGCTTGCCGGAGCAGTTCATCTGCAGCCGGGTCGGCCCGCCACCGGCCGCGAGCACCGCCGCCCGGGCATCGTCGTCCAGCGGCAACGCCGGCGGGCAGCGCAGCGCCGACTCGTCCAGCCCGGCGCTGCGGAGCATCGCGCTCACCCGGGCCAGGTGCCGCTGCTCGCCGAAGTGGCTGGCGCAGACCACCGCCAGATCGGCGTCGTCGACCAGCCGCAGCCCGTTGCGCAACATCCCGACCGCCTGCAGCGGCTTGTTCGAGGAGCGCGGGAAGATCGGAGCGGCCACGTCACCGGCCGAGTCAACCACCTTCCCGTCCGCATCCAGCAGCACCACCGAACCGTGATGCCGCCCCTCCACGAACCCGGACCGGACCACCTCAGCCAGCGGCACCCCACCGTTGTAGATCTTGCTCACCGGTCGAAGGTACCTTGCCGATGTTGGTGCGGTTGTTGTCGCTATAGCAGCAAGAACTGCACAAACATTCAGGCGATGCCGAGCAGCTTCCGTACCTCGGCCGGCGCCAGCGGCGGGCGCTGGGCGAGCCGGGCCAGGTCGGCGGCCCGGGTCACCAGCTGCGCGTTCGACTCGACCGGCTGGCCCTTCGCGTAGCTGATGGTGTCCTCCATACCCACCCGCAGGTGGCCGCCGGCCGACAGCGACGCCAGCATCACCGGCAGGGTGGTACGCCCGATCCCGGTCGCCGAGAACGTGGTGCCCTCCGGCAGGTCGCGCATCGCCGCGACGCACGCGACCAGCGCCGCCGCCGTACCCGGCATCCCGCCCGGAACCCCCATCACCAGGTCGAGGTGCACGTGCCCGCCGGCCGGCAGGCCGTGCCGGTCGAGCAACCGCTGCAGTGCCCACAGGTGGCCGAGGTCGAAGATCTCGTACTCCGGCACGATCCCGCGCTCCTGCATCCGGGTGTGCAGCTCGACGATGAACTCCCACCGGTTCATGAACACGTCGTTGCCGAAGTTGACCGTGCCCATGGTGCAGGAGGCCATCTCCGGGCCGGCCTCCAGCACCCGCAGCCGGTCCGACTCCGGGTCGGTGACCGCGCCACCGGTCGACAGCTGGATCACCAGGTCGGTGGCGGATCGCAGCGCCGCCACGGTCTCCCGCAACCGACCCAGGTCCAATGTGGGCTGGGCGGCGTCGTCCCGGATGTGGACGTGGATGATGCTGGCCCCCGCGGCCCGGCACTCCTTCGCGGTCGTCACCAGCTCGTCCAGGGTCACCGGCAGCGCCGGCACGTCGGCCTTCGCGACCTCCGCGCCGGTCGGCGCCACGGTGATCAGCGTCCCGGCCATGCCGCTACTCCGACCCCGGGTCGATCGCGGCGGCGACGCCGGCCACCGACAGCGCGGCGTCGTCCGGGACATTGCGGCGCACCACCGCGAGCGCGACCGGGCCGAGCTCGGCGTGCCGGACCGCGGTGCCGAGGAACCCGACCGGCCGCTCGCCGGCGGTCACCGGCGTGCCGGGCGCCGGCAGCTGGTCGGTGGCGGAACCATCCAAATGCAACAGTACGAGTCGGCGCGGTGGCCGCCCGAGGTGGTGTACCCGGGCCACCGTCTCCTGGCCCCGGTAGCAGCCCTTCTCCAGGTGCACCGCTGGCCCGATCAGGTCGATCTCGGCCGGCAGGGTCCGGTGATCGGTGTCCGGGCCGACCCGGGCGATCCGGGCCGCCACCCGGACCGCCTCGTACGCCCACAAGCCGCACACCGGCACCCCGGCCGCGCCGAGCTGGTCGACCACTTCGGACACCCGAGCCCGGGGCAGCAACAGGTCGACGCCGAGCCGACCCCGCCGGGCCCAGCCACCGCCGGGCACCGGCTGGACCTGGAACCGACCGGTGGGCCGGGCCGGCACCGTGCCGGAGGCGAACTTCGGGCCCGGCACCGGCAGCAGATCCGGGGCGGCCAGGGGCGGCACCCCGAGCGCGGTCAGGGCCTGGTCGAGCCGCGGGCCGACCAGCGACCACACCGCGATCTCGTCGGTGGCGTCGCGGGGCTCAACCCGGGTCAGGAACCGCATCTTCTCGAGGAAGTCCAGCAGCGGGCCGGCCGCCCCCGGCTCGGTGTCGAGCCAGGTGGTCGAGCCGTCCTCAGTGACCAGTGCGTGGTGCTCGACCTGCCCGTGCGGGGAGAGCACCAGGGTCTCGGTGCCCTGGCCGGCCGGCAGGTCGAGCAGGTGCTGAGTGGTGAGGTTGTGCAGCCAGCTCAGCCGCTCCTCGCCGGGGACCGCGAGCACCCCACGGTGCGACCGGTCCACCACCCCGACCCCGGTCAGCAGCGTCCGCTGCTCGCGGATCGGATCCCCGTAGTGCGCCGCAACCCCGCTGTCCACTGTGGCTGGGTCGAGGGCTTCCATGGCGACCCCGCTGGTGATCATCCGCTCGCCTCGCATTGTCCGCACCGCCCGAACAGCGAGACGTGGGTGACGTCGACCTCGAACCCGTGCTCGGTCTGCAGCCGGTCCACCACCGGTTGCATGGTGGCCGGCTCCGCCTCGGTGACCGTGCCGCAGTCCCGGCAGACCAGGTGGATGTGCGGATGCGCCTGCGCCGGGTGGTAGGTGGGCGCGCCGTGCGAAAGGTGGGTGTGGGTGACCAGGCCCAGCTCCTCGAGCAGCTCCAGGGTCCGGTAGACGGTGGTGATGTTCACGGCCTCGGCCGTCTGCTGCACCACCGAGTGGACCTGCTCCGGCGTAGCGTGACCAAGCCGATGCACAGCGTCGAGCACAAGTTGGCGCTGCGGGGTCATCCGGAGGCCGCGCGAACGGAGCATTTCGGACAGCTGCAGGTCAACCACGGCTCGATCATAGTTCGCCGGGAATGCCGTCGCCGAGTGTCACGACCGCCCTCAGCCCGCTGGACATAACTGAAAAGTCCGAAAATCCCGGTCTTCGACCGAGCCGGCCAAGCCGTACCTCTGCGCGTCGAAAAGGTCGACGGATAGTGATGGAACCCACGCTCTGACCTGCTGTTTTGCGGCTTTTGCTTGCCTAATCTGACCGGATGCGATCCCCCCACAACGCAAAATCACGCCCCGAGATCCCACACCACCCCGAGATCCAAGAGAACCGCGATGAGCTACCGACCCCGGCCAACCCCCGGCCCGCCGCGCCGGTCCGGCACCGCCGGCTCGCCCCGGTACACCGCCGGCTGGTGGCCGGCCGGGACCGGCTCGCCGACACCGGCGGCCGGGCCGCTGCCGCTACCGCGCGTGCCGCAGCCACTGCCACCCGCACCACTGCCACTGCCATCCGCGCCGCGGCCGCTCGTACCCGTACCTCAGCCGCTGGTACCCGGGCCGCAGCCGTTGCCACCCGCGCCGCAGCCGCTGGCACGCGGCTGACCGGGCAGGCGCGGACCCGGCTGAACCAGACTGGGGCCTGGCTGGTCGACACCTGGCCGGTGCTCGGCACCGCCCAGACCCGGCTCGCCGCGGCGTTCGAAGGCCGGGCCGACCGGTACCGGCTGGCGTTCGCAGTGGTGCTGTTGCTGATGATCGCCGCGGTCCCGGCCGCGGTCGCCGAGACGCCGGCCAAGCGCGACCCGGTCACCGCCGCGGACATCCTGGCAGCCCGGGAGCAGGCGCTGGCCGAGACCTCCCGATCGCACGACCGAGGCGGCGAGCAACCGGAGCCGGCGGTCGACCTCGCCGCACCGGAACCGCGCGGCGAAGCACCGACCGAAAGCCCGAAGCCCGAGCCGGAGCCGGAACCGGAGCCCGAACCGGAACCAGAACCAGAGCCAGAACCAGCGCCCGAGCCGGAACCGGAGCCGGCCGCCGACCAGCCCCCGGCCCCGATCCACGGGCTGGACCAGCAGCAGATGAACCACGCCACCACGATCGTCCGAGTAGGACAGGAGATGGGCCTGCCCGAGCAGGCGTACGTGGTGGCGCTCGCCACCGCGCTGCAGGAGAGCCACCTGCGGGTGTACGCCAACTGGGGGGTGCCCGAGTCGTTCAACTACACGTACGACCTGGTCGGGCAGGACCACGACTCGGTCGGCATCTTCCAGCAGCGGCCCAGCATGGGCTGGGGCTCGGTGGCCGACTGCATGGACCCGGCCAGCTCCGCCCGGATCTTCTACCAGGCGCTGCAGCAGGTGCCCGGCTGGGAGAGCATGCCGGTCACGGTGGCCGCGCAATCGGTGCAGGTGTCGGCGTTCCCGGACCTGTACGCCGACGACGAGTGGCTGGCCCGGGAGTTGGTCGCCGCTATTCTCGGCTAGTGCGACACGTGGCGGTGCTGGGCCGGGGCAGAGTGCCGGCCGACACCCCGATCCTGCGCGCCGACGACCTCGGCGTGCTGCGCGGGGACGGGATATTCGAAACCTTGCATGTGCGGCAGGGCCAGCCGTGGCTGCTCGACGAGCATCTGGCCCGGATGGCCCGGTCGGCCGCCCGGCTCGAGCTAGCGCTCCCCGACCGGGAAGCGCTCACCGAGCTGGCGGCCACCACCTGCGAGGGCTGGCCGGCCGAGACCGAGGGCGCGCTCCGGCTGATCTGCACCCGCGGTCCGGACGGCGGCGGTGGGCCGGTCACCGTGTTCGCGACGCTGGCGCCGATTCCAGACTCGGTACGCACGGCGCGGCGGGACGGGCTGGCGGTCGCGACCATCACGCTCGGGGTAGCCGCCACCGTCCGGCCCGAGGCACCCTGGCTGCTCGGCGGCGCCAAGACCATCTCGTACGCGACGAACATGGCCAGCCAGCGCTGGGCGTACGCGCACCGGCTCGACGATGTCCTCTGGGTCTCCGCCGACGGCTACGCGCTGGAGGCGCCCACCTCGGCGCTGGTCTGGCTGGCCGGCGACGTGCTCTGCACGGTGCCGCCCGGGCAGACCGGCATCCTCGACAGCACCACCGCCCGCTGGCTGCTCGACCACGCGCACAGCCGCGGCTGGCGGGCCGAGGAGCGGATGATCCGGCCGGCCGAGCTGGCGTCCGTCGACGGGGTCTGGCTCACCTCGTCGGTGCGGGGCGCGGCGCCGATCCGCGAGCTGGACGGGGTCCAACTCCGCCGGTCCCCGCACACCAAGGCGGTGCAAGACCTGCTCGGCCACCCGGTCTGAGCCGGGTGGCCGAGCCTCGGTCGGCGGCGGTCAGCTGACCGCCTTCTTCACCAGCTCGGCGATCCGCGCCTCCTCGGCCGGGGTCAGCTTGGTCACCGCGAACGCGGTCGGCCACATGTTGCCGTCGTCCAGGTTCGCCGAGGCGTTGAACCCGAACGACGCGTACCGCTCCTTGAACTTCGACGCCGGCGTGAAGAAGCAGACCACCTTGTCGTCCTTGGCGTACGCCGGCATCCCGTACCAGGTCCTCGGCGAGAGCGACGGCGCCACCTCCTTGATGATGGCGTGGATCCGCTCGGCGATCTCCCGGTCCGGTTCCGGCATCTCAGCGATCTTCTCGAGCACGGCCTGCTCGGCCTTCGCGCCCTTCTGGGCCGCCTTCAGCTCCTTGGCCCGCTCCTTCATCGCCGCGCGCTCTTCGGCGGTGAACGACTGACCGGTCGTCTTCTTCTTCGCAGCCATCGCGGTTTCCTCCCCCACCTGGGTTTCGCTTCGCTTCGGACAATCCGAATCTAGGAACCCGGCCACGGCCGGCGCTTCTCGAATCCTGATCGGTTAGCGAGCGAGCTGCGAGCTAGCTGCCCGGTGCGTAGAGCCAGGGCTGCTTGATGTCGAAGAAGTCCGGCTCCCCGTCGGCGAGCGCGGTCAGCTCATCCATCTGGGCCTGCAACTCCGGCGGCGGCTGCTTCTGCTCGCCCTCCCGGGCCTCGGTCTCCGAGGTGAAGTAGACCGCCATCGTGTAGGCGCCGTTGTCGTACTGGGCCGCGACGCTGCCCAGGATGTCGGGGCGGTAGTCCGCCCACTGGTCGGAGTCGTTCGCCATCAGTTCCCGCGCCCGGTCCGGGTCGGAACCCCGGCCCTGCATCACCTGGACGAAGCCGGCCCGGCCGGGGTCACCGTGCTCGTCAGTGACCACGTCGGTGCTGTCGTGGAAGGTGGCCTGACCGTCGAACAGCTTCGCCACCTCGTGCCACCACCGGTCCTGCTCCGGCCGGTTGCTGTTGGTCCGGGCGTGCTCCTCGGTGTCGAACCGGACCAGCTCGATGAACCGGCCGTCGTCGGTGACGCCGGCGGTGGTGCCGAGCCAACCGGTGGCGCCCGGCGCCAGTTCCTGCGCCCACTGATCGAGCGCCGCGTGCAACTTGCCCGGGTCCGCGACCCGGCCCTGGATTACCTGTACAAACACCGTCCATCCCCCCTCGGTGTGACCCTACCGCTACCGAGGGTCGGCCACGGCGGAACCGACGATCGGCCTCCGGAAGAACCGACAGGTTCTCGCTGCAGAGCCGACAGGTCTCCTGAAACCCCGAACGATCAAGGGTTGATGTCGGTAACGTCCTAGTTTGTGCGGACACGATCTGTCACACCAACGGGGGACACCACGGGGGAACACCAACGGGGGAAACGATGTCTGGATCGAGGCGTCGGCGGGAGCGAGGACGGTTCGCAGCGGCGGCCCTGGCCGGGCTCGCCGGGCTGGGGGTGTTGACGATGACCCCGGCCGGGCTCGCGCTCGGCTTCCGCGAGTACCTGCACCGGCAGACCGAGGCGGCGCTCGCCGCCCAGCACCAGGTCGGAACCGAGGTTCGGGACGGTCCGGTGGTCTTCACCGTCCACAACATCTTCTGCGGACCCGAGCCGGAGACCGAGAACGGGCAGCTCTGCCAGGTCACGATCGCCGCTCGCAACGAGGGGACCGAGGAGATCACCGTGCCCGGCAACGCCCAACTGCTGTACGGGAGCAAGGGCGCCCGGCTCCGGCCGGTCCCCGGCGACGAGGAGCCGTTCGGCAAGCTCGCGCCGGGCCAGACCGCGACCGCGACCATCCCGTACGACATCCCGGCGGCGTCCAAGGTCACCCACGTCGAGGTGCACGCCACCGCGTACACCCGGGGCCAGCCGGTCTACATCGACGGCCGGCCGCTGCCGCTGCTCGCGGTGGCCGACCGGCCGGCGGTCGAGCCGGCCGACTGAGTCAGACCGCCCGGGTCAGCCGCGCGGACAGGTGGGGCGCCATGCCGTGCCCCACCGCCGCCATCTCCTGGGCGTAGAGCAGGTCGCCGTCGACGATCCCGTAGAGCCGCCGGCCGGCGGTGACCTCCTTGGCGGTGGCGGTCCGCATCACCGCGTCGGTCACCAGCTCCACCTTGTGGCCGTCCACCCGGCCGACGTGCAACTCGGTGATCCCGGTCGGGGTGGACAGCAGCACCTCCAGCTCACCGGTCGGCTGGCCGTCCCGGAGCACCGGCCGCCACCAGCCCGACTCCCGGCCACCCGGGCGGACCGGCCGGGCCTGCTGGTCGAGCAGCCAGGCCCGGGCCTCGTAGATCAGGAACGGCCGGCCGTCGTGGCTGATCCGGATCTCCTGCCCGTAGTCGAAGTCCTCGATGGTCGGGTAACCGCCGCGGCCGCGGCCCCGCCACAGCCCGACGTACTCCCGCAGCGGTGCCAGCGCCGGGTGCAGCGGCGGACCGTCAGCCAGGTCGTGGCTGTCGCGAAACGGGTACGGATCGGCCGGCACCCCATCACCGTTCGGGTTCATCGCCCCCGCCCCCATCTGATCGCCAGGTAAACCAGCCCGCCGGCGAGCGCACCGAACACCGCCACCAGCAGGCTCACGAACCCGATCTCGGTAACCATGACGCTCCGATCCTATGCTGTGGGGCATGCCTCGCACCCTGGTCGTCAAGGCCACCGCCGGCGCGGACGCCCCCGAGCGGTGCGCGCAGGCGTTCACCGTCGCCGCGACCGCGGCCGCCGCCGGGGCGGACGTGTCCCTGTGGCTCACCGGCGAGTCGGTCTGGTTCGCATTGCCCGGCAAGGCGGCGACGTTTGAGCTGCCCCACTCGGCCCCGCTGCCGGACCTGCTCGACGCGGTGCTCACCGCCGGCCGGGTGACGGTCTGTACGCAGTGCGCGGCCCGCCGGGACATCACCGAAGCTGATCTGCTGCCGGGGATCACGATCGCCGGCGCCGCCCGGTTCGTCGAAGAAGTCCTCGCCGACGACACCCAGGCGCTGGTGTACTGACTCTTCCTGGCGTCGATCGGCGCTCTGCCGCAGCCGAGCTAACTCGGGCGGCAGCCGGTGCCGGCGGTGAGCCGGACCTCGCCCGGCTCGGCCACCTCGCCCCGGATCGCCACGAAGTCACCGGCGTCGGCGCGGAACCGGTTGCGTTCGGGGTTGTAGTGGGCGTCCCAGTCGGCCGGCAACTCCGCCGCCAGCCGCTCCAGCAGCTGCCCTTCCTGGCCGGCCGGCACCGTCATCACGACCGTCTGGTCCAGCTCGGTGCCGTCCCGGGAGACGCTGATCCGGCAGCCGGTGGTGAGCTGCTGCGGTTGCACCTGCGGGTTCGCCGCCGGCCCGGCCACCTCCACCACGGTCGCGATCGCCGCCTCCAGGGTGGCCCGGCCCTGCTCGAGGTCGCTTTGGCCGCGGACGGTCGGCGGGTCGTTGTGCACTGACCAGATCGCGGCGATCAAGAGCCCGATCGCCCAGGCCGCCACCAGCCCGCCCAGCCACCACCGCCGCTTCATGCGCGCATGATACTCACGCCGATCCAGGAGCTGTTCATGCCCGAATCAGGCGATCGGGCCGAACAACTCCTGGATCGGCCTGCAGCTCAAGACGAAACGGAGACCTGGACCTGGTTGACGCCGCGGGCGGCGTCCACCAGGACGTCGCCGCTGCCCTGCCGGGACAGCGCCCGGACCGTCCACTTGCCCGGCGCGGCGAAGAACCGGAACACCCCGTCCGGGCTGCTCACCACCTCGGCGGCGAACTCACCGTTGGCGTCGAGGAGCCGGACGTACGCCCCGGCCACCGGCTCGTTGGAGCCCTCCGGGCAGACCACGCCCGTAATCACGGTCTCCTTGCTGATGTCCACACTGTCCGGAATCGGTGCCGCCTGGTCCGGGGCGGCACAGCCGGCGGCCTGCGCGGTCGCGCTCATGCGGCACTCCCAGGATCGTCACCGGTCACTACCGGTACGCCGACCAGCGAGCCGTACTCGGTCCACGAGCCGTCGTAGTTCTTCACGTCCGAGAACCCGAGCAGCTCGTGCAGCGCGAACCAGGTGTGCGACGAGCGCTCACCGATCCGGCAGTACGCGATGATCGGCTTCGACGGGTCCAGCCCTGCCTCCTCGTACAGCTTGCGAAGCTCCTCATCGGACTTGAACGTGCCGTCCTCGTTGGCGGCCTTGCTCCACGGCACGTTGAGCGCGGTGGGGATGTGGCCGGCCCGCTGCGCCTGCTCCTGCGGGAGGTGGGCCGGGGCGAGCAGCCGGCCGGCGTACTCGTCCGGGGAGCGGACGTCGACCAGGTTCTTGGCGCCGATCGAGGCGACCACCTCGTCGCGGAACGCCCGGATCGAGGGATCCTGCGGCTTGGCCTGGTACGAAGTCTTCGGCCGCTGCGGCACCTCGGTGACCAGCGTCCGGTTGTCCAGCTCCCACTTCTTGCGGCCGCCGTCGAGCAGCTTCACGTTCTCGTGGCCGTACAGCTTGAAGTACCAGTACGCGTACGCGGCGAACCAGTTGTTGTTGCCGCCGTAGAGGATGACCGTGTCGTCGTTGCTGATGCCCTTGTTGGACAGCAGCTCCTCGAACTGCTCCTTGTTGATGAAGTCCCGGCGGACCGGGTCCTGCAGCTCGGTCTTCCAGTCGATCTTGACGGCGCCCGGGATGTGCCCGGCGTCGTAGGCGGTGGTGTCCTCGTCCACCTCGACGAAGACGATCCCTGGCGTGTCCAGATTCTTTTCGGCCCACTCGGCCGTGACGAGCGCGGTTTCGCGGCTCATAGGTAGCTCCTTGAACGGGTCGGGTGGGTCGCGCATGGCTCGCTAGCACCGTGCGCGACCCAGGCGGATGGGTGGGTCGAGTGCACGGGCGGAGCCGCAGATGGGTATGGGCACGGGCTCCGCGTCAGGCGGAGCAACACAGACAGGTGGCCACGCGGCACAGGTCGACCGCGCGCCGCTTCGTGAGCATCGTGCCCATGGGTAAAGACCCTAGCACTGTCCGGGGCGGACTGGCACCCCTCGGCACCGCCTCAACCGGGCGGTAACCGGCGCCGGCCCGCCCCGCTCGTCCGCCAGGCCGGGACAGCCCGCCCCGCTCGTCCGCCAAGCCGGCCCGGCCCGCCCTACTGGTCCGCCGAGACGATAAACGGCTCGAGGTCGAGCGCCCGGCAGCTGTCCGGGATCGGCTCGTCCCAGCGGCCGGCGAAGCCGCCCCCGACTTCGATCCGGTCGCCGAGCGCGTACGTTTCACCCAGCAGGACGAGCCCGGAGTCGGACCCGGAGGCGGACACCTGGTCGGCGGGCCAGACCGGGAGCACGTGGGTACCCGCTTCGTCCCGGACCACCAGGCGGTCAGGCCTTGACCGAGGCGGCGGCCGGGACGTCGTAGCCCCGGGCCCACAGCCGCCGGCCGATCAGCCGCCAGCCCACCCACAGGAACGCCGCGAACAGCACCGCGCCGAGCGCGGTCCGGCCGATCACCTCCAGCACGCCCGCGTCGGACAGGTCATTGCGAGTGACGTACGCCGGACCGCCCCACTCCAGTTGCAGCGGGGTCTTCGCGTCCAGCCGCGCGTACAGGAACCAGGCCACCAGCCGGCCGATGCCGTAGAACATCAGGCCGCGGTAGATGAGCAAGAGCGCGGTCTCCGGGAGCCGGAGCGTCCGGTGCAGCCATCCCCAGACCTTCGGATCGGCCGGGACGATCACCTCCCGGAAGTACGACCGGCGCAGCGCCTGCGAGGCGAAGATCAACACCATCGCGAGCCAGAACAGGTCCCAGGCCAGCCCAAGGCTGCTGTAGTACGCGGCTGCGTCCCCGTGCGGGCCGAGCACGGCCGCGTGCTCCCACATGTCGATGGTGACCGGCTCGGTGGAGAACGGGAAGAACACCATCACCCCAGCACTATCGGCGACGTCGGTGAGCACGTGCGCCCACTGACCAATGAGGATGCCCAACGCCCAGCCCTGGCTTCTGGTCACGGCCAGCACCAGGGTCGCCAGCACCACCCCGAACATCAGCGAATGGGTGAACCCGACGCCCGGCCAACCCCGGTGGAATAGCGCGGTGTCGTCGGACTGGTAGACGAACAGCTTTGTGAACAGGTCGGGTGACTGGGTCCCGAGCACGATCCCCAGAAACGAGGCTTTCACGCCGATGTGCTTCTGGATGAAGTAGTTCTCGAACTCGTGCGCCGCCCAGCTCATTCGGCCGACTCCACTTCCGCCGCCCCGCGACGCCACCGCAGCAGCCGGGGTAGGACGAACAACGCCAGGAACGGAAAGAGCGGCCCGACGATCCAGTTCAGGACGGCCGACTTGAGGAAGAAGCCGGCCGCGATATACGCGAGGAGCGCGACGACGAACCAGACGAGCTTGATGTCCGGCTCCGGCGAGGGCGTGACCGGTGGCCCGTCACTCATCGGATGCCTTCATCTCGCGCCCTTCGCACTCACGGTCGAGCTGGACGGGATCCGGCGGATGCCGGTAGAGAGACTACCCGCTGCCGGCAGCGACCGGAAGCGCATCGAAACCGGTGGCAGCGGCCGGCCAAACTAGCGAGCCAGCGGCACGTCCTGGGCGGTGACGCTGACCGCGAGCCCGTCCGCCGCCGCCGCCACCCCGGCCAGCTGCAACCCGTACGGCAGCGGCGGCAGCTGGACGGTCACCGCCAGCTGCTGGATCAGCTCCGTTACCCGCTGCTCCGCGCCGGGCGGCAGCGGCGGCTCCTCGACCTCCAGGTTGTCCACGTGCAGCTGGACCCCACTGTCGATCACTTCCAGCCCGGCCACCCCGACCAGCACCACCGGCTGGCCGACCAGCTCGGTCGGCAACCGGACCGCGAGCTGCCCGTCCTCGCCGGCCGACAGCTCCAGCCCTTCCAGCTGGGTGAGCGCCGCCACGGTCGCGTACCCGATCAGCGCGGTGCCGTCCACCCGGTCGGCGACGATCGGCCCGTCGCCATCGATGATCGTGCTCGCCGGCGCGTCCACGCCCGAGGCGGTGAGCTCCACCAGCGGCAACGTGATCTCGCCGGTGCCGACGTTGCGGAGCCGCAGCGTCACCGAGTCGTACCGGCCCGCCGCCACCTGGGTCAGGAACGGGATGCCGTTGACGGTGGCCTCCGGCGGCGCGCTCTGCACGTCCGCGCCGGCCAGCTCCCGCTCGACCTTCTCGGCGACCGCCCGCTGGGCCGCCCACGCTGCCACCCGGTCGGCCACCGCGAGCAGCGCGACCAGCACCACCAGCAGGATCAGGATGCGCCGCAGCGCTCGCATATCGCTCCTTACGACCAGCGCGGTACGAAGAACACCGCGGTTACCAGGTAGAGCAATGGAGCTGCCAGCCCGAACCCGGCCAACGGTCCCTGCAGGTGTCGGGCGATCCACATGGTAGGCGGTTCGCCGGCCAGCCGCCGCCCCGCTTCGGCGTAGCCGACCGACAGGTCCGCCAGCACCGCCGAGACCGCGGTCACCACCCCGACCAGCGCCCCGGTGTCCGGCTCGAACCCGCGGGTGAGGCTGCCCAGGTAGGCGCCGGCCGCGGTGCCTAGCATCGCGCCCAGCACCACCCCCAGCGATCCGCGCGGCACGTGCGGGGACAGCCGCGGGATCGGCGCCACCGTGTCGATCAGCCGGGCGACCATCAGGGCCACGCCGGCGGCGGTGAGGCCGACCGTGATCGCCTGGGTGCCGGGCACCACCCGGGTCAGCACGATCAAGGTGGCGTACGCGATCACGCCCACCACGATCACCAGGGTGGCGCCCAGGGTCTCGGTGATCCGGATCCGGCCCTCCCGCTGCACCAGCTGGCCGGCCACCCCGACCAGGAAGCCGGCCGCCGCGATGTACCCCAGCGGCAGCACGGTCGCCTCCCGCGGCATGATCGTCATCACGTCGGCGGCGACCGCGGTGGCGATGCCCGCGGCCGCGGCCACCCGGATCCCCGGCGGCCGCAGCGCCATCGTGAACGCGAGCACGAACAGCGCCTGGATGCCGAAGATCACAATCGCGTACGGGATGCGCGTGGCACCCGGGCCGGCGGTCTGCGCGCCGAACGTCAGCCCGACCCCCAGCACCCCGGCGAACCCCGCGATCGCGAACGAGAGCAGCCGCCGGACCGGGGTCACCGGCACCACCTGGACCCGGGGCTGCTCGCCGGTGGCGGTGGTGGTGCCCGCCCGCGCCGGCGGCCGGTCGGGTGGGGAGGAGCTTTCGACCACTCACCGATCGTGCCAGAGCTGCGCTCGGCCAGCCCGGCCCGGTCCGCTAAGCTGTTAATCTGCCCCCGCCGTCAGCGTCGCCGGTTCCCGACCTACCGAGCGGAGGTCCGCCATGGAGATCCTGTTGCTGGTGGCCGCCGGAACGGGCGAGCCGGCGACCGTGCTGCCGTCACTCGACCTGCTGCCGCACTCCATCCGTACCGCTCCTCGGGATGTCCGCGCGCTGGTCGCCGGGCCGAGCCCGGACGTGGTGCTGGTGGATGCCCGCACCGAGCTCGCCGACGCCCGCGCCACCTGCCGGGTGCTGCACGCGACCGGGCTGGGCGTGCCGCTGCTGGCAGTGGTCACCGAGGCCGGGCTGATCACCCTCAACGCCGACTGGGGCATCGACGACGTGCTGCTCACCACCGCCGGGCCGGCCGAGGTGGAGGCGCGGCTGCGGCTGGCGGTCGGCCGGCAGGCGACCGCGACCGCCGGCGCCAGCGGGCTGATCCGGGCCGGCGACCTCACCATCGACCCGGACACCTACGCCGCGAAGCTGAAGGGCCGGCCGCTCGACCTGACCTACAAGGAGTTCGAGCTGCTGAAGTTCCTGGCCCAGCACCCGGGCCGGGTGTTCACCCGCGACCAGCTGCTGCGCGAGGTGTGGGGGTACGACTACTTCGGCGGCACCCGGACCGTCGATGTCCACGTCCGGCGGCTGCGGGCCAAGCTCGGCGCCGAGCACGAGTCGATGATCGGCACGGTCCGGCAGGTCGGCTACAAGTTCGTGCTGCCGCCGACCCGATCGCTTCCCGACTCGTCCGAGCCGGTGGCTGAGCCGGCCACCAGCCAGGCGGCCGAGCCGGCGGACGAGTCGGCCTACCGGCTGGGGGCGGTATCGCAGCGCGGATGACCCCGCTCCGGGTCCGCGAACTCGACGCCGGGGCGGTCGACGAGATTCTGGCGCTGGCCGAGGCGGCCAGCCAGGCCGATGGCAGCTACCCGCTCGCCGAGGACGCGGTGCTGCGACTGCGCCGGCCGGCCGACCATCTGCTGGTCCGGGCCACCGGCGGCCGGCTGCTCGGCTACGCCCAGGTCGCGGACGGCACCGGCGAGCTGGTGGTGCACCCGGACGCCCGCCGGCGCGGGGTGGGCCGGGCGCTGCTCACCGAGGCGATCGCGGTGGCCGGTGGCGGGCTGCGGATCTGGGCCCACGGCGACCACCCGGGCGCGGCCGGGCTCGCCCGCACGCTCGGGCTGACCCGCAGCCGGGTGCTGCACCGGCTGCGCCGGTCGCTGCGTGACCCGATCCCGGCGCCGCAGCTGCCGGCCGGGGTGGCACTGCGCTCGTTCCGGCCCGGCGACGACGACCAGGCCTGGCTGGCGGTGAACGGGCGAGCGTTCGCCGACCACCCGGAGCAGGGCCGGTGGACCATCGAGGACCTGCGGCTGCGGCAGGCCGAGCCGTGGTTCGACCCGGCCGGGTTCCTGCTCGCGGTGAACCAGGCCGACGACCGGCTGCTCGGCTTCCACTGGACCAAGATCCATCCGGGGGAGGCCGGCGCGGAGCCGATCGGTGAGGTCTACGTGCTCGGGGTCGACCCGGCCGCGCACGGCACCGGGCTCGGCACCGCGCTCACCCTGGCGGGCCTGGCGTACCTGCGGGACCGCGGGCTCAGCCAGGTCATGCTCTATGTGGACGAATCCAACACCGCGGCGATGAAGCTCTACACCAAGCTCGGCTTCACCCGCTGGACGGCCGACGTCATGTACTCGGCGTAGCCACCGGCCCCGGCCGCTGGCACTGTTCATCCGAGGTACACCTTGATCTTAGGGCTCGGTTACCGGCGTGCCCGGAGCTGTTTGCCGATCGTTCACCTCCGGCGGATTAGCTGGCTACCTGCCGCCCATACGGTCGCCTCGTCGGGTCCGGTATGCCAACCGGCCCGGCATCCACCCGGAACTCCGGCAGGTGGCTGCCGGCGGAGGAAGGTCGAGGACAATCGAAGTGAGCTCAAAGAAGTGGTGGTCGGTCATTGGTGCCGGGCTGCTGGTGGTCAGCCTCGCCGCCTGTGGTGACGATGACGACGCGGCGGCGGGCGGCGACCGCGGCGGCGGCGAGGAGCTGTCGGGCACGATCACGATCGACGGCTCGAGCACCGTGGCGCCGCTGTCGGAGGCGGCCGCCGAGCTGTTCATGGAAGAGCACCCGGGGGTCCAGATCACGGTCGCCACCTCCGGCACCGGTGGCGGGTTCGAGCGGTTCTGCAACGGGGAGACCGACATCTCCGACGCCTCCCGGGCGATCGAGGAGGACGAGGTCGCCGCGTGCGAGAGCGGCGGGGTCGAGTGGGAAGAGATCACCGTCGCGAACGACGCGCTGTCGGTGCTCGTCCACCCGGACAACCCGATCAACTGCCTCACCATCGAGCAGCTGAACGCGATCTGGGGACCGGACAGCACGATCGCCAACTGGCGCGAAATCCCCGGCCTGGAAGGACAGTTCGACGAGCAGTTGGTGCTGTACGGGCCGGGCACCGACTCGGGTACGTTCGGCTACTTCACCGAGGCGGTCAACGGTGAGGAGGGTGCCCAGCGCACCGACTACGAGAACATCGGCGAGAACGACAACCAGGGCATCCAGGGGGTCCAGGGCACGCCCGGCGGGATGTTCTACGTCGGGTTCTCGTTCTACCTGGAGAACCAGGACTCGGTGAAGGCGCTGCAGATCGACGGCGGTGACGGCTGCGTGCCGCCGGCAGCGGACACGGTGCTGGACGGCAGCTACACGCCGCTCGGCCGGCAGCTCTACATCTACCCGTCGGCCGAAGCCCTGCAGCGGCCGGAGGTGCAGGCGTTCGTCCGGTTCTATGTGGAGAATGCCGCGACGATCGCCGAGGAGCGGGGCTTCATCGGGCTGACCGCCGAGCAGACCGCCGACGCCCAGCAGAAGATCGACAGCCTGCTCGGGTAACCAACGGAACGGATGTCGATGACGGTAACCAGACTCGCGGCCACCAGCCCGGGACCGGACCGGACCCGGTCCCGGCTGGTGGCCGCGAGCCCGCGCTACGGCGAGCGGCTGATCGTCGGGCTGCTCGGGCTGTGTGGACTGGTCGCGGTGGCGGCGACCGTCGCGATCGTGCTGGCGCTGGCGCTACCGGCGGTGGACTTCTTCCGGGAGGTGTCGCCGGTCGAGTTCCTCACCGGCCGCACCTGGTCGGCCGGGTTCACCGACGCCGAGTACGGGGTGCTGCCGCTGGTGGTCGCCACCCTGCAGGTGGTCTGCTGGTCGCTGCTGGTCGGCATCCCGGTCGGCCTGCTGTCGGCGATCTACCTGTCGGAGTACGCGCCGGAGCGGCTGCGCCGGCTGGTCAAACCACTGCTGGAGATGCTGGCCGGCATCCCGACCGTCGCGATCGGACTGTTCGGGTTCTTGTTCTTGATCCCGCTGGCGAAGGACCTGCTGCCGTTCGCGCCGTGGACCGGCACGTACTCGATCGGGGTGGCCGGAGTGGCGGTCGGGCTGCTGACCGTACCGATCATCGCCTCGGTGTCCGACGACGCGATCCGGGCGGTGCCGCGCAGCCTGCGGGAGGGCGCGTACGCGCTGGGGGCGAACAAGCTGCGGGTGTCCACCCGAGTGGTGTTCCCGGCCGCCATCTCCGGGATCGTCGCCTCGATCGTGCTGGCCGCCTCCCGGGCGGTCGGCGAGACCATGGTGGTGCTGCTGATCGCCGGCGCCAACCCGAAGCTCACCTTCAACCCGTTCGACTCGGCGCTGCCGATGACCGCCTACATCGGATCGACCGCGACCGGCGAGATCGCCGCCGGCACGGTGCAGTACAACACCATCTTCGCGGTCGGGTCCCTGCTGTTCGTGATGACACTGGCGATGAATCTGCTCGCGATCCGGCTGGTCCGCCGGTTCCGGCAGGTCTACTAGGAGCTGTCTGTGGTCACCGAGAAGCCTCCCCGCACCGCCCGGCTGGCGACCGCCGGGGCCCGGGTGGTGGTCGCCAGCCGGTTCGGCAGCCGGCCGGCCCGCGATCGGGTGAGCAGCGCGCTGTTCCTGGCGCTGCTGCTGCTCGGGATGGCGGTCGCGCTGGCCGCACTCGCCGCCCTGCTGAGCTGGTCGGTGATCGAGGGCGCGGCCCGGTTCGACGGGAACCTGTTCACCGAGGGGCCATCGACGCTCCGGCCGGAGACCGCCGGGTTCCGGCCGGCGATCCTGGGATCGCTCTATGTGGTCGGTGGGGTGATCGTGCTGGTGGTGCCGCTCGGCGTCGGCGCCGCCATCTACCTGGAGGAGTACGCGAACCCCGGCCGCTGGTGGAACCGGCTGATCGAGCTGAACATCCAGAACCTGGCCGGGGTGCCGTCGATCGTGTTCGGGATCCTCGGGCTCGGGTTCATCGTCCGCGGCCCGTTGAGCCTCGGGCAGGTGGCGGCGGCCGGCTCGGTCACGCTCGCGATCATGCTGCTGCCGACCGTCATCATCGCCGCCCGGGAGGCGATCCGGGCGGTGCCGCAGGCGATCCGGGAAGGCGCGCTGGCGCTCGGCGCCACAAAATGGCAGACGATCAGCCGGCAGGTGCTGCCGGCCTCGATCTCCGGCATCCTCACCGGGGTGATCCTGGCGGTGGCCCGGGCGATCGGCGAGGCGGCGCCGCTGCTGCTGCTCGGCGCGGTCACCTTCGTCCGGTTCGACCCGCAGTTCTTCGAGGGTGGTTTCACCACCCTGCCGGTGCAGATCTTCGACTACGCCCGGCGGGCCCAGACCGAGTTCCACGAGCTGGCCGCGGCCGGCGTACTCGTGATGATCCTGCTGGTGCTGGTGATGAACTCGTTCGCGATCTGGCTACGCAACCGATACGAGCAGAAATGGTAGGGGGACCGGTGACCGATCAACTGACCGATGAGCGCCACCTCGGCGGAGTCGCGGTACGACCCGAACCGATCCCGGACCGGGAGCCGGCGGCCCACCGGGAGACCACCTTTGAGCTGCGTAAGGTTTCGGTGTCCTACCACGGGAACCTCGCCGTCAAGGACATCACGATGGACATCTACCGGCGGCACATCACCGCCCTGATCGGCCCGTCCGGGTGCGGCAAGAGCACGCTGCTGCGCAGCCTCAACCGGATGAACGACCTGATCCCGGGCGCCAAGGTGACCGGCGACCTGCGCTACCACGGCGAGGACGTGTACGGACCCCGGGTGGATCCGGTGCAGGTGCGGAAGCTGATCGGGATGGTGTTCCAGAAGCCCAACCCGTTCCCGAAGTCCATCTTCGACAACGTGGCGTTCGGGCCGCGGACGATCGGGATGAAGGGCGACCTGCGCGAGATCGTAGAGCAGGCGCTGCGCCGGGCCGGGCTGTGGGACGAGGTGAAGCACCGGCTGCGCGACAACGCCTACGGGCTGTCCGGCGGCCAGCAGCAGCGGCTGTGCATCGCCAGGGCGATCGCCACCGAGCCGGACGTGATCCTGATGGACGAGCCGTGCTCGGCGCTCGATCCGATCTCGACCGCCCGGATCGAAGAGCTGATGCTGGAGCTCAAGGAGCAGTACACGATCATCATCGTGACCCACAACATGCAGCAGGCGGCCCGGGTCTCCGACCTGACCGCGTTCCTGATGGTCGAGCTGACCTCCGACGAGCGGAACCGGTGGGGCGAGCTGATCGAGTACGACGACACCGGGAAGGTGTTCAGCAACCCGTCGGACTCCCGGACCCAGGCCTACATCAGCGGCAAGGTCGGCTGACCGGGCTAAGACCTCCGGTCGATCACCAGCCGGCCGGTGCCGTCGGCCTGCCACTCCACATAGGGCGCGATCGGGGTGGCGGCATCCCGGTCGGCGGCCGCGGCGAGGGCGGCGGGGACCGACTCGCACCCCGTCAAACCCCGCAGTGTCTCCAGGGTCGGTGGCAGCATCACGATCTCGCCCGCCTCGCACTGGCCCACCGCCACCGCCGGCGGCAGCCACAGCGTCCGGTCGGCCTCACCGGACACATCGGCCGGTTGCTGGCCGGCCGGCAGCGCGGCCACGAAGAACGACGTGTCGTACCGGCGCGGCTCGAACACCGGGGTGATCCAGCGACTCCACGGCACCAGTTCCGCCGCGGTCAGCCGTACCCCGGTCTCCTCGGCGACCTCCCGGACCGCCGCCCGGACCACCGCCCACGCCTCCGGCTCCGGCCGGCCGAGCCGGCCGGCCCACTCCGGCGGCAGCGGCTCGCCGGCAAAGTCCGCCGGATCGACCGTGCCGCCCGGAAACGCGTACATCCCGGAGGCGAACGCCATGCTCGCCGCCCGCCGCTGCAGGTAGACCTCGATGCCGCCGGCGGCGGCCGGGCGCAGCAGCACCACCGTGGCCGACAACCGCGGCGGCACCGGCTCCGCGCCGGAGTCCTCGAACGCCCGGGCCCGCGCCAGCAGCTGCTCCAGCATCAGACTTCCACCACCACCGCGACCCCCTGGCCGACCCCGATGCAGGCGGCCGCCACCCCGTAGCCGCCGCCGCGCCGGCGCAGCTCCCGGCAGACGTCCACAATCACCCGTGGGGCGGACGCGCCGAGCGGGTGGCCGATCGCGATCGCGCCACCGTTCGGGTTGACCCGCTCCGGGTCGACCGCGGCGCCGATCGCGTCCGGCAGGTCGTGCAGGCAGGAGAGCACCATCGCGGCGAACGCCTCGTTGATTTCCCAGACCGCGACGTCAGCCGGCTTCAGCCCGGCCCGCACCAGCGCCCGGGCGATCGCCGGCACCGGCGCCACCGAGAACAGGTGCGGCTCGACCGCCACCGTGGCGCTGGTCAGGATCCGGCCCAGCGGCTCGACTTCCAGTTGCGCGGCGAGCTCGGCCGGGCCCATCAGCACCGCCACCGCCCCGTCGTTGATCGGTGAGGCGTTGCCGGCGGTCACCGTACCGTCCTTGGTGAACGCCGGCTTGAGCGTGGCGAGCTTCTCGGCCGAGGTGTCGGTGCGGATCGACTCGTCCCGCTCCACCCCCTCGACCGGGATCGCGAACCCGTCGTGTAGCCCATTCGCCCAGGCCGCCGCGGCCAGCTCGTGCGAGCGGAGCGCCCACTCGTCCTGCGCCTGCCGGCCGATCCCGTACGAGGCGGCCACCGCCTCGGCACACGCGCCCAGCGAGGCGGTCCACTGGTCCGGGAACTTCGGGTTCACCATCCGCCAGCCAACCTGCGTCGACAGCAGCTCCAGCCGGCCCGGGAACGGGACGTCCGGCCGGGCCAGCACGAACGGCGCCCGGCTCATGCTCTCCACCCCACCAGCGATCACCACCTCGGCGTCGCCGGCCCGGATCGCCCGCGCGCCCTGGATGATCGCCTCACCGCCGGAACCGCACAGCCGGTTCACGGTCACGCCGGGCACGCTCGGCGGCAGGCCGGCCAGCAGGGTCGCCATCCGGGCCACGTTCCGGTTGTCCTCGCCGGCCCCGTTCGTGTCGCCGAGGATCACATCGTCGATTTCCGCCGGGTCGAAGTCGGGGTAGCGCGCCAGCAGCGCCGCGATCGGCAGTGCGGCCAGGTCATCCGTACGGATACCGGACAGGCCGCCCTTGTGCTTGCCGAACGGGGTGCGCACCGCGTCGATCAGGTATGCGTCCACACCCCCACCCTATGGAGCGGGTAACCTGTGGCGCCATGGAGGAGCGACCGATCAGGTGGGGCATCCTCGCCACCGGCGGGATCGCGCGGACGTTCGTCGAGGACCTCAAGCGGATGCCGGACGCCGAGGTGGTGGCGGTCGGATCGCGTACGCAGGCGGCGGCGGACGGGTTCGCCGAGCGGTACGGGATCCCGCGGGCGTACGGGGACTGGGCGGGGCTGGCCGCCGATGCCGAGGTGGACGTGGTCTACGTGGCGACGCCGCACTCCGCCCACCACGCCGCTGCCAAGCTCTGCCTGACCGCCGGCAAGCACGTGCTGTGCGAGAAGCCGCTCACCCTCGACCGGCCCAGCTCGCAGGACCTGGTGGACACCGCCAAGGCGGCCGGGTTGTTCCTGATGGAGGCGATGTGGTCCCGGTGCAACCCCACCATCCGGAAGCTCACCGAACTGGTAGCCGACGGGGCGATCGGTGAGGTGACCGCGGTCCACGCCGACTTCGGGCTGCCCGGGCCGTTCCCGCCCGGCCACCGGATGCGGGACCCGGCGCTGGGCGGCGGCGCCCTGCTCGACCTCGGCATCTACCCGATCACGCTGGCGCACCTGGTGCTCGGCCGGCCGGCGACCATCCACGCCTGGGCGTCGCTGACCCCGGAGGGGACCGACCAGAACACCGGCCTGCTGTTCGGCTACGACTCCGGCGCGCTCGCCAGCCTGACCTGCGGGTTTGTCGGCGCCACCGGCAACGTCGCGAGGGTCACCGGCCGGGCCGGCCGGATCGAGCTGCCGGCGCCGTTCCACCGGCCGAACCACCTGACGCTGCACCGGCGGGGCGCCGAACCGGAGGTGATCGAGGCGCCGCTGGCCGGCCACGGCTACGTCCCGGAGGCGGCGGAGGTGCACCGGTGCCTGCGGGCCGGGCTGACCGAGAGCCCGCTGGTGCCGCACGCCACCAGCCTGGAGATCATGTCCATCATGGACGACATCCGGGCCCGGGTCGGGGTTTCCTACGCCTGAGCCGGCGAGCCAGGGCTGAGCCGGGCCGGCCGGCGCGGCTAGCCCTGGCCGCCGAGCTTCTCCAGTTCGGCGATGTCGTCGTCGCTGAGCGCGAGGCCGGCGCCGGCCACGTTCTCGCGGAGGTGGGCCACGGACGAGGTGCCCGGGATCAGCAGGATGTTCGGGGACCGGTGCAGCAACCAGGCCAGCGCGACGCTGATCGGGGTGGCGTTCCGCCGGCGGGCCACCGCCGACAGCGCCTGGGACTGCAGCGGGCTGAACCCGCCGAGCGGGAAAAACGGCACGTACGCGATCCGCTCGGCGGCGAGCCGGTCGATCAGCTCGTCGTCGTGGCGGTAGGAGAGGTTGTACAGGTTCTGCACGGCCACGATCGGCGCGATCGACTGGGCTTCGGCCACCTGTTCCGGGGTTGCGTTGCTGACCCCGAGGTGCCGGATCAGCCCCTGCTGCTGCAGCTCGACCAGGGTCTCGAACGCCCGGCCGATCGAGCCCGGCTGCGGCCCTTGGGCGTCGCCGAGTCGCAGGTAGACCAGATCCAGCCGGTCGACCCCAAGGCTGGCCAGGTTGTCGTCGACCGACCGGCGCAGCTGGTCGGGCTCGCGGGCCGGCGGCCAGCCACCCTGCTCGTCCCGGAACGCACCGACCTTCGTGGCCACGACGACGTTTGCATACGGACGCAGCGCCTCCCGGATCAGCTCGTTCGCGACCCGCGGCCCGTAGACGTCGGCGGTGTCGATGTGGGTGATGCCGAGCTGGCGGGTCTCGCGCAGGACCGCAAGCGCCTCGTCCCGATCGGCCGGTGGCCCCATCACCCCCGGGCCGGTCAGCCGCATCGCACCGTAGCCGAATCGCGTGACCGTCCGGTCGCCCAGCAACCAGGTGCCGCCGGGCAGTGAAGCAGCGGTCGTGCTCAACGTTTCCCCCATTTCTCCGTACGTGGATTGGCTTGCTGGCCGGCGGCGTCGGTGCGCGCCGGCGGTCGCGGCAATCGTGCGGGCGTCGGTGCGGCATCGTCCAAGACCGGTTCGATCCCAGTTGATACTCCACCGGTATCACCGGGTAGCCTCGGCGACCGTGGACGGGCTGGAGACTCGCGAGCTGCGGTACTTCGTGGCGGTGGCCGAGGAGCTCCACTTCGGCCGCGCCGCCGAGCGGCTGAAGATGGCCCAGCCGCCGCTGTCCCGCGCGATCCGCCAGCTGGAGCGCCGGCTCGGGGTCCAGCTGCTGGACCGGGACCGGCGCGGAGTCTCGCTCACCGCCGCGGGTGAGACCTTCCTGGCGGAAGCCCGGCGCGCGCTCGACGCGGTGGATGCGGCGGTCCGCCGTACCCGCCGGGCCGCGCTCGCCAAGCCCACCCTGGTGCTCACCACCAAGGCCGGGGCGTCCCACGAGGTGCTGAAGCAGCTCCTCGACGCGTACGCCGCCCGGCCGGGCGCGGTCGAGGTCGAGGTGATGCTGTGCGAGATCGGCGAGCAGCGGCAGCTGCTGCGCGACGGCCGCGCCGATGTGGCGATCATGCACGCGCCGTTCGACCTGCTGACCGGCCTGGAAACCGTGGAAATCCTGACCGAGGGCCAGGTCGCGATCCTGCCGGCGACCCACCCGCTCGCGAAGCGGGAGAGCCTGACCATGGCCGAGGTGAGCAACGTCCCCGACCTGCCGATCGCCCGCTGGCCCCGCCACGACTTCACCTATCCGCCCGGCCCTGGGCCGGAGGTGCGCAGCCAGTCCCAGCTCGCGCAACTGGTCGCACTTGGACGGACGCTGCTGGTCATCCCGGCCTCCAGCCGGGCCTGGCAATGGCCGGACCACGTCGCGGTGCCGGTCACCGACGCCCCGCTCGCCACCACCCTGCTCGCCTGGCCAGCCGGTGTCGAATCCCCGGCGCTCGCTGACCTCGTTGAAACAGCAAAACAACTCAGAGAACGGCTGGCTTCGTGACGGATCCGGGGATGGACCAGCTCGCCGCGGTGGTGGCGCGGCTGCGGGCAGCCGGTTGTGTGTTCGCCGAGGAGGAGGCGGAGCTGCTCACCGCCGCGGCCGGGTCGCCGGCCGAGCTGGCCGCGCGGGTGGACCGCCGGGTCGCCGGCGAGCCGCTGGAGTACGTGCTCGGCTGGGCGGAATTCTGCGGGTTGCGGATCAGCGTCGAGCCCGGTGTGTTCGTCCCACGGCGCCGGACCGAATTCCTGGTCCGCCAGGCCGCGGCATTTCTGGTACGCACGGCCGCGGCGCTTGCCCGACCCGGGGCGATCGTGGTCGACCTGTGCTGCGGCTCGGGCGCGATCGGTGCGGCGATCGCGGCCGTGGTGCCCGGGATCGAGCTGCACGCGGTCGAGCTGGACCCGGTCGCGGTGCGGTGCGCCGAGCGGAACCTCGCGGCTGCCGGTGGCCGGGTCTACCAGGGCGACCTGTTCGCACCGCTGCCGGCCGGGCTGCGCGGCCGGGTGGCGGTGCTGGTGGCGAACGCGCCCTACGTGCCGAGCGGCGAGATCCACCTGCTGCCTCGGGAGGCCCGGTTGCACGAGCCCCGGGCCACCTATGACGGCGGCGAGGACGGGCTGTCGATCCTGCGACGGGTCGCGGCCGAGGCGGCGCGGTGGCTGGCACCCGGCGGTCAGCTGCTGGTCGAGTCGAGCGCCGACCAGGCCGCGCCGCTCGCCGATTTCATAGCTGGCAACGGATTGGCAGCCCGGGTGGACCGGTACGACGAGCTCGACGCGACCGTCGTGATCGGACTCAAGGAGTCAGGGTAGCGGCGAAGAACCTGCCGGCGAGCTCGGCGTCCCCGTCGACGGTGACGCCGGCGGTGGCCGGATCCTGCCGCTTCCAGATCGCGAACAGCAGGCCGGCGGCCGGCCCGCGCAGCGCGGCGGCGGCGGTAGCGGCCACCTGGTCCGGCAGGGTCGGGCCGGCCGCGTGATGCTGGTCCGGCCGGTCGGGCGGCTGCGTCAGCAGCCAGCGCTCCGGCCGGTCCGCACACTCGATCAGCAGCGGGGCGGGCAGGTGGAGCGGGGTCGCGTCGCTGCGGCGCTGCGCGAACCCGATCAGGGCGTCGAGCACCTCGCCGATCCCGTCGACCGCCAGCGCGGCATCGTAGCGGCGGGTCTGGCCGGCCGCCGCGGACAGGTCGGTGCGATGCATCGCCAGCTCGTGGCTCATCCGCCGCCACCAGAACCCGGCCTCCTGATAGCCGGGTTGCGGGGTCCAGCACGGCTGCGCCGGATCGGTGGCCGCGAACGCCTTCAGCAGGTCGTCAAGGCAGGTCTGATACCAGCTGGTCAGCTCCTCGCCCTCGGCCGGGCCGGTGGTGGGCAGGCTCGGCCCGGTCGCGTCGGGGGCGCGGAAGCCGTTGAGCAGCACCCATTGGTGCACCTGCCCCAGGTGGTCGATCAGGTCCCGGACGGTCCAGTCTGGACAACCCGGAACCGGTGCGGTCGCCGCCACGGCCGGCAGCGCCGCCAGCAGGTCGGCCGCGTCCTGGCGGATCAGCGCCAGGTATTCGGCGGTGGAGAAGATACCGCGAGGGTGGTCGGTCATGCCGCGAGGCTAGCGACCCCCACCGACACTGGTCGGGCGAGCAAGTCGCCGGAGCCCCCGCCAACCGCGCGGGGGCCCCGGTCCGGGGGGAATTATCGGGGCCGGGGGTCAGATGATCGCCCCGTCGGTGCGCAGCTCGTCGCGCAGCTGCGCCGGATCCTGCCTGGCCACCGCGCCGTCCGGGGCGAGCGCGGCGGCGGTGCCGGCGGCCTGGCCGAGCGCCAGGCACTGCGCGATCGACCGGACCGAGGCGTGGGCATCGTGAGTGGCCGACAGGCACCGGCCGGCGACCACCAGGTTGTCCAGCTCCACCGGCAGCAGGCAGCGATACGGGACGCCGTAGGTGGCGCCGGTGGCCTCCCCGCCGACGTACGCCCAGATCGTGGTCTCGCCGCCGGCGTGGTCCTCCAGCGGCGCTCCGCACCTGGCGATCGCGTCCGGGAAGTCCCGGGCCTCCAGCACGTCCTCGCGAGTGAGCAGGTACCGGCCGCGGAGCCGTCGACTCTCCCGGACGCCGATCCGCACCGAACTCTGGATCAGGTACGCGTTCTCGTACCCCGGTACCTCGTTGACCAGGAACCGGACGTACTCGGCGACCTGCCGCCGGCCCTCCGCCTCCGCCGCCGACAGCTGCCACGGGTCGGTGGGGTCGGCGGTGACCCGGGTCAGGTTGGTGTGGACGACCCCGGGCAGCAGGGTCCGGTGCACCGATCCGTCCAGCCGCGGCAGGTTGTAGGTGTCCGCGGCCTTGCGGAGCCGCTCGTGGAGCTCGGTGGTGGACAGCTTCTCGACGTCCACGCCGCCCAGCCGGAAGGTAGCGGTCATCGGCTGCACCCGTTCGTCCGCCGGCCGGGTCACCGCGGCACCGGCCCGCCAAGCCACCTCGGCGTCACCGCTCGCGTCCACAATAGTCCTTGCGGCGACCAGCCCGGGGCCGGCCTTGGTCTGCACCACCAGCCCGATCAGCCGGCTGCCGTCGCGGACCACCGCGGTGACGGTGGCGTGCAGCAGCACCGCGACCCCGGCCTCGGCGGTGAGCTCGTCCCACGCCAGCTTGAGCGCCTCCGGCTCGTAGGTGACGCCGGTGCCGGCCCCGTAGGTGTTGGGGCGCTCGAACGCCTGCCCGCGATCGAGCAGCCGGCTCGCGAGCTCCCAGCCGATCCCGCCGACCACCCGGACGTCGGGCGCACCGGGGGCGTAGAACCCGTAGGCGGTGTCGAGCACCGCCGCGCCGGTGCCGCCGAGGAACCCGGCCGCCTCGATCAGCAGTGTGCTGGCGCCGCGCCGGGCGGCGGCGACCGCGGCGGCGCAACCGGCCGACCCGCCGCCGACCACCGCGACGTCGCCGTGCCACAGGATCGACAGGTTGACCACATCGCCAGGTCTGTAGCAGACAGTCATCGCAGCATCCATCCTCCGTCGACCGGGACCACGGCGCCGGTAACCCGCGCGGACGCCGGGGACAGCAACCAGGTCACCGCCGCGGCCACCTCCGGCGGGGTCGCCGGCCCACCGCCCAGCGGCATCAGCTCGGGGAGCCGGCTCGACAGCTCCGGGCTGGTGAGCGCCCGGGTGGCCATCGGTGTGTCCACAAGCGCCGGTGCCACCACGTTCACGCGTACGTTGTTGGCGGCGCCCTCGAAGGCGGCGAGCCGGACCAGCGTCTCGACCGCGGCCTTGCTGGTGGCATAGGCGGCGGTGAGGAAGTCCCGGTCGAGGGTGTGGGCGAGGGTGGAGCCCACCACCACGATCGAGCCGCCACCACCGCCGGCGAGCACCGGCAGCGCCGCCCGGAGCAGCCGGAACACCGACTCCAGGTTGACCCGCAGCACCTCCGCCCAGGCCTGGTCGGTGCACGCGCTGACCGGGCCGTCGCCGAGCCGGCGGCCGGACATGCCGATCGCGTGCACCACTCCGTCCAGCCCGCCGAGTTCGGTCACCGCCCGCTCGACCGCCCGCTCAGCTCCATCCTGGACGGTGATGTCGAGGTCCGGCCGGTCCACGCCGGTGACCCGGTAGCCGGCCGCGGTCGCCGCCGCCACGCAGGCCGAGCCGATGCCACCGTTGGCGCCGCAGACCAGGACTCGCATCAGGCCGGCTCCTTCCGGAGCACCTCGGCGGCCCGGCGGGCGTGCTCGGCGTACGCGGCGTCGAACAGCCGCTGGCTCTCCTCCGGGCCGACCAGCGCGGCGCTGGTGAGCACCGGCAGCGTGATCCCCTGGGCGGCGAGCGCGGCGGCCACCCGTACCTTGATTTCGTTGACGATCGCGATCGCCGCCAGCGACGACCCGGGGCCGACCGGCCCGGCGAGTCCGTCTACATCACACAGTGCGTCGCCGACCGGGGTGCAGAGGTCGATGACCACGTCGGCGTGGTCGGCGAGCCGGGTGCCGGTGCGGTGCCGGGGCGGGCCGGCGTGGGTCTCGGCGAGCGAGGTGACCGCGATCACCGGCAGCCCGGCCTTCTTGGCCGCCATCGCGATCTCGATCGGGACGGCGTTGCGGCCGCTGGCGCTGAACACCATCATGGTGTCGATCTCGCGCAGCTCGAAGTTGGCCAGGATCTGCTCGGCGAGCCCCTCGATCCGCTCGATGAACATGGCCTGCCGCTGGCCGTTGGCCCCCACCACCTGGGTGTGGTACGTCATCGACAGCTCGACGATCGGGTGGAAGCCGGGGTACGAGCCGTAGCGCGGGAACAGCTCCTCGACCGGGATCCGCGAGTGGCCGGTGCCGAACGTGTGCACCACCCCACCAGCGGCGATCGACTTGGCGCACAGCCGGCTGGCCGCCTCGATCGCGTCGGTCTGGCGGTTCGCGATCGCCGCCAGCACCTCGCCGGCCCGTCGCAGCCACGCCCCCTTTCCCGCGTCGATCATGGAGTTGTTCGGCGGGTCGGTGGACAACTCCACGATCGACGCGCTCGGGGCGGGGCTGGTGGGACGGCTGCCGGCGACCGGAGCGGCCAGTGTGGTACCCCGCGACGGCGTGACCGGGGGCGCGGCGACCGGCGGGCCGGCGGCGAGCGCGGCCCCGATCGCCCCGGCGTCCTCGCCGAGCGCGGCCCGGCGTACCTCGATCTCACCGATGAAATCCGCCCGCTGCGCCAGCGCCGCCTCGATGTGCGGGCGGAGCACGGGCAGCGCGGCGGCCACGCCGCCACCGATCACCAGCACCCGGGCCGGGACCAGCGCCGCGACGCTGGCGGCAGTCTCGCCGATCGCCCGACCGGCCGCCTCGATCGCGGCGAGCGCCCGCTCGTCCCCGGCCTCGGCGGCGGCGACCACTTCGGCGGCGGTGCGGCGGCCGGCGGCGGCCGCGATCGCCGGGCCGCTCGCATAGACCTCCAGACAGCCGGTGTTGCCGCAGCCGCACCGGGGCCCGCCCCGGCGGTAGGTCAGGTGGCCAATCTCACCGAGCCGGTCGTCCGGCCCGACCAGCACCTTCCCGCCGCTCACCAGCCCGCCACCGACCCCGGTGCCGAGGGTCAGGAACAGCGCGTCGGTCTCGCCGGCGGCGGCGCCGAGCGTCAGCTCGGCCAGGCAGAACGCCCGGGCGTCGTTGAGCACCCAGACCGGCACTCCGGTGGCGCCGGCCAGCGTCTCGCCGAGCGGGAAGCCGGCCCACTCCCCTGGGAGGTTCGGGATGAACCGGATCACCCCGGTGGCGCGGTCGGCGTGGCCGGGCACGCCGACCCCGATCGCGGCGGCCGGGTGGGCGGCGGCGATCCCGGTGAGCGCGGCGACGATCGATGTCTGGTCGGGCGGGGTGTCGATCCGGCCGCGGTCGACCACCTGGTCACCCAGTAGCAGCGCCCACGCGATGGTGGTCCCGCCGAGGTCGATGCCGAGCACCCTGCCGCCGCCGTTCACGGCCGTCGCCCCTTCCAGTTCCAGGTCAGCTGACTGGTTGTCTAGACAGCCAGCGTACCTATACTAGTCCGCAGGCCGTCAAGGCCCGGTTGCAGACCGTTGACCGAAAGAGTGCCGATGAGAGCCGCCACGCCCGCGTACCTCGTGATCGAGCAGGAGCTGCGCCGCCTGATCTCGGCCGCGCAGCCGGGCGACCCGCTGCCGTCTGATGCGGAGCTGTGCGACCGGTTCGGGGTGAGCCGGATGACCGCCCGGCAGGCGGTCCAGCGGCTCGCCACCGAAGGGCTGCTCTACCGGGTCGCCGGGCGCGGCACGTTCGTGGCCCAGGAGCGGGTGCACCGGCGGATCAACACGCTGCTGTCGTTCACCGACGAGATGGCCCAGCGCGGGTTCACCGCCCGGTCCCGGATCCTCGAGTCCGGGGTCCGGGCCGGCACCGAGGACGAGACGTTGGCGCTGCAGCTACGTCCGGGCAGCAAGGTGGCGGTGCTGCGGCGGCTGCGGCTCGCTGACGACGTGCCGATGGCGGTCGAGCAGGTCCGGCTGCCGGCGGTCTGCGTCAGCGTGCTGGACGAGGATCTGACCAGCGGCTCACTGTTCACGGCGTTGGAACGGATCGGCCGGGTACCGACCCGGGCGGTCGGCACGCTCACCGCCACCGGGGCCGGCGAGGACGAGGCCGACCTGCTCGACATCGCGCCCGGCACCGCGCTGCTGGTGGAGCGGCGGACCATCTTCGACCAGCGCGGCGCGCCGGTGGAGTACACCGAGTCCCGGTACGTCGGCGAGCGCTACCAGTTCGACATCGAGCTGGTCCGGCAGGCGCCGCCGACCGGACAAGCACCGTAGGCAACCCGATCGCACCGGGCATCCGGACCGCTGGTCCCAAACCCGGCGGTGATGACAGACCCGCTGGCTAGCATGGCCCGGTGACCACCACGACGTCCGCCGAGCAGCTGCTGCGCGAGCTCGCGCCGCAGGTGCTGGGTGCGCTCGTCCGGCGCTACGGGCACTTCGACGCCTGCGAGGACGCGGTTCAGGAGGCGCTGCTCGCGGCCGCCACTCAGTGGCCCGGCCAGGGCGTGCCGGAGAACCCGCGGGCATGGCTGATCACCGTCGCCTCCCGCCGGCTGATCGACGAGCTGCGGCGCGAGGAGGCCCGGCGGCGCCGGGAGGACACCTCGGTGATCCTGCAGCCGCGCGACCAGCTGCTAGCCCCGCCGGCCGACGCCGACCAGCCGGTCGGCAAGGACGACACGCTGACGCTGCTGTTCATGTGCTGCCACCCGACCCTGACCGGAGCCTCCCAGCTGGCGCTCACGCTGCGGGCGGTCGGCGGGCTCACCACCGCCCAGATCGCCAAGGCGTTCATGGTGCCGGAGACCACGATGGCCCAACGGATCAGCCGGGCCAAGCAGCGGATCAAGGAATCCGGTGTGCCGTTCCAGCTGCCGCCGGAGTCGGAGCGGGCGGAGCGGCTGGGGGTGGTCCTGCACGTGCTCTACCTGATCTTCAACGAGGGGTACACCGCCACCTCCGGCCCGGATCTGCAGCGGGTCGAGCTGACCACCGAGGCGATCCGGCTCACCCGGGCGGTCCACCGGTTGCTGCCGGACGACGGCGAGGTGGCCGGGCTGCTCGCGCTGATGCTGCTCACCGACGCCCGCCGGCCGGCCCGGGTCCGGCCGGACGGCACGCTGGTCCCGCTCGCCGAGCAGGACCGGTCACTGTGGAACCGGAAGCAGCTCGACGAGGGCATCGCGCTCATCACCCGTACCCTGCAAACCGCGCCGCTCGGGCCATACCAGCTGCAGGCCGCGATCGCCGCCGTCCACGCCGAAGCGCCGCGCGCCGAGGACACCGACTGGCCGCAGATCCTCGGGCTCTACGACCTGCTCGATCGGCTGTCGGACAATCCGATGGTGACGCTCAACCGGGCGGTCGCGGTGGCGATGGTGGAGGGACCGCACGCCGGCCTGGAGCTGCTGGCGAAGCTGGCCGGCGACAACCGGCTGGCCGAGCACCACCGGCTCGAATCGGTCCGGGCCCACCTGCTGGAGATGGCCGGCGACCTGACGGCAGCGCGCGCCGCGTACGAACTGGCCGCCAGCCGCACCACCAGCGAGCCGGAGCGCCGCTATCTGGAGGGGAAAGCCGCCGGGTTGCGTGACGCGACGTGAATCCTGGTTTAGCCTCCAGTACGTATGGACGTACTTAACGACATCCTTGGAACGATCGACGACGTCATCTGGGGCCCGTGGCTGCTGATCCCACTGCTGCTCGGCACCGGGCTCTATCTCACCGTGGTGCTGCGCGGGGTGCAGTTCACCCGGTTCGCATTCGCGTTCTGGCTCGCGCTCATCAAGCGCCACGACCGGGACGCCGACGGTGACATCAGCCATTACCAGGCGCTGACGGTGGCGCTGGCGGCCACCGTCGGGGTCGGCAACATCGCCGGGGTCGGTACGGCGATCGCGCTGGGCGGCCCGGGCGCGCTGTTCTGGATGTGGGTCACCGGCCTGGTCGGGATGGCCACCAAATACACCGAGGCGTTCCTGGGCGTGAAGTACCGCCGGGTCGACGCGAAAGGTGAGCAGAGCGGCGGGCCGATGTTCTACCTGAGCGAAGGACTGAAGCAACATTTCGGCGGCAAGATCGGCCAGCTCGGCGGGGTGCTCGCGATCGCATTCGCCATCTTCGGCGCGATCGCCGCGTTCGGGATCGGCAACATGGTCCAGTCCAACAGCGTCGCCGCTGCGCTCCAGGACGAGTGGCAGGTGCCGGACTGGCTCACCGGGCTGGTGCTGATGGTGGTCGCCGGCGCGGTGATCCTCGGCGGGATCAAGGCGATCGGCCGGTTCACCGCGGCGTTCGTGCCGCTGATGGCGATCTTCTACATCCTGGCCGCCAGCGTGATGCTGGTGCTGAACGCTGGCGAGCTGCCGGGCGCGCTCGCCACCATCTTCAGTGACGCCTTCACCGGCACCGCCGCCACCGGTGGGTTCGTCGGCGTCGGGTTCCTGGCGGCGCTGCGATACGGGGTGGCGCGCGGCATCTTCTCCAACGAGTCCGGGTTGGGCACCGGCGGGATCGCCGCCGCCGCCGCGAAGACCACCCATGAGGTGCGCCAGGCGCTGGTCTCGATGACCCAGACCTTCCTCGACACCCTCGTCGTGGTCACGTTCACCGGTCTGACCATTGTGGTCAGTGGGGCCTGGAAGCTGCTCGACGGCGAGGGCAACCCGCTGACCGGTGCCGCGCTCACCGCCACCGCGTTCCGGACGGGCCTGCCCGGCGACGACGGTGGCGTGGTGGTGTCGATCGGCATCGTCCTGTTCGCCTTCTCCACCCTGCTCGGCTGGGCGTACTACGGCGAGCGCTGCATGGATCGGCTGTTCGGGCGGGACGCGGTCACACCGTACCGGTTGGTGTTCGTGGCGGCGATTTTCGTCGGAGCGGTTGCCAACCTCGAGCTGGTGTGGACGTTCGCGGACATCATGAACGGTCTGATGGCGTTGCCGAACCTGGTCGGGCTGGTGCTGCTCGCGTTCATGGTCGCCCGATCGACCCGGGAGTACTTCCAGCAGCCCGTCGACCGGCTGCGCTGACCGCCGGCGGCACGGCGCGGGCGGCGCGCCTGGCCGCAACCGGCCGCCGGGGCGGGTATGCCGCGCGACGTCCTACGGCTCTGCTCAGCATGCTGAGCGAGGACTCAACTGGTCGAGCAGGTCCGCGGGGGGCTCGATCCGCTGAGCAGAGCCCTAGCGACTCGCGGCACCCAGCCGGCCCTGCGCGCCGGGTGGACGGGGTAACCGGCGGTGCGGCCGGGCCACGGCGGCATCGGCGGGCGGCCGCACCTGCCCTGGCCGTCACTCCGGCCGGGACTCGCTCGGTTGGCGGCCGGCGGGCGGTTCGCGGCCTGCCAGCGGTTCGCGGTCGACCGCCGGAACGACCCCCCGGACCGGCAGCAGCGCGCCCACCGAACAGAACCACAACGCCGCCGGCGCGGCGAGCGCGACCACCACGCCGACGCCACCGACGAGCAGCGCCGGGACCAGCCCGCCTACGGCGGCATCCTGGTCCTGCACCGGCTCGCCACCGAATGAAGCCGAGCAGCCGAGGAAACCCCGGCGACCTCGCCGTCCGGTTAGGACCGGCCGGTCCACGGCCGCAGCCGCGGCCGCCAGCCGGGCACCGCCGCCTGGTAGGCGTCGTAGTCGGCGCCGTACCGCCGGCGCAGCCCGGGCTCCTCATGGAACCGCACGAACGCGGCCTGGGCGAGCCCGATCGCGGCCGCGTAGAGCAGCAGCACCGGCCGGCCGAACAGCATCGCCTGAGCGACGATCGCGACCACCACCGCCAGGTACATCGGGTTGCGGACGTATCGGTAGATCCCGCCGACCACCAGCCGCTCGGTCGGCGCGGTCGGCGCGGGGGTGCCGACCCCCTCGACCACGAACCGGACGAACGCGTTGAGCAGGAAGCCGACCGCCGCGACCAGCAGCACCACCCCGACCACCCGCACCGCGGCGTAGCCGGGGAACGGATCGGCCATCCGCCAACGAGTCAGCAGCCACGGCCCGAGCCCGACCACCACCCCTGGTGCGACCAGGAAGAACAGGATCGTCCCGAGCGCCGCTCGCGTCTTACGCACGAAGTCATGGTACGACCGGCTGCGCGGGACTTGCCGTCGCGACAACCCGGTCAGGCGAGCCCGCGGTCGCGGGCGTAGATCGCGGCCTGGGTCCGGTCCCGCAACCCGAGCCGGGCCAGGATCCGGGAGACGTGGTTCTTCACCGTGCCCTCGCTCAGGAACAGCTGGGCGGCGATCTCCCGGTTGGTGGCGCCGGCGGCGAGCAGCCGCAGCACCTCCAGCTCCCGGTTGGTGAGCGGCTGGCCGGCCTGGTCCACCACCGGTGGCAGCCGAGGCCGGTCCAGCACGGTGGCGACCCGGGCCGCGGCGGCCGGGTCGAGCTGGACGACGCCGGCGTGCGCCATCCGGACCGCGTCGGCGAGTTCGGCGGCCGGCCGGTCCTTCAGCAGGTAGCCGCAGGCGCCAGCGCGCAGCGCCCGGACCACGTACTCCTCGTCGTCGAACGTGGTCAGCATCACCACCTTACAGTCCGGGGCCTGCCGGTGCAGCTCCACCACCGCGTCAAGACCGTCCATCATGGGCATCCGGACATCCATCAGCACGACGTCGGGGTGGAGCGCGAGGACTTTGTCCACCGCGTCCCGCCCGTCTTCGGCGGTGCCGACCACCTCGATCCCCGGCTGGATGTCGAGCAACGACGCGATGCTCTCCCGGATCAGCCGCTGGTCGTCGGCGACCAGCACCCGGATCCTCATCGGACCCTCGGGATGGTGACGGTCAACCTGGTGCCCCGCTCCGGTCCACTGTCCACCTCGATCGACCCGCCGGCCGAGCCGGACCCGCTCCCGCATGCCGAGCAGCCCGAAGCCGGCCCGGTCCGGCGCGAACCCGCACCCGTCGTCGGCGACTGTCAGCCGGGCCTGCTTGGGCTCGATCCGCAGCGACACCGAAATCTCGCCAGCACCGGAGTGCCGGCGGGCGTTCGTGATGCCCTCCTGCGCCGCCCGGTAAAGCGCCAGCTGCGCCGCCTGGTCGAGCCCGGCCTCGTCCCCGGCACAGTGGAGCTTCACCGCTGGCCGGCCGGCGCCGGCTTCCCGTACCAACTCATCCAATGCCGCCGAGAGCCGGAACGGTTCGGCCTCGGCGTGCAGCGCCCGCACCGACCGCCGTACCTCATCCAATGCCTTGCGCGCCGAGCGGTGGGCGTCCGCGACCGCCTGCTGGCCAGTCGCCGGCTCCCGGTCCCAGAACGCGGTCGCCTTCTCCAGGAGCACGATGATGGCGGTGAGGTGGTGCCCGAGCCCGTCGTGGATGTCGCGGGCCAACCGGTTGCGCTCGGCCGCCGCGGACAGCTCGGCGAGCCGGGCCCGGCCCTGCCGCTCCTCCACCGCGACCGCGGCCATCGCGATCGTCAGTATTACCCCGATCCCGAGCATCAGCAGGTCGGCGACCCGTTCGGCTTCCCGGTGCCAGCCCGGTTCGGTCAGCTGGAAGCCGGCCGCGACCAGCCCGAGACAGCCGGCCCCGATCGCGATGCTGGCGGTGCGGCCGAACGCGAAGTACGCGGTGAACGGCAGCAGCAGGAACAGCACCCGGGACAGCCCGGAGCCATCGGCCGCCGCCACCACCAGGAACAGCCCGAGCCGAGCCAGCAGCAGCGCCACTGCCGGGCCGATCGGGGTGCCGACCGGGTAGCGGCGCCGTTCGGCGAAGTCGAGGCCGAACAATGCGGCCAGCCCGCCGAGGAACAGCGCCGGCCGGGTCTCGCCGAGCCCGGCCAGCCCGGCGTACCCGCCGGCGAGCAGCACCGCGCCGTAGAGCAGTGGCGCCACCCACGGCACCGGGCGGGAGCTGGACACCCTTGTAGGCTACGGCGACCAGCCGCGCCGATCGATATGCCGAACGGCATGTGCCGCTCGGCACTTCTGGCCAGCCGGCGCCGCTCGTACGGTCACCGCCATGACTTCACTTCTTCGATTTGGTGCGATATCCGGGGTGCTGTGTGGCCTGTTCATCGGGGTGCCCGGCGCGATCGAGGCGGTCACCGGCGAGACCGCCGCCACCAGCGTCATTCTCGGCGTCTCGCCGGCGTTCGCGGTACCGCTGCTGGTCGCGCTGCAGCTCGGCCAGCTGCCGGCGGCGGGCCGGCTCGGGGTGGTCGGCTACGCGGTCAACCTGATCGGGCTCGGCCTGTTCGGCGGGGCCGCGTTCACCCTCAACCTGGCCCTGTTCTTCCTGGACGACGCGGTGGTCGACGACCTGGCCACGCCGACCCGGCTGGCACTGCTCGGCAGCGCGCTGGTGTTCGCCGTCGGCTCGGCCATGTTCGGGGCCTCGATGCTGCGAGCGCGCCGCTATCCGCGGTTGCCGGCCTGGGCGTACACCACGGTGCTGCCGGTGTTCGCGCTCGCCGGGCCGCTGCCGGACTCGGTGCTCACCAGTGGCCTGCACGTGGTGGCCGGCGGGACGCTGGTCTGGTTGTCGGTCGCGGTCCGGGCGAACGCGCAGGCGCTCGCGCCGGTGGCGGCTGGGCCGGCCGGGCTACGGTAGGACCAGCCGACCGTGGCCGGCCGGCGGCCGATCCGGTTGGTTACGATCGTGTGAACGCCGCAAAGTCACGATCGGGCGGGCATCCGCGGGTCGACCGGCGTCCCGGTACGGGCAACCGAACGGTGCACAGTGACCGACCAGTAGCCAGGCGATGGTCCACTATCGGCACTCGGATTATCCGTTCTGTCCCCTATCGTGTGGCCGGTCGTGCGATAAATGCGACACCTTGCGTATCGGTGGAGGGTTGACTGGTATCCGTCCCCCCATCAATCGTCTATACATGGGGAGCCAGGACCACGCTCAAGTGACGATTGCCGGGGGGCGGGACCCCACCGCCACCGGCTTGCCAGTGGTGATTGGGGTTGTGCCAGCCTTGTCCGACCGGGTCCGGCTGGCCGAGCTACTCGACGGGTTCGGCCCGGTCGGGCTGGTGCTCGTCGCGACGATCGACGAAGCCCGGCTGCTGCTCGACGGCGCCCGCTCCGGTGGCGCCGGCCTCGGCAGCGGCCACGGTATCAACGGCCACCACAACGGCCATAGCGGCCACAACGGCCATCCGGTGTCCCCGGCCACCGGCCGGCTGAACGGCCACCGGGTCAAGCACGTGGCCGGGCTGGCGGTCGACTCCGATCTGCTGGTCGCCAGCCGCAACGGCCACCACGTCGGGCTGACTCCGCTCGAGCACGACCTGCTGCTGTGCCTCGGGTCGGAGCCACGCCAGACCTGGACCCACGCTGCCCTGCACGAGAAGGTCTGGAACACCCGGCACGCCGGCGGGCAGGCCGACATCCACTCGGTGGTGAAGCGGCTGCGGCGGAAGCTGGACACGCTCGGCGCGCGGGCGACCATCGAGGCGGTCCGGGGAGTCGGCTTCCGGCTGGAGGACCTTCCCGAGCTCGAGCCCGACCAACCGACCTGACCCGATCCCCAAGTTCCCGACTTCCCAAGAGAATCGGGCGCCTCCGGCCGATCGGCCGGAGGCGCCCTGGTTACTCAACCGCCGCTAGCGGCTGATTCCTACAGTGGTTGTTGCTCGCCGTTGCTGGTCGCCGCGCACACTCGCCGCAGCGCCCAGTCCTCGACCGTCACCTCACCGGCGACTACCTCGGACTCCCGCACCTGTGGCTGGTACCCGTCCTTCGCCACGATGATGTTGAACGGGCTGTGCCGGTGGTCCAGCCAGTGGGCGTAGTTGCCATCCGCATCGGTGTAGAGGGTGTGCTCCATGGTCCACGTGCTCAGGTGCACCGTGGCGTCCGCGAGCGGCGCCCGGTCACCGTCACAGTCGATCGCCTCGACTGTGCCCATGAGCTTGCCCCAGGTGGCCGGCGGCGTGACGTTCATGGTCACGTCGACCGGGTTCACCGAGTACGGGGTGTCCTCAGTGATCCGGATCCCGGCGGTGTAGGTGCCCGGCTGGGCGACCTCGGCGGTCAGCCGGACCGTGACGGTCAGGCTGTCACCCGGCTCGAGCGTGGCGGTGGTCGGGTTGACCGTCAGCCACGGCACGTCCGCAGCCCCACCGCACTGCTCGAAGCCCGGCAGCACCTCAACCGCGTCGTCCGGGATGAACCCGAAGAACGGGTCGAAGTCCGAGCCGCCGACCTTGTAGAGCCCGCACGCGCCGCCGGACCGGAACAGCGCGTTGTTCGCCGCCGGCAGCTGCTCCCAGGCGTCCGTGGCCGGGTCGTAGGCCAGGCCCTGGTTGGTGATCGCATCGCCAGCGGTGATACCGGTGGAGATCAGGAACTGGCCGTTCGCACCGACGTACGCGCTACCCCAGAGGGGGAACGGCATGTCCGCCACCGGCTCCCAGGAGTCGCTGGCCTCGTCGTACCGGTACGCGTCGGTGGTTGCCCCGGCGGCGGTGAGGCCGCCCGCGCAGTAGAGCTCGTTGTCGACCGACGCGCAGGACAGCCACGCGGTCGGCGCCGGGTAGTCCGCCAGCGTCTCCCAGGAGTCGCTGGCCGGGTCATACCGGAACACGTCGGCCGAGTACGGCGTGCAACTGTCAGTGGTGCAGCCGCCGACCATGTAGAGCTGGCCGTTGACCACCGCGGAGCCGGGCGCGGCGCGACCGGCCGGGGCGTTGGCCCCGGTGCTCCACTCACCCGTCGCCGGGTCGTAGATCATCGTGGTGGTGTCCAGGTCGCTCCAGCCGCTGACCAGGTAGACCAGCCCGTCGATGACGCCCTCCGCGGCCTGCATCCGGGCCGGCCCCGGCATGTCGTCGAGCCGGGTCCAGGACTGCGCGGCCGGGTCGAAGACGAACACCGCCCTGGACGCAGCCTGGTTCAGCACTCCACCGAACGAGTAGACCAGCCCGTCCACCATCACGACGTTGTTGTCGAAGATGGTCCCGGGATAGTTGGGCAGGTCGAGCCAGGGCTCCTCGTGCGGCACCTGGGAGGTGACCGGCGTCGAGGTCCGCAGACCCGACTGCGGTACGAAGGCGCCCGCCAACCGCTCGAGCGGCGCGTTCACCGGCACCTGCTGCACCGGGGCGCCCTGGCTCGCCAGGATGCCCTGCTCGGTGAGCCGGCTGTCGTCGGCCCGCAGGATCTCGAACGAGCCGTCCCGCTCGGTCAGCTCCACCTCAACCGGAGCATCACCGGAGTTGGTGATGGTGAGGGTCCGCTGCCGGGACGCGCCCAGCGGGACGTCCGCCTCGATCGTCGCCGGCTCGACCGTCAGCTGGCCGGCTGCCAGCTCGAAGTCGGCGCGGGTGACCCAGTCCGATTCCACGTCGACGTCCGCGGTGTCGGCCACGTAGTTGCCGGCCGAGGCAGTGAACGGGTGCTCACCGGTGATCGACGAGAACATCCAGTAGAACCCGTCCGCCAGCCCGGAGTCGTCCGGGGTAGCGGCGGTCTGGGTGGTCTCGTCCGGGGTGTCGTCGCTGGTGATCCTGGCCCCATTGATCCCGGCGCCGGTGTTGGCGTCGGTCACGTGGCCGGCCACCAGCCCGCCGTCGAACGGGCTGCACTCGCCGATCCGGACGTTGTCGATCATCCACCAGAAGTCGAACGCGGCCGGACCGTAGTGGAACCGCACCTGCACGTCCGGCTCGTTGGCCGCCTGCGGGATCTCGATGACCTCCTCCCGCGGGCCGAGCACATCGGCACCGGACTGGCTGAGCACGGTCTCCCAGGTCGCCCCGCCATCGATGCTGAGGTCCACATTGGCGGACTCGTCGTCCCCACCGGACCACCAGTTGAAGTCCTGGTTGAACCGGATCACGGGCTCGGTCACGCCGGTCAGGTCGAGCAGCGGCGTGACCAGGTCGGTGTCCTGGCTGTTGCCGCTACCGTAGAAATCGCTGTCGACGATCGCGAAGCCGCCGGAGCCACCGGTGTTGTTGGTCCGGTTGTTCGGGTTGTCGAACCGCCAGACCTGGCCGTTGCCGACGTTGTCGACGACCGTCCAGCCCTCGGGGGTGGTGCCGGACTCGAAGTCCTCACCCACACCGGAGGCGCTGAACCCGTAGCCGGGTGCGATGCACTGCTCGGCGTCGATGGCCACCGCCAAATCCCGGACCAGGTTACTGCTGCCGACCTCAACCTCCTCGCTGACCGGCAGGTAACCCGGGTACTGCGGCTCGACGTTCAGCGCGTACGTCGCGTTCGCCGGCACGGTCAGCCGGTAGCGGCCGGTGTACGGGTTGGTGTATGTGGACAGTGGCGTGCCCTCGGCGGTGACCTTCGCGTACAACGGCCAGCCGTGCCCGGAGTCGTCCCGGACCAGCCCACTGATGGTGACGCTCGGCGCCTCGGTGAGCTCGAAGTCCTGCGTCGTCGTCTCGTTGACGGCGACGGTGACCTCCGCGCTCTCCGGGTCGAACCCGAACGCCGACGCGGTAACCGAGTAGTCGCCAGCGGTCAGCACCGTCGAGTAGGTGCCGTCCGAACCGGTGGTCAGGCTACGGCCCTGGTCACCGTCAATGGTGACGGTGGCGCCGGCGATCGGGTCGCCGGCCGCGTCGGTGACCGTGCCGGCCAGCGTGCCGCTGTCACCGATCGGCGCGTTCTGCAGCAGCGCGAGCGCGTCGAGTCGGCCCTCACCGTACACATTGTTGTCATCGGCGGTGCCGCCGCACTGCAGGTCCTCGGTGTCGATGGCGGTGTCGTCGAGCAGCGCCTTGGTCGCGTCGGTCTCGCCGATCAGCGACGGCGCGGCCGACCACAGCAGCGCCACCGCGCCAGACACGTGCGGCGCCGCCATCGAGGTACCGTCACCTAGGCCGTACGCGTTGCCAGGCAGCGAGGAACGCACGGCCACCCCCGGTGCCGAGATGTTCGGCTTGATCTCGCCGTCCTGACCCGGGCCGCGGCCCGAGAAGTCGGCGATCTCGTTGTTGATGTCGTACGCACCGACCGAGTAGTTGAGGATCCGGCTACCCGGCGACCCGCTGGAGCCACAGCCGAGCTCGCCGCTGTTGCCGTTCGCCCAGATGCCGAGGATGCCCGAGGCGTCCCAGGCTTCCAGCACGTCCTCCATGAATGGGTCGTTCGACGGGAACCGCGAACCCCAGGAGTTGTTGATGATGTGCGGCCGCTTGCTCGCGTCCGGGTTCTGGCCCGCGAGGTCGGTCGGCTCGAGCATCCACTCACCGGAGGCGATCAGCGCCGCGTCGCTCGGGCAGCACCCGTTGGCGGCGATCCACGTCGCCTCCGGGGCGACCCCGATCTGGTTGTCGCCGCCGTCGTCGCCGACCATCGTGCCCATCGTGTGGGTGCCGTGGCCGTCGAGGTCACACGGCGCGTCGCCGCAGATGCCGGCGGCGTTGAACCAGCTGTAGTTGTGGTCAACGTTGCCGTCACCGAGGTTGCCGCGGTACTGGTTCACCAGCGCCGGGTGGTCCCACTGGACGCCGGTGTCGATGTTGGCGATCACGATACCCGCACCGCGAGCGCCGAACTCGGCCCAGGCGTCGTCGGCGTTGATGTTCGCGACACCCCACTCGACCTCGTTGATCACGTGCTCCAGCTGAGTCATGTCCGGCCGGATCAGCTCGTACTCGACCGGCGCGTAGATGCCCTCGACCTCCGCCCGGCTGGCGAGGTTCTGGGCCAGCGTGAGCTGCCCGCTGGGGACGTAAATCGCGTTGGTCACCCAGAACGGTTGGTAGCTGACGCCTTGCGCGTCGAGCGTGCTGCGGATCGCCGCTTGGCTCTGCTCAGCGGTCTCGCGCAGCGCCGCCGCGACCGCCTCGCCTCGTTCGACCCAGTCGTCGATCTCGCGGGCCTGGGACAGGTCCGCCTCGGCGGTGAACCGGATCCAGTACCCGGTGGTGGAGGTGGTTTCGAACTTCTCCAGCAGCTCCGGCTGAATCTTGTTGGTGCCGTCCCCGGTCGGTTGCAGTGACGGCGCCGCCTGCGCCGGCAGCGAGCCGGCGGCCAGCATGCCGGCCGCGAGTGCGAGGGATGCCGCACCCGCCGATACTCTCTTGACGGTTAATGACCATCGGAAACGTGGAATACGCCAGCTTCGGCGCGATCGATGAACCACGGTGGTCCCCTCTGCGTGTTGTCGTGCGGCGGATCGCGCCGCACGCCCTACCGACCCCCGCGCCGCCACGGTACGGAGCGGTATTAATGCCGATCAAGATTTGCCCTTGGGCAATCAGCGGCGGGTTCGCGGCAGCGCCCGAGCATCGGGTTGGCATCCGATGGGCAGCGGCCTGCCCATCGGCCGGGGACGACCATCATGGATGGTGAAGGCGATGGATGGTTTCCGGTACGCCCGGCGAGGTCGCTGGGCGCCGGCGGTGCGGGACGGCCAGCGGGCGGGTTGCCGCCCGGTACCGGTCAAGAGTGAGGCACGGCGATGTTACGGACGGTTGCGGTCGAGACTCGGACCGCACGCGGTTCGCGGCTGATTGGACCGGAATCGGGGTTGTTTGGCGCGTTAACGATGCTTCGCCGAACCTGTTTACATTGACTTAACCGCGGGTTCACCGAGTAGCCACCGCCAACCGCACCGGCCGCCGGCGGCGGCCGAATCCGAGCCACGCCCAGCGGCACCGGCGCTGGCCCTCCCGCAGCACTGAGTACCGGACGTACCAGTAGAGCATCAGGCCGGTGGTATTCAGGTAGAACGCGTGCAGTGCCCACACCGGACCGGGCGGCAGATCCACAATGTAGATGGTGTTGACCAGATTGCCGAAGTTGCTCAGCAGGATGTTGCCGACGCTGTAGGAGCTCAGGTCCTTGGTGCGGGCCGCCTTGACCAGCATCGGCAAGGTGCTGGCGACGAAGACGGCGGTGGAGACGGCGCCGGCCAACGTTGGCAGACTCGCAGCCATTGGGACACTCCTCGGGCCCGTGGCGCCCGGCCGTTCCGGGCACCTCTTGCCCGGGACGTCGGCCCGGGACCGCCGCCCTCGACATCCAGATTTGTGTCCCGCATCACACCCACCGCGCGGGTGGTATCCATGTCCCCTTGCTTCGTCGATCAAGGAGTAGACCCGCGCGCCGGGAGGCGCGCGTGCACTACTCCTTGATCGACGAAGGCGGGGTGGGGGAGGAAGTCTTGGTTGCCGGATCCGTCCCGACCCCGGCCTCGCGCAGCCGCGCCGCGGCCGCGTTCAGCGCGGCCACCGCGATCTCGCCGACGAGCATGTCGAAGTCAGCCGCGCCCGCTTTGAGATCATCGCCTTTCAGCGCGGCCGCCGCGTCCTGGACCGCCGCGATCGCCGCGTCCCGGATCAGTCGGGCCATGGCCGGCTGGTGATCGCTAGCCGCGACGTCACACAGCCGATCGGCCAGCCGGATCGCGTCGGCGCGAGTCAGTGACGCGATCTCGACCAGCCGGCGCCGGTCGATGATGTCGATCCGGTCGTCCTTCCAGTCGCCGGCGGCCCGGCACGCGCTGGGACGGCCGTCCGCGCTTCGATGGTCACCGATCCGATGGTCGTCGCCAGCCAGGCCTTGGCACTCGCCGTGGTAGCCGACCACCGCCACGGAGAGGTCGGCCAGCTCGGTGATGACGGTCTCGGCCTCCTCGGTGGAGGCATCGATGACCGGCGCTACCGGCCTGGGTCGATCCACCGCCTGATATGCCGCCAATGCCCCAATCCCCGTCTACCGTCGCCAAACCACTGTTGTGAAGTGCGGCACTATGCACGTGTTCGTGGGATGTATCTTGCACCCTCGCTCCGTGCAGGCGCAAGAGCGAATGCACGTGCATCCGAGTTTTCGGAGAACTTTCGGAGCGGCGTTTGTCGACGTTACGTGCCTAGACCGGCGCGATCTGTCACGACCACATCGCGCCCGGGCAGCGCGTGCGGCGCGCCGAGGCCGCTACTGGTAGAGACGCCTCGGCGCGCCGCAGGGTAAACGGGGCCAGCTAGGCAGTTCGCCGCCGGGCTGAGCCGCCGGTGAACCGGGCGGCCAACCAGACGAACAACACCGCCAACGCGATCTGGATGAAGTGCCTGATCCAGTCGATCCCCTTGGTCTCCCCGACGCCCAGCCAGTCGGCGATCAGCCCGCCGACCAGCGCCGCCACGATCCCGACCGCGATCGTCAACCAGACCGAGATGTTCTGCCGGCCCGGCAAGATCAACCGAGCCAGGATGCCGATAATCGCACCACCGATAATGGCCCACAGAATAGTTCCGATCATGATTACCCCCCGTGACCGAGCGTACGGCCGGATGGCGGCGCGGCGGGGCAAAACGATCAAACCGCCGATCGCTCAGGCATCATCTGGCATCAGCCGCCACCGATGTCACTCGCACCTCAGCCGGCCGGCGACCGGCGGACCGGTGCGCGGGCCGGCGGATGGCCGCACGCGGCCGACGGCCGGCGGATGGCCGCGCGGTCGCCGGAGCGCTAGCGCAGGCCCTTGCGGAGCCGGTCCAGCGCCTCGACCAGCACCTCGTCGCGCTTGCAGAACGCCCACCGGACCAGCGGCCGGCCAGCCTCCCGGTTGTCGTAGAACACCTCGTGCGGGATCGCCACCACCCCGCACCGCTCCGGCAGCATCCGGCAGAACTCGATCCCGTTGTCCCACCCGAGTGGACGGACGTCGGTGGTGACGAAGTACGTCCCCTGTGGCACGGATACCTGGAAGCCGAGCCCGGCCAGGCCCTCGCAGAGCAGATCCCGCTTCCGCTGCAGCTCCGAGCGCAGCCGCTGGTAGTAGTCGTCGCCCAGGCCGAGCGCCTGCACCACCGCCGGCTGGAACGGTCCACCTGAGACATAGGTGAGGAACTGCTTGGCGGTCCGGACCGCGGTGACCAGCCCGCTCGGCGCGCACACCCAGCCGATCTTCCAGCCGGTGACCGAGAACGTCTTGCCGGCGCTGGAGATGGTGACCGTCCGCTCGCGCATCCCCGGGAACGTCGCGAGCGGTGTGTGCGGCGTCCCGTCGTACGTCATGTGTTCGTAGACCTCGTCGGTGACCACCAGCAGGTCCCGGTCGCGGGCCAGCGCCGCGATCCCGGCGAGTTCCTCCCGGTTGAGCACCGCCCCGGTCGGGTTGTGCGGGGAGTTGATGAGCAACAGCTTGGTCCGCGGGGTGACCGCCGCTCGCAGCGCCGCCAGGTCCAATCTGAACTCCGGAGCGGTGAGTGTCACCGGCACCCGTACCCCACCGGCCATCGCGATCCCGGCCGCGTACGAGTCGTAGTACGGCTCCAGCGCCACCACCTCGTCGCCCGGCTCGACCAGCGCCAGCAGCGCCGCCGCGATCGCCTCGGTCGCCCCGGTGGTGACCAGCACCTCGGTGTCCGGGTCGTACGTCAACCCGTACCACCGTTGCTGATGCTCGGCGATCGCCCGCCGCAGCGGCGCGATCCCGGGCCCGGGCGGATACTGGTTGTGCTCGCCGGACCGCATCGCGTCGACGGCTGCCTCAATCATGCTGGCCGGCCCGTCGGTGTCCGGGAACCCCTGCCCGAGGTTCACCGAGCCGGTCCGCACCGCGAGCGCGGACATCTCCGCGAAAATGGTCGTGCCGAGGCCGTGCAGCCGGCGGGCCATGGCCGGGTGGGCGGTTGGATCGGTCACAGCCACCGAGCGTAGAGCAGCCGGGAACGCGCCGGGTCGATGCCCGGCCGGTGCGGCCGCCGGACTTCGGCCCGCTTTCCCGGCCGGTCAGGCCGGCTCGACCTGGTCGGCCTGGTCGGCCGCTGGCGTGCCGGGCGGCTGGTCCGGGAGCTCCTGCTCGATCTGGCGGCGGCGGGTGGTCGCGCGCGCAAAGAGCAACAGGGCGGCGACGATCATCAGCAGGCCGAGCCCGGCCAGCCCGGCGCCGAGCCAGCCGGCCGGGATCCCGGCCAGGTCGCGGCCGAAGATGTCGTCCGGCGCCTCCGGGTCGGTGGCCGGTTCGCCGCCGGTCACCTGGCCGACGTACTCCACCACTCCGGCGGCGAACAGACCGGCGCCGCCGACCAGGCAGCCGAACCCGAGCCAGGTCAGCCACCGGGCGACCGTCCACGTCGCACCGGCGCGCCGGAGCAGCCGCTCCCGCCGCCGCAGGTACGCGGCGTACCGCTCGCGCTCGGCGCGTTCGGGGTGCTCGGAGTCGGCGCCCGACCGGTCGCCGTCCGGCCGCTTGGCCACGGCCTCGAACCGCAGCCGCAGGTCGGCGAGCGAGACGATGTCCCCCGGATGCAGCGGGTAGGCGTCGATCACCACCGTCCCGTTGACCAGCGTGCCGGCCCGGGAGTAGAGGTCCTGCACGTAGACCGTGTCGCCGTGGCGGCGGAGCACGGCGTGGCAGCGGCTCAGGTACGGGTCGTCGAACCGTACGTCGCAGTGGGCTTCCCTGCCGACGACCAGCTCATCCTTGACCAGCGGGATCCGGCGGCCTCGATAGGCGTCCGGCGCCAGCACGACGAGGTGAGCGGTGTGGCCGAGGCTTGGTTGAGGTTGCGGCATCATCACCATGACCTCCCTCGGTACCGGTCTGGTGACAATTCGTAATGAAGCTACCACGGGTTCGCGTTTAGCGCAGACGGTTCGCTACACCCATACCGGACAGTTGCCGGGTCGTACCGTGTGAGGGGTGCGGATGCTGCTGACCGCCTTCGAGGCGGCGAAGGGTGACCCCGCCGGCAACCTGCGCCGGCACGTCCGGCTGCTGGAGTCGGCCGCAGCGCGCGGCTGCGACCTGGCGGTGTTCCCCGAGTGCTCGCTGACCGGGTCGGTGGATCCGGCTCGCCGTCCGGCCGACGCGATCGAGCTCGGGGCCGAGCCGATCCGGCAGCTGGTGGCGGCCAGCCACCGGACCGGAGTGGCGGTAGTGTTCGGGATCGCCGAGCGGGCCGGTGACCAGTTCTTCATCACCCAGCTCTACGCGCACGGCGGGCAGCTCGCCGGGGCGTACCGGAAGCGGCACCTCGGGGCAGGCGAGGAGGCGTACGGCGTCGGCGTCGACGACGGGGTGTTCCAGCTCGGCGCCGCCCGGTTCGGGATCGCGATCTGTGCCGAGGGCGAGGTCGACCTGCCCTGGCAGGCCGCGGCGGCGGCCGGGGCCCGGATCGTGTGCTACTGCTCGGCACCCGGGCTCTCCGGTCGGCGTACCGACGAGGAGGGCTGGCGCAGCGGGCTGGCCTGGTGGGAAAGCGCCGGGCTGGCGGACGCGCGCCGGCACGCCCAGCGGTACGGGTTGTGGGTGGCGATGGCGACCCAGGCCGGGGCTACTAGGGACGAGGACTTTCCCGGGCTGGCCGCGCTGGTAAGCCCGGACGGTGAGGTGGTGCGGCGGCTGCCCGACTGGCGGCCGGGCGAGCTGGTGGTGGACGTCCCGGTGGAGGTGATCGTCGAGCCGGTCCGGCGGGCGGCCCGGGCGCTGGTGGTCGACGGCGAGGGCCGCACGCTGCTGGTCCGGTTCGCCGACCAGGTGGCCGGGACGACCTGGTGGTCCCCGCCCGGCGGCGGGCTCGCCGAAGGCGAGGACGAGCTGGCGGCGGTGCGCCGGGAGCTGCGTGAGGAGCTCGGCCGGGAGGACTTCGAGTTCGGCCCGTGGATCGGGCACCGGACGCACACGTTCGAGTTCGGCGACCGGTGGCTGACCCAGCGGGAGCGGTGGATCCTGTGCCGCACCGAGCCGTTCCATGTGGACAGCGGGCTGGCCCGGTCGCTGCTGGCGGAGGGCGTCCACGACCTGCGGTGGTGGACGGAGGCGGAACTCCGGTCGGCCGGGGTGGTCACGACGCCTCGCAACCTGGCCGACCTGCTCGGCGCCGTCCAGGCTGGACGGCTCCCCTCCCCCGACACCGACCTGGGAGTGTAGGGCAGGCCGGCTGGTCGCGCTTCGGCCACGGCTCCGCCACGAACATCCGTACGGAGTGCGCGGCCGCTCGGCCTTCCTCGGGGTCCTCGGCTCCGGCTCACGCCGGTCACCGTCACGCTCCGCTACGCTGCGGGGTAATCTGGGCGGCGGCGCACGGGCCGCTAGCTCAATCGGCAGAGCTGTGGACTTTTAATCCATAGGTTCAGGGTTCGAGTCCCTGGCGGCCCACAAAACCCCAGGTCACGGGCGTGTTTCGCGTGCCGAACCATCCGGTTGTGAGCCCGTACAGCACGGGAGTACAGCTACGGGTCACGGTCCAGTGCCTCCCCCAGCCGCTTGAGGGCTTCTCGCGTCTGGCGGGACGAGACCTGGGTGTAGACCTCCATGGTGATCGAAAACTGGGCGTGGCGCAGGATCTGCATCGCCACCCGAGGATGTACGTCGAGGTCCGCCAGCAGGCTTCCACATGTGCGCCGAGCGTCACGGACGGTGATCCGCCGGACCCCGGCCAGCGCGCACCGGCGATCCCAGAACCGATTGAAGTTCCGTGGCTCGATGGGTGTGCCAAATCTGGTTGTAAAGATCAAGGGCCGGCCGCAGGCCGGCCACCGTAGCCGCAGCGCGGGCGGCCGCCGCCCTATGACGAACGGGCGGGGCCGGCCGGCAGGAGCCAGCCCGCGGCCCGCACCCCAATGTTGGGAGGAACGCCAGGGACTGCCAGCAGGCTCGTCGCACGGGCATATAGCTGATCATCCGGGCCGAGCGGCAAAAGGG
>DATCKZ010000128.1:0-35347 GCA_036564175.1 Natronosporangium sp.
TGCCTCTGCCGCGCCCACCACCTGTTCCGCCACACCACCGGCACCCAACTGGTCCAGCTGTCGCCGGGCGTGTTCTCCTGGCAGACACCCCACGGCCTGCAATACCTCGTCCGCCAAGACCCACCCCCACTCAGCCTCAACCAACCCCACATCTAGCCGCAGCGGGGAAGTCGGTTCCTGCGGCAGGAGGCAGTGTCCGGGTGGCCGGGTGCTGGCAGCGAGTCCAAGCCGGTTCGTCAGCGGCACGGTCCAGCGGGGCATCACCGGCAGCGACGTGGCCTACGACCGTAGCCGCACCGGTGTCGGCGCGGCTGGCGACCTGGTCCAGGCCAGTGACACGGGCGGACCGGCCAGTGTCGTAGGGGCTCACCAGCCCATAGCGTCGGATGCGGCTGCCAGGAAGGCCGCAGCGCGGGGAAGGCGGCCGAAGTTGGCGACCACTGGGCGTCGATGTTCCGGCTTTATGAGGGGGCGCGAAGGGCTGCGCACCTACGTACAGGAATGCTTCGACGAGGAGACCCGCCCGGCCGAGGTGTGGTTCGGCGAGCCCAAGTCGACGGCGGTCTGGCCGCCGTAGAGTACTGGGCGGTGATGTACCCAGCCGTCCAACCGCCCGCCATCTCCGGCTGCACGCTGCTACGCTTCGACCGCGACTCCCGGGATGCCTGACTACGAGCCCTTGCCACATGTGCTGTGGATCGGCGGGCCGGCCGGCGCCGGCAAGACCATCGTGGCGCGCCGACTCGCCCGGCGGTACGGATTGCGCTGGTACAACTGCGACGCGCAGACCTGGCGGCACCTCGACCGGGCACTCGCCATTGGCATCCGCAACGCGCAGCGGTTCGGCGCGCTGACCCCGGCCCAGCGGGCCGCCGCCCCGGCAGCGGAGATCGAGTACGACCGGGGGCCGTTCACGATCGAGGACCTGCGGGCACTGCCGAGCGCGCCGCTGATCGTGGTGGACGGTGCGCCGCCGGCTCCCACGGTCGCCGCCGAAGGCCAGGCGGTCTGGCTACTGCCGTCGCGAGCCGTCCAGCGCACCCGGCTCGCGGCCCGGCACCCGGACGGGATCCCGCCCCGATACCTGCAGCAGTGGCAGGAGGTCGCCGATCGCGCCGCGGCATCGGGTCAGCCAAGTGTGACCGTGGACGGTCTGACGGTCGAGCAGACCGTCGCGGAGGTAGCGCGAGTATTCGCCAACCGGCTGGCGGCCGGCCCGGTCGCGACCACAATGGCGGAGCGCCGGCAACTGCTCCGGTATGCGAACACCGAGATCATCGCGCAGTGCCAGGGCTGGTTCGCGCACCAGCCCGATCCCGCCGCCGGCTCGCTCCGCGCCGTTTCGACTGCGAGTGCGGCCGGACCGGCTGCGTCGAACTGGTCGAGTTGCCGTTCGAAGTGGCCGAGGCGGCGATCGCGGCCGGCTCCCCCATCGCCGCCGCCGGCCACTGAACCCGGCTGCCCGCGTGGCGATCGCTGACCAGCAAGCCAAAGGGCCCGGTGAACCGGGCCCTTGTGGCTGAGATCCTGATGATCAGAAGACGATCCCCAGCACCTCGATGAGTGAGTCCGGGAGTCGACCGCTAAGAATCAGCCACAGGAGAACGATCCCCCAAATTGGGCGCCTAAGATCGCGCCACATGCGGTTGACCTTTGCGGTCCACCGCTCCGGGTCGTACCAGGGACGATCTGGCATTGGACCCGATGCGCTCCCGATCGGGGCCATACCCAATTCGGATCCTCCTACGGCCATAGGGGATCCCAGGAATGGCAGTAGCCCCACCATCACCTGGAATCCGATGTTCGTATCGAACCGACTGTCGCCGGGTCGATATGTCGGACATCAGAACCCAAGGATGGGAACTCACTCATTCAGTTGTGTTGACGAATTATACACGGTCCACAGTAGGGTTGCCAGTTCCCATGATCGACAAGTCATTTACCTGCTTCAGCGGTCATGGCCACGGTGTCGGGCGTGGCTCGCCGCTTTCACACCGGCCTGGAACCGGGTGGTGGCACCGAGGCTGCGCATCAGCGCGGCGATCCGCCGTTGTGCGGTGCGATAGCCGATGCCGAGCTCCCGGGCGATCGCCCGATCGGTCAACCCGGACAGCAGCAGCCCGATCAGCCGCTCCTGGTCGGCGTCGGCCGGCTCGGCCACCGGGGTCACCGGCACCGCCCGGTGCCACAGCCCCTCGAACAGGCTGTGCAGCGCCTCCAGCAGCCCGGAGCCGTAGATGACCAACGCGGTGTCCGGCTCCCCCGCCGCCACCTCCGCTCCGGCACCGGGTTGCGGTTGCAGCACCAGCAGCGCTAGCCGATCGTCGGCAAGCAACAGCTTCAGCGGCACCCCGGGCAGCACCCGCACCTCGCCGCCGGCACCGGTGAGCCGGTCCAGCTCGGCGACCGCTGCCGGCTGGTCGACCACGCTCCGGTCGTAGATCGCCCGGACCGCCACCTCCGCCGCGATCGCGTCGAGCTCGACGCCGGCCGGTCCGCCACGTTCGCCGTACGGTGGTCGGTTGAGGCAGCGCAGCTCCTTGCTGGCCGCCCGCCGCAGCTGCGCCACGCGCTGCCCGAGCGCGGCCCGGCCGGTCACCAGCTCCACTACCGTCCTTCCTGGACTGAGGCTGCGCTCGCGGTAAGTCTCGGCGAGCCGCCGGGCCTCCGCCCGGGCCAGCCGCAGCTCCTGCTCGGCACCGAGCAGCAGCGCCTCGAGCGCGACGTCCGGCGCGACCGCGGTGTACCGCTCCGGGTCGCCGGGCACCCGGACCACCAGCCCCTTGGCCACCAGCGAGGTCAGCACGTCCAACAGGTTGTCGGCGCCGCCCCAACCGGCCAGCAACTCGGAGTAGGTCGCCGGTGACCGGTCGACCAGCAGCTCGTACCCGGCCTCTTCGGACTCGGTGAGCCCGAGCGCGGCCAGCGACCCGGCGCTGCGATCAGGCCGCATCGCGGTCGGCCCTCGCATCGTCACCGAGCCAACCCCGCTGCACCGCCCGGTAGCCGGCCTGGAACCTGGTTTCCGCGCCCAGCTCCGCCATCAGCCCGTGAACGTGCCGGCGGACGGTGCGCTCGTTCCAGCCGAGCTGCCGGGCGATCGCGACGTCGCTGAGCCCGGCCACCAGCAGCGGCAGCAGGCTGCGCCCGGCCGGGCCCGGCTCCACCGAGTCCTCGCCGAGCCGCAGCGGCACCGCCCGCTCCCAGCACATCTCGAACAGCTGGTACAGTCCATCGACCAGTGTGGACTCCTCGATCCGCAGCGCGGATACGAAGTCGGACGGCTTGCGGTGCAGCGGCAGCAACGCCCGGCACCGGTCGGTGATGACCAGCTTCACCGGCACCTCACCGACCCGGGCCCGCTCGCCGGCGGCGATCCCGGCCCGCAGGTCGGCGAGCCGGCCGGGCCGGTCAAGTCCGCGCGGGTCGTAGATCACCCGATACGAGACCCCGCTGGCCAGCTGCGCCAGCTCGATGTCGTTCACCGGATGGGATTCGGCGGGCAAGCTCGTCGCGTACGGCGGCATATCGGAGGCGCAGACCTCCTGCCGGGCGGTGCGCTGCATCTGCTCCACCGCGCTGAGCACGGCCGGCTGCCCGTACACCACTTCGACGAGATCGCCCGGTGCCCGGCCGGACCTACCAGTGTGGAATCTCGTGGCGAGCTCGGTGACCCGGCGCCGGGCCGCGGCCAGCACCTGCTCCCTGGCCAGCAGCAGCGCGTCGAGAGCGGGGTCCGGCGGCACCACCGCCCAGGTCGGTGGGTCGGACGGGACCCGCGCGACCAGCCCGAGCTGCTGCAGCCGGTGCAGCGCCGGCCCGACCGCCAGCCGCCAACCGCGGTCGGCGGCGACCCTGGCCAGGTCGGCCTGGCTCATCGGCGGGCTGGTCAGCAGGTACTCGTAGAGCGCCCGCTGCTCACCGCCCAGGCCGAAGGCGTCGAGGGTCGCATGATCCACACTCACACGGTAGTCGGTTGCCCGGCTTGCGCCACTGGCGCAACCAGGGCCTTTCCGGAGTGCCTGCGGTGATGCCAAGGTGAGGCGAGACCGAGCAACGGAGGCAAGATGAGGCAACACCGCCACCCGTGGTTACTCGGCGTGCTGATCGCTATGCTCGCCGTACCAATCACCCCCACCGGCGCAGCGGCAGCGACGCCCGACCCCCAATCGTCGCCGAGCACCGAACTCACCGAGATCGCGGATACCACGGTCAGCACGGTCATGCTGATCAGCGGCGACCAGGTCACGCACACCCAGTACCCGGATGGCACCGTCACGGTCACCGTCGCCGCGGCGGAGCGGCCGGACGGGCGGCCGGCCGCGTTCGAGACGGTGCAGTCCGACGACGGCTACTACGTGATCCCAACCGACGCCTGGCCGCTGCTCGCCGACGGCGTGCTGGATCAGCAGCTGTTCAACGTCACCACGCTGGTGGCCGACGGGCTGGCCGCCGCCGACCGGCTGCCGGTGATCGTCACCACCGACAACCCGTGGCAGCGCGCGACCGCACTGCTCGGCATGCCGACCACCGCCACCCTCAGCAGCATCGGCGGTACGGCGGTGCAGTTGGACAGTGATGCCGCGGGCACCCTGTGGGCAGGCCTGACCGGTGCGGGCAACCCGGCCCGGGCGGCGGCGTCAGCCGCCATCGACAGGATCTGGCTGGACCGGGCGGTGACCGTCTCGCTCGCCGACAGCGTCCCGCAGATCGGCGCCCCGGCCGTGCACGACGCCGGCTTCGACGGGTCCGGGGTCACCGTGGCGGTGCTGGACACCGGGATCGACCCGACCCACCCGGACATCGACGACCGGATCGTCACGACCGCGAACTTCACCGACGATCCGTCGGCTGTGGACGGCCACGGGCACGGCACCCACGTCGCCTCGATCATCGCCGGTTCGGGTGAGGCCTCCGGCGGCGAGCGGCACGGTGTCGCGCCCGGCGCCGAGCTGCTGATCGGCAAGGTGTTGCCGAACTCCGGGCGGGGCCCGACCTCGGCGGTGATCGAGGGGATGGAGTGGGCGGCCCACGCCGGCGCCGACATCGTCAACCTCAGCCTCGGCGCCTGCTGCTCCGACGGCACCGACCCGGCCAGCCTCGCCGTCGACCGGCTGACCGCCGAGACCGGCACGCTGTTCGTCATCGCCTCCGGGAACAACGAGGGCAACGTGGCGGTCAACTCGCCGGGCACCGCCTCGTCCGCGCTGACGGTCGGCGCGGTGGACAAGTCGGATTTGCTGGCTGGGTTCTCCAACCGGGGTCCGCGCCGCGGTGACGCGGCGGTCAAGCCGGAGCTGACCGCGCCAGGGGCCGGGATCGTCGCCGCCCGAGCCGCCGGGACGTCGATGGGCAGCCCGGTGGACGACCGTTACACCAGCGCCAACGGGACCTCGATGGCAACCCCGCACGTGGCCGGCTCGGCCGCGCTGCTGCTGCAGGCAAACCCGGACTGGAGCTGGGACCAGCTCAAGGACGCGCTGGTCTCGACCAGCGTGCCCGGTGATTACACAACGTTCCAGGGCGGCGCCGGCCGGGTCGACATCGCCCGTGCGGTGACCGCCGGCGTGTACGGTCCGGCGGCGGCGAACTTCGGCGCGTTCCCGGCCCCCTACGACGAGCAGCGGACCGAGGAGCTGACCTACCGCAACCACACCGACACCGACGTCACGCTCGAGCTGAGCCTGACCGGCCAGGCGTGGACCGGCGACGACCTGCCCGAGGGCGCGGTCGCGCTCGGCGCCTCGACGATCACCGTCCCAGCCGGCGGGACCGCCAGCGTGCCACTCACCGTCGACGCCAGCGTCGGGCGCGCCGGTGCGTACACCGGGGTGGTCACCGCCACCGCGGGGGACCTCCAGCTGCGTACGCCGTTCGGCTACTACAAGGGCGCCGGCGGTAACACCCTCACTGTCGAGGTGACCGACATCCACGGAAACCCCGCCGATGGGACGCCGGTCCGGGTGGTCAAACTGGACGGAGCGGAGCCGAACGACCCGTTCCACCTCGGGATCACCGTTACCTTCACTGACGACTCCGGAGTGGCACAGATCCCGGTCGCGGACGGACTGTACGACGTGTACTCCGACGTCGCCGACAACTGGGACCTGTTCGCCGACCGGCTCACCAGCGTCGCCGAGACCGAGCTGCCGGTCACCGAGGACGTGACCGTGCGGCTGGAGGCCGCCGATGCGGTGCTGGTCAGCCCGGTGTTCCCGGAACCCACCGACGTGAAGGCGGCGGACGGCAGCTACCACCGCGGCTTCGTGGACGGTGAGTTCGCCTCCGGGTGGGCGTTCCAGTACGGACGCACCGAGCTCTACATGGAGCCAGTCCAGGTGGAGACCGGATGGATGGAGATCCGGAACACGTGGCAGGTGACGAGCGTGCTGGTGGACACCGCCGAGGTACGGGCCGGCCAGCAGCGGGTGGCGATCACGCCGCAGTACCACAACTTCTACGCCGGCCCGATGCTCGCCGGCGACCGGGACCTGCCACTGGTCTCCGCCGGCGCCGGGTCATCGGAGGAGCTCGCCGCCGCCGATCTCGCCGGCAAGGTGGCGCTGGTCGGGATCCCGGTGCCACCGGAGGAGACGAACCCGCCGTACTACGTCTTCACCGAGCACAACCGGATCACCGCCGAAGCGATCCAGCTCGGCGCCGCCGGGGTAGTGTTCTTTGTGGACGAGCCGGGGGCGCTCGGGCTCCCCGGCGAGGGGCCGCAGAGCCGGGAGATCCTGCAACTGTCGCTCCCCTACGACGAGGGCATCGCGGCCCGGGAGCTCGCCGAAGCCGGGTCGGCCCGGCTGGTGCTGTCCGCCCGGCGCGACCCGGAGCGGATCTACCGGCTGCGCGAGCTGCACACCGACGCGTCGCTGCCGGAGCCCCGGATGGTGGTGGACCCGGACGAGCTGGTCCAGATCGAGAACCGTTACCACGCCGACGAGCCCGGGTACCACCAGCGGATGTTCTCGAGCGCGTTCACACCCCGGGAGGAGCTCATCGGCGGGCTGGCGGTGAACTACTGGGCACCGATGACGGCGACCGAGTACATCCTGCCCGGCGAGCACCTGCGGTGGATCCGCAGCGCCACCCAGCTCGGTCCGCCCGGCGGCGGTCTGCAGCTCGACCCGATGGAGTCGCGGGAAGTGTTCCTGCCCGGCGATACCCGGGAGACCGAGGTCTGGTTCCAGTCGCCGATCCGCACCGGCGCCGCCGACATCCCGGTCGAGACCGCCTACAGCGTCCACATCTGCACCTTCTGCCGGCACGCCGACCGCTTCATGCCCGGGATCTACTACCTGGACTCGGACCCGCGGCACCGGTACCGGTCGTTCCTGCTGGACGGAACGACCTACCGGATGTTCGCCGGGGACCAGGAGATCCCGAACTCGGGCAGCACCACCAGCCCGTGGTTCCAGCTCAGCCCTGAGCCGGCCAGCTACCGGCTGGTGATGGAAGGGGTGCAGCCAGGGGTTCCGCAGTCGCGGACGCTGGCCCCGCGGATCCACTCAGAGTGGACGTTCCGGTCCAGCCAGCCGGCCCCGGACCAGGCGGCCCCGGACGGCTACCGGTGCCCGTTCACCAACCTGGACGGCGGGTGCGCGTTCCAGCCCCTGCTCCAGCTGGACTATCAGCTGAACCTGGATCTGCTGAACCGGGCGCCGGCCGGGGCGCGGCACACGTTCACCGTGACGGTGGCGCCGCACTCGACGATCGACCGGGGCCGGCCGGTCACCCCGACCGGGTTCCGGATCTGGTACTCCACCGACAACGGTGAGACCTGGCAGCAGCCGCGGGTGCGGCCGGCCGGCCGGGGCAGCTTCGAGGTCACGATCACGCACCCACCGCTGGCCGAGACCGACGGTTACGTGTGGCTGCGTGCGGAAGCCCGGGACGGGACCGGCAACCAGGTCGAGCAGACCATCGAGCGGGCGTACGCGCTGCGCTGACCGGTCGGGGCTGGACGGCGGCTGGACGCTTCATGCGCGTCCAGTCGCCGTCCAGTCAGGTTTGGCATCCTCGCCCGCAGGAACCGACGAAAGGTGAGCGATGGACCAGACCAAGCCAACCGGCAAGGCACCGGGCAAATCGCGGCGGGCATTCCTCACGGGCGGGTTGCGGCTCGGAGCGATGGCTGCCGTCCTGACCGTTCCCGCCCCGGTCGTTGCGACCGCCGCCGAGCAGCTCGGCCAATCCGCTGACAACTCCACCGACCGCCAGCGCACCACCGCGCACGGTGGATTGATCCACACCCAGAACGCCCACGGTGGCGTGGCGCACGAGCACGGCGGTGTCACCCATACCCACGAGGTGATGGTGCACGCGCTCGACGAGCGGACCATCCGCGCGGTCGACACCGCCCAGCAGGCCAGCTAGCCGATGACGGGGGCGGGTGGCCGTGCCCGGGGGGAAGCGGCCGCCCGTCCCATTTTTCAGAACCATCCGATTCTAGAGAAAATGTCGTACTCGGCGCCTAGGGTGGGGCGATGGACTGGAAGATCGAGCTCATCCCGGTGCCGGTGACCGACGTCGACCGGGCGAAGGCGTTCTACGAGATGATCGGCTTCAACGCCGATCATGACCATCGGGTGCAGGAGGGGCTGCGGTTCGTCCAGCTGACCCCACCGGGATCGGCGTGCTCGATCGTGATCGGCGACGGGATCACCGAGATGACCCCGGGCACCCAGCAGATCCAGGTGGTGGTCGCCGACGCCGAGGCCGGCCGCAAACAACTGCTCGACGCCGGCGTCGAGGCGACCGAGGTGGACTCGCAGCCGTGGGGCAACTTCGTCTACTTCAAAGACCCGGACGGCAACAGCTGGGCGCTGCAGGCGATCGCCTCCCGCCCGAGCGGCTGACCGGCATCAGGGGGACCGAGCGGCTGACCGGCGTCAGGCCAGTGACAGGCCACGGCGGGTCACCAGCCACCAGAGTGCCACCGCGGCCAACCCGAGCCCGGCGCTGAGCACGAACGGCGCCTGCAGCCCCTGCCAGGCGGCGACCGCGCCGCCGGCCAGCCCGCCGGCCGCGGCGGCACCGTACAGCACCGTCCGCCACGCGGCGGTGACCCGGCCGAGCAGCCGCTGTGGGGTCAACCGCTGCCGGACCGACACCGCCGCGACGTTGAGCACCCCGAACCCGGCGCTGGTCGCGGTGACCACCACCACCGCGGCCCAGCCGGTCGGGGCGGCCAGCAGCAGCGCCGGTACCAGCGCGGTGACCGCGAAGCTGCCCAGCAGCACCAGCCGGTGCCGGCGCTCGCCGATCAGCCGGGCCGCGATCAGCGCGCCGGCCAGCCCGCCGCCGGCCCCGATCGCCAGGTAGCCGCCGAACCCGATCGCACCGGCGTCCAGCTGGACCTGGGTGTAGAGCACGAACACCGCGAACCAGGCGGCGTCGGCGACCGCCACCAGCGCCGTGGCGGCGAGCAGCCCGCGCAGCACCCGGTGCCGGGCCAGCCAGTCCAGCCCGGCCCGCACCCCGTCCCGGATCGGCTGATCGCCGCCCGCCGGCGGGAGTCCCGCCAGCAGCGACGCCGGGAGGTAGAGCACCAGCAGTACGGCGATCGCCAGCAGTCCGCTGTTGGCGGCGAACGGCAGCGCCACCCCGGCGGCGAACAGCGCCGCGCCGACCAGCGGGCCGGCGAACTCGTTGCCGGCCACCTCGCCGGCGACCAGCCGGCCGTTCGCCCGCTCCAGCAACGCCGCCGGCACCAGCCGCGGCACCACCGTCTGCGCCGCGGTGTCCCGGACGGTCTCGGCCACCCCGAGCGCGAACGCCACCACCGCCACCAGCGGCAGGGTCGCCACCCCGGCGAGCAGCGCCCCGACCAGACCGAGCAGCACGATGATCCGTACCGTGTCGGCGCCCACCAGCAGCCGCCGGGCGCCCCGGCGATCCGCCAGCGACCCGGCGACCAAACCGGTCACCAGCCACGGCAACCCGGCGGCGGCGCCGACCGCGGCCACCGCGAACGGGTCGTCGGTGAGCGAGGCGGCGAGCAACGGGAACGCCGCCAGCCGGATCCCGTCGCCGAGGTTCGCCAGCGCGGAGGCGGCCCAGAACCGCCAGAACCGACTACCAAGCTTTCCGGCCATCTCCAAGATTGTCGGGGTTTGCTGTCGGTAGCCACGCCTACCATGGCGCAATGGCGATGCGGATCACTCCGGCACAGTTCCACCAGGCCGACGGGGTCGACGACTGGCGAGTGCTGTGGTCGGTGGCGTTCGCGCTCTACCGCACCGGCGACTTCCGGACCGGGATCCGGCTGGTCAACGAGATCGGCCGGCTCGCCGAGGCCGCCGGCCACCACCCGGACCTGAACCTGCGCACCGGCGTGCTGGAGGTGCGGCTGGTCACCCGGCAGCAGTGGTCGCTCACCGACACCGACCTCGAGCTGGCCCGGCAGATCTCGGCCGCGGCCGCCCGGCTCGGCGTGCCGGCCGACCCGGCCGCGATCCGCACCTGGGAGTTCGCGATCGACGCGCTGGACGTCGACCGGGTGCGGGCGTTCTGGTGCGCGGTGCTCGGGTATGAGCTGGCCGGCGAGTCCGACATCGCCGACCCGGACCGGCTCTACCCGCCGGTGTTCGTGCAGCAGATGGACGTGATGCGGACCGGTCGCAACCGGATCCACATCGACGTCGGCATCCCGCACGACCAGGCCGAGGCGCGGGTGGCGGCAGCGGTCGCCGCCGGGGGCCGGATCGTGAACGACCGGTCCGCCCCGACCTGGTGGACGCTGGCCGACCCGGAGGGTAACGAGGTCGACATCGCCACCTGGATCGGCCGCGACTAGCCGCTACCTCGCCGGCACCGCGTAGGCCCGGATGATCTCCTGCTCGAACGAGTTGCCGGCCTGGTCCTCGGCCTGGATCCGGAGCGACAGGAAGCCGTCGCCGTCCCGCGGCGCCACCGGCGGCAGGGTCACCACGAACCGGCCGTCCGACAGCTCCCGGACGTTCGGGATCGCCCGCCAGCTCTGGCCGCTGTCGTAGGAGACCGCCACCGACGGCTCGCCGCGCAGCGGGATCTCCGGCGCGCCCGGCTGGTGCCCGACCGTCAGCTCGATCGTGTGCGGCCCGCGCCGCTCCGCCGGCGGCGGCAGCTGGTTGCGCATGTCCACATCGACGTCATAGTCGACCGTCAGCAGCGGCTCGATCCTGGTCTCACCCGGCGCGGTCGGGCCGGACCCGAACGTCCACACCGTGCGGGTGTGGGTGGACAGATATGCCCACGGCGAGCCGTTGTGGACGTCGTACACGATCCGGAGCCGGTCGCTGCCGGGCGGCAGCTGGAACTGACCGTTGCTCGAGTCGCTCTGCGCGATCCGCTCGTCCCCGGCGTACAGCTCGAACCGGGTGGTGAACCCGTTCTCGAACCAGGAGGTCTGACCCTCCGCCAGGTTGCCGGCACCGTCACTGAACGCGGAGAGCAGGACCGACAGCGTGTCATCGGTCCGCCGCACCGGCTCGCTCGGCCACACCCCGGCCCGCACCGGCGCCTTGAACCAGACCTGCCGCAACCGCTCACCCGGCGCGTAGGTCCGCGGCTCACCGTTGACCTGGATCTGGGCCTGCGGCGCCGGCGCCCAGAGGGAGTTGTACGCCGCCTCGGGCGTGGCCAGGCTGTGGAAATACCTGATGTGGGGGTACGGGACGTAGTAGTCGGTGCGGGTGTGCACCCCGCCGAGCATCGGCATCGGGAAGCTCAACCCGAACGTGTCCTCCGGCCGCCGCACGTACCACGCCTCGGTGAAGGTGGGCTCGTCACTCATCAGGCTGTGGAACTCGTTCTCCACCGCTGCCAGCTGGTCGGTGTCGGCGACGTAGGTCAGTTCCGCCGGGATCCGGCCCTCCTCCTCGTACAGCAGGTGGTAGCGGTACGGACTGCTCGGCTGGCCGGTCGCCGCAACGGTGACCGGCCCGTCCGCCAGCCGCTCCAGCAGCTCGACGCCGTCGGCGTGCGGCAACCGGACGGTCGGCACCTGCAGCCGCACCCCGGTCCCGCCCGGGTTGGAGTTGGACCCGGGCAGGTCGTTGTAGACCGCGACCAGCGCGGCTCCGGCCGCGGCGGCGTTGTTCGACTGCTCGGCGACCGGAATCGCGTCCGACCGGCGGACCAGCGCGAGCGCCCCGGTCAGGTCACGGCCGGCGAGCTCCGCCGCGGTCGCGGTGCCGGCATCTACCACCGGCAGCGAGTGGTGGCCGGTCAGGTACGGGAACTGCCAGCTGTTGTCGCTGAACCAGTACGGGTCGTAGTAGGCCGCGTCGAGCCGGTCCCCAGCGACGTCCAATGTGATCTGTGGCGCGGCCAGCTGCCACTGCGTGGACACCACCAGCTCGCCCCGTTCCACTTCATCGGTCGGCAGCAGGAACAGCCGCTCCTCGGCCAGGTCGCCGGGGATCAGGTGGTAGCCATCCTGGAGCGGCGCCCCCTGCTCCGGCGTCCGGATGAACCGGATGTGCCGGGCCGCGCCGAGATTGCGCGCGGTCTCGTGGTCCGGGGTTTCGATCTGGACTTCCACGGCGTCCCGCGCGTCCAGCGTCAGGGTGGTGGTGCGGTCGATGGTGATCTCCGGCTCGGCCACCAGGGTGGCGTTGAGATAGGAGTCGAACCGCCCCGGCTGCTGGGTTGATGGCAGCCCGGCCGGCATCGTGAACACGATCCCGCTGATCGAGTAGGTGCCGGGTGGCACCCGGATGCAGTTGTTCGCCCCCCACGGTTCGATGGTGCAGGAGGAATCCTGCGAGTCGCCCCAGTTGCGGATGGCGTTCACGCTGCCGTCCTGAACATCGAACACGGAGAACCTGCCGAACGCCGGCCGGCCGTCCCGGGCGATCGCGTCCACCCGCAGGTTGTACCGCTCGGGCTCCTTGTAGTAGCCGATCGGGGTACGGATCACCTCGTCACCCCCGGCGACCCGGGCCGCCAGCGCCCCGCCGTACTGGCCGTAGCCCGGGAAGGTGGTGTCCAGCCGAACCGTCACCGTCGCCGACCCACCCGCCGGAAGTTCCACAGTGTCCGCAGAGACCGTGACCGATCCGGCCGGCGCCGGCTCGCCGGCCTCGTTCTCGGCCGCCAGGTCGAGTTCCAGGATCTGTGGCTGGTCGCTGAGGTTGGTGTAGGTGACCGTCTGCTCGATCGGCTCCCGCTCATCGTGCGGGAAGGTGTGGCTGCCCAGGCTGACCGACGGCGGGTCGGCCACCACCGTGCCGCCGAGCGCGGCCGGCACATCCACCAGGCCCGCCCCCTGCTCGAACACGGTGAGCTCGTCGTTCGGCGCGGCGGTGCCCATCAGCAGCGCCTTGAGCTGGGCCGCGGAAAGGTCCGGCCGGGCCTGCGCGACCAGCGCCGCCGCCCCGACCACGTGCGGGGTGGCCATCGAGGTGCCGTTCTCCGCGGCGTAGAACTCGTCGACCGGCTGGCCGATCGCACCACCGCCAGCCCGGGCGGCGACGATCCCGACCCCGGGCGCGGTGATGTCCGGCTTCAGCGCGCGGTCGCCGAACCGCGGGCCGCGGCTGGAGAAGTCCGCGATCTGCCCGTCCCGGTCCACCGCCCCGACCGTCAACGCCTTGTCCGCGGTGCCGGGCGTGGTCACCGTACTCTCATTTGGACCGTTGTTGCCGGCGGCGATCACCACCAACACCCCGTACTGGTCGACGATCTCGTTGACCGCGACGCTGCCCGGGTCGGTGCCGTCGGTGTAGTACCCGCGCACGCCGAGGCTGAGGTTCAGGATGTCCGCGCCCTGCTGCGCAGCCCACTCCATCGCCTCGATCAGCATGCTGGTGGAGCCGGAGCCCAGGTCGTTGAGCACCTTGGCGTTGATCAGGTCCACCCCGGGCGCCACCCCGGTGTAGCGGCCGCCGGAGGCCGCGCCGGTGCCGGCGATCGTGGACGCGACGTGGGTGCCGTGGCCCCACCGGTCGTCGGTGGTGTCGGACTCGGTGAAGTTCTGCGCCGCGACCACCTGGTCGGCCAGGTCCGGGTGTTCGGCGTCGATCCCGGAGTCCAGCACAGCCACCGTCACGCCACTCCCGTCGTACCCCTGCTGCCAGGCCGCGGGTGCGCCGATCTGCGGCACGCTCTGGTCGAGCGCGGCCTCGATCGGCCGGTCCAGCCAGATCTTCTCCAGCCCGGCGAACGGGCCGGTGGTCAAGGTACGGGTGGCCGGGAGGTCCGCGAGTTGCTGTAGCGCCTCGGCGATCGGGGCGGCGTCGGTCTGCTTGTCGAGCTCGATGCCGAGCCCGTGGACGCTCTCCAGCTGCCGGACCGGGCCGCTGCTGGGCACCGCCCGGGCGGCCGGCCGGACCCCGGGCCGGTAGGTGAGGATCAGCGGCAGGGTGCCCTGTTCGGCGTCGGTGAAGCCCAGCTCGGCGAGCTCGGTCACGTTGAACAGGGCCGGATCCAGCCGCCGCGGCACCAGCTCGGCCACGTCCGCCGGCACCACATAGAGGTCGCCGCCCCGCTGGTGGGTGAAGAAGCTGGCGCGGGTCCCGTCCGGCCGGGGCGCCGGCGAGACCGTCGCCACCGGCTCCCCGTCGGGACCGACCGTGACGTGGACGGTGTCGCCGGTTACCAGGGTGAGGTCGAAGCCGTCGGTGCCGGCGACCGGAGTCTCGGCCGGGGTTTGCGGCTGTGCGGCGGCCGGGACCGCCGGGAGCAACCCGACGGCGGCGAACACGGCCAGGAACGAGCGCAGGAATGAGCGCAGGGTGGATGGCGCCACAGGGGGTTACCTCCGAGGGTGCGGACCGCTCCTTTCATACCGCGCTCACCCTCGCCTGGTAAATGCCTGATCGTGGCGTACTCTCGACATGGCGAACGTTAGCCATGGGGTGGGCGAATGGCGGAGCCGGCAGGATTGCTCGCGGGCCTGGGGGTGTCCGCGGCCGAGGAGGCGGCGTACCGGGCGTTGCTACGAACCGGACCGTCTACATTGGCGCAACTCGCGGCACCGGCCGGACTCTCCGTGACCGCGCTGCGACGACTGGTGCCCCGGTTGGAGGAGCTGGGCCTGGTGAGCCGGCTCGCCGGCCGGCCGCTGCGGTTGACCGCGACCCCGCCGACGGTGGCGATCGACGCGCTGGCCGCCCGCCGGCAGGAGCAGTTGGCCGCCAGCCGGGCGGCCGCCGCGGTGCTCGCCGACGAACAGGCCCGCAGCGAAGACGGCCGGCCGGAACGGTTGCTGGAGGTGGTAAGCGGGCCACACGCGGTGGCGCAGCGGTTCTTCCAGCTGCACGAGGCCGCGCAGCACGAGGTGCTCGGGCTGGTCAAGCCGCCGTTCGCGATCGACACCGGCCGGCCGAACCTCGCCCAGGAGGCGAGCGCCCGGCGCGGCGTGGTGGTGCGCTGCATCTACGATCCGAGCGCGTTCGAGGACTCGGGGATGCTCGCCCACGCCCAGCGGGCGGTCGCCCACGGCGAGCTGGCCCGGATCGGCGAGGTGCCGATCAAGCTGACGGTGTCCGACGCGAAGGTGGCGCTGCTGCCGCTCACCTCCCGGCCGGTGGCGGTCGAGAGCGCGCTGGTGGTCCAGTCCAGCGCGCTGGTCGACGCGCTGGTGTCACTGTTCGAGCTGCTGTGGCGTACCGCCACGCCGGTGGAGCTGTCGGCCGACGGGCCGGTGCCGGCGACCGAGCAGCGTGGGCTGGACGACGTGGTCGCGCTGCTGGCCAACGGGATGCAGGACGAGGCGGTGGCCCGGCAGCTCGGGATCAGCGCCCGGACCCTGCAGCGCCGGCTGCAGGTCCTGTTTGACCAGTTGGGCAGCCGGACCCGGTTTCAGGCCGGCTACCGGGCCGGGCTGCGGGCCGCCGGCGTCAATCCTCAGGAGTCACGCTCGACAACTCGGTGACGTGCAACACGCCGGGAATGTAGATCCCCGAACCGCTGTAGGTCGTAACCCAGATGTGGTACTCCCCGTCGTCGGCGCTTTCGAACTCCACGGTGGGGTTCCACGAGTCGTACGAGTCGTCGTTGCAGTACCACGACCCGTCCGGTGCGTTGATCACCAACGCCGTGTCCCGATCGTCCTCCGCTTTGAAGAAGATCCGCAGCATCCCGCCGTTGCCGTCCCACCGGAGCACGAAGTCCGGCGGCTCGTAGCCGTACCCGGTGCAGCCGGCATCCAGGTAGGACGCGTGAATCGAGCCACCGGCGTTGATGTCGACTTCGAACGGATCCGGCACGAACCCGGTCTCCAGCGACTCGGAGCCGAACGTGGGCTCGCCGTTGAGATCGAACGCATCGCCCGACGGTGGCTCCTGGGTAGTGGGAGCGGTGGTCGGGTCGGTCGGCTCGTTGGTGGTCGGCTCGCCGGTGGGTCCGCCACCGGTGGTCTTCGGGTCGTCCCGGTCCCGCAGCAACAGCACCGCCCCGGTGACCCCACCCACCAGCAGCACCAGCACGGCCACCGCCGCCACGGCGACCAGCCAGAGCTTGGAACCACCGCCCTGGGTCGGCGGCTGGCCGGGCTGCCAGCCATAGCCGGTCTGGCCGTACGGCGGGGTCTGGCCGTACGGTGGCGGTGCGCCGAACGCCGTTGGTTGGCCGTACGGCGGCGGCTGCCCGTACGGCTGGGTGGGTGGTGCCCCGAACGGCGCGGTGCCGCCGGTCGACATCGGCGCCGGGTACGGCGAGGCCGGTGGCGGCACCCCCGCCGGCGAGGTCGGGTACGGCACGCCGGCCGGTGAGGTCGGCTGGGCCGACACCGGTGCGGTCGGCTGGGCCGACACCGGGTTGACCGCGGCGGGCGGCGGGACCGCGGCCTTCTCGACGATCTGGGTCGCGATTTGCGGGACCCCGGACATCAGCCGGTCCACCAGCGCGGCCGCGGTTGGCCGGACGTTCGGGTCGCGCGCCAGCGCCGCGAGCACCGCGCTCCGGAGCGGCTCCTCCAGATCGCCGACGTCCGGCGAGCTGACCACCAGCGCCGGCGGCAGGCCGTTCTCACCGGAGCCGAACGGCAGGTGCCCGGTGCCGGCGAGGGTGACCACGCAGCCCCACGCCCACACGTCGACCGCCTTCGTGGCCGGCTTGCCCTCCAGCAGCTCCGGCGCGATGTAGGCGAGCGTGCCGAGCAGGTCGCCGGTCCGGGTCAGGTTCGCGGCGGCCTCGTCCAGCCGGGCGATCCCGAAGTCGATCACCCGCGGGCCGACCGCGGACATCACGATGTTCGACGGCTTGAGGTCCCGATGGATGACGTCGTGCTCGTGCAGCGCCCGCAACGCCACCAGCACCCCGACCGCGAGCGCCTCCAGCTGCGCGCCCTGCAGCTTGCCGCCCTGCTGGGTCAGCAGCACGTCCAGGGTCGGGGCGTCGATGTACTCGGTGGCGACCCAGGCCGGCTCCGATTCGGTGTCAGCGCCGAGCACCGGCGCGGTGCAGAACCGGGGCACCCGCTGCAGCAGCGACACCTCCCGGCGCAGCCGGGCCCGGAACTCCTCGTTCGCCGCGAGCTCCGGTCGGATCACCTTCACGGCGGCGATCTGCTTGGTGGACTCGTCCTCGCCGAGGTAGACGACGCCCATGCCACCGGAGCCCAACCGCCGGATGATCCGGTATGGCCCCACCCGGCTCGGTAGGTCGCCGGACGGCGGCGTTTCCCCCATCTGAAGCCTCCTCACGCTCGCGCCCATCACCCTACGTCACGCGGGCAAGGGCAACGAAGCGGCGAGGACCCGTCCGGGGGAACGCCGGCCGGCCGGGAGCGTTACCGATGCGTCATGGCACGCTCCGGTGACACCCGGTCGATCACGACCGGGCTCGGCGCCTCCCGCAGCCCGTACCGGCGGTGGAACCGCCGCAGCCAGGCCGGTGCCCACCAGGCCGCCCGGCCGGCGAGCTTCATCGCCGCCGGCAGCAGTGCGCCCCGCACCAGGGTCGCGTCGAGCAGCACCGCCAGCGGCAACCCGATCCCGAACGCTTTCATCAGCGTGATTTCCGAGGGCAGAAACGCCAGGAACACGATCGAGATCAGCAACGCCGCGGCGGTGACGATCCGGCCGATCCGCTCCAGTCCGGTGGCGACCGCGGCGGTGGTGTCCCCGGTCCGGTCGTACTCCTCCCGGATCCGGGCCAGCATGAAGACCTGGTAGTCCATGGCGAGCCCGAACCCGATCGCGAACAGCATCACCGGGATCGTCCCGGCGAGGTTACCGGCGACCGTGAACCCGCCGAGCACATCGGACAGGTGCCCCTCCTGGAAGATCCAGACCAGCGCGCCGAACGTGGCGGTCAGGCTCAGCCCGCTGAGCACCAGCGCCAGCAGCGGCAGCAGCACACTGCCGGTGAGCAGGAACAGCAGCACCACCATCGCGGCCGCGAGCGAGATTGCGCTGTACGGGAGCCGGTCGGTGAGCGCCTGGTTCCCGTCCAGCGCGATCGCCGGCCCGCCACCGACCAGCGTCTCGAACGGCGCCGGCCGGCTGCGCAGGTCGCGGACCAGCTGCTGGGCGGCCTCGGGTTCGCCAGCGACCGGGATCACCGACAGGTAGGCGAGCCCGCCCGACGCGTACTGCTGATGGGCCGGCCCGGCCGGCACCACCTGCTCCCCCGCCGCGTAGCTGCCGGTCGCGGTGTCCACTCTGGCCACACCCGGCAATCGCGATACCTCCGCCGCGTAGCCGGCGAGCGCCGTCCGCTCCGCCTCGGGCACCACCACCTGCACCGCGTTCTGCTCGCCGGAGTCGAACTCGGTCCGCAGGCTGGTGGCGACCTGCCGGGCCGGCGACGACTCCGGCATCGTGCGCTCGTCGACCTGCCCGACCTGGAAGTTGAGGAACGGGGCGCCGAGCAGCAGCAGGAACCCGGCGATCACGGTGGCGATCGGCAGCGGCCGGCGCATCACCACCGAGGCGAGCCGGTGCCAGAGGCCGGTGCCGGCCGCGGCCGGCTCGGTGGCGGCCCGCCGGAACACCCGGCCCCGCTCGATCCGCGGGCCGAGTGCCCGGAGCAGCGCAGGCAGCACGGTGAGTGACACCGCACCCGCCAGCAACGCGGTCGCGATCCCGGCGTAGCTGATCGACCGCAGCGCCGCCAGCGGGAACCAGGCCAATGCGGACAGTGCGATCGCGACGGTGAGGGCGGAGTACATGACGGTACGCCCGGCCGTGCGCATCGTGGTCGCGAGCGCCGCCGGAGTCGGCTCGCCGGCCCGCAGCTCCTCCCGGAACCGGGTGACCAGCAGCAGGCTGTAGTCGATGGCCAGCCCGAGCCCGACCAGGGTCACCACGTTGACCGCCAGCACCGACAGGTCGGTCACGCCGGCCAGCAGCCACATCACCGCCATCGCCAGCAGCACCGTCACCATCGCCACCACCAGCGGCAGCACCGCGGCCACCAGGCTGCCGAAGATGATCACCAGTGCGATCAGGGTGATCGGGAAGATGATCATCTCGGCGGTGACGATGTCCTGCTCGCTCTGCTCGGTCAGCTCGTGCTCGAACATCGCGTACCCGCCGACCATGACCGAGACCCCGGCCTGCTCGCCTTCATAGTCCGGCGCCCGCTCGGTGACCCACTCGGAGACCGCGGTCGGGTCGCCGGCGATGTCGGCGAGGATCACCGCCCGGTCGCCGTCGTTGCTGCGCAGCTGCGGCGCCTGGCCGGAGGTCCAGTACGACACCACCCGGCCGAGCCCGGGCTCGGCCGCCAGCCGCTCGGTCAGCGCCGCCCCGGCCGCGGCGGCCGCCGGCGAGTCCACCCCGTCGGGCGCGGTCACCAGCAGCACCAGGTTCGGCGGCCGGTGCCCGAACACCTCGTCAAGCAGCTCCGCCGCTTGCCCGGACTCGGCACCGGGGTCGTCCCAGCCGCCGGCCGAGAGCCGGCTGAACAGGGTCATGCTCGACGACCCGCCGAGCACCGCCAGCAGCAGGGCCGCCACCAGCACCGCCCGGTGCCGGCGCACGATCAACGTCGTCAGTTTCGTGACCATGCACCCGAGAGCCGATCCGTCCCGGATCTGTGACGCGCTGGCGAGAGTTGCGGCACAGCTCACAGTCCGGGCGCGTCCGTCGACCGGATGGTTGCGGCACAGGTCACACTTCGTCACAGTTCGAAGCGCGGCTGCGTCTCGGGTACGTGAGCGACACTATCGATATCGACCAGGCAACCGAGGTTTTCGCCGAGCACCGCGAGCTGCTGTTCGCCATCGCGTACCAGCTGCTCGGGTCGGTGGCCGACACCGAGGATGTGCTGCAGGAAACCTGGCTGTCATGGGCGGCGGCCGACCGTGATCGGGTCGACAACGACCGCGCCTATCTGGTCCGGATCGCGATCAACCAGGCGCTCGACCGGCTGCGGCGGGCACAGCGCAATCGGGAGACGTACGTCGGGCCGTGGCTGCCCGAGCCGCTGATCGCTGACGCCGACGCCTCGGAGGACGTGCTGCGGGCCGAGTCGGCCTCGCTGGCGATGTTGGTAGTGCTGGAGACCCTGACCCCGCTGGAGCGGGCGGTGTTCGTGCTCCGGGAGGCGTTCGGGTACGACCACAACGAGATCGCCACGATGCTGGGGCGGAGTCCGGAGGCGGTCCGCCAGCTCGCGCACCGGGCCCGCTCGCACGTCCGCGCCCGCCGCCCGCGCGCCGGCGTGGATGCCCGGCTCCACAAGGCGGTGACCGAGCGGTTCATCGCGGCGACCGTCAGCGGTGACGTGGCGGCGCTGATGGAGCTGCTGGCGCCGGATGTGCAGCTGTGGACCGACACCGGCGGCGCGGTCCGGGCCGCTCGGCGGGTCATCGCCGGCGTGGACAAGGTGGTCCGGCTGCTGGTGTCCGAGAAGTTCCGGCCGGTGGTCGCCGACGCGGACCTCCGGTTCGTGACCGCGAACGGCGAGCCGGCCGTGATGCTCTACATTGGAGACCACCCGTACGCGTTCGGCTTCATCGACGTCGGCGAGGACGGGCTGATCCGGGGGCTCTACGGGATCCTGAACCCGGAGAAGCTCCGGGCGCTCGCGGGCCGGTCCGAGCAGAGCCCCTAGAGCTCGCGCTGGTAGTGCAGGATCAGCTCGCCGTGGTTGTCGACTTTGGTCTTCCCGGACTCCTGCCAGCCGAGCCGCTCATAGAGCCGCTGGGCGCGCCGGTTGGTGGTCTGGGTCCACAGCTGAGCGCGGGTGTAGCCCCGCTCCTTGGCCGTGCGCTGGGCCTGCTCCACGACCAGCCCGCCGAGCCCCTGTCCCCACCGGTCCGGGTGGACCCCGACCATCGCCACGTGCGCCAGCCCGGGTAGCGGCTCCTGGCTGGCGCCGTCGTCGGCGAGCGCCTGCACCACGAACCCGATCGCCACCACCTGGTCGCCGTCCTCGACCAGCACCGCGAAGTTGCCCGGGTTGGCGGCGAGCCGGTTGCGCACCCGCTGCTCGGCGTCGGCGGCATAGGCGTGCGACGGCAGCCCGGCCTCGGCGTGCCGGGCACGGTTGGCCGCCGCCCAGACTCGGGCGATCGCCGGGATGTCCGCCGGGGTCGCGATCCGGGTAGCGAGCACGAGCCAGATTAGTCGGCTGATTCCGGGTCGGCAGCGGCGTCGGCGCGGTGGCGCAGGTAGGCGTCCAGCGCGGCGGCACCGGCCAGCATCGCCCGGCCCCGGGCGCTCAACCGCGCCCGCCAGTCGGCGAGCATCGCGGCCAGCGGCTCGACCCCACCGGCGGCGCGGACCTGGGCGACCACCGGGGCGATCTGCGCCAGCCGGTAACCGCCGCGCCGGAGCTGGTGGACCAGCCGGGCGTCCCGGACGTCCGCCGGGGTGTAGACCCGGTAGCCGGTGCGTGGATCGCGGTGCGGGGTCACCAGCCCGGCCCGCTCCCATTTGCGCAGCGTGGCCGGGCGGATGCCGAGCCGCCGCGCCAGCTGGCCGACGAACCGGTCGCCGCCGGCCAGCGGCACCGGCTCGAGGTCGCCGAGCGCGGCCGCCACCGCCTGGAGCGTCCGCCGGTCTTCGAGCAGCTGCGCGTGGCTCTCGTCGATCAGCCGGAACGCCTCGCCGGTCTCGCCCCGGTTCACCGCCCGCATGATCGCGGCCGCCGGCTGGTGGCCGTGCCCCGTCGCGAGCGCCAGAAACGCCCGCAGGGCGAGCGCGTGCAGCGGCGTGTAGACCCGGTGTCCGGACCCGGTGCGGCCGGCTGCCGGCAGGATGCCGGCCGCCTCGTAGTTGCGGACCGCTTGGGTGGACAGGCTGTGCCGGCGCGCCAGGTCGACCGGTCGCAGGTGACCCTGCGATTGAAGCTTACGCCCCACCCTGCTGCTCGTTTCCTTGCCAAAGATTCAACCGAGAGTTCAACGATATCGTCGAAGGGTATGAGCATCGACATCACCGACCTCGCGCAACCCTTCGACCCGGCCGCGGTGTGGAAGCTGCTGCCCAACCAGCCACGGCTGCTCGCACTCGGCGAACCCACCCACGGCGAAGCCGATCTGCTCGACCTGCGCAACGAGCTGTTCCAGTACCTGGTCGAGCAGGCGGGCTACCGCACCATCGCGATCGAGAGCGACTGCCTGATGGGGCTGGTGGTCGACGGGTACGTCACCACCGGTGCCGGCGAGCTGGATGAGGTAATGGTGCGCGGGTTGAGCCACGGGTTCGGCGACGCGGCGGGCAACCGGGAGCTGGTGCGCTGGCTGCGCTCCTACAACCAGGGCCGGCCCGCCGCCGAGCAGGTCCACTTCGCTGGGTTCGACGGTCCACTAGAGATAACCGGCGCCGCCAGCCCGCGGCAGGCGCTCACCGGGCTGTACGGCTACCTCGCCGCCCGGGTGGACCCCGAGTTGCTCCCATGTGACCCGGAGACGCTCGACCGGCTGATCGGCGCCGACGACCGCTGGCCCAACCCGGCCGCGATGATGGATCCCGGTGCCTCGGTGGGCCGGACCCCGGACGCCGCGCGGCTACGGCTGATCGCCGACGACCTGGTGGCGCTGCTCGACACCGAGCTGCCGCGGCTGGCCGCCACCTCCGCTCCGGCGGAGCTGGAGCTGGCCCGCCTCCATGGCCGGACCGCGATCGGGCTGCTGCGCTACCACCGCCGGATGGCCGACCGGTCACCAGGGCGGATGGCATCACTGCTGGCCCAACGCGCGGCGATGATGGCCGAGAACCTGCTCGCCCTCGCCGACCGCGGGCCCACGCTGGTCTTCGCCCACAACGCCCACCTGCAGCGGACCAAGAGCTCGCTCCGGATGGGCGAGCACCGGCCGGAGTGGTGGAGCGCCGGCGCCATCGTCAGCAACCGATTGGGCGACCGGTACGCGTTCCTCGCCACCGCGATCGGCACGATCCGCCACCGAGGCGTGGACACGCCCCCGCCGGACACCGTGGAGGGTCTGATGTACGGATTGCCGGCGGACCGGTCGATGGTCGACGCCGGCCGGTTGGCCGCCCGGTGCGGTGACTCGGTCGCGGCCCGCGAGTCGCCCTGGTTCGGCTACGCCGGCCTGGACCCCGCTCACCTCGCCGGCATCGACGGGCTCCTGTTCATCAAGGACCTGACGGCTAGGTAACCCCGACCGTGCGGGCGCGCAGGTGGGCCCGCTCCCCCTGCCGGCCAAACAGGATCAGCACCTCGACCGGGGTGGGGTCGGCGCTGCCGAACCAGTGCGGCACCCGGCAGTCGAACTCGGCGGCCTCACCCTCGGTCAGCACCAGGTCCCGGTCGCCGAGCAGCAGCCGGAGCCGGCCGGAGAGCACGTACATCCACTCGTACCCTTCGTGCACCTTCAGCTCCGGGGTGCCGCGCCGCGGGATTATCACCTTGTACGCCTGCGGGCTGCCGACCTGCCGGGTCAGCGGGACGAACGTCATGTCGTTGCGCCGCACCGGGCGCAGGTGGATCCGCGGGTCACCGGTCAGCGGCGCCCCGACCAGCTCGTCGATCTGCACCCCGTACGCCTGGGCGAGCGGCAGCAGCAGCTCGAGGGTCGGCCGGCGCCGGCCGGCCTCCAGCCGGGACAGCGTGGAGGCCGAGATGCCGGTCTGCGCCGCCACGCTGGCGAGGGTCGCGCCGCGCTGCCGCCGGATCGCCCGCAGCCGCGGCCCGACCGCTGCCAGCACCTCGTCCGGGTTTGCCATTCCGGCAAGTTTATTGGCCGCCCGGCGCGGTACCACTGATCGTTGCTGCCATGACTGAGCGTTTCGATGTGGCCGTGCTCGGCGGCGGGGCCGCCGGGCTCAGCGGCGCGGTGGTGTTGGGCCGGTCCCGGCGGTCGGTGGTGGTGATCGACGCCGGGTCACCCCGGAACGCGCCCGCGTCGGGCGTACACGCCTTCCTGACCCGGGACGGGATCAGCCCGCGCGAGCTGCTCGCGCTCGGGCGGGCGGAAGTGGAGCGGTACGGCGGGCTGGTGCTGGCCGCGACCGCGGTGTCGGCGGAGCGGGCTGGCGACTGGTTCGAGGTGACCCTCGACGACGGCCGGTCGATCGGCGCCCGGCGGCTGCTGGTGACCACCGGCTTGACCGACCAGCTTCCCGACCTCCCCGGTCTGGCCGAGCGATGGGGCCGGGATGTCGTGCACTGCCCGTACTGCCACGGCTGGGAGGTGCGGGACCAGCCGATCGGCGTACTCGCCACCAACCCGGATGCGGCGGTGCACCAGGCGCTGCTGTTCCGGCAGCTGTCGCCGGAGGTGACCGTCTTCCAGCACACCGCGCCGGCGTTCTCCGAGCAGCAGGCGGCGGAACTCGCCGCGTGGGGCATCGAGGTGGTCCCCGGCCGGGTGGTCGCAGTCGTGGTGGCCGAGGACCGGATCGCCGGCCTGCGACTGGCCGACAGCACCGTCGTGCCGTGCTCGGTAGTGGCGGTCGCGCCGCGGCCGGTCGCGAACGCCGGCGTACTCGCGGACCTCGGCCTGTCGCCGGAGCCATCGGGCCTCGGCGAAGCGATCCCGGCCGACCCGACCGGGCTGACCAGCGTGCCCGGGGTGTGGGTCGCCGGCAACGTCACCGATCCGCGGGCGCAGGTGATATCCGCGGCCGCCGGCGGCACGGTCGCGGCCGCCGCCATCAACGCCGACCTGATCGCCGAGGACACGCAGCTCACCGTACGGGTGCTGTCGCCCGGCTATTGGGAAGAGCGGTACGGATCGGCCGAGCGGGTCTGGAGTGGACAGCCCAACCCGCAGCTGGTGGCGATCGCCGGCGAGCTGGCGCCCGGCACCGCCCTGGATGTCGGCTGCGGGGAGGGGGCGGATGCGATCTGGCTCGCCGCTCACGGCTGGCGGGTGACCGGAGTGGACCGGTCGCGGACCGCGCTCGACCGCGCGGCCCGGCACGCCACCGAGGCCGGGGTGAAGGTGAACTGGCAGCAGGCCGACGTTACCGCGTGGGAGCCGCCGGCGGAACAGTACGATCTGGTGTCCGCGCAGTACCTGCACCTGCCCCGGCCGGCGCGGGAGGCGCTGCACCGCCGACTGGCGGCCGCGGTCCGTCCGGGTGGGACACTGCTGCTCGTCGGCCACCACCCGGCCGATCTGCGGACACCGATCCGGCGCCCGCGGCTGGTGCACCTGGCCTACGAGGCGGAGGAGCTGGCCGCGGCGCTGGACCCGGCCGAGTGGGAGGTCACCACCTCGGCACCACAGCGCCAGATCACTCAGGACGGTCGGCAGATCACGGTCACCGACGCGGTGCTCCGCGCGGTCCGGCGCCCCGCCGGCTCAGTCGGCGGCGGATGAGGCCACGTCCCAGGTGCCGAACAGCGCCAGTCCGGCGGACTTGGCCAGTGCGACCGATGCCTGGTTGTCGAGCTGGCACCGGTACTGCGGCTCGCACCCCCGCCGGTAGGCGTGCCGGCTGATCGCGCGGACCACCCGCCTGGCGTGACCCCGGCCTCGAAATCCAGGCAGGGTGAGGACCCCCAGATCGGCCAGCCGCGGGCCGTCCCATGGATACATGCTGGCCGCGCAGACCAGCCGATCCTGGTCGAACGAGCCGAACACCACCCAGTGGTCGAGCTCCACGAACGCGTCCTCCCGGTCCGGTTCCGGGGCGGCGGCGGCGAATCCGGCGAACGCGCCCGCATCGTCCGATGTCAACTGCCGCACGGCTGGCTGGGCTGGTTCCCGGCGCACGGCATCCGCCTCGGCGCTCGGGAAGTAGAACAGGTAGTCGGCACCGTGCAGTTCGATCCCCGCCTCGGCCAGCCGCTGGTGCAACCCGGCCTCCGAGCGGTCACCCGACCGGAGGTCCAGCTGGTCGGCGAGCTCCGGGCGCAGCACCGCGCTCAGCTCGCCGGCGGCGGTCCGGAGCAGCATGGCCCGCCGATCGTCGGGTAGTCCCGCATCGATCGTGACGGTGAGGCCGGCCTCCCGATGGGCGACCGTTCCGGCGTGGAACCGGGCATGCCAGTAGTCGGTGACCGCGGGCGGGAATCGGGACGAGTGACCCATCCCGGCATGCTAGGCCGGATCGGTCCCGCCGGCACCATGATTACGGACCACCACTATCGACAGCGGTACTGAGTGGCAGTCCGCGGCTACGGAGTTGGTCCAGGCTCATGTCTGCAACGGTTGATCCGGTCGGTGGCGTCCCGCTTGATCAAACGCTGGTGGCCGAGGCATCCCGGCTGCTCACAACCAAGAAGATTGCCCGAATACCACGACGCCTATCGGCCGGCCCGCCGGCCGGACATCATCGAGCCGGCGCCGAGCTCGGCGCGACACTGGCCCGGGCGAACAGCTCGACCACGGCGAACAGCACGAGCACCAGGGCGGTGGTCCACAGCGCCGACGCGATGCCCGGCCGCTGAGCCAGGATGAGGACCGCGATCGCGGCGATCACCAGCCCGGTCTGGATCGCGGCCCGGGCACCGGACAGCGCCCGCCCGGTGGTGGCCACCCACGGCCCCGCGCGGGCCAGCAGCCGGGCGCCGGCATCGAGCGCCTTACCCAGCAGCGTCCGGAGCAGCTTCGCCGGGCCGCTGGGGCCGGCCAGCACCGCCACGATCGCGACGATGATCGCCGCGACCAGCAGCGTCTGCAGCGAGGCCACCAGGAACCGCAGCACCGTGTCGATCACCACGGCCGCGGCGTCCGGTGACCGCACGGTCTCCGGAAGGTTGTCCAAGTAGTACGTGCGAGCCACCGCGAGCCCGGCGAGCAGCAACCCCGCGACCGCCGCCACGGCGACCGCCGCCGCGACGATGCCCCGCCGCCGGTTCGGCGCCACCAGCACGCCCGTGATCAGCAGGGCGAGCGCCACGAACGGCAGCCAGGTCGCCGTGTCGTCGAGCAGCGTGACATAGCGGCGTACGGTCGGCAGCTCCGGCGAGTTCACCAGCTCATAGTGGATCGACACGTCGGGGATCCGCGCCGCCAAGCCGATCCCGCGCGCGACCAGCTCCTGCTTCGCGGCAGCCAGCAACGCCCCCAGGTCCAAACTGACGGTGGTCCCGCTGGCGGTGATGAACTCCCCTTCTCCGCCGGTGAGCACGGTGACCAGACCGTTGTGAGCGGCCCGGTTCACCTGTTCCCAGAGCGCCTGGAACTGCGGTGTCCCGAGCAGATTGTTGATCTCCTCGGAGAGGAACGACCGCAGCCCGCTCACTGCCGGACCGATCAGCTCGTGCAGGCGGTCGGGAGCGCCCTGTTCCACCAGCCGGTCCACCAGCTCGGTGGCCAACTCGGTGACGTTGGTCCGGGTGACGATCTCGTCCGCGAGCCGGTCCGCCACCGCCTGGCGTACCGCTGGATCCTCGGCCAGCGGCGCCACGGTCTCGACATAGGACTCGGTGTCGAGCACCTCGGCGCGGACGTACCCAGCCACCACCGCCAGGCCGGCCAGCAGCGCGGCGAGGACGAGCAGCGGGATCGCCCCGACCCAACGACCCACCCCCGCCCGGCGCCGATGCCGGTAGGCGGCGAGCTGGGCGCGCAGCCGCTCCAGCTCGGCCCGCTCGTCGTTGGTCAGCGCTCCGGAGCCCATCGCTGTACCCCGGCACCGGCCTCAGCCGCCAGCCGCGCCGGCACCGAGGATCCGGGCCTTCTCGGCCATGTATTCGGCGTCGGTGAGCTTGCCCCGGTCGTGCAGATCCGCGACGACCCGCAGCTGTTGCGCGTGGTTGTCCGGGGCGTACCGCTGGACGAACTCCCGGCTGGCGTCGTCCATCGCCCGCCGCTCTGCCCGGGTCGCGCCGGCCGGCCGGAAGATCAGGTAGAACAGCGTGCCGAGCAGCGGTGCCAGCAGCACCACCACCATCCACAGTGCCTTCAGCCAACCGTTGAGGTCGTCGCGTCGGAAGATGTCCACGAACGCGAAACCCCACACGAGCAGCAGCGGGACGAAGATGACGAGCAGCCAGAACATGTCCCAAAAGCCGAGGTCGTCCTGCGCCAGGATCATGATCCACCTTCCGGTACGGTCAGCCGCGGAGGATACGGGCCTTCTCGGCCTCGAACTCGGCCTCCGTCAGCACCCCTTGCGCCTTCAGCTCGGCCAGCTGCCGAAGCTGGTCGATCCGTTGCTGCCCGGCGTCGTCAGGAGGCGCCGGCTGTGCGTACGTCTGCTGCTGCTCGTACGCCGGTGGCGGCTGGCCGTACGCCGCTTGGTCCTGGGCCGCCCACCGCCCCGCCTGCCGCCGCGAGACCCGGTTGGACACCGCCGTTGCCGTGCCGGCGATCACCGCCGTACGGGCGACTCCCCTGATCAGTCCTGGCATGGCGCTACCCCCTTCCGGCGAGTGCCGGCGCCCTTTTGCCTATGCCGGCTCCATCGCGTCCAGCGCGGCGATGATGGCCTGCACCGGGATCCGCCCGCTGGCGACCAGTTGGCCGCCGGCCCGCCGCATCGCCACCGCGAGCGGGGCGGCCCAGAGGTTTTCGTAGACCAGGACACCGGCGGCGCTACCCGGTTGGAGCGCGAGACCCGCCTGGTCCAGGTCGTCCTGGCCGAGCAGCCCGGAGGAGACTCCTTCGAAGACGGTCAACCCCAGCGCCCCGTCCGGATCCAGCTCAGAAAGCTCCACGCCGACCACCGACCCGTCCGCCCGCTTGGCGACGAACCGCAGGTCGAGGATGCGGATGATGCCGCGGTCGACGAGCTCAACCAGCAGCGGGAAGCCTTCGCCGGTCAGCCGGGTCCCCGGGAACTCGACCACCAGATAGTCGATCGGGCCCATGGTTTCCAGCTCAGTCTCCATGCGCCCTCCCCCGGATCAGCCAGCGCCGGACTGATAACGTACAGTATTGTTCACGCTACACCTGGTGCTTGAGCTACGGGCGTGAACGCCTACCTGAGTGGAGCAGCTGTCGGCCATTCGACAGCCGGCCGCTCCGTGGGGTCCGGCCGCGCGCTGAGCGCTCGTGGGTGCGGGTCGGCCCGACGCCCGCCGAACCGGGCGCGTAGCGGGCGCTCGACGAACCGATAGCTCAGTTCCGCCAAGCCGATGAAGATCGCGAGCCAGGCGATGTCGGCGACCACGGTATGCCCGAGCGCGTTGATCATCAGGACTCGCACCAGGATGTTCCAGAGATAGATGGAGTACGACCGCTGGCCGAGCCAGCGCATCGGGCCGCTCGCCAGCAGCCGTCCAGCCGCGGCCCGTGGCCGGGTCACCACGCCGATCAACGCCACGAGCGTCAGTCCCGTCCCGGCGACGATCACCAGCGAGACCCGATCGGTGTCGTTCCGGTGTGCCAGGACGAACAGCAGCACCACGGCCACCAGGGCGAATGGCGCGAGGCGCCGGACCGGCCGGGACAACCAGCCATTGTGGAGGGCGATCGCGAGCAGTCCGCCGACCAGGATCGGTAGAGCGTTGGTGTCGCTCCCGAAGTACTGGTGCGGATCGTACTTCACCGCTCGGCTCAGGCCGAGGTAGAGGTTGACCGCCAGGGTGATCCCGACGCCGGCCACCGTAACCGCCGTGAACAGCCTTGGACTGCGGCGATAGCCGAGCAGCAGGGCGGCCGGCCGGAGCAGGTAGAAATGCTCCTCGACCCCGAGCGACCAGGTGTAGTTGAAGTAGTCCTGAGCGGCGAACGGGTGGTCGGTCCAGTCAAACAGGTTGGTCGTGCAGCCCGGCCGCGGCCAGCCGGCTCGCCACGTAATCTGACGAAGCGTCGTATCCGGGCAATCCGGGGGCTCGGTTCCCGCCGTTCTCGTCCGCGATTCGCTGGAACACCGGCAGGTGGCGAAGCACGCCCCCTGCGGTCACCTCGCGGGCGAGCTTGCGCCCGAACGCGTCCGCGATCCGCTCGGGAACCCCGCCCGGCGGCCCCCGGCCGTCGCCGGCACCGCGGCGGCCCCGAGCACGAGCGCCGCACCGACGAGCGCAGCGAGCACGGGACCCGTACGCGAAGATAATGTCCGTCCAAACATGAGCCATCATCCTTCCAAATGAGCGCCTTCCGCCCGCGCAGCCTGGGTAGAAGCCGGGGGGGATCAGAGGCTACCCGGACACTGCTTCACATTTCGGACGGTGACCGCAAGCTAAGGGTGGATTGATGGCGAGACGAGGGTCCACTGTCATGGGACTGTGTCCACTCTCGGCCGTTGATAGCGTTGATGAACTCGGACCGACGGATGTGTGTGGGGCCGCTCTCCACGAGGGCTGGGCTGGTCTCGCAGCATCGCCGCCGTCGGCTCGTGGCCGGCGGCCCAGCGTATGACCGCTCCAATGTAGGCGTCGAGCGGGAGCTGGCCGGCGCGACCGGGGGTCGAAGTCGGGGGGTAGCTGGCCACGGGCCCACCGGGGCCAACCGGGACCGGCGGCTGGCTCCGCGTCGCCGGTCCCGGTCCCACCCCCGTCCGTTGCGATTACGGGCTGGTGCAGGTGAGGTCCGCCGGCGTGGAAGGCGATCCGTTGCCGAGGAAGCCGAACGTCGTCTCCGCGTTCGCGCCCAGCGAGCCGTTCCAGCTCATGTTCGTCACCGTCACTGCACTACCGTTCACGCTCCACTCCCCGCTCCAGAGCTCGGTGATCGTCTGGCCGCCCGCCAGCGTCCAGCCCACGGTCCAGCCGTTGATCGGCGAGGACCCGGCCCGCACCGTCACCTCGCCCTGGAACCCGCCGGGCCAGGAGTTGACCGTCTGGTAGGTCGCCGAGCAGGCACCAGCCGGCGGCGGTGAGGTGGTCACCGGCGGCGAGGTGGTCACTGGCGGTGACGTGGTAACCGGCGGTGAGGTGGTCGGCGGAGTGCTCTCGAACTGCGAGAAGAACGCCCAGGTCTCCGCCGGGAGCCACTGACCACCGTTCCGGTCCGTGGGGGTCGGGGTGTGGCCGCCGTCGAAGGCGTACCAGACCGTGGGGTGTCCCTCCGAGCATCCGGAGTAGACGAAGGTCGTGTGCGTCCCGCTGCCCGGGGCCGGGTCCTGTGGGTTCGCCGGGTTGCAGCCGTTGTTGCTGGCGAACCGGTCGCGCATCGTCCGGGCACCGGAGATCGGTAGGACGTCGTCGCTGATGCCGTGCACCTGCATGTACGCGATCGGCTGGGTGCCGCCGTCGCATCCGCTGATCAACCCGCCGGAGTAGATCGCCACCGCGCGGAAGACGTTCGGCCGGGCGCACGCCAGCGCGTAGCTCATGCCGCCGCCGTAGCTCCAGCCCAGCGAGAAGCGTTGCGTTGTGTCGACGCAAAGATCTGCCTCAATCAGGTTGATCATGTCGTCGATGAACGTGACGTCCCGACCCCCCGGGTTGGGCCAACCATTGTCGATGCCTTGCGGGGCGACGAAGATGGCGCTGTTGTTAGCCAGCGCCTGCAACCCGTAGTAGGGCTGGATCATCCCGCCGAAGGCGACGTCGTTCGCGGTGCCGCCCAACCAGTGGAGGGCAAAGATCAGCCGATAGGGATGGTTCTGGTCGTAGTTGTCGGGGATCCGAAGGATGAAGGTGCGGTTCTGCCCGCCGCTGTTGATCGAATGCGTGCCGCTGGTCAGCGTGGGGGCCGTCCCGCAGCCGGCCGTCGTTGCGAGGGTGCCGACCTCCGCGGCGGCCGGTGCCAGCCCGGCAACGGCTGCCCCGGCGCTGGCGAGAAGGAATGCGGCAGCAGCGGCTGCGAGCGCCGTCCGCCGCCGATTGAGGGTTTTCGCAGGTCTCATGCGTGTGCTCCGTCGTCTCTCGTACGACCGGTCCCGGTTGGTCATGGGCTTACGCAGAGTAGGGACGGTCGCTGCTAGTCCGCTCAGGACAGTAAGGACGCCCGATGAGGTGGCTTGCCGGCTCCCGCAATGCCAAAGTACGTGACAGAAAGTGTTACCCTGGTTCGCCAAACTGTCAAGTCGAACTCATCGATGCGATCAGGCAACGCGGGTGGTGGCAGGGCGACCGCGGTCGACCCATCTACCCTCAAGGTTCGACATCCACGTGATCCGCGCCGGAGCGTCACTTGGTCAGTCCGTACAACATCGAGGAGATCTTCCCGGAAGCCGCGCGCGAACCGGTCCGGCTGCCGCGCCAGCAGTCGGGCCGCTCGCCGCAGGGTCTAGCGGTCACCCTGGTGACCGACTACACCCTCCGGAGCCGCGGCTGGCTACCGTCGGCCGCCATCGTCGCGCTGCTGGCCGAGTTCGGCATCAGCGCCGCCAACGCTCGAGCCGCCATCAGCCGGCTGGCCCGCCGAGGGGTGCTGGAGAGCGACCGGCAGCGACCGGGCAGCTCCTACCGCCTGACCGAGTCTGCCGCCCAGAACCTCTCAGCCGGCGGGCGCCAGATCGCGACCTTCGCCGCCGAGGCCGAGTCCTGGGACGGCTGGTGGACCCTGATCGCCTTCTCGCTACCGAAGCAGGCGACCGCCGAGCGGCGCCTACTGCGAGGCCAGCTTCGATGGTGCGGCTACGCGCCCCTGTATGACGGGCTGTGGATAGCTCCGCACCAGCTGGACGATGCCTCGCGTGCGAAGCTGGCGAAACTGGCACTCGGCGCGATCACCGTGTTCCGCGCGCAGCATGTCGAGGTCAATGCCATCACCGGCCGAGCACCGATCGACGCCTGGGACACCGGAGCCATCGCCCGGGCGTACCAATCGTTCATCGCGAGCTGGCGCGACCTGCTGCCTCGGGTTCGGGCCGGGAGGGTTACCGGCGCCGCGGCGGTGCGGGCCCGGACCGGGGTCATGGACACCTACCGGCGCTTCCCCACCTTGGACCCCCGGCTGCCGATCCGGTTGATGCCGCCGGGGTGGCCCAGAGCCGACGCCCATGCCCTTTTCGTCGCGATCTACGACGGACTCGCCGCGCCGGCACAGGAGCACGTGCGCGCGATCGCCGCCCGCTACGCCACCGGTTCACAGCCCGGCGTCCGCGCGCACACGATCGCCGAGTTCGAGCCGGGGCCAGGCAGACCGGCTTGAACCGGAAACGTCTCCGTCACCGTGCGGGTTCCACTCGGGGCGGTGGCGCCGTCTCAGCAGCCGCTTGCTCTGGCGACCGGACCGACGGACCAGCCGACAGTACACGAGTTGCATCAGAAGCAGACGTTCTTCCCCGCTGTGCCCCTCCGGCCCACTCCACTGGCTGTTGCCATGATTGCGATCATCCCACCAGTAGTGTCTGAGGCAATCCCTGAAGCGATGGCCATCGCAAGATTCCTTTGGGGGACGGGATCTGGTCGCGGTCTCGCCATACCTCGCCGGCCCCGAGTGCCAAGGAGTCTGGCAGCGACGCTGCAACCAGGCCGAAGAAGACCCGGCCACCGCGGCATGGGTCACCGGCATCATCTGGGACGAACGCCATCGGGTGGCCGTCGGCCGGGCCGGCTATCACGCGCCGCCAGACGCCTCCGGAATGGTCGAGATCGGTTATGCCATCGACCCGGAATATCGGCGCCGTGGCTACGCCCGCGCCGCCCTGGAAGCCCTTCTCGCCCGAGCCACCCGCGAACCGCGAGTCCGTCGGGTCCGGGTCAGTATCCGGCCCGACAATGTCGCTTCCTATCAGCTGGCCTCGCAGTACGGATTCCGCAAGGTCGGCGAGCAGTGGGATGACGAAGACGGGCTGGAGTTCGGCTACGAGATTTCGGCCGAGCAGCCGTAGCGGACCGGGCGCGTCCGCACATGCCGCTGACGGGTCGTTACTCCTCGTCACGATGACTGCTCGGGCCGGAGTTCGGACGTGCCGACGACAGTGCGTGCATGCGGAGGTCCCGCAGAATATTCTGGCAGGCTGTCGGATCCGGGCTGAGGCGTTCGTTGAACAGGTGAATGGCCGCCCAAGCGGGCGCCAAGACAGGAGTCAGCGAGGCGCCTCACGGTCGGTACGCCACGCCAATCCATGGCACTCGATACCGGGAGACATCTTGAAACTTCTTCTCACGTCCGGAGGCGTCACGAACGCAAGCATCCGCGATGCGCTGCTCGACCTGTTAGGCAAACCCCTCTCCGACTGCCGTGCGCTCTGCATCCCGACGGCGCAGTGGGGTCACCCTTTGTGCGGGCCTGCCTCGGTGCGTGACGTCGTCGTCGGTAAGCCCCAGTTGGTTATGTCCAGCTCCCAGTGGGAGTCGGTGGGGCTGCTCGAGCTCACCGCGTTACCCACCATCAGTGAGGAACGCTGGGTGCCGTGGGTACGAGACGCCGACGTGCTGCTGGTGGACGGCGGGGACGCAACCTACCTATGCCACTGGATGCGGCAGTCCGGGCTGGCAGAACTCCTGTCGTCGCTTCCCGAGACGGTCTGGGTTGGCGTGAGTGCCGGAAGCATGGTGATGACGCCGCGAATCGGTGAGGACTTCGTCGAGTGGCCGTCCGCGCCGGACGACCGGACCCTGGGAATCGTCGACTTTTCGATCTTCCCGCACCTGGACCACGAGATGATGCCGGAGAACACGATGGCCGACGCGGAGAGATGGGCCGCCGACATCGCAGGTCCGGCGTACGCCATCGACGACCAGACCGCCATCAAGGTGGCCGGCGGCACCGTTGAGGTCATCTCCGAAGGGCACTGGAAGCTGTTCCCAGCCTAGACGCGACCAACAGCGGTCGGCGTGGCGACGTGTCCGCTCCTGCCGCTGACGGGTCGTTACTCCTCGTCACGATGACTGCTCGGGCCGGAGTTCGGTCGTGCCGCCGAGAGGCGCTGCGGCTACGCTTCCGGGTAACAGGGTCAATGCCAGCATAGACTCGGACCCGAAGCGACCCGCTGGGGAGCTTCTCGATTTCGCCACGGGCGCGACGCCGGGGGTGGCCATGGAGGAAGCGTATCCGCCCCAATAGCTCCATGGATGGCTCCATGGAGGCGGCGGGTTACGCCTGCCATAGCGCTGTGACCTGGTGCCCCCGGCAGGAATCGAACCTGCGACACGCGGTTTAGGAAACCGCTGCTCTATCCCCTGAGCTACGAGGGCTCCGGCGATCAAGGGTACCCGTCGGGCCGGTCGGGCGGCGTCCCGGTCGGCTAGATTCGGCGGCATG
>DATCKZ010000129.1:0-5688 GCA_036564175.1 Natronosporangium sp.
ATCCTCCACCAGGTCTCGGATCCGGTCCGCACCGGCCCGGCGGGTCTCTACATAGTTGTCGGCGTTAGCCATCGTGTTGCTGAGGATGAGGAGGACGTCCCGACATAGCACATCCAATTCGCTTAGCGTGGGCTCATCGGCCGGGCTCAGCTGGGTGGGCGGCGCCGTGCGTGCCGGCGGTGGAACGCTCGACGCCGACGGGCTCGGCGGCACCAGCTGGCCGGCCGCGTCTGCCTCGTCGGTGCCGGTGTTGGTGGTGGCGGCGTAGACCGTTACCGCCCCGATCAACACGATCACCGCGACCGATCCAAAGATCAACAACCATCGCCGGAACCCACGCCGACCATGGTGCGGCGACGGCGCACCCGGCTCGATCGAAGCGGGAGGATGCACGGTCATGAAGCACCACCTCAGCCGTCGATGCCGTCCCGCCGAGAATAGCGCCCCTCCCCAACCAACCCAGCCTCAGCGCCGGCGCGGCACATGCCGGCGGTACGGACTGACCGAAGGCTCCCCGGCCAGCCAGAACCGCCACGGCGTATCGTGTCCACCTGCGACACCCACCCGCGGACCAGTGTGGATCAAGCCGAGATCCGGCGCCCGCTCCGGCTCCCGCAGCACGACCGGGCCCGCCGGGTCGAACAGGTTGACCCCGTTGGCGGTGCCGTCGATGCCGAGCGCGGCGCACAGCCGGGCCGGACCCCGGGCGAGCTCCCGGTCGGCGCGGGCGGTGGGCCGGCGCTTCCGGGCGAGATCGACGCCCTCGATCACCTCGCCGGCGCGCAGCAGCACCGCGGCCGCCTGGCCGGCCGGTCCGCACACCACGTTCGCGCACCAGTGCATGCCATACGTGAAGTAGACGTACAGGTGGCCGGGCGGGCCGAACATCACCTCGTTGCGAGCGGTCCGGCCCCGGTGCGCGTGCGAGGCCGGGTCGGCGCCGACCCCGCCGTACGCCTCGACCTCGGTGAGCCGGACCGTCACCCCGCCGGCGGTGAGTCGGCAGCCGAGCAGTGCCCGGGCAGCCTCCACCACCGGCCCGGCCAGCCGCTCGGCCAGGGTTACCGGTCCGTCGTCACCCATCGCCGCCATTCGGCGAGCATCTCATCCACGGCGGCGAGCTGTGCGGCGACCGGCCCCGGCCCGGTCGAGCCGGGAGTGGTGCGGGCGGCCAGCGCCGAGGCGACCGAGAGCACCTCGCGCACCTCCGGCGTCAGCCGCGGGCTCACCTTCACCAGCTCCTCGTCGGAGACCTCGTCGAACTCGCAGCCCCGCTCGGCGCACAGGCCGACCAGCCGGCCGGTGATCTCGTGCGCTTCCCGGAACGGAACCCCACGTCGGACCAACCAGTCGGCGACCTCGGTGGCGAGCGTGTAGCCGACCGGCGCGGCGGCGGCGAGCCGGTCGGTCCGGACCGTCATCGTGGCGACCATCCCGGCCAGCGCCGGCAGCACCAGCTCCAGCGTGTCCACGGCGTCGAACGCCGGCTCCTTGTCCTCCTGCAGGTCCCGGTCGTAGGTGAGCGGCAGCCCTTTCAGCATCGACAGCACCGCCACCAGCCCGCCGATCAGCCGGCCGGCCTTGCCCCGGGCCAGCTCGGCGATGTCGGCGTTCTTCTTCTGCGGCATGATCGACGAGCCGGTGGCGTACGCGTCGTCCAGCTCCACCCAGCCGAACTCCTGTGAGGTCCACAGCACCAGCTCCTCGCCGAGCCGGGACAGGTGCACGCCGATCAGCGCGGTCACGAACAGGAACTCGGCCACGAAGTCCCGGTCGGCCACCGCGTCCATCGAGTTCGCGGCCGGCGCGGTGAAGCCGAGCTCGGCGGCGACCGCGGCCGGGTCCAGCGGCAGCGAGGAGCCGGCGAGCGCCCCGGCGCCGAGCGGGCTGATCGCCGCCCGGCCGTCCCAGTCCCGCAGCCGGTCCAGGTCCCGCAGCAGTGGTTGCACGTGTGCTAGCAGCTGGTGCGCGAAGCTGACCGGCTGGGCGTGCTGCAGGTGGGTCATCCCCGGCGCCGGCGTGTCCAGGTGCCGGCGGGCCTGCCCGGCCAGCGCTTCGGCCAGCTCGACCAGTCGGCCGGCCAGGGCTCGGGCCGCGTCCCGCAGGTACAGCCGCAGGTCGGTGGCGATCTGGTCGTTGCGGGACCGGCCGGCGCGCAGCTTGCCGCCGAGCGGGCCGAGCCGCTCCAGCAACCCCCGCTCCAGCGCGGTGTGCACGTCCTCGTCCTCGACGGTCGGGGTGAACCGGCCGGCGGCGCAGTCGGCCCCGAGCTCGTCCAGCGCCGCCAGCATCCGGTCCAGCTCGGCCGGCTCGAGCAGCCCGGCCCGGGCCAGCACCCGGGCGTGCGCTTTCGAGGCGGCCAGGTCGTACGGGGCCAGCCGCCAGTCGAAGTGGACGCTCGCGGAGAGGCGGGCCAGCGCCTCGGCCGGCCCGCCGCTGAACCTGCCGCCCCAGAGTCGGACCGGCTCAGTCACCGCTGCCCAGCCGGGCGTCCCGGGCGGCGGCGAGCCGGCTCGGCAGCCCGAACAGCGTGACGAAGCCCTTCGCCAGCGACTGGTCGAAGGTGTCGCCGGTGTCGTAGGTCGCCAGCCCGAAGTCGTACAGGCTCGCCTCCGACCGCCGGCCGGTGACCACCGCCCGGCCGCCGTGCAGCCGCACCCGGACATCGCCGGAGACATGCCGCTGGCTCTCCTCGATGAACGCGTCCAGCGCCCGCTTCAGCGGCGAGAACCATAGTCCATCGTAGACAAGCTCGGTCCACCGCTGGTCGACGGTCCGCTTGAACCGGGCCAGATCCCGCTCGACGGTGACGTTCTCCAGCTCCTGGTGCGCCGTAATCAGCGCGATCGCGGCCGGCGCCTCGTACACCTCCCGGCTCTTGATCCCGACCAGCCGGTCCTCGACCATGTCCAGCCGGCCCACCCCGGCCGCGCCGGCCCGCCGGTTGAGGATCTCGATCGCCTGGTACGGCGTCACCGGCTCGCCGTCGATCGCCACCGGCCGGCCGGCCTCGAACGTGATGACCACGTCGTCCGGCTCGTGCGGCGCCGCCGGGTCGCTGGTGTACGCGTAGAGCTCCTCGGTCGGGGCGTTCCAGATGTCCTCCAGGAAGCCGGTCTCGATCGCCCGCCCCCACAGGTTCTGGTCGATCGAGTACGGCGACTTGGCGGTGACGTCCAGCGGCAGGTCCCGGGACTGCGCGAACTCGATCGCCTTGTCGCGGGTCCAGGCGAAGTCGCGGGCCGGGGCGACCACCTTCAGGTCCGGCGCCAACGCGCCCAGCCCGACCTCGAACCGCACCTGGTCGTTGCCCTTGCCGGTGCAGCCGTGGGCGACGATCGTGCCGCCGTGCCGGCGGGCGGCGGCCGCCAGGTGGCGCACGATCAGCGGCCGGCTCAGCGCCGACACCAGCGGGTACCGGTCGAGGTAGAGCGCGTTGGCGCGCAGCGCCGGCAGGCAGTAGTCGGCGGCGAACTCCTCCTTGGCGTCCACCACTTCGGACTCCACCGCACCACAGGCGAGCGCCCGCTTGCGGATCACCTCGAGGTCCTCGCCACCCTGGCCGACGTCCACCGCGACCGCCACCACCTCGGCGCCGATCTGCTCGGCGAGGTACGGGATCGCGACGGAGGTGTCCAGCCCTCCGGAGTACGCGAGGATCACGCGATCGGTCACTTATCTGTCCCTTCTAGACGTTCTTCGTCAGCGCTAGCCAACGTCGTCAACAACTTCGCCAGGGCCGCACCGGTTGTGGGTTCGCGGGCCACCACCAGCACCGTGTCGTCGCCGGCGATCGTGCCGACCACCTCCGGCAGGCCGGATCGGTCCAGCGCGCTGGCCAGGAACTGGGCGGCGCCGGGCGGGGTCCGCAGCACCACCAGGTTGCCGCTGGCGTCGGCGCTGGTGAGCAGCTCGCGCAGCAGTCGCACCAGCCGGGCCGGGGTCTGCTCGGCCGGCCGGAGCACCGGGCTGCCGTCCTCCGGGATCACGTAGGCGGCGTTCCCGTCGGCTCCGCGTACCTTGACCGCCCCCAGCTCCTCCAGGTCGCGCGAGAGCGTGGCCTGGGTGACCTGGATGCCGTCGGCGGCGAGCAGCTCGGCGAGCTCGGTCTGCGAGCGCACCGACCGGCTGCGGATCAGCTCCACGATCCGGGCGTGCCGCGCGGTCTTGGTCATCGGCCACCCCCCAGCAGCCAGGCGAGCAGCGCCTTCTGGACGTGCAGCCGGTTCTCCGCCTGGTCGAAGACGGCGCTCTGCGGCCCGTCCATCACCTCGTCGGTGATCTCCTCACCCCGGTGGGCGGGCAGGCAGTGCAGCACGATCGCGTCCGGCGCGGCGTGTGCCAGCAGCTCCTTGTTCACCTGGTACGGTGTGAGCACAGTGGACCGGTCGCGCGGGTCGGCCTCCTGCCCCATCGAGGTCCAGGCGTCGGTCGCCACCACGTCGGCGCCGGCCACCGCCTGGTACGGGTCGGTGACCGCGGCCACCGAGCCACCGGTGCCGGCGGCGAGCTCGCCCGCCCGGGCCAGCACCCCCGGGTCCGGCGCGAACCCGTCCGGCCCGGCCACCCGTACCGTCATCCCGGCGATCGCGCCGGCGAGCAGGTAGGAGTGCGCCATGTTGTTGGCCGCGTCGCCGACGTAGGCGAGGGTGCGGCCGGCGGTGCCGCCGCACCGCTCCCGGACGGTCAGCAGGTCGGCGAGCAGCTGGCAGGGGTGGAAGCCGTCGGTGAGCGCGTTCACCACCGGTACGCTCGCCGCGGCGGCCGCCTCGGCCAGCCGGTCGTCGCCGAACGTCCGGATCACGACCGCCTCGACGTACCGGGACAGCACCCGGACCGCGTCGCCGATCGTCTCTCCCCGCCCGAAGTGGGCGCCCTGCGAGTCGATCACCACCGGGTTGCCGCCCAGCTCGGCGATCCCGACCTCGAACGACACCCGGGTCCGCAGCGACGGCTTGTCGAAGACCACCGCCACCGACTTCGGGCCGGCCAGCGGCCGGTGCCCGTACCGGTCGGCCTTCATGGTCGCCGCCAGCGCCAGCACCTCCGCCTGCTCGGCCGGGGCCAGGTCGTCGTCGCGGAGGAAGTGGCGCGGCATCAGCCGGCCGCCTTCGCCAGCGCGGCCGGCAGCGCGGCCACGAACGAGTCGACCTGCTCCGAGCTCACGATCAGCGGCGGGGCGAGCCGGATCACGTCCGGCTGCACCGGGTTCACCAGGAACCCGGCCTCCCGCAGCGCGCCGGCGACCGCCGCCGAGGCCGGCTCGGCGAGCACCACCCCGAGCAGCAGCCCGGCCCCGCGAACTCTGGTGATCAGCGGGTGGCCGATCGCCTCGATCCCGTGCCGCAGCTGCTCCCCGACCCGCTTCACGTGGTCGAGCAAGCCCTCTGCGGCGATCGTCCGGAGCACCGCCAACGCCGCCGCGCAGCTGATCGGGTTCCCGCCGAACGTGGACCCGTGGCTGCCCGGCGGCAGCAGCGCGGCGAGGTCGGCCCGGTCGGTGAAGACCACGCAGGCGCCGACCGGCAGCCCGCCGCCGAGCCCCTTCGCCAGCGTCATCACGTCCGGCGCCACGCCCTCGGCCTGGTGGGCGAACCAGTGCCCGGTACGCCCGATCCCGGTCTGCACCTCGTCGAGCACCAGCAGTGCCCCGTGCCGCTCGGTGATCTCCCGGGCCGCGGCGAGGTA
>DATCKZ010000130.1:0-22196 GCA_036564175.1 Natronosporangium sp.
CCCCACGACGTCCACCCCGACCCCACCGGCCCACCAGCCGACCGGCACGACGACGCCTGGCACGACTACGACGGACCAGCCGACTGGCCCGCCGACTGGCCCGGCCGCTGGCAAACCGACCCCGCCATCACCGCCGCCCGCGGCACCACCAGCGGCGGTACCGGACACAATGGGCAGCGTGTGGTGTGCGGCACCTGCCGCCAGCCGGCATCACCGGCGCCGCTGCCAGCCCTCCGGCGTGGCGTCATCGAGCTGCAGATACCACTGACCACCGCCCTCGGCCTGGACAACCTGCCCGGCGAACTCAACGGCAACCACCCCATCCTCGCCGAACTAGCCCGCCACCTCATCACCCAGATGCCAGACGCCCAGTGGCGCTACTCGGTCTACACCCCCCAACCCCACCAACTCGTAGCCCACGGCATCCTCAACAGCCACCCCACACCTGATCTGGACGGGGATCCGGACCGGCGCCGGCCGACCGCCGCCCAAGCCGCGTTCGTGCGGGCCCGGGACCCCACCTGCCGCGCACCAGGGTGTCGAAGACCCGCCCACACCTGCGACATCGACCACACCCAACCATGGGCCAACGGCGGCAAAACCACCACCAGCAACCTCGGCTGCCTCTGCCGCGCCCACCACCTGTTCCGCCACACCACCGGCACCCAACTGACACAACTGTCGCCGGGCGTGTTCTCCTGGCAGACACCCCACGGCCTGCAATACCTCGTCCGCCAAGACCCACCCCTGCTCAGCCTCAACCAACCCCAGCTCTAGCTGGAACGCGAGGTTGGCCCGGCAGGCAGCGGGGTCCGCGCGGCCGTTCGGTGGCAGCGAGCCCGCGCCTGGTATACCAGCGCGGCATCGCCCGTCCTCACGGGACAGGACAGCTAGCGCTCGCGGCTGGCGACCAGTGCGTGAACAGCCGCCGCGAACGCCTCGCCGCGGTGCTCATAGCCGGTGAACATGTCCTTGGAGGCGGCGGCCGGGGCGAGCAGCACCACGTCGCCCGGGGCGGCGAGGTCGGCAGCCGCCCGCACCACCGCGTCCATCGCGGCCGGGCTGGGATCGGCCACTTCGACCACTGGCAGATCCGGCGCGTACCGGGCCAGCTCCCGGGCCAGCTCCGCCCGGTCGATCCCGAGCAGCACGGCGCCGGCCAGCCGGTCGGCCACCGTCCGGACCAGCTCGCCGACCGCGACCCCCTTGAGCTGACCGCCGGCGATCCAGACCACCCGCGGGTAGGCCAGCAGCGAGGCGAGCGCCGCGTGCGGGTTGGTGGCCTTGCTGTCGTCCACATAGGTGACGCCGGCGACTTCGGCGACCCGCGCATTGCGGTGTGGCTGCGGCTGGTAGCCGGCTAGGCCCGCGCGCACCGCGCCGGGCGGCACCCCGTACGCCCGGGCCACGGCCGCGGCGGCGAGCGCGTTGGCGACGTTGTGCTCCCCCGGCGGCCGGACCGCCGCCGCCCCGATCAGCTCCACCGGCGAGCCGGCGAACGCGTGGTCGACCAGCACCCCATCGATCACGCCGAGCTGGCCGGGTTTCGGCTCGGCGAGCGTGAACCCGACCCCCGCGAGCCGGGCGGCGACCAGCGGATCGTCGAGGTTGCCAACCGCCGTCCCGGACGGCTCGCCCGTACCGGCCGACTCACCCGTACCGGCGAGGTCGCCGGTACCGGCCGCCGCCCGCCAGATCGCGGTCTTCGCCTCGACGTACGCCTCGAAGCTGCCGTGCCACTCCAGATGGTCCGGGGCGAGGTTGAGCAGCGCGCCCACCTGCGGGGCGAGCCGGCTCGACCAGTGCAACTGCTGGCTGGACAGCTCCACCGCCAGCACGTCGTAGCCGGTCAGGTCGACCAGCGGTTCGCCGATGTTGCCGACCGCCGCGGTGCGGTGGCCGGCAGCCGCGAGGATCGCCGCCAGCATGGTGACCGTGGTGGTCTTGCCGTTGGTGCCGGTGATCGCGAGCCAGGCCGGCGCGCCCGGCTCCCGCAGCCGCCAGGCCAGCTCCGGTTCACTGTAGACCTCGACGCCCGCCGCCTGCGCGGCCGCGACCAGCGGGTGGTGCGGCGCGAACCCGGGCGAGACCACCAGGTCGGTGACCCCGTCGAACAGCCCGGCCGGCGGGTCGTCGCCGATCACCACCCGGGCGCCGGCGGCGGCGAGCTCGGCGGTAGCCGCGGACTCCTTCCGGTCGATCACGGTCACCAAGGCCTCCCGCCGCAGCAGCGCCCGCGCCGCCGCCGCCCCGGCGACCGCCGCCCCGGCTACCACCACCGGCCGTCCGCGCCACATGGTCAGTTCCCGACGTTGGCGAGGAAGTCGCCGTAAAAGATGCCGAGGCCGGCGGCGGCGAACATCCCGGCGATGATCCAGAACCGGATCACCACGTTCACCTCGCTCCAGCCGGCCAGCTCGAAGTGGTGGTGCAGCGGCGACATCCGGAACACCCGCTTGCCAGTGGTCTTGTACGACACCCGCTGGATGATCAGCGACATCGTGATGATGACGTACAGCCCGCCGACGATCGGCAGCAGCAGCACCGTCCGGGTGGCCAGCGCCATCGCCGCCACCAGCCCGCCGATCGCCATCGAGCCGGTGTCACCCATGAAGATCTTCGCCGGCGAGGCGTTCCACCAGAGGAACCCGACCAGCGCGCCGACTCCGGCGCCGGCGAGCAGCGCCACGTCCAGCGGGTCCCGCACCGCGTAGCAGTAGTCCAGGTTGTAGTCGGGGTCGGCGCACCAGTGCTGGTACTGCCAGAACGCGATCAGCCCGTACGCGGCGACCACCATGATCGAGGTACCGGTGGCGAGCCCGTCCAAACCGTCAGTGAGGTTCACCGCGTTGGTGGTGGCGATCACCACGAACACGAACACGACGATCGCCCCGACCTGGGTGATCTCCAGCCAGTCGATGTCCCGGACGAACGACAGCTTGGTGCTGCCGACCGTCTCGCCGTTGGTGCTCTCAGAGGTGAGCGCGAAGATCCCGAACACCACCCCGACCAGCAGCTGGCCGAACAGCTTGCCACGCTCGCTGAGCCCGAGGCTGTTGCGTTTGCGGACCTTCAGGTAGTCGTCGATGAACCCGATCGCGCCGCAGAACACGAACAACCCGAGGATCACCAGCGCGGTCATCGTCGGGCCGACCTGCGCGATCTGCTCCTCCGGCAGGGTGGTCAGGGCGACGTGGCCGGCGACGTAGGCGATCACGGTGGCCACGATGAACACCACCCCGCCCATCGTGGGCGTGCCCTGCTTGGGCAGATGGGTCTTCGGGCCGTCGGTGCGGATCGGCTGACCGGCCCGGAGCCGGGCGAACGCCCGGATCGCCCACGGGGTGCCCAGCAGCGACACCAGCAACGCGACCGCGGTCGCGACGATAACCGCTCTCACCGGTCTCCCTCACGCAGCCAATCCGCCACGTCCCAGGTCCGGTACCGCGAGCCCTTGACGAGCACGACGTCACCGGGGCGCAGCTCCCGTTGCAGCAGCGCGATCGCGGCGGCCTGGTCCGGCACCACCACCGCGGACTCACCCTGCGCGATCGGTGCGGCCTGCTCGCCCACCACCACCACTCGGTCCACTCCCAGCTCCTGCGCGAGCCGGCCGACCCGCTCGTGGCCGGCCCGCTCTTCCGCGCCCAACTCGGCAAGGTAGCCCAGCACCGCCACCGTCCGCCGGCCGCGCCCCATCGCGGCGAGCGCACGCAGCGCCGCCGCGGCCGAGTCCGGGTTGGCGTTGTACGAGTCGTCGATCACGGTCACGCCGTCCGGCCGGTCGAACACGTCCATCCGGCGTGCCGAGGCGATCCGCAGCTCACCGAGGGCGGCGGCGACCGCCGGCAGGTCCATCCCGAGCGCCAGCCCGACCGCGGCCACCGCGAGCGTGTTCCCCACCTGATGGGCGCCGCTGACCGCCAGCCGCACCGGCGCCCGGCCCTGGTCAGTGACGAGGGTGTACGCCGGGCGGCCGCGCTCGTCCAGCGCGATGTCCTCGGCGCGGACCGCGGCGGCCGGCGACTCGCCGTAGCTCACCACCCGGGCGCGGGTGTTCGCGGCCATCGCCGCCACCCGTGGGTCGTCGGCGTTGAGCACCGCCACCCCGTCCTCCGGGAGCGCGGCGACCAGTTCGGCCTTGGCGGCGGCGGTCGCCTCGAGCGAGCCGAACTCGCCGACGTGCGCGGCACCGACGTTGATCACCACCCCGATCCGGGGCGGGGCGATCCGGCACAGGTACTCGATGTGCCCCGGCCCGCGGGACGCCTTCTCCAGCACCAGGAACCGGGTGGTGGCATCCGCGCGCAGCACCGTGTACGGGTGGCCGAGCTCGTTGTTGAGCGAACCGGCCGGCGCCACCGTCGGCCCGAGCCGGCCGACCAGCTGGGCCAGGAAGTCCTTTGTGGTGGTCTTGCCGGAGGAGCCGGTCACCCCGATCACGGTCAGCTGGTCGAGCCGGTCGAGCACCGCTCGGGCGAGCGCGGCCAGCGCCGCCAGCGGGTCACCGACCAGGATCATCGGGACGCCGGGCACTTCCCGGGTGCCGAGCACGGCGGTGGCGCCGGCGGCCAGCGCGTCGCCGGCGAAGTCGTGGCCGTCCACGTGCCCGCCCACGAACGCCACGAACAGGTCGCCCTTGCCGATCTTCCGGGAGTCGTACTCGACGCCGCCGGTGATCCGGGCGGCCGGGTCGGCGCCGACCAGCTTCCCCGCCACCGCCGCCGCGATCTCGGCGAGGCTCATCTCGATCATCGGCCGGCCTCCCGGAGTGCGTCGGCGAGCACGATCCGGTCGTCGAACGGGTGCACCGTGCCGGCGATCTCCTGCCCGCGTTCATGGCCCTTGCCGAGCACCGCGATCACGTCACCCGGCGCCGCCACCTGGACCGCGTGGGCGATCGCCGCCGCCCGGTCCGGCACCTCGACCGCGTCCGGCCCGGCCGCCGCGAGCACCTGTGCCCGGATCGCCGCCGGGTCCTCGGTGCGCGGGTTGTCGTCGGTGACGATCACCAGGTCCGCGCCCCGGGCCGCCGCCTGCCCCATCAGCGGCCGCTTGCCGGCGTCCCGGTCACCGCCGGCGCCGACCACGCAGATCAACTTGCCGCCCCGCTCGGCCGCAACCGGCCGGAGCGCGGCCAGCACCGCGACGATCGCGTCCGGCTTGTGCGCGTAGTCGACCACGCCGAGCACGGTCTCGCCGGGCACTCGCTCCAGCCGCCCCGGCACACCCGGGCAGGCGGCCACGCCGGCCGCCGCGGTCGCCGGATCCACTCCGATCGCGACCAGCGAGGCGATCGCGAGCAGCGCGTTGGCGACGTTGTGCCGGCCCGGCAACCGGACCCCGGCCGGCACCGGGCCGGTCGGTCCATTGGCGACGAACTGCTGCTCGAAGCCGCCGGTGAGCTCGCTGGCGTGCCAGGTCGCGGCCGGGTCGCCGACCGAGTACGTCACGGTGTCCGGGCCGATCAGCGCCTTGAGCGCCGGGTCGTCGGCGTTGATGATCTCCACCCGGCACCGGCCGTCGAACAGCTTCGCCTTGGCCGCGAAGTAGTCGTCGGCGTCGGCGTGGAAATCGAGGTGGTCCAGGCCGAAGTTGGTCCAGCCGCCGACCTCGAACCGCACCCCGTCGACCCGGTGCAGCGCCAGCGCGTGGCTGGAGACCTCCATCGCCACGCTGTCCACGCCGCGCTCCAGCGCGACCGCGAACAGCGCCTGCAGGTCGGGCGCCTCCGGGGTGGTGCGGACGCTGTCCAGCACCAGCTCGCCGACCCGGGTCTCGACCGTGCCGAGCAGCGCCGGCTCCCGGCCGGCCGCCCGCAGCCCGGAGGCCAGCAGGTAGGCGGTGGTGGTCTTACCGGCGGTGCCGGTGATGCCGATCACCGACAGCCGGGCGGTCGGATCGCCGTACACCCGGGCCGCCACCTCACCCAGCCGCGCCCGCGGATCCGGTACCACCAGCGTGGGCACCTCGATGTCCAGCGGCCGGTCGGTGAGCACCGCGACCGCGCCGGCCGCGACCGCCGCCGGCACGAACTCGGCGCCGTGGTGGCGAGCCCCCGGCAACGCCGCGTACAGGTCGCCGGGGCGCACCTCACCGCTGGCGTGGGTGACCCCGGTGACCGCGCCCGCCGGCCGGTCCGGCAGCCCGAGCAGTGCCGCCAGCTCGGCCAGCGGGCACGCGGGCACCTGCCGTGGTCGGGGCAACCCTGTTGTCACGGCCGTAGACACTACCGTCAACGGCCGGCTCACCGGCCCACTACCCGGTCCCTGCCGGATACAAGTCGAACGTCGGCGGCTCGGTGGTGGCCGGCGGCACCCGGTAATGGTTGAGGGTGGCGGCCATCATCTCCGAGAACGCCGGGCTGGCCACCTCGCCACCGCCACCGCCGGGAGTGTGCGCGACCACCGCGATCACGAACCGCGGCTGGTCGGCCGGCGCCATCCCGACGAACGAGGCCAGGTCACCGTCGGCGTACTCGCCCTCGACCACCACGTCACCGGTGCCAGTCTTGCCGGCCACCCGGTAACCCTCCACCGCCGCGTTCAGCCCGGTCGCACCTGGGACGGTGGTCACCGCCTCCATGATCTCCCGCAGGTAGCGGGCGGTCTCCGGGCTGAGCACCCGGCGGGTGGCCGGGTCGGTGGCCGGCTGTTCGGTCCCGTCCGGCTCGATCACCGCCTGCACGAGCTGCGGCTGCACCCACACCCCGTCGTTGGCGATCGCCCCGTACGCCGCCGCCAGCTGGATGGTGGTGACGTCCACGCTGTGGCCGATCGGCACCGAGCCGTACGACGACTCGTACCACTGGTCCGGCGGCAGCAGCGCGCCGGCCGCCTCCCCCGGCATCCCGACGTCGGTCGGCTGGCCGAGCCCGAACGCCTGCTGGTACTCGTACAGCGTCTGCGCGCCCAGCTGGTCGGCGATCTTGATCGTGCCCACATTGGACGAGAACGCGAGGATCGCCGGCAGTCCCAGCCGGGTGCCCGGCGGATGCCAGATCACGTCCCGGAACGTGGTGTCGCCCTTGACGATGGTCGGGTCGACCACCACCGAGTCGCCCGGCTCGATCACGCCCTCCTCCAGCGCGGCGCCGATCACCAGCGGCTTGTGGGCCGAACCGGGGTCGAACACGGTCGCGGTGGCCGCGTCCACCCGGGCGGTCTCCGGCGCGCTGAGCGGGTCGGCGGCGTTGTAGGTCGGGTAGCTCGCCTGGGCCAGCACCTCGCCGGTGTGGACGTCGAGCACCACCGCGGCGCCGAAGTTGGCGTTGCGCGAGCGCAGCTGCTCGGCGAGCACCCGCTGCACCTCGTACTGCAGGTCCATGTCGATGGTGAGCCGCAGGTCGCTGCCGGGCCGGGGTGGGGTCTCCGCCCGGTAACCGCCCGGGATCTCGGTGCCGGCGAGGGTTTCGCCTTGTCCACTCTCGAACGTGCGGTGGCCGTCCACCCCGCGCAGCACCTCGTCGAACCGAGCCTCCAGCCCCTCCAGGCCGGCCTGGTCCTGGCCGGTGAAGCCGATCAGGTTGGCGGCCAGGTCGTTACCGGGCACGATCCGCCGCTCGTCCCGGCCGACCCCGATCCCGGGCAGGTTCAGCGCCATGATCTCGTCGGCGACGGCGATGTCGACGCCACGGGCGAGCCAGGCGAACCGGGACGGCGTGCCGTCTTCCAGGGTGGTCGGCCGCATCTGCTCGAGCAGCTGCGAGGCCGGGATGCCGAGCAGCGGCTGCAGCGCCGCGGCCACCCGCGGCGGGTCGGTCACCAGCTGCGGGTCGGCGTACACGTACCTGGCCTCGACGCTGTGCGCCAGCACAGCGCCGTTGCGGTCGAAGATCGCCCCCCGCTCCGCCGGCAGGGTGATTTCGACCAGCCGGTTCTGCTGGCCGCTGGCCGCGTACGCCGGGCCGTCGGTGAGCTGCAGCTCCACCAGCCGCAGCCCGAGCGCGGCGAACATGGTCAGCGCGAGCACCGTGGCCAGCCGCAGCCGCCGGCGCGGGTTGGCGAGCTTCGGCGGCCGGCGCTTGGCCGGCGCCCGCTTGCGGGCCGGCGCCGGCCGGCCGGCGGTGGCCGACTTCCCGGTGGCCGCCGGCTGCCGGGCCGCCGCCGGCTTCCGGGTCGCTCCCGGCTGCCGAGTCGCCGCCGGCTTGCGGGCCGGGGCCGGCTTGCGCACCGCCGGCTTGCGGGGTGCCGGCGGCTTGCGCTGAGTCGCCGGCTCGTCGTCGAAGACCTTCAGGGCACTCCGGAGCGGATCCCGCTCGATGGTCGCGGTCGGCCGCTGCCGCTCCCGGACGGTCCGTCCGCGCGGATGGTAGGCGCGCGCCGCGCCGATCCCGGTTTCGCTTCGCCGAGTCATCGCGGACCCTCCTGATCGGACATTGGTAGGTGCTCGACGTGCTCGCGCAGGTCGACCAGGCCGAGCCGGCGGGCGGCCGCCTCGAGCTGGGTGGTGGACCGGGCCTGCGCGATCTCCTGCTCCAGCCGCTGCTGCCGCTGGTCCAACTCGGCCTGTTCCTGCCGCAGCTCGTGCAGCGTGAACGCGTTCTCATTGATCTTCGTGTTCAGCAGCAGGATGCCGAGCACGCCACCGATCACGACCAGCAGCACCAGCACTACGAATGGCGTCCGCGGCACCGCCACCGGCGGTGGCGGCTTGGTGGTCCGGGTCGTCATGTCGTCCCCCCTCGTGCTATCTGCGTTCGGCCGCCCGCAGTCGGGCCGAGGCCGCCCGCGGGTTCGCCGCCACCTCCTGCTCGCTCGGCCGCTCAGCCCCCCTGGTGAGCAGCCGCAGGGTCGGTGCGGCGTCCGGCGGCTCCACCGGTAGGTCGACCGGGGCGCTGCTGCGGGCCCGCTGGCTGAGTGCCCGCTTGGCGATCCGGTCCTCCAGCGAGTGGTAGGACAGCACCACGATCCGGCCCCCCGGTGCCAATGTGTCCAGTGCCTGCGGCAGCGCCGCCTCGAGCGCCGCCAACTCGCCGTTGACCTCGATTCGCAGCGCCTGGAAGGTCCGCTTGGCCGGGTGGCCACCGGTCCGGCGGGCAGGCGCCGGGATCGCTTCCCGGACCAGCTCGGCCAACCGCTGCGTCGAGGTCAGCCGGGCCCGGGCCCGTTCCCGGACGATCGCGGCGGCGATCCGGGCCGCGAACCGCTCCTCGCCGTAGTCGCGCAGCACCCGGGTCAGCTCGCCGGCCGAGTAGGTGTTGACCACCTGCTCGGCGGTGAGCGGCTGGCCCGGGTCCATCCGCATGTCCAGCGGCGCCTCCTTGGCGTAGGCGAAGCCCCGGTCGGCCGCGTCCAGCTGCAATGAGGACACTCCCAGGTCGAACAGCACCCCGTCGAGATGGTCGAACCCGAGTTGTGCCAACACTTCTGCCAGCTGGTCGTAGACCGCCTGGACAAGGTGGACCCTGGCCTGGTACGCCGACAACCGCTGCCGGGCGATCGCCAGCGCCTCCGGGTCCCGGTCCAGCCCGATCAGGGTGAGCTGCGGCTGGGACGCCAGCACCGCCTCGGCGTGCCCGCCCAGCCCGACGGTCGCGTCCAAGTGGACCACCTGCCGGCCAGCCCGGATCGCCGCCACGAAGGCCGGCGTGAGCAGCTCCAGGCACCGCTGGAGCAAAACGGGTACGTGCGTACCCCGCGGCTGACCCATCGAAGACCCCCTGAAACCCGTACCGTCAGCTCCCCATCCGCTCGATCCCTGGCACCGGGGAAGAGGTGCCAGGACGCCAGCGGCTGGAGAGCTCGCGGTACGGCGTACGACTACTCGCGACAGTCCAGATCAGAATCCCCCGGGCAACACCCCTTCCTCGATGTCAGCGAACTCGTCTTCACTTTCGGCGAGGTAGGTTTCCCACGCCTGCTTGTCCCAGATCTCCACCCGGGTGCTCGCCCCGATCACGACGAGTTCGCGGTCGAGCCCGGCGTACTCCCGCAGATGGCTCGGAATGGTTACCCGGCCCTGCTTATCGGGCACCTCGTCATGGGCAGAGGCGAAGAACACCCGGCTGTAAGCCCGGGCGGCCTTGTGCGTCATCGGCTGTTCGCGCAGCTTCGACGCGATAGCGGCGAATTCGGCGATCGGGAACACGTAGAGGCAGCGCTCCTGCCCCTTCGTGATGACGACCCCGTTGGCGAGTTCCTCTCGGAACTTGGCCGGCAGGATCAGCCGGCCTTTGTCGTCGAGGCGCGGGGTGTGGGTGCCGAGGAACACGGGCCCCACCCCCCAGCGCGCCTGCAAATCCGTCCGCCATCCCGCCCCACTGTACTCCACTTCCCTCCACTAGCAACCAATATCCTGCAACCAAACCTTCACGGCGCGTCATATTGGTGACGTTTTCGCAGCTCAGAGGGGTGGAGCGAAATGGTGAACCGATCCGCCACGGTCAGCTACCCGACACCCGTCCGGGGCCGGCCGACCCCGCCGTGAGCTGGGCGAACCGGCCCGGCCGGCGGGCCGGACCGGCCCCAGTGGAGGAAAGTGGGGCGCGATCAGCCTCACCGGCTTGCGCGCGTGACCGACACTGGACACGGCCGGGCCGGCCAGCGGGTACGCTGCCGTTCGTGACTGAGCGGACGGTGCCGGAGCAACCCCTGCCGCTGCGGACCAGGGTGGCCAGCGCCGTGTCACGGACCGCCGCGGCGCTGTCGCGGGCCACCGGGCGCGGCGACGGCTCGGTGATCGGTGGGCGGATCGGGCTGATGATCGACCCGGACCTGCTCGCGAACCTCGCCGCCGGCCGGCGGATCGCGCTGGTTTCCGGCACCAACGGCAAGACCACCACCACCCGGCTCACCACCGCCGCGCTCGGCGTGCTCGGGCCGGTCGCCACCAACTCGTTCGGCGCCAACATGCCGACCGGTCACGCCTCCGCGCTGGCGAAGGCGGGCCACACGCCGTACGCCGCCCTGGAGGTGGACGAGCACTACCTGCCGCAGGTGATCGCGGAGACCAGGCCGGCGGTGGTGGCGTTGCTCAACCTCTCCCGGGACCAGCTGGACCGGGCCAAAGAGGTCGCGATGGTGGCGCAGATCTGGCGCGACGCGCTGCTGAAGCACCCGCAGGTGCACGTGGTCGCCAACGCCGACGACCCGATGGTCGCCTGGGCGGCCACCGTGGCGCCGGGGGTGAGCTGGTTCAGCGCCGGGCAGCGGTGGCGCGACGACTCGTGGGTGTGCCCGGAGTGCGGCTCGGCGATCGTGCGGGAGCGGGACGACTGGTGGTGCTCGGGCTGCCGGCTGCGCCGGCCGCGGCCGGACTGGATCGCCACCGAGGACGCGGCGATCGGTCCGGACGGCACCCGCTACGAAGTGAAGCTGGCGCTGCCGGGCCGGGTCAACGTCGGCAACGCGGCCACCGCGCTGGCGGTCGCCGCCCAGTTCGGGGTGCCGCCGCAGGCCGCGGTCGCCCGGTTCGCCGAGGTCACCTCGGTGGCCGGCCGGTACGCACAGGTGGAGCGGGACGGCCGGCTGATCCGGTTGCTGCTGGCCAAGAACCCGGCCAGCTGGCTGGAAGCGTTCGACATGGCCGAGCACGCGCCGACGCTGCTGTCGGTCAACGCCCGCGGCCCGGACGGGCTCGACACCTCCTGGCTGTTCGATGTGGACTTTTCACCGCTGCGCGGCCGGCCGGTGCTGATCACCGGGGACCGGGCCTACGATCTGGCGGTCCGGCTGGAGGTGAACCGGGTGCCGTTCCGGCACGTGAAGAGCTTCGCCGAGGCGGTGGCGAGCGTGCCGCCCGGCCGGCTGGAAGTGATCGCCAACTACACCGCTTTCCAGGACATCCGAGCGGAGCTGGACCGTGTCCTCTGAACTGCGCATCGTCTGGATCTACCCGGACCTGATGTCGACCTACGGCGACCGCGGCAACCTGCTGATCCTCGCCCACCGGGCGGCGATGCGCGGGATCCCGGTCGACCCGATCGAGATCCGGTCCACTGAGAAGGTTCCGGAGCAGGCCGAGATCTATCTGCTCGGCGGCGGCGAGGACGGGCCGCAAGCGCTGGCCGCGCAGCGGCTCAACGCCGACGGCGGGCTGCACCGGGCGGTCCAGGCCGGTGCGGTGGTGTTCGCGGTCTGCGCCGGCTACCAGTTGCTCGGCGGTTCTTTCTACGCCAAGGGTGAGCGGCACGCCGGGCTCGGCCTGCTCGACCTGTACTCCGACCGCGGCCCGACCCGGGCGGTCGGCGAACTGGTCGGCACGGTCGACCCGCGGCTTGGCCTGCCGGTGCTGACCGGCTTCGAGAACCACGGCGGGCGCACCCATCTCGGGCCGGCGGCCACGCCGCTGGCCCGGGTCACCGCCGGCATCGGCAACGACGGCACCACCGAAGGCGCCTACCACGGCCGGGTGCTCGGCACCTACTGCCACGGGCCGGCGCTGGCCCGCAACCCGGCGCTCGCCGACCTGCTGCTCTCCTGGGCCACCGGCGCCGGCCGGCTGCCACCGCTGGACGAGACCTGGACCGAGCGGCTGCGCGCCGAGCGGCTCGCCGCGGTCCACTGAGGCCGCCGCACCGATCCCGGCCGGTCCACCCACCAGAGATCTCGCGGTGACCGAGCTCTTTGGGTCATCTGACGGAGTGCAACGCCGGTACCTGCGTCGATAGGATCGGGACGCCTGGGGAGGCGTCGCTGTCGCGCGTCGGAAAGGCCCCCACCCGATGGTCACGCAAGCAGGTCGCCGTACTCTCGTCTCTCTCCTAGCTTCGATCGTGGTGGTCGGACTGGCACCGCCGGCGGCCGCCGGCGCGCTGGCGGCGCCGCCACCGTCCACCGTTGCCGCCCCGGCCGAACCCACCGCCACCTTGCCGGTGGCGGCCCGGCAGTCGGCCGACGTCCCCGATGCCGAACTCCGTACCGTCTTCAGCGGCCTGCGCGAGGAGGAACCGGAGCGGCTGCCGACCGCGCCCGCCGACGGCGCGGCCGGTACGCCGGCCGGCATCGAGGCCGAAGTCCAGGCCGCGGTCGAGGCCGACGGCGAGGTGCCGGTCATCATCCGGCTGCGCCAGCAGGCCGACCTGGCCGCGGTCGCCGAGGAGGCCAAGCAGGCCGGCCGGGCCGCCGCCGCGGCCGCCGGCCGCGAGCAGGGCGCCCGGTTCGCCGGCGACGCCGCCCGCGCCGCCCAGGCCGAGGTGGTGGTCGAGGCGCTGCAATCGGTCGCGGACACCAGCCAGTCGGGAGTACGGTCGCTGCTGGCGCGCCACGACGCCGAAGCGGTCCGGGAGTTCTGGATTATCAACGGGATCGCGGCCACCGTGGACCAGGAAACGTTGGCCGCGCTCGCCGCCCACCCGGACGTGGCGAGCGTGACGCTGGACGACACGATCACCCTCGAGGACCCGGAGATCGAGGAGACCGGCGAGCCGCTGCTGCCGGGCTGGAACCTGGACAGCGTCAACGCCCCGGACGTCTGGGGTGAGTACGGCGTGCGCGGCGCCGGCGTGGTGGTCGGGGTGATGGACTCCGGTGTGGACATCGACCACCCGGCGCTGGGTCGGGCCTGGCGCGGCAACGATGGCGACGTCGAGTCGAGCTGGTTCGTGCCGACCGGCGAGAACTATCCGCGCCCCGGGGACTTCGACGGGCACGGCACCCACGTCACCGGCAGCATCCTCGGCGCACCACCCGGGCAGGTGATCGGGGTGGCGCCGGACGCCCAGTGGATCGCCGCGAAGGTGTTCCGGGACGGCGGTAGCACCACCGACAGCATCCTGCACGCCGGCTTCGAGTGGATGCTCGCGCCCGGCGGCGACCCGGCCGCCGCGCCGGACGTGGTCAACAACTCCTGGGGGTCGAACGACGGCCTGGACACCGAGTTCTGGGACGACGTGGCGGCCTGGGTGGCGGCCGGGATCGTGCCGATCTTCGCCAACGGCAACGCCGGCCCGGGCACCGGCACGGTCGGCTCGCCGGCGAGCTTCCCGCACTCGATCGGGGTCGGCGCGATCGACAGCGACGACCGGCCGGCCTACTTCTCCAGCCGGGGGCCGGTGATCTGGGACGGTGTCGAGTACCAGAAGCCGCAGCTCAGCGCGCCCGGCTACCAGGTGTTCTCGAGCCTGCCCGGCGGCGGGTACGGCACCGCGAACGGCACCTCGATGGCCGCGCCCCACGTCACCGGCGTGGTCGCGCTGATGCTGTCGGCCGCGCCCGGGCTCACCGTCGACCAGGTACGGTCGGCGCTGATCGCGAGCGCCCGCAGCAACTCGCAGACCGACGCGCTCCCGAACGCCTACGGGGCCGGGATCGCCGACGCCTACGCCGCGGTCACCTACGTCAGCCGGTCCGGCACGGTCACCGGCACCGTCACCGGCCCGGACGGCGCGCCGGTCGAGGCCGAGGTGAGCGCCGGCGGGCAGACCGCCACCGCCGCCGGTGGACAGTACGAGCTGCGGCTCCCAGCGGGCAGCTACGAGCTGCGGGTGTCCGCGTACGGGTACCAGCCGCAGACCCGGTCGGTGACGGTCCCGCTCGGCGGGACGGTCACCGTTGACGTCGCGATGGCGGCCGCGCCGGAGCGGATCGTCACCGGCACGGTCAGCGGGCCGAGCGGGGCGATCCCGGACGCCCGGGTGGTGATCCCGCCGCTGCCGGCCACCCGCACCGACCAGCATGGACGGTTCCAGCTGACGGTCGCCGAAGGCACGTACCAGCTGCGGGCGGCGGCGGCCGGCTTCGACGCGGCGACGGTGCCGGTGACGGTGGCCGGCGACACCGAGCTGGCGGTGACCCTGACCCCGGCCACCGGCCCGAGCCAGCCCGGTTGGTCGATCTACCAGAACAATCCGGCCCGCACCGGGCTCGGCACCGAGCTGCTCGCCGGTGAGACGCTGGCGGAGGCCTGGACCGCCGACGCCGGCGGCGAGGTGGTCTTCTCCTCGCCGGTGATCGGCGACGGCCGGCTGTTCGTCAATGTGACCAGTGGTGCGCTGGCCGCGTTCGACCTGGCCGACGGAAGTCGGCTGTGGCAGTTCCCGACCAGTGAGTTCATGCGCGGCGCGCCGGCGGTCGCCGACGGCGTGGTCTACGCCGGCGGCGGCCTCGACGGCGGGATCCACGCGCTCGACGCGGCCACCGGCGAGCTGCAGTGGGAGGTGCCGACTCCCGACCGGTTCACGGTCTATTCGGCGCCGGTGGTGCGCGACGGCGTGGTGTATGTGACCACCGGCCCGACGTCGGACCGGTCCGACACGGTGTTCGCGCTCGACGCCGTCACCGGCGAGCAGCTGTGGGCGACCGACATCGGGTCCAATGTGTTCTTCGGCCCGGCGGTAGCCGACGGAATCGTCGCCGCCGCTAGTGAGCAGCAGCTGGTCGCGCTCGACGCCGCCACCGGTGAGGTGCGCTGGACGCTGCCCCGCGACGAACTGTTCGTCGCCAGCCCGAGCATCGCAGACGGCACCGTCTACGCCACCACCACGGTGCCCGAGCCGAACCCGTTCGCCACCACCACCCGGGGCAGCCTGATCGCGGTCGACGCCGCCACCGGCGAGCTGCGGTGGGAGGTGGCGGCGCACGGCGACGGCGAGGGCACCGCCCCCGCGGTCTACGGCGACCTGGTGATCGCCGGATCGCATGGACTGGGCATGGTCGCCGCCTACAACCGACACACCGGCGAGCCGGTCTGGCACTACGGCCTGGAAGTCAGTGGCGGCGTCAGCTCGTCCATCATGGTCAGTGGCGACGGGTACGTGGTGGCCGGCGCCCAGCTGGACCGCCGGATCTTCGTGCTGGACGCGGCCACCGGTGAGCTGGTCTGGGAGCAGCGGCTGGCCGAGAGCGTGGTCTCCTCCCCCGCCTTCGCCGAGGGCCGGCTGGTGGTCGCCGACGCCGACGGTGGCCTGCACGCCTACCACCCCAGCGGCGAGCTGCGCGGCCACATCGCCGGCCCGGACGGGCCGCTGCCGGCGACCGTCCGGCTGCTCGGCACCGAGTATGAGGCCACCGCGGACGCGGCCGGCAACTACACGCTGCCCGGGGTGCCGCCCGGTGAGTACCAGGTCGAGGCCTCCCACTTCGGGTTCGGCGCGCAGACCCGTACCGTCACGGTGCTCGCCGGCCAGGTGATCGCGGCGGACTTCACGCTGGCGCCGGTCGGCAACGGCGCGATCGCCGGCACCATCCTCGACCCGGACGGCCAGCCGATCGCCGGCGCCACCGTCACCCTCCCGCGCACCCCGCTGCCGCCGGTGGTGACCGGCCCGGACGGCCGGTACGCCTTCGAGCCGGTGTCCGAGGGCAACTACACCGTCACGGTGGTCGCCAGCGGGTTCATCACCGCCGAACAACCGGTGACCGTGGTCGCTGGCGAGACCGCCACCGGCGACGTGACCCTGGAGCGGTACGACGCCGCGGTGGTCGCCGACTTCCGGAACCGGCTCACCGACACGCTCACCGAGGCCGGGCTGCGGGTCGAGCAGCTCACGTTCGCCGAGGCGGCGCAGCGGGCCGGCGACTACCCGGTGGTGGTGCTCAACGGCAACCTGGACGACCAGGCCGACGCCGACCTGGACCGGTTCCGCCAGCTGGTCGAAACCGCCGATGCCGGCGGCGCCAGCCTGGTGGTGCTCGGCACCTGGGGGGTCAGCTTCGGTTCGATCCGGTCGCTGTCGCTGGCCACCGGCGACCCGGCCCACCACGACTACGAGATCGACACCCAGGGCACGGTCTGGCTCACTGACCCGGTGCCGCACCCGCTGACCGCCGCGCTCGGCGACGGGCGTACCCCGCTGCTGACCCGCGGCGGCCACGACTGGTTCGACGACTACAGTGGATACGCGCTGGCCTCGATCGGCAACGACCGGGACGGAGTCACCGGGATCGGAATCGGCTTCCAGCCGCGCACCCTGACCAGCAGCCACATCCTGCTCGCCGGCGCCGCGGCCACCACCCCGACCGCCGCCCCGGACTGGCAGCCGACCGTCCGCACCCTGTTGGTGGACGCGGTCGAGTACGCGCTGACCACCGACTACGGTGCGGTGGCCGGGCAGGTCACCGGCGACGACGGACAGCCGCTGCCGGCCACCATCGAGGTGGCGGACCGGTTCGAGCGGACCACCGCCGGCCCGGACGGCAGCTACCGGCTGCTGCTGGAGCCGGGTGACTACACGCTGCGGATCGACGCGATCGGCACGGAACCGGTCGAGCTGCCGGTCACCGTCGCCGAAGGACAGACCCTGACCCGGGACGTGACCCTGCCCGCGGTGGCGCTGGGCGTGCTCACCGGACAAGTCGCCGAACAGGGCACCGGCGCACCGGTGGCCGGCGCGAGCGTGACCGTGGCCGACCGGGAGCCGGTCACCACCGGGCCGGACGGCCGGTACGTGATCGAGGACCTGCCGGGCGGCGAGTACCGGGTGGAGTTCTCCGCCGTTGGGTACGAGTCGCTGGTGGTCGACCCGGTCACCGTCACCGAGGGCGAAGTGACCACTCTGGACGCCGAGCTGGTCAGCGCGCCCGGCGTGGTGGTGATGGGCGACACCGACGGCGAGCTGACCGCCTTCCTGAGCCAGCACGGGATCCCGGTCCGGGAGGCCGGCTGGGAGGTGGTCGACGACCTCGACGGAGTCGAGGTGGTCATCATGAACCACCCGAGCGACCCGGGCGAGGAGACCTTCCTGGCCGCGCTGGACGCGTTCGACGCGGCCGGGGTCAGCGTCATCTTCCCGGCCAGCGGGCTGGTGCCGTCGGTACGCACCCGCGGCGTCACGATGCTCTCCGAGTACACCGGCAGCCCGGCCGACATCGACTCGGTTGGCGGCACCGGCATCGATGTCTACCTGCACGAGCCGGTCGAGCACCCGATCTTCGAGGGGGTCGGCCCGGCACCGCTGCCGGTGGTGACCGGGGACACCGACGGCGCCATCTTTGTGGACTACCGCGGCACCCCGCTCGGCCAGGTCGGCGAGAGCGCCGAGGCGGCCGAGGGGCTCGGGTTCGCGTACGAGATCCGTGGCCCGGAGAGTGTCCACGTGCTCCTGTCCGGGCTGTCGGCGAGCTTCCGCAGCCACCCGAACGGCAACTGGACCGACGCCGGCCGGCAGATCTTCCTCAACGCCGTGCGGTGGGCGGCCGACCCCGGGCTGGGTGAGCTCACCGGCGCGATCACCGACCTCGCCGGCGAGCCGATCCGGTTCGCCACCGTCGAGGTGCTCGACACCGACCGGCGGACCACCGTGGCCGAGGACGGCTCGTTCTCGCTGGCGGTCCCGCCGGGTGATTACACGGTACGGGTGAGCGCGTTCGGCTACGTACCGCAGGAGTTGCCGGTGACCGTGGCCGCCGGGCAGGTGCTGGACCTGTCGACCCGGCTGGCGCTCGGCAGCAACGGCGCGATCAACGGGACGGTCACCGCCCAGGGCGGCGGCCCGCTCGGCGGGGTGTCGGTGATCCTGCACGGCACCCCGTACCGGACCGTCACCGAACCGGACGGCAGCTACGTGTTCCACCAGATCGAGCCCGGCAGCTACGAGCTGGAGCTGGAAATCGAGGGGCACGTCCGGACCCTGGCCGCGGTGGACGTGGTGGCCGGGACCGCGGCCATCCGGGACGTAGCGCTGCGGCCGTCGCCGCTGGTCGGGATCATCGACGACTCGACCATCACCGTCACCCGGGACCGGGGCAAGGAGTTCCTGCTCGACTGGGGCTACCGGGTCGAGGAGATCGACTGGCGGTCGCTGGACCGGATCCCGCACCTGGACCTGATCGTCGCCAACGAGGCGAACATCACCAGCGCCACCGACCCGGGGCCGGCCGAGCTGAACGCCTTCCTGGAGGCGGTGAACCGGGCCGGAGTGTCGGTGATCTGGATGGGCCAGAGCGGCCGGGGTGCGATCCGGTTCCTTACCGACTACGACGGTGACCCGGCGGTCCGCGGCCAGGACCTCAACGACGGGCCGGTGGTCGCCACGGTGGTCGAGGATCACCCGCTGGTGGCCGGGCTTCCGGACAGCTTCGAGCTGCTCACGCCGAACAGCAGCTACGCCTGGTTCAACGAGTTCAGCGGGGTCACCGTCGCCACCCTCAGCAGCAATCTCGGCGAGCTCGGCGGGACCATCGGCTACCGCGGCCGGACCGCCGGCGCGGTGGACGTGCTGCTGTCCACAATGTCCATCAGTACCGACGGTGGCCCGTCGACCCGGCAGTCGCCGCCGCACCGGTGGACCCCCGCCGCCGAGCGGGTACTGGTCAACGCGCTCGAGTGGGCGCTGACCGCGGACGGGCTCGGCGCCGACGTGCGCGGCACCGTCACCAGCGACCGGGACGGGCTGATCCCCAGCCAGGTCGAGGTGGTAGAGACCGGCCGCACCTACCAGGGCCGGGCCGGCGACGGCACGTTCCTGGTGCCGCTGCCGCCGGGCAGCTGGACGCTGCGGGTCACCGCGTTCGGCCACGAACCGGCCGAGCTGCCGGTGACGGTCCAGGCCGGCCAATCGCTCACCCCGACCATCACCCTCACCGCCTCCCCCGCCGGTACGGTCAGTGGCACCATCACCGGCCCGGACGGCGCGCCGGTGGCCGGCGCCGAGGTCACGCTGGTCGACACGCCGCTGGCCGGGGTCAGCGGCGCCGACGGCCGGTACACGATCGGGAACGTGCCGGCCGGCGACTGGACGCTGCGGGTGACCGCCGACGGTCTGCGCTCGGCGCACCGGCCGGTGACGGTCCCGGCCGGCCAGACCATCCCGGTGGACGTCCAGTTGAAACCGACCGCGCCAGTGGCGATCGTGGACACCACCGGGTCCAGCCCGCGCGGCACCGAGCTCGCCCAGCTGCTGCGCGACGACGGGTACCAGGTCGAGATGTTCGCCCGCAACGCCGCCGGGATGACCGAGCTGGCCGGCCGGGTGGACGAGTTCGAGCTGGTCATCTTCAACGTCGGCGCGGTCACCAGCGGCCGGCCCGAGTACCGGGTGGCGATGGACGCGGTCACCGAGGCCGGGGTGTCGGCGATCTACGCCAGCCAGTTCAACGGCGAGGCGATCGGCGAGCTGTCCGACTACCGGGGCGACCCGCAGGACGTCGAGTGGGACTTCGTGCCGCCCGGCGTCGACGTGATCGCGCACGAGCCGCACCCGATCTTCGACGGGTTCCCGATCGGCGAGCCGATCGAGCTGATCACCAGCAACCTGAGCAACCACAACCAGCAGTGGTCCACGTACTCCGGCTGGAGCGGGACGACCATCGCCAACCTGCACGTCCGGCACCAGGACGGGGTGCCCGGTGAGGACCTGGGCGAGGTGTTCGGCTACCGGTTCACCTCCCCGGAGAGCGTGGAGATCCTGCTCGGCAGCCTCAGCTCCGGCGGCAACGGCTCGCCGACCGAGCGGTGGACCGACCAGGCCCGGCGGATCTACCTGAACGCGGTGGCGTGGGCGGTCGAGGTGACCCAGGCCCAGCTCACCGGCGTGGTGACCGGAGCCGGCGAACCGCTGGCCGGGGCCACCGTCACCGCCGGCGATGCGACCGCGGTCACCGGACCGGACGGCTCCTACACGCTCGGGCTGGTGCCCGGCACCCACACCGTGGTGGTGTCGGCGTTCGGGTACCTGCCGGAGACCCGGGAGGTGACCGTGCCGGAGACCGGCTCGGCCACGCTCGATGTCGACCTGACCCCGCTGCCGCGGGGTTCGGTGACCGGGCTGGTCAGCTCGACCACCGGTGCACCGGTCGCCGGCGCCGTGCTGACCGGCACCGGCCCGGTGGCGTGGACCGCCACCACCGGCCCGGACGGCCGCTACCAGGCCGTTGACCTGCTCGAGGGCGATTACGAGGTGACGGTCACCGCGGACGGGTTCCTGCCGACCACGGTCACGGTCACGGTGACCGCCGGCGAGCCGGTGCCGCTGGACGTGACGCTGCGGCCGGTCGACGTCGGGGTGCTCGGCGACATCGAGGGCACGCTGACTGCGTACCTGCGGGACGCCGGCGTGGCCGCGGCCGAGCTGCCCTGGGATGCTGGACTGGATCTGGCTGGCTACCAGGTCGTGGTGGTCAACGGCGGCTCGCCGTCGGAGGAGACCTTCGACGCGGTGCTCGCCGCGGCCGACGCCGCCGAGGTGTCGCTGGTGTTCACCGGCACCTGGGCGGCCGACCGGGGCGGGATCCGGCTGCTGGAGCGGTACACCGACCGGGTCGTGGTCGGCACCCAGGGATTCGGGGACGGGCCGGTGCAGCTGACCGGGTTCGACCCGGCGCACCCGATCTTCGCCAACCTGGGCGAGGACCCGGCGACGCTGATCGTCGAGGGTGGCTACTACAGCGTGCTCGAGGAGTACGCCGGGCGGCCGCTCGCGGACCTGTCGGTGCCGCGCGCCGGCGCCGATCCGGTGACCGGGCTGGCGGTCGGCTGGGACTGGCGGACCGCCGGCAGCGTCGAGCTGCTGCTGTCGGCGAGCGCGGTCACCGAGGCGGTCGGGCCCGGGCTGGGCTGGACCCCGGCCGCCGGCCAGTTGCTGGTCGACGCGATCAACTGGGCCGGCGAGCAGGTGCTGTCACCGCCGGCCGCACCGACCCTGACCGCCGAGGCGCCGGTGGTGGTGACCGAGACGGTGACCGTCAGCGGCCAGGCGGAGTGGCCGTGGCGGGTGACGGTGCTGCGCGACGGGGTGCCAGTGGCGACCGCCGAGGTCGCCGACGACGGCAGCTGGTCGGCGGAGGTGCCGCTCTCGGTCGGTGACAACGAGCTGGTCGCGGTGGCGTCCAACCCGGCCGGCGACTCGCCGGCGTCAGCCCCGGTGTCGGTGGCCAGGTGGGTTCCGGAGTGGACGGTACGGGGCCAGTGGCCGACCTATCCGGTGATGCTGAGCCTGACCGGGCCGGCCGTGTTCGGCGACCCGGCCGACCAGGCGCAACTGGTGGTCCGAGACCCGGACGGTGACGAGGTGCAGCGGGTTGACCTGCAATGGGTCGGCGGGTTCTACCTCCACGTGCTGCGTGACCTCCCCCGCGGCTCGTACACGCTGGACGCGGAACTCACCGTCGACGGCCACCTCCTGGTGATCGAAGGCCCGACGATCAGCTGACGCTCAGCGGCTCCGCTTGGTGGGGCGGCGGATCCTCCGCCGCCCCACCAAGCTCCGCCAGCCGACGCTCCACCTCGGCCTGCTTGGGCTCGATGCCCATCTCGCGATAGAGGACGAGCGCACGCTGCCAGTGCCGCCGCGCTTCGGCCGGGTCGGTGTCGCGGAGGCA
>DATCKZ010000131.1:0-95966 GCA_036564175.1 Natronosporangium sp.
CCCCACGACGTCCACCCCGACCCCACCGGCCCACCAGCCGACCGGCACGACGACGCCTGGCACGACTACGACGGACCAGCCGACTGGCCCGCCGACTGGCCCGGCCGCTGGCAAACCGACCCCGCCATCACCGCCGCCCGCCGTGCTGCTGATGGTGGCACCCAGCCTGTGGTGTGCGGCACCTGCCGCCAACCGGCATCATCCGCCCCACTACCAGCCCCCCGGCGTGGCGTCATCGAACTGCAGATACCACTCACCACCGCCCTCGGGCTGGACAACCTGCCCGGCGAGCTCAACGGCTCCCGCCCCATCCTCGCCGAAGTAGCCCGCCACCTCATCACCCACATGCCGGACGCGCAATGGCGCTACTCGGTCTACACCCCCCAACCCCACGAGCTGGTCGCCCACGGCATCCTGAACAGCCGCCCCACACCCGATCTGGACGGGGATCCGGACCGGCGCCGGCCGACCGCGGCGCAGGCGGCGTTCGTGCGGGCCCGGGACCGCACCTGCCGCGCACCCGGGTGTCGAAGACCCGCCCGCACCTGCGACATCGACCACACCCAGCCATGGGCCGACGGTGGCAAAACCACCACCGACAACCTCGGCTGCCTCTGCCGCGCCCACCACCTGTTCCGCCACACCACCGGCACCCAACTGGTCCAGCTGTCGCCGGGCGTGTTCTCCTGGCAGACACCCCACGGCCTGCAATACCTCGTCCGCCAAGACCCACCCCTGCTCAGCCTCAACCAACCCCACATCTAGCTGGCCGCGGCCGGCGTTGGGGTTGGGGTTGGCGGGCGATGTGACTTGTCGCTGGTGGACCGCGGGCTTACTGGTCGGGCTTACTGGTAGGTCACCTCTGCGGTTCGGCAGCCGCGCAGATCCGCGACTAGCTGCGCCTCCTGCTCGATGAGCGGGGCGGCGTGGGTGATCGGGCGATCGAAGTAGCTGATCTGCACCCGGAGCGCGGTGCCCTGCTTCTGCGCGCGCCAGGTGGCGACGATCTCGCCGTCCACCAGGAGCGTGCCGGGTGCGGCGAGCGCGGGCCAGACCAGCTTGCGGCCGGCTGGGTCGGGGAGCAGCGTGGCGCGGTCGCGCGTGAGCAGATAGGGGTCGTTGGGTGGCAGCAGGCGCACCCCGGCCGGGGTACGGGCGCCGCGCAGCTCGTCCACGTCGTCGCGCAGCACCGAACCGGTCCGGCCGTCCCAGCGCACCTCCTGTAGCTCGTCGGCGAGTTCGGTGAACCGTTGCCGGGCCGCCGCAACGCCGATCCGGGCCCATTCGGCGAACTCGCCCGGACTGGCGGGCCCGTAGCAACGCAGAAACCGTCGCAGCAGCTCGCGGCCAGCCTCCCGCGCGGCCGGCGAACCGACCTCCGGCACTTGCCTGCCCAGCCACTGGTCGACCCGGACGTAGCGCACCTGCCGGCCCGAACGCGGCGCGATGCAGGCGATGCCGGCCGCACCGGGCAGCCGGAACAGACTCTCGTGGATGTGCCGCGAGCCGCAGCGCTGGCACCACAACGACATCGGCTCGGGCAGCCGGGCGGTCATCGCCGCGCTCAACTCGGCCGTCCCGCGAACGCCGCCGGCCAGCTCGGCGTGCGCCGCCTCGACCACCCGATGCAGCGCATCCAGCGGGCTGATCCCGGCCGCCGCCAACGCCTTCGCGACAGCCCGGCCGAACTTCTCGCATAGGGACGCGTCGTCGGTGCTGATCCCACCGACGGTGAAGACCGCCACGTCTTCTGGCCGCACCAGTGTGGGCACCAGGCGGGCGTCCTCCACCTCGGCCAGGCTCCGGTCCGATACCGCCGCGGCCACCCGATCCGCCGAGACACCGTTGACCCGGGCCAGCAGCGCGACTTGCGCCGAACCGGGCGGGCTGTTCCGTACACCGCAGGTCGCGACCACCTCCGCCATCCGTGTGGCGGCCAGCCGCCGCGCCAACTGCTGCCGGCGAAGCCGGAACGCCAGCACCTGCCTGCGAGTCACCGTCACCGCCGCGGCTTCCCTCGACCCGCGGACCCGTTGATCGTCGCCACCGGTCATGCCGTCACCGTAGACCCCATTCCGGACGATCTGCGTCCGGTATCCGCGCCGCAACGGGAGGATCGCGGCTAGATCGGCGAAATCGTACTAGGAATCGGAGTCAACCGGATCAAGATCAGCATTTTCTCCTCGGCTCGGCGTCGTGGTTTCTAGTCTTTCCAACACAGGAGGTATTGGACTCCCTACGGCGATGGGGCAGTAAGGGGGAGAGCACGATGGAGACGGCCGGTGCGCTGGCCGCTGGATCCGACCGTCCTTTCCGGAATGGCTGGTTCGAGCGCCAGACCTTCTGGCCGGCGGTCGCGATCGTACTACTCGTGCTCGCGGTGGTAGCGATCCCAACCTGGCTCAACCACGCGATCGCCGAGCCGACCTCGACGGTCGCGGAGGGAGACACCGCCACCCTCAAGACCGACGACGACCACCAGGTGGTTGTGGAACCGATTCCCGGCTGGGAGCGGATCGACTCGCCACCGGACCAGTTGCAGCTGCGCAACGGGAAAGCCACGGTCACCGTACGGGTCGCCGAGTCCGCCGACAACCTCGACCGCTACTTCCGGCGGCTGATCCGCCAGTTGCGCACCAGCGGGGTACAGGTCCTGCCAGGTACGCCCAGCAAGACCGACGCCGGGTTCAGCGGGCTCACCGGCATGGTGGTCGACGACGGCAAGTCCGGAGACCTGTCCGTGCTGGCCAACGGCGAGGCAATGGTGACCCTACAGAGCCTGGTCCCGCCCGATCAGGCCGACCAGCTCAACCCGCAGATCACCACCATGGTCAACTCGCTGCGGGTGCCGTGATGGCTACCGGGATCACCGAACGCCGCGACGTCGTGCCGCCACTGGCCCGCACGATCCAGGGCCGGGTGTTCTGGCAGCCGCGCAAGTGGACGTTCTGGGCCTATGTCGGGCTGGTCATCGCGAGCACGGTCCCGTGGTTCGGGATCGCGTTCTATCCGGCCGGTGCGCTGCCGTGGGGCGTGACCGCGGTCTCGGTCGCGGCGACCGCCGCGCTCGGCGTACTGCTCGTCCTCCTGATCCGGTCCCTGGACGTCCACCGCGGCATCCCCGCGCCGTTGCTGGTGGCGGCGTTCGTCTGGGGTGCGTTGGTGGCCACCGGGTGGGCGGTGGTCGCCAACGACCAGGTGTTCGGAGTGGCCTCCAAAGTGCTCGGTGCCGCCACCGGTGCCCGGTGGGAGGCGTCCATCTCGGCTCCGGTGGTGGAGGAGTCACTCAAGGCCATCGGCACCGCCACGGTGCTCCTCATCGGACGGGAGTTCGTCCGCCGGCCCGCCCATGGGATGTTCATCGGCGCCTTCTGCGGCCTGGGCTTCCAGCTGGTTGAGGATGTGCTGTACGCGGTGCAGAGCGCGTTCAGCCCGGACGCCAGCAGCGACGCGGCGGCGGTGGCGCCGGTGATCGGGGGGCGTACGCTCACCGCGCTGGACTCGCACTGGTTGTACAGCGCGGTGACCGGCCTGGCGCTCGGGTACGCGCTGACCCGCCGCGACCGGTCCTGGCCCCGCCGGCTGCTGGTGGCGGCGGCGCTGTTCCTGGTGGCGTGGTGGATGCACTTCCTGTCGGACTCGCCGATCCCCGGCGGCGCGCTGGGGATCGTCACCAAGACGGTCCTGAACCTGCTCCTGGGGTTCGTCGTGTACCGGATCGCGATGCGCGCGGAGTGGCGACACTACGCCGCCACGGTCGACGGCGAGCCGGACGAGATCATCAGCCGGGCCGAGGTCGAGTCGATGCGTACCCACCGCGGCCGCCGCCGGGTCCGCAAGCGCTACCGCCGGCACGGCGGCAAGCCGGCCAAGCGGGCCGCCCGGCAGCTGCAACGCGCCCAGCTCGAGCTGGCCAACGACCTGGAAACCGACCCGGCCGCGGCCGCTCGGACCCGGGCCGCGATCCTGAACCTGCGATCGAGACTCCCCGGAGCCCGCGCGGACTGACCGGTCCACCCGGACCCCGGGGATCTTCGATGTGGTTTAGCCGGCCGGCTGGAACCGCTCGCCGGTGACCTGCTCGGAGATGCCGGTGCGGTCCAGGTAGGGCGTGATCCCGCCGAGGTGGAACGGCCAGCCGGCGCCGAGGATCAGGCACAGGTCGATGTCACGCGGGTCGGCGACGACTCCCTCGTCGAGCATCAGCCGGATCTCCTCGGCCAGCGCCCGCAACGCCGCTTCCCGGACCTGCTCGGCGGTGCGCGGCGAGTCGCCGGTCTTCAGCAGCGCCGCCAGTTCCGGGTCCAGCTCGCCGTCCTCGGTGAGCAGCTTCTGCTTGCCGGACTCGGCGAGCCGGGCCAGGTTGTCGCTGACCGCGAACCGGTCCGGGAACGCCTCGTGCATCACCTGCGCGACGTGGTGGCTCACCCCGGCGCCGACCAGGTTCAGCAGCGCCAGCGGCCGCATCGGCAGGCCCAGCGGGTCGAGCGCCGAGTCGGCTACCTCGACCGGTGTGCCGGCGTCGATCGCCTTGAACACCTCGCCCATGAACCGGAACAGCAGCCGGTTGACCACGAACGCCGGCGCGTCCTTCACCAGCACCGCCGACTTCTTCAGTTGCTTGCCGACCTCGAACGCGGTGGCCAGGGTGGCGTCATCGGTACGCTCGGCGCGCACCACCTCCAGCAACGGCATCACCGCCACCGGATTGAAGAAGTGGAACCCGACCACCCGCTCCGGATGCCGCAGGTCGGCCGCCATCGCGGTCACCGACAGCGATGAGGTGTTGGTGGCGAGCACGCACTCCGGCCCGACGATCTCCTCCAGCTCGGCGAACACCTGCTTCTTGACGTCGAGCTGCTCGAAGACCGCCTCCACCACGAAGTCGGCGTCGGCGAACACCGACTTGTCGACCGAGCCGGAGACCAGCGACCGCAGCTTCGCCGCCTTGCCCTCGTCCAGCCGGCCCTTGCCGACCAGCTTCTCGATTTCCTTGTGGACGTAGCCGAGTCCCTTGTCGACCCGCTCCTGGTCGAGGTCGGTCATCACCACCGGCACCTCCAGCCGGCGGGCGAACAGCAGCGCCAGCTGCGAGGCCATCAACCCGGCGCCGACGATGCCGACCTTGGTCACGTCCCGGGCCAGCCCGGCCGAGGGTGCACCGGCTGGGCGCTTCGCCCGCCGCTGCACCAGGTCGAACGCGTACAGCCCGGCCCGCAGCTCGGGGCTGCTGAACAGGTCGGCGAGCGCCTCGTCCTCGGCCGCCGTACCCGCCTCGAACGGCGCGTCCTTCGCCAGCGCCAGCAGGTCCAGCGCCCGGTACGCGGCCGGCACCGCGCCGTGCAGCCGCTGGTCGAGCTGCTGCCGGGCGAAGAAGATGACCCCGTCCCACATCTCCCGGTCGATCTCCGGCCGCTCGACGGTGACCTCGCCGTTGACCACCTGCGCCGCCCATTCCAGCGACCGCTCCAGGAAGTCGGCCGGCTCCAGCAGCAGGTCGGCGATCCCGAGCTCGGCGGCCTGCTCGGCGCGCAGCATCCGGTTCTGCTGCAACGGGTTCTGGATGATGATCTGGGCGGCCGGGGCGATCCCGATCAGGTTCGGCAGCAGCTGGGTGCCGCCCCAGCCGGGCACCAGTCCGAGCAGCACCTCCGGGAACGCCAGCGCCCGGGTGCTCGACGACAGGGTCCGGTAGTGGCAGTGCAGGGCCAGCTCCAGCCCACCGCCCATCGCCGCGCCGTTGATGAACGCGAACGTCGGGATCGCCGAGTCGCGTAGCCGGCCGTACACCCGGTGGCCGGCCCGGGCGATCTCCAGCGCCTGCTCGCGGGTGCGGATCAGCGGCATGCCGGTGAGGTCGGCACCGACGCAGAAGATGTACGGCTTGCCGGTGACCGCGATGAACGCGGGGTCGGCCGCGAGCGCCTCGGTGATCGCCTGGTCGAGGCTGGCCAACCCGCCCGGCCCGATCGTGTTCGGCTTGGTGTGGTCGTGCCCGTTGTCCAGCGTGATCAGTGCCGCGGGCTTCGTGAGCCCGGGCACCCGGACCAGCCGCAGCAGCGACCGGGTCACCAGCTCGTCGGGGAATACGTTTACGTCCATGCTGGATTCTCCCAGATAACCGTGCCACCCATACCGATCCCGATGCACATCGCGGTCAACCCGTACCGGACCTCCGGATGCTCGGCGAACTGCCGGGCTAGCTGGGTCATCAGCCGGACCCCGGAGGCGGCCAGCGGGTGGCCGACCGCGATCGCGCCGCCCCACGGGTTGACCCGCGGGTCGTCGTCGGCGATCCCGAAGTGGTCGAGGAACGCGAGCACCTGCACCGCGAATGCCTCGTTCAACTCGAACAGTCCGATGTCGTCGATCGACAGCCCGGCCAGCCGGAGCGCCTTCTCGGTGGACGGGATCGGGCCGAACCCCATCACCTCCGGCTCCACCCCGGCGAACGCGTACGACACCAGCCGCATCGCCACCGGCAGGCCCAGCTCCTGGGCGACCGGCTCGGCCGCCAGCAGGCAGGCGGTGGCACCGTCGTTCAGCCCGGCGGCGTTGCCGGCGGTGACCTTGCCGTGCGGCCGGAACGGCGTCCGCAGCCCGGCCAGCGCTTCCATCGAGGTCTCCCGCGGTGCCTCGTCCACAGTGGCGAGACTCCAGGCGCCCTCCTGGTCGCGCACGGCCACCGGCACCAGGTCCGGCTGGAGCTTGCCATCGGCGTACGCCTTGGCGGTCTTCACCTGGGAGGCGAGCGCGAACGCGTCGGCCCGCTCCTTGGTGATCTGCGGCAGCCGGTCGTGCAGGTTCTCCGCGGTCTGACCCATCACCAGCGCGGACTGGTCGACGAGCCGCTCGGCGAGGATCCGCGGGTTGGGGTCGACGCCCTCGCCCATCGGGTGCCGGCCCATGTGCTCCACGCCGCCGGCGATCGCCAGGTCGTAGGCGCCGATCCCGATCCCACCGGCGACGGTGGTGACCGCGGTCATCGCGCCGGCGCACATCCGGTCGATCGCGTAGCCGGGCACCGTCTTCGGTAGCCCGGCCAGCAGCGCGGCGGTGCGGCCGATGGTGAGCCCCTGGTCGCCGATCTGGGTGGTGGCGGCGATCGCCACGTCGTCGATCCGCTCCGGTGGCAGCTGCGGCTGTCGGCGCAGCAGCTCCCGGATGCAGCGGATGACCAGGTCATCCGCGCGGGTGTTGGCATACAGGCTGCCAGCCTTGCCGAACGGGGTTCGGACGCCGTCGACGAAGACGACGTCGCGTGCTTCTCGGACCATGTCCCTACCTTACCCGCGAGTAACTTGTTGTGGTTCGATGGGTGGGCCATCCACCGCGCAGTGGTATTGCCGGTGCAGCTCGCTGGTCGGGCAACCGGGCAGGTCGGGGGCGAGCCGGTTGCGGACCAGCACGGCGGCGGCCAGCCCACCGGCGGCCACCAGCCCGGCGCAGATCAGCATCGCGGTCCGGAAGCCGTCGGCCAGCCGTACTGGATCTTGATAGGCGGCGCCGGTGATCCCGGCCGCCACCGGTACCACCGCGACCGCCAGCAGGCCGGCGCCGCGGGACAGCGCGTTGTTCACCGCCGAGGCGATCCCGCTGTGCCGGTCCGGCACCCCGGCCAGCACGGTCGCGGTCAGCGGCGCCACGGTGAGGGTGAGGCCGGCACCGAACACCAGCACCGCCGGCAGCACGGTGGTCAGGTACGACCCGTCCGCGGTGAGCCGGAGCAGCAACAGCATCCCGACCGCCATGATCAGCGGGCCGAAGGTCATCGGCCAGCGCGGGCCGATCCGCTCCGCGAGCGCGCCGGCCCGGGCCGAGAACAGCAGCATCAGCGCGGTCACCGGCAGTAGCGCGGCGCCGGCTTCGAGCGCCGAGTAGCCGGCCACCTCCTGCAGGAAGATCACGACCAGGAACATCATCCCGGACAGGGCCGCATACACCGCCAGCGTCGCCACGTTCGCGCCGGTGAACTGCCGGCTGGCGAACAGGCTCAGCGGCAGCATCGGGTGCGGGCTGCGGGCCTGCACCGCGACGAACCCGACCAGCGCCGCCACCCCCGCGGCGAGCAGCCCGAGCTGACCGGGCCCGAAGCCGGCCGTACCGGCGCTGATGAGGGACCAGGAGATCGCGCCGAGCCCGGCCGCGACCAGCACCGCTCCCGGGATGTCGAACCCGCGCGGCGCCAGCGGGTCCCGGCTCTCGGGCACGTGCCGGGCGGTGATCATGATTACCGCGGCGGCGAGCGGCAGGTTGATGAAGAAGATCCACCGCCACGACAGCGCGTCGATCAGCCAGCCGCCGACCAGCGGCCCGACCGCCGCCGCGATCCCGGACAACCCGGACCAGGCGCCGATCGCCTTCGCCCGGTCACTGGGCGCGAACGACGCCTGCAGGATCGCCAGGCTGCCCGGGGTGAGCAGGGCACCGCCCACCCCCTGCAGGCCGCGGGCGAGCGAGAGCAGCTCGTCGCTGGGCGCCACCCCGCACAGCAGCGAGGCGGCCGCGAACCAGACCACCCCGAGCTGGAAGATCCGGCGCCGGCCGAAATGGTCGGCGAGCGAGCCGGCCAGCGGGATCAGCGCCGCCAGCGCCAGCAGGTACGCGTTGAGCACCCACTGCAGGCCGGCGATGTCGGCGTCGAGGTCCGCCCCGATCGCCGGCAGCGCGACGTTGACCGTGGTCCCGTCCAGGAACGCCAGGCCGGAGCCGGCGACGGTGGCCAGCAGGACCCACCGGGCCGCCGGCGTTCCCCAGGTGATCGGTTGGCTGCCCGGTTCGGTCCGCACGCTTCCCACCCTCCCACAGCGGGCGGGCCGGTGCGCCCGGTCCGGCTGGTCAGTTGCCGCCCGCGCGGTTCACGCCACCGGCGTTCTCCTCGTCGGTCACTTCGTACTCGTTGGCGATCTCGACCAGCTCGTTCCCCCACAGCCGGAGGTTGGCGGCGGTGGTGCGCATCGAGCTGACCAGCCCACCGGTGGCCTCGTTGTAGGCGTCCCAGGAGCGCGGCAGGAAGTGGAAGACCCAGCTGGGGACGATGTTCACGTCCAACAGGTTGTCCATGGCGTTCTCGATGTGACCGGCCGCCGTCCCGCGCAGCTCGTCCCGACCGGCGCGCCGCAGGGCATTGATCGGGGCGGTGACCCCCTCCTGCATGGTGGTCTCGTTGAGGTCGAACTCGTAGGTGTCCGAGAACTCGCCCGGTTCCTTGAGCGACAGCTTCGGGCTCGCGAACGCGGTGGTGTCGTCCATGTCGGTCCGCAGCCCGCGGGCGATCGCATCGTCCTTCCGCCCTTGCCACTCCTCGATCCGCCTGATCGCGTCCTGGGCCGACAGGATCACTGGCCATGGCGAGGTCGGGCCGGCGAGTTCGGCAACGTGCAGATCGATGTCGTCCGGGCCTTCATTCTTCGCCGCCTCGGCCAGCCCGATCGAGACGAAGGCCTGGCCAACCCCGAGCACGCCGATCACGATCCCGGTCCCGCCGCTCGCGGTGATCAGCCCCAGTGAGGCGATGATCAGGCCGGCGGCGTTCACGGCGTCGCCGAGGCTGATGTCGATGGGGTCGCCCGGAATCATCGGCTCCATCTCGTTGCCGCCGCCCAGGTTCCGGATCGTGTTGTCGATGACCTTGCGCAGGCAGGTCGACGTGTGATCGCGGATCAGCCGGAAGATATGGACGATGCTGGCGAGCTCCCGGAGGTACACCAGCTGCCGGCCGGCGGCTTCGTCGAACGGGACCGCGAGGTTCCAGAAGAACGCCGACGCGGCCGGACCGGTCCAGTGCTCGCTGACGACGTTGACGATGGGCCCTGGCATGTACGGGATGTAGATCGGCTTGCCGTCCTCACCCAGCGGTATCTCATCGCGGATGTCGAGCAGCTGGTTGTAGATATGCTCGTCGACGTAGTAGCGCGCGTACGCCAGCTCGGCGTTGACGGTGCCGCCCTCCAGCGGCGGCCGGTAGCCGGTCGCCCGCTCCTCCAGCTGTTGCGGGGTCTGCGTATCGATGCCGAACTTGCGCCAGATCTCCTCGAGCCGGCCACCGTCGCCGTACTCGGTATCGCCATCGATCTCGTAGTACTTGTGGACCTGTTGGGCGAAGTCGTCGACCGCGTCGCAGGTGTTCTGCCAGTCCTCCCGCCACAGCCGCAGGTTGTCCTGGAACCCCGACTCATAGGCCTCCGGGCGGTTCGCGGTGGGCGGGAGGGCATCGACGATCTCTCCGTCCTCATTGAGCTCCACCCGGTCCCATTCATTCCAGCTCTGGGCATTCAGGTATTCCACGTACCGCTCCCGGACCAACCGCTTGATCAGGTCGATCCTCGGTGTCAGGTCACTCTCCAGCGACATTGGACAAGCTCCTCGCCACTCGTCGATGTGACGCCAACCGCGCCACGGTCAGAATCCCTCGAGGCCCCCGGATTGCCCCGCCTCCGGCGACCCGTCGACGTGGCGGCTGTTGTCCGTGCGGCATGACCCCGAATGCTAGCCGAGCACCGCAACGGGTTCGATGGGCTGCTTATCGATCTCCGAACCGCTATGGTGAAACGGCAGGTCACCGTCCCCGGGTTGGAGAAAAAATGCTGAAGGGTTTCAAGGATTTCATCCTGCGGGGGAACGTCGTCGAGCTCGCGGTTGGCTTCGTGATGGGGGTTGCCTTCAGCACGATGGTCACCTCGTTCACCGAGTCGTTCCTCGAGCCGCTCATCAAGCTGGTTTCCGGTGGCGAAGGGCTCGCCGCCGGCAGCTGGGAGGTGCGCGGGGTGGTGTTCGCGTGGTCCGACTTCGTTAACGCGGTCTTGACGTTCGTGCTCACCGCCGCCGTGCTCTACTTCCTGGTGGTGCTGCCGATGAACAAGCTGGCCGAGCGGCGCCGGCGCGGCGAGGAGCCGCCACCGGAGATGCCGAGCGAGGAGGTGCTGCTGCTCACCGAGATCCGCGACCTGCTCGCCGCCGGCCGGGTGCCGTCCCAGAGCCGGCCGCAGCAGCAAGCCAGCGACCGGTGAGCCGCGGGAACGGCTGGATCAGCCGCAGGTCGGTGTCGTAGCGGAAGGTCCGCTCGTGCGGCCCCGGTGCCGAGGCTAACCCGAGCGCGGTCCGGCGGCCGCGTAGCTGAGCAGGCCGGCGATCGCCAGCACCGCTGCGGTCCAACCGGCGGCCGCCGACTCCACCGGCTGCAGCATCCAGGTGAGCACCTGGAACGCTCCATCCGGGGCCACCGGCCAGATCCGGGGGAGCGCGGTCAGCGCGACCAGGGTCCAGATCAGCGGCGGCAGCCAGGACCGGCTCGCGCCGAGCAGGACCGCACCGAGCCCCAGCAGCCCGACCATCCCGGCGGCGTCCCGGGCGATCACGGCGGGCGCGCCGGCCGGCGTCGCGGCGGCGACTACGCACACCACCGCGATCGCCACCAGGTGCGCCGCCCGGCGCGGCGGCCAGCCGATCGCCGCGGTGCGGTCCAGCTCGACGTCCGGGCCGGCCAGGCCGGGTCCGGCGGCGACCGTGCCGGCGACGACCGCGAGCAGCCTCCCCACCTCCGCATGGTCGGTGAGCTCACCGACCCACCACAGCCCGGCGGCGGCAACCACCGCGGTGGCGAACGCCGCCGGCACCCGCCGCGACCGCAGGTAGAGCAGCAGCCGCCGGGTCACGGCCCGACCAGCAGCCCGAGCCGGTCGCGGCCGTCGCACGCCAGCTCCGCCGCCCGCAGCGCGGCTACCCTGGCCCGCTGCTCCGCCGGCGGGAGCGCCAGCAGCGCCCGGTAGACCGGCACGGTCTCGCGCCGCCGGAGCAGGTACGGATCAGCCGGGTCGGCCGGTTCCGGGGGTTCCTGGCCGAGCAGCCAGGCGGCGGTGACCAGCCGGGCGGTGTCGTACCGCCGGCGGTCCGCGGTGCCGATCGCCGGCGCGTTCGGGCAGCCCGGCGTACCGGCGCCGAGCAGCAGCTCCCACCGGAGGTCGGAGGTGAGCCCGGATACCGGCTGGACCCGCCGGCCGGTTCCGCTGACGATCAGCGGAATGGTGATCGTGTCCGGCCGCGGCGGCACCGGACTGTCCACTAAGAACGGTATCTCGACCACCGCGGTGGGCGGGTCGGGCAGGTTCGCGGCCAGGATCGACAGCGCCGCCCGGGCCGGGTCGCGCAGCGCCGGCAGCGCGGGTTGGTGCGCCCGCAGCACGCACACCCGGGGCGGATCCGGCGTGCAGACCGGCTCGGTCGCGGCCGGGTCGACGTGGAACGTGTCGGCGTACCGGTCGGGCAGCACCGGCACCGCGATCGCCGCGGCCAGCACGACCGGCGCGATGGCCACCGCACCGGCCCGCCGGCCGGTGGCGGTGAACGCGATGACCGCCGTGGTGGTCAGCCCGAGCAGCCACACCGCCTGGCCAAGGTGGGTGCCGGTGGCGACCCCGGCGAGCTCGGTCGGCATGGTCGCCTCCAGGCCGCCCCAGAGCAGCAGCCAGCCGGGCGGGTCGGCGTACCCCTCGGTGTCGGCGACGATCACGCTGACCGCGAAGTAGCCGATCAGCAGCGGCGGGATGAGCGGGAACGGCAGCCACCGGCCGAGCGCCAGGCCCAGGCCGGCGTGGCCAACCGCGATCAGCGTGCTCACGGCGACCACCGGCAGGGCGGCGGGCGACAGGAAGCCGCCGGCCGCGAACACCAGCCCGGCCATCCCGACCAGCCCGGCGAGCATCCCGGCGATCCCGGCCACCGCCAGCGCCGCCGCGGCCGGAGCGACCCGCTGCCAGCGCGGCCGGACGGTGGTGCCGAGCAGCTCGACCATCCCGGACCGGCGGTCCCGCCGCGCCTGCCAGGCGGCGATCCCGAGCGCCATTGGCGCGACCAGGAACTGCAGCAGCTGGCGCTGGCTCAGGGCCAAGCCGGACAGGCCCCGGCCGGCCTCGGTGGCGGCGAGCAGCACCGGCAGCACCAGCAGCAGCGCCAGCCACTTGGCGGGGCTGCGGCGCAGCTCGATCCGGAGGATCCGGCCGGTCATCGCCGGCCCGCCCGGTGCCGGCGGATCAGCTCCGCGTAGCCCCGCTCGGCCGGGCTGTCGCCCTCACCCTCGCCCCCGGCGTCCGCCAGGTCGGCCGGCGTGCCCTGGAACACCAGCTGCCCTTCGTCGAGCAGGAGCACGTCGGTGCAGGCGGCGGCGACATCCTCCACCAGGTGGGTGGCGACCACCACGCAGGTGTCGGCGGCGAGCTCCCGCAGCAGCGCCCGGAACTGCAGCCGCTGGTCGGGATCGAGCCCGGCGGTCGGTTCGTCGAGCAGCAGCAGCTCGGGGTCGTTGACGATCGCCTGGGCGATCCCGACCCGCCGGCGCATCCCACCGGACAGCGTCCGTAGCTTGTGATCGGCGCGATCAGACAGTCCAATTCGGTCGATCGCGCGCTGGACGGCGCCCGGCACGTCCTGGGCGGGCAGCTCCTTGAGCCAGGCGAGGTACTCCAGGAACTCGCGCACCGTGAACCGCCGGTAATAGCCGAACTCCTGCGGCAGGTAGCCGATCCGCCGCCGGACCGCCCGCAGGTCGAGCCGGCCGTCGACCCGTTCCCCGAGCAGGGTCAGGCTGCCGCCGGCCGGCCGCAGCACGGTGGCGAGCGCCCGGATCAGGGTGGTCTTACCGGCGCCGTTGGGACCGAGCAGGCCGTGCACCCCGTAGCCCAGGGCCAGCTCCAGGCCGTCGACGGCGAGCCGCCGGCCCGCCCGTACCGTCAGCCGCTCGGCCTCCACCGCGTACCCGTACCGGGTCGGTATCGTCTCATCTGGACCGATCGCCCGCACCATCCCCGCTCCTCGCTCAGCGCGCGCTCGCCAGGCCGGCGTACGCCCGGCGCCGCAGCACCATCACCAACCCCACGACCACGACCGCGGCGGCCCAGCCCGGCCAGACCGCCGGCTCCAGCAGCACCGGCACCCGGGCCCGGACCAGGCTCGGCGCCACCACCACGGCGGCCCAACCCAGTGCCAGAGCGGTGGCCGCCCGGTAGAGCCCGACCAGCTCGCCAAGCGCCAGCGCGCCGGCCGTGAACGCCAGGCACGGCAGCAGCCAGCGCGCCGGCGAAGCGCCGGCCAGCACCCCGGCCCCGGCCAGCATCGGGATCACCACCAGCAGCGCGGCGGCGGTCCGGCGCAGCACCAGCTCCAGCCCGGCCCGCGGGCTCGCGATCACCAGCTCGTACGCCGGATCCAGCCCGCGCGACCAGGCGGCGGCCACCGGCAGCAGCGGCACCACCGGGGCCAGCAGCAGCACCAGCGACGGGAACCGGCCGGTCGAGTCGGCGAGATCGAGTCCGAGCGCCGCCAGCACCACCAGCCCGGTCGCCGCCAGCCGGGGCAGCATCGCCGGCGCCGCCCAGCGGGCCAGCCGGCGGTGGCGGGCCGGCCTGGTCGCCGGCTGCGGCAGCCGGTCGGCGAGCGCCACCCGAACGGTTTCGACGAGCGCGGCGGTCGCCGGACTGTGCCGGGTCACCGCCTCGCCGAGCCGGTCGCGGCACTCCCCGCAGGTTTCCAGGTGCGCCTCGACCGCCCACCACAGGTCGGCCGGACCCGACCCTCCGGCGGCGTATCGAGCCAGCAGCGGCGGTGAGATGTGGGCGCCGGTCATGACAGGGCCTCCCGTAGCGCGATCCGGGCCCGCCTGGCGCGGGTCTTCACCGTCCCTTCCGGAACCCCGAGCAGCACCGCGGTCTCCCGGACGGTCAGCCCGTCCAGCACCATCGCCTGCAGCACCTGCCGCAGCTCGGGGGCGAGCCGGCGCAGCGCGTCCCCGAGCTCGTCGCCGACCGTGCCCGCCAGCGCCTCGTCCTCGGCCGCGGGTGCGGTCTCGGCCGGGGCGGCGGTCCGGGAGAGCCGGTCCTGCCGGTCCCGCCGGCGGTACGCGTCGACCAGCCGCCGGGCCGCGATCGTCCACAACCAACCGACCGCGCTGCCACCCAGCCGGATCCCGGTGAACGACCCGGCCGCCCGCCACACCGCCAGGTAGGTCTCCTGCAGGACGTCGGCGACCAGCTCGTCGTCGGCGCACCGGCGCCGGAGCCGGACCGCCAGCCAGGGCGCGGTCTGCCGGTAGAGCTGCTCGAAGGCGGCCCGATCGCCGGCGGCGATCCGCCGCACCAGCTGCTCCTCCGGCGTGGGCCTCATACCCGGACAGACGCCCGTCGCCGGAGCTAAGGTTTCCGCGCGAGTGTGATCCGGGTCACACAGTGACCAGGCGGTGGATGACGTCGTGCGGGGTGGTGCCGGCGGCCAGCAACTGCTGCGCCCGCTGCCACAGCTCGGCCGGATCGTCCTGCCACAGCTGCTCGCAGACCCGGACCGCGGCGGCGACGAACTCCGGCTGGCTCATCCCGGCCGGTGGCTGGCACTCGCCGAATGCCCGCTCCACCAGCGAGCGCCGGACCGCCGGGTCGGCGGCGTCCAGCGGCTTCGCCGCCGGGTCGCGCTCGGCCGGCAGCGGCACCGCCAGTGCCCGGCGGTTCAGCACGTCGGAGAGCACCGCCGCGTCGGTGGTGGTCGCCGACACGTCGGCCAGGTACCCGCGCGCCAGCGCCGCGGCCGGGTCGTCGTACGCCTCGTCGAACCGGTCGAGCACCTCCGGCAGTCGGCGGTCCAGTTCGGACGCCGCGGGCTGGTCGAGCCGCTGCCGCTCGGCCGCCCACCGGGTCCAGGCGGTGACCGCCGCCGGCAGGCCGCGCCGCTGCTCGTCGGTGAGTGCGAAGCTGTGCGGGACGTACGACAGCAGCACCTGGGAGAGCTTGAGGGTGCCGATCCGGGCCGGCGGGTCGCCCGGCACGTAGGCGCTGTAGCCGGCGAACACCTCGGCCCAGAACCGCGCCACCTTCTCGTCGCCGGCGTCGGCGGCCTGCGGGCTGCCGAGGAACTCGGACACCGCCGCGGCCCGGTCGGCGGCGTCGTAGCGGGCTGGCTCGGTGGCCCCGTCCGCCGGCAGCCGCCGCAGCCGGGTCCTGGCCACCGGCAGGCTCACCATCGTGGTCTCGGACAGGCCCGGGGTCTCGGCCGGGTGGCGGGCGAGCGCCGGCGCCAGCCGGGCCCGGGCGTCGGCCAGCCCGAGCGACTCCACCCGGACCAGCGGGTCGCTGTCCTCCGCGAGCGCCGACCGGAGCGTGGCCAGGTCGTTGACCACCATCGCCTCGAGTACGGTCGGCTCCCGGCATTTGTCGATCTGGACCAGCACCGCGTGCTCGGCCTCGCCGTACCCGTAGCTGACCGCGATCGTCTCGGTGTCTTCGAACACGTCGAACCGCCGCCACGCCTCCCGCGGCGTGACCCGGCCGATCTCGGCCGCCCACTCGGGTGGGTAGAACCCGGCGCGGGTCACGCTGCCGAGCGCCGCCACCGCCCGCCGTCGCTGGTGCGGTGGCGCCACCGCGGCGATCGCCCGGAGCAGGGCGGCCGCCTCGGCCGACCGGCTCCGGCCGGCGGCGTCGATCAGCGTCTCGACGAACAGCTCGGCGACCTGCGGGTCGGTGGCCTCGCGGTAGGGCAGTGCCAGCACGGTGGCGGCCAGCAGCTCGGCGGCGAGTGGGTCGGTAGCGGCGAGCAGCGGCCCGCCGAAATCGGTGACCAGTTGCTGGGCATCGGGGACGGGCGGGCCGGCGTTCCCGCGGGTCTTGGCGCTCATCAGCCACATCGTAGGGCGAGGCCGGCGCCGGGCCCCCGCCGACACGTCCGGGTCATGGTTGACACCGGTCCGTAGGATCCGACCATGGGTTCGATCGCGGTGACGCCGGTGCTGCTGCTGGCGTGTCTCCTCATCACCGGCCTCGTGATCGCCGGGATCGTGGGCTTGATCTTCGTGCTGACCAACCGGAACCGGTGACCAGCGGTCAGTCGGTGGCGAGGATCGCGTCGGCGAGGCCGGCCGAGATCAGCTCGGTCTGCCAGCGTCGGGCCCCGAATCCAGCCAGCGTGTTGGCGACCGTCTCGGCGGTCACCTCCTCCGGTGGATCCCAGGCCAGCCGCCGCACGTAGTCCGGGCTGATCAGGTTCTCCGGCGGCAGCGTGTGGCTGGCCGCCAGCTCGGTGACCACGGCCCGGCAGCGGGCCAGCCGGGCGGCCGCCGCCGGGTCCCGCTCCGCCCACCGGTGCGGTGGCGGTGGGCCGTCCACCACCGGTGGCGTCGGTAGCTCCTCGTCGGGCAGTTCCCGGGCCGCCGCCAGCGCCGCCAGCCAGGTCGGCGCCAGCCGCCGTACCGACCGGCCGCTGAACCCGGGCAGCAGCAGCAGTGACTTCTCGTCGGTCGGGTCGCTCTCCGCCGCCGCGATGATCGCGGCGTCCGGCAGCACCCGGCCGGGCGCGGTGTCCCGGCGGGCCGCGATCTCGTCCCGGGCGTACCAGAGCGCCCGCACCCGGGCCAGCGCCCGCGGCCCCCGCAGCTTGTGGATGCCGGAGGTGCGCCGCCACGGGTCGCGGCGCGGCTTGGCCGGGGTGGCGGCGCCGGCGGCGAGCGCGGCGAACTCCTGCGCGGCCCACTCGCTCTTGCCCTGCCGGGCAAGCTCCTCGGCGAGCACGTCCCGCAGCGGGACCAGCAGTTCGACGTCGAGGGCGGCGTACGCCAGCCAGGTCGCCGGCAGCGGTCGGGACGACCAGTCGGCGGCGGAGTGATGCTTGTCAAGCGTGTAGCCGAGCAGTGACTCGGTGAGCGCGGCCAGCCCGACCCGCTCGAAGCCCGCCAGCCGGGCGGCGAGCTCGGTGTCGAACAGCCGCTGCGGGCGCAGCCCCAGCTCGGCCAGGCACGGCAGGTCCTGGCTGGCCGCGTGCAGCACCCACTCGGTGCCGTTGATGGCCGTGTCGAGGCTCCGGAGGTCGCGGAGCGGGATCGGGTCGATCAGCACCGTGCCGGCGCCCTGCCGGCGGAGCTGGACCAGGTAGGCGCGCTGGGTGTACCGGTAGCCGGAGGCACGCTCGGCGTCGATCGCGATCGGGCCGGTGCCCGCGGCCAGCCGGCTGACGACCTCCGCGAGCGCGGCAGGCGTGGTGACCGGCTCGGGAGTGCCGTCGCGCGGGGTAGTCAGCGGTACGGACACCTCCAAACAGTAATGTGTCTTGCCGCGTGGCTGCGGCGAGGTGCGCTCGCGTTGCGCGGGTGTGGTTACCTTGGACGTGGTGGGCAACGGCGCAGGGGAGGACAGACCCGACATGGACCACTGGACCCAGCCGGCTGGGCGCGCCCAAGTGCCAACCGGGCAGCCACCCGGCTCGCCGGCGACGCCAGGCTCCCCGCCGGCGCCCGGCTCCCCGGTGGCGCCGCAGCAGCGGGCCGGCGACTGGCACCCGACCCCGGGTGACTGGAGCCCGCCGCCGAACCCACCACCGCCGAACCCGCCGAGCCCACCGGTGTTCGCGCCGGCCCCGCCCGGGCCGGCCACACCCGTTGCCGGGCCGGAGCCGTCCGCCCGGCGGCTGGCCTGGCCGGGCGTGCTCGCGCTGGTGCTGGTGATGGTGCTGATCGTCGGGCTCGGCATCCAGAGCTGGCTGCTGTTCAGCCTCTCGTCCGACCTGGACAGGGCCAACGACCGGCTGGACGAGCTGTCCCAGGGCCAGGCGTACGGTGACGAGCGGCTGGACGCGCTGGAAGATCGTGCCAGCGCGCTGGAGGAGTTCGCCGGCGACGTGTTCGACCCGGAGGCGGTCGCCAACGCGGTGCTGCCGAGCGTGCTGATGGTGGTCGCCGGTGAGTTCACCGGCACCGCGTTCGCGATCGGTCCGGAGACCGAGAGCGGCGGCACCAACCTGTTCACGAACTACCACGTGATCCAGTCCGTGTGGGAGAGTGGCGGCCGGGAGGTCACGCTGGAGCGGACCAACCAGGTCTATCCGGCCGAGATCGTCGACGTCGCACCCGAGGCGGACGTCGCCTGGCTGCAGACCGACTCGTCGTTCCGCGGCCTCGGCACCAGCGAGGAGGTCTCCTCCGGGGAGCAGATCGTGGTGGTGGGCGCACCACAGGGGCTCACCGACACGGTCACCACCGGCGTGGTGAGCACGCCGGAGCGGATGCTCCCGGACGGCAGCGGGCCGTGGATCCAGTTCGACGCGGCCGTCAACCCCGGCAACTCCGGCGGGCCGGTGATCGATTCCGACCAGGCCGTGATCGGCATCGCCAGCGCCAAGGACCCGGAAGCCGAGGCGATCGGCTACGCGGTGCCGATCTCCGTGGCCTGCGGCTTGTTCGACATCTGCGAATAGCACGCCTGCGCACAACTCGACAGCAGCGGCTCCAGCAACGAAGCGAACCGCGGATAGACCAGATTGGAGAGTCCGGTGTCCTACCCCGACAACCCGGCCGACCGGCCGACGGTCCGCGGCTCTGCCCCGCTGCCGCCGCGGTTCGAGCCGCCGCCACCCGCACCCGCCCCGGCGCCGCCGCCGCAGTCGCCACCTCCGCCGCCGCCACCACCCCAGCCGACCGTCGTCGACTGGTCGCCGCCGGGGGCGCCGCCACCAATCCCGCCGCAGCCGTCCGGTGCGCACGACCGGCCCGGCGAGCCGGGGTTCACGCCGGGCAGCGCGCCGCTGCCACCACCCGGCAGCCCGCCGGGCGGCGCGGTGCCGATGTCGCCGGCGATGGAGCCGGCCAGCCCGTGGAGCCCGGGCCCGCCGCCGGCGGCCGGTCGCAGCCGGGTGCCGGTGATCGTGCTGTCGGTGGTCGCCGGGGTGCTGCTGATCGTTAGCGGCGTGATGACCTTCCTGTGGCTGAGCACCGCCTCCGAGCTGGACAAGACCGAGGCCGACCTGACCGCGCAGGTGAATGAGCTCACCGGCACGGTGGCGGAGCGGGACACCCAGATCAGCGAGCTCAACGACCAGCTGCAGCAGACCCAGGACGAGCTCAGCGACCTGCAGACCGCGTTGGAAGGCACCGAGAACCAGGTCGACGTGCTGGAAGAAGACCTGGACACGATCCGCGAGTGCCTGGTGATGATCGGCGAGGCGAACGCCGCGCTGGACGCGGGTGACAACGCGCTGGCCGAGTCGATCCTCGCCGACGCCGAACCGATCTGCCAGGAAGCGGACCGGGCGCTCGGGTTCTAGCCGGCGCTAGCCGGAGGCGGTCGGCAGCGCGCTCACTCCGGGCGGGGGCAGCCCGGCGGTGGCGGCCAGCACCTCGCACCAGGCGGTGACATGCCCGGCGAGCCGGTCGCCCAGCGGCGTCCAGGAGGCGCGCAGCTCGACGTCGGCCGCCGCCGGCGGGCCGGCCAGCTCGCCGAACCGGGTCGAGGTGGTCTGGGTGACCGTGCCGGCCAGCGCCGTGTACTCCGGGGCGTGGGCGGCGAGCGCGTCGGTGAGCCAGCTCCACGCCACCTCCGGCAGCAGCGGGTCGTTGGCGAGATCCGGCTCCAGCTCGGCGGTCACGTAGGTGACCAGGCGCAGCTCGCCCTGCCACCCCTCCTGGCCGGCCGGGTCGTAGAGCAGGATCAGCCGGCCGTCGGCCACCTCCTCGACCGGCAGTGCCTTCGGCGGCCGGACCGTCCCGGCCAACGCGTACGCGAACGGTGCCAGCCGCTGCGGCGCCGGCAGCTCGGTGAGGATGATCTCGTTTCGGGGCCGGACCGAGCGCAGCTCCTCGACCGCCCGCGCGAAGGTGTGGGGGATCACCGAGCGGGCGGAACCTCCCGGGGGGACGGTGGTCGAGGGCGCCATACCGCCGAGCCTATGCGCCACCGGCACCCGCGGCCCCGAACGGCGCGCTACCGTTTCTAAGGCCAACCGGACGAGCCGAACGTTGGACGGTAACGTGCCCACTCGTACCTCCTTTCTGAGCGTGTGGCTGCTGCTGCTCGCCGCTTCGGCCGCCCTGTTCCTGTTGGTGGCCTTGGTGGCGTGGTGGCAGCACCGGCGGGAGGTGCCGAGCAAGGCGAAGCTGCGGGCCGAGCGGGCGGCCTGGGCGCAGCACGCCACGGCGGTCGCCGAGCAGGCCCAGCAGGCGGTCTCGGAGGTGGCGGTGCTGAAGGAGCGGGCACAGGCCGCCGAAGCCGCCCGGGCCGCCGCTTGGCGGGCGCTGGAGGAGATCGAGGAGGCGCACGACAAGGCGGTCCGCCGGCACGCCGAGGCGGTCGAGCGCAGCGGCATCCTGCGCCAGCGCGAGGGGGCCGGGATGGGCGCGGTGACCCAGGCCGCGCTCGGCGCGTACCGCCGCGGCGACCTCACCAAGGACCAGCTGTGGCGGGTGCTGCGCTGGAGCAACGGCCTGGACCCGGACGTCGACCAGGCCGAGCGGGAGCTCTACCGGGTGCGGGCGGCCCGGCGGGCGGCGCACCAGCGCTACCGGATCGCTGCCGACCAGGAGCGGAAGGCGCTCGCCGCGGCCGAGCTCGCCGAGGTGCGGGCCAGGGCACTGGTCGAGGAGGTGGCTACCGCCTCCGAGGGGGCCGGATGGGACGATGGGCCGCGTGCCGAACCCCGCTGACTCCCCACTCATCCGCGCCTACTGGGGCAAGCCCGTGCCGCACCCACCGGTCTGGTTCATGCGCCAGGCCGGCCGCTCGTTGCCGGAGTACCGGCGGGTCCGGGAGGGGATCGGGATGCTCGAGTCCTGCCGCCGCCCGGACCTGGTCTGTGAGATCACCATGCAGCCGGTCCGGCGACACGGCGTGGACGCGGCGATCCTGTTCAGCGACATCATGGTGCCGGTGGCGGCGGCCGGGGTCGAGCTGGAGATCGTCCCGGGCACCGGGCCGGTGGTGGCGGAGCCGATCCGGACTTCCTCCGATGTGGACCGGTTGCGGCCGATCTCGGCCGAGGACCTGCCGTACCTGACCGAGGCGGTCCGGTTGCTGGTCGCCGAGCTGGGTGACAGGCCGCTGATCGGGTTCGCCGGCGCGCCGTTCACGCTCGCCAGCTACCTGATCGAAGGCCGGCCGTCGCGGACCTACGCCGCCACCAAGGCGCTGATGTACGGCGACCCGGCGACCTGGCACGCGTTGTGCCGGCGGCTGGCCGAGGTGACCCTGGCGTTCCTGCGGGTGCAGGTGGCCGCCGGTGTGTCGGCGGTGCAGCTGTTCGACTCGTGGGCCGGCGCGCTGTCGGAAGCCGACTACCGGCGGTTCGTGCTGCCGCACTCGGCCTACGTGCTGGGCGGGCTGGCCGGCGCCGGGGTGCCGCGGGTGCACTTCGGGGTCGGCACCGGTCACCTGCTGCCGGCGATGGCCGAGGCCGGCGCGGAGGTGGTGGGCGTGGACTGGCGGACCCCGTTGGACGTGGCCGCGGCCAAGCTCGGCGGGGAACGGGCGGTGCAGGGCAACCTCGACCCGTCGGTGCCGCTGGCGCCGTGGCCGGTGATCGAGACCGAGGTGCGGCGGGTGGTCGCCGAGGGCGCGGCCGCGCCGGGGCATGTGTTCAACCTCGGCCACGGGGTGCTGCCGGAGACCGACCCGGCGGTGCTGACCCGGGTGGTGGAGCTGGTGCACTCATGCGTCCGGTGACGGTGGCGGTGATCGGCGGCGGGATCGCCGGGCTCGCCGCCGCGCTGCGGCTGCGGGACCGGCTCGGCCCGGCCGCCCAGATCACCGTGTACGAGCAGGGCCGGCAGGTCGGCGGCAAGCTGCGGGGCGCCGCCGACGCGTTCCTGCTGTACGACGGGCCGACCGACTCGGCCGCGGCGGTGCTGGCCCGGCGGCTGGGGCTGCCGCTGGTGCACCCGCAGCCGGTGCCGGCGGCGCTGGTGCTCGACGGCGAGCTGCGGCAGATCCCGGCCGGCACGCTGGTCGGGGTGCCCGGCGACCTGTCCGCGCTGGCGGGCATCGCCGAGGTCACCGACCGCGACCGGGACGAAGGCCGGCCGGTGCTGGCGCCCGACCAGGACGTGGCGGTGGGGGAGCTGGTCCGCGCCCGGCTCGGCGACCAGGTGACGGAGCGGCTGGTCGACCCGATGCTCGGCGGGGTGTACGCCGGCCGGGCGGACACGCTGTCGCTGGCCGTGACCATCCCGGCGCTCGCCGCCGCCTGCCGCACCGAGCCGACCCTGGTCGGGGCGGTCCGGGCCGCGCTGGCGCAGCGCCGCCGGGCGGCCGGTCCGGTGTTCGGCTCGGTCGCCGGCGGGCTGGCGGAGTTCGCCGAGGCGGTGGCGGCCGCCAGCAAGGCGACGATCCGGCTCGGGCTGCCGGTCCGGGAGCTGCGGGCCGACGGCGGCGGTTGGCGGCTGGTGGTGGGCGCCACCCGGGACCCGGTGGTGGCGCACGCCGACGCGGTGGTGCTGGCGCTGCCGGCCCGGCCGGCCGCCCGGCTGCTGGCGCCGGTCGCGCCGGAGCCGGCGGCGCTGATCGGCGAGCTCGACTACGCGAGCGTGGCGCTGGTCCGGCTGGCGCTGCCGGCCGGGACGCCGCTGCCCGAGCTCTCGGGGTTCCTGGTCCCGGCGAGCGAACCGACCGTGATCAAGGCGGCCACGTTCATGAGTCGCAAGTGGGCGCATGTGCCGGGGGTGGTGATCCGGGCCTCGGTGGGCCGGTACGGCGACCCGGGGCCGCTCCGGCTGGCCGACCCTGAGTTGCTCAGGAGAGTGCGGGCCGACCTGGCCCGGATCCTCGGTGAGCTGCCGGAGCCGGTCGAGGCGAGCGTCCACCGGTGGGGCGGGGCGCTGCCGCAGTACGCCCCCGGCCACCTGGACCGGGTGGCGGCGGCCCGGGCCGGGTTGCCCGGCACGCTTCGGCTGGCCGGCGCCGGCTTCGACGGGGTCGGCATCCCGGCCTGTGTGAAATCCGGTGAGGCCGCCGCCGACGGGGTGGCGGAAGCTCTGGGAGAATCGGTGACATGACCAACGCTGCCCGGATTCGCGAGCTGAACGAGACCATCCGCTACACCATGTGGTCGGTGTTCCGGGCCGCTGGACCGCTGCCGGCCGCCCGCGACGAGCTGACGGCCGAGGCGACCGGACTGCTGGCGCAGCTGGCCGACAAGGACATCACGGTCCGCGGCACCTACGACGTGTCCGGCCTGCGGGCCGACGCGGACCTGATGATCTGGTGGCACTCCGGGTCGTCCGACGCGCTGCAGGACGCGTACGGGATGCTGCGCCGCACCGCGCTCGGCCGGCACCTCGCGCCGGTCTGGTCGCAGCTGGCGCTGCACCGGCCGGCCGAGTTCAACAAGAGCCACCTACCGGCGTTCCTCGCCGGTGAGCCGCCCAGGTCCTACGTCTGCGTCTACCCGTTCGTCCGGTCCTACGAGTGGTATCTGCTGCCGGAGGCGGAGCGGCGGGCGATGCTCGCCGAGCACGGGCAGATGGCCCGCGGGTTCCCGGACGTGCGGGCGAACACGGTGGCCTCGTTCGCGCTCGGCGACTACGAGTGGATCCTCGCCTTCGAGGCCGACGAGCTGCACCGGATCGTGGACCTGATGCGGGAGCTGCGGGGCGCCAGCGCCCGCCGGCACGTCCGCGAGGAGGTGCCGTTCTTCACCGGCCGGCGCCGGCCGCTGGCCGACATCATCGCCGGCCTGCCGTAGCGTTCCAGCGTCGCTCGAACCGCGCCGCCTGAGGCCTGGCGCTCGGCTATGGTGAGCCGGTGAAGCCGCTGCGGGCGACGGATCCGCCGAGCATTGGCGAGTTCAGGTTGGTCGGCCGGCTCGGTGCCGGCGGCATGGGCCAGGTCTATCTCGGCGTGACCCGCAGCGGCCGGCCGGTGGCGGTGAAGTTGATCCGCCCCGAGATCGCCGCCGACCCGGCGTTCCGGGCCCGGTTCGTCCGGGAGGTGAACGCCGCCCGGCAGGTGGGCGGGTTCTGGACCGCCAGCGTGGTGGCGGCCGACCCGGACGCCGAGTCGCCCTGGCTGGCCACCGAGTACGTGCCCGGGAAGTCGCTGCACGAGGCGGTCGCTGAGAGCGGCCCGCTGCCGCCGCCGACGGTCCGGATCGTGGGTGCCCGGCTCGCCGAGGCGCTCGCCGCGATCCACGCCGCCGGGCTGGTGCACCGGGATCTCAAACCGGCCAACGTGCTGCTGGCGCCGGACGGTCCGGTGGTGATCGACTTCGGGATCGCCCGGGCGTTCGAGACCAACTCGGCGCTGTTCACGAAGGTGATCGGCACCCCCAGCTACATGTCGCCGGAGCAGATCAAGGGGGAGCCGCTCACCCCCGCCTCGGACGTGTTCTCGCTCGGCAGCACGCTGGTCTACGCGCTGATCGGCCGCGGCCCGTTCAACACCGGCGCGCCCGAGGGGATCATCTTCCGGGTGGTGGCTGAGCCGCCGGACCTGACCGGCGTCCCGGCCGACCTGGCCGGTTTGATCGCCAGCTGCCTGGCGAAGGAGCCGAAGCAGCGGCCGACCACCGGGCAGCTGCTGGCGGCGCTCGGCCCGCCCGACGCCGCGGTGGTGGACCCGTACGGCGGCTGGCAGCCGCCGGCCCACGACCCGCTGGCCGGGCTGCCAGCGGCGGCGACCGAGCCACTGGCGCTGGCCGGCAGCGAACCGACCCAGGCCCTGCCGGCCACCCGCAAGGAGCCCAGTGTCTACTATGGTCTCCGGCCGGCCGGCCACGGGCCCGGCCGCCGAGTCGCCCGACATCTGCAGGCCGGCGAGCAGTTCCGTACCCAGTGGCGGCCGCATCCGATCCGGTTGCTGCCGGCGGTCGCGGCGGCGGCCGGCGCCACCTTGCTGCTGGCGCTGCTCGCCGGGTTCGCGGTCAACTACCTGGCGGCGGGCTGGTTCGCCACCATCCCGACCGTGATCTGGATCGGGGTGCTGGCCTGGCTGCTGTGGCGGATCGTGGAATGGCGCGGCGAGCGGGTGGTGCTCACCGACCGGCGGCTGCTGCTGCTCGGCGGCGGCACGGCGGTGGCGGTGCCGCTGGCGGTGATCGCGGGTGTGTCGACGAAGCAGCCCGCGCTCGGCCGGCTGTTCGGGTTCGGCACGGTCCGGCTGACCCTGGCCGGCAAGGGGGTGGCACCGCGGGACATCCGCTGGTTGCCGAACCCGGCCGGGGTGCACCGGCTGCTCACCGACGCGCTCCGGTAGCGGCTACGGCAGCGGCAGGCCGGCGGTGCGGCCGCCGACCGAGCCGAGCACCGTCCCGATCTGGTCCCCGCTGCTCATCGCATAGATCGGCGCGCCGCTGTCGCCGGGCTGGGCGGAGGCGGTGTAGAGGAACACGCCGTGCACCGGGCCGCCCGGGAAGGAGATCGTGACGTTGATCGCGGTGACCGTGCCGCACTGCAAGCCGGAGACCCGGCCGACGTGGCAGACCACCGAGCCGACCGGCGGGACCGCCGCCTGGGCGGGAGTGGCGGTGGTGACCACCCCGGCGCCGGCCAGCACGGCGGCCAGCCCGACCGAGGTCAGGAACCGGCGAAGAAACCCCGACATGCCAACCTCCTCGTTGGCGGACAGTCCAGACCCCGGTACCGATGAATATAGACCGATCGAGAACTCCTGGGTAGAGCTGCGGCCGCGGGCGGTCTACGTCGGCGCGGGCGACTGACTGCGCAGCATCGGGACGTGCGGGATACCGTCGTCGAGGTACTCGGGTCCGGTGACCCGGAACCCGTACCGGGCGTAGAAGTCGACCAGCGGGGACTGCGCGTCCAGCCGGCAGTCGCGGTCACCGACCTCGGCCAGCGCGGCGGTCATCAGCCGGCTGGCCAGGCCCCGGCCGCGGGCCGGCTTGGCCACCGCGACCCGGCCGATCCGGGCCACGCCGTCGGCCTCCGACAGCACCCGGAGGTACCCGACCGGCGCCCCGGCCTCGGCCAGCCAGAAGTGCACGGTGGACGGTTCCGGGTCCCGGCCGTCCAGCTCCGGATACGGACAGCGCTGCTCGACCACGAACACGTCCACTCGCAGCCGGAGCAGCGCGTACAGCGTCGCGGCGTCCAGCTCGGCGAAGCGCGCCTGGTGCAGGGTCACGCGCACCCGCCCATGGTAGGTCAGCCCGGATGCGCGCCCACCGTGTCGCGAAGCTGGTTGCCCTGGTCGTCGACCATCCGGGCGCAGTGGGCGCAGCAGAAGAACCGGCCCGACACCTCCACCCCGTGCCCGATGATCTTGCAGTTGCAGTGCTCGCAGACCGGTGCCAGCCGGTGCACCGCGCACTCGAACGAGTCGAACGTGTGGGTCTCGCCGCTCGCCGTCCGGACCTCGAACGCCAGCCAGTAGTCGTTGCCGCAGACTTCGCAGACCGCCATCGTGAACCCCCTGTCCGTCAGGACCAGAGGTTCCCGCCGCACCGGCGCCCGAAACGCCCGCCGAGGCACCACAAACGGGTCGTACTACAAATTGTTTGGAGTGCCGGCTGTCACGGTAGTCAGCCGTCCTTCGGGTCGAGCCGCATCGCGATGCTGTTGATGCAGTATCGGGCGTTCTTCGGGGTGAAGCCCTCGCCGTCGAACCGGTGCCCGAGGTGGGAGTCGCAGTTGGCGCACCGCACCTCGGTGCGGACCATGCCAAACGACCGGTCCTCCAGGTATCGGATCGCCCCCGGCAGCGCCTCGTCGAACGATGGCCAGCCGCAGTGCGAGTCGAACTTGGTGTTGCTGTCGAACAGCGCCGCACCGCACGCCCGGCACCGGTAGGTGCCGTCGATCTTGGTGTCCACGTACTCTCCGGTCCAGGGCGGCTCGGTGCCACCCTGCCGGAGCACCCGGAATTCCTCTGGGGTGAGCTTCACCCGCCACTGGTCCTCGGTCATCTCCACCCTTCAACGGTACGTGGCTGGCATAGAGTCAAGCCGTGGCTGCTGCGGCGGAGGAGATCGAGGTCGCCGGCCGGACGGTACGGCTCAGCAATCCGGACAAGCCGTATTATCCTGCCCGCGGGTTCACAAAGCGGGACGTATTCTACTACTATCTGTCGGTCGAGGACGGAATCATGCGGGCGCTGCGGGACCGCCCGACCACCCTGGAGCGGTGGCCGCAGGGGGTGTTCGAGGGCGCCAAGCTCAGCACCCGGCAGGACAACCGCGGCGACGCCTTCTACCAGAAGCGGGTGCCGAAGACCGCGCCGGACTGGCTGTCCCGGGTGGAGATCGCCTTCCCGAGCGGGCGGAAGGCCGAGGAGCTGTGCCCGACCGACCTGGCGCACGTCGCCTGGGCCGCCCAGCAGGGCACGATCGTGTTCCACCCGTGGCCGGTCCGGAGGTCCGATGTGGACCACCCGGACGAGCTGCGGATCGACCTGGACCCGCAGCCCGGCACCGACTTCGCGAACGCGGCCGAGGCGGCCGGCGAGGTGCGGGCGCTCCTGGCCGAGCTGGGGGCGACCGGCTGGCCGAAGACCTCCGGCGGCCGCGGCATCCACATCTACCTGCGGATCCAGCCACGGTGGACATTCGTGGAGGTACGCCGGGCGCTGATCGCGTTCGGCCGGGAGCTGGAGCGGCGCCGGCCCGACCTGGTCACCATCGCCTGGTGGAAGGAGCTGCGCGGGGAGCGGGTGTTCATCGACTACAACCAGATGGCGCGGGACCGGACCATCGCCTGCGCCTACTCGCTGCGGGCCAACCAGCGGGCCACCGTATCCACCCCGGTGACCTGGGACGAGCTGGCCGACTGCGAGCCGGACGACTTCGACCTGCAGACGGTGCCGCGGCGGCTGGCCGAGCGCGGCGACCCGCACGCCGGGATCGACGACCACCCGTGGGACATCACGCCGCTGCTGGAGTGGGCCGAGCGGGACGAGCGGAACGGCGAAGGCGACCTGCCGTACCCACCCGATTACCCCAAGATGCCGGGCGAGCCGCCGCGGGTGCAGCCGAGCCGGATGAACCCGGCCAACTGGTCGGACGCCGGCTAGCCCCGGCGACTGTGGCCCGCGTCACTCCGTACCGCGTCGATTTCGGCTCGCCCGCGCCGACGTTTCAAGCAGCAGCCAGTACGCAGAAACGGAGGAAACGGCGATGGCGATGCTCGACGGCAAGGTGGCGGTGGTGTACGGAGCCGGCGGCCCGATCGGTGGCGCGATGGCGCGGGCGTTCGGCCGCGAAGGGGCGCGGGTGTTCCTCGCCGGCCGGACCCGGACCCGGCTCGACGCGGTGGCCGAGGAGATCCGCGGCGCCGGCGGCCGCGCCGAGCCGGTGGTGGTGGACGCGCTGGACGAGGCGGCGGTGGGCGCGTGCGTCGACGGAGTGGTCGAGCGGGCCGGCCGGATCGACATCTCGGCGAACGTGATCGGCCTCGGCGACGTGCAGCAGCCGTTGCTGGAGATCTCGCTGGCGGACTTCCTGCAGCCGATCACGAACGCGATGCGTACCCAGTTCCTCACCACCCGGGCGGCCGCCCGGCACATGCGGCGCCAGCGCGCCGGTGTGGTGATCGCGTTCGGTGGCGACGGCCCGCAGACCCTGCCGGGGTTGGGCGGCTTCAAGGTGGCGCTCGACGCGATGGAAGGGCTGCGCCGGCAGTGGGCGTGCGAGCTGGGGGAGTACGGCATCCGGGTAGTGACCCTGCGCAGCGGCGGGGTGCCGGAGACGCTGCCGGCGGGGTTCCCGGGGCGCGAGGAGATCATCGCCAGCCTGGTCGAGCCAACCCTGCTGCGGCGGGCCGCCACCCTCGCCGATGTCGGCAACGTCGCCGCGTTCGTCGCCTCCGACCTGGCGGCCAGCATCACCTCTACGGAAATCAACATCTCCTGTGGCGCCATAGTGGACTGAGCCGCGGGTGACACCCGAAGCGGGTCACACCCCGAACATGTCCCGGCAGGCGTCGATCCCCGAGATCTCGACCTGGCAGAACCGCCGTTCCTGCCAGCGTTCCCGGGTGAGCCGGAGCCGGATCAGCTCCCGCGGCTCGCCGCGCGGGGCGGCCCGGTCGACCCCGTTGGGCTGGTAGCCCAGCGCCCGGGACACCGCCAGCGACGCCTGGTTGTCGGTGAACGCGCTGGACTCGGCGGCGAGCGCGCCGAGCTCCTCGAACGCCAGCTGCAGCACGGCGGTGCGCATCTGCTTGCCGTACCCGCGGCCCTGGAACGCCGCCCCGAGCCAGGAGCCGGTCTTCACCTCGCGGAGGATCGGGAAGTCGGTAGCGAAGATGCTCTGGAACCCGATCGGCTCGCCGTCCCGGAACACCGCCAGCTCCAGTTCCCAGTGCTCCGGCGCCCACCGGGCCCGGACGCCCCAGTGGTACTTGAAGAACTCGCGCTCGAACTGCGGGCTCGGCCGGTCGGTCCAGGGCACGAGGAACGGCATCTCGGCCGGGTCGTGGAAGCCCGCCCGTGCCAGCCGGCACAGCTCGTCCAGCTCGTCCTCGGTCGGCAGCCGCAGCTCCAGGTCCGGCGTGCGCAGTCGTAGTTCGTACAGGGGCCAGCCAGTCGGTGCCATCGCCGGATTATGGCGCATTGGCATCATTGTCGGATGGCAATTTCTCGGACCATCGCTGGTTATCAGTTCGACGATGACCCGGCCCGGGTCGACCGGGACGTGGTGTGGCGGTTCCTGTCCACCGAGGCGTACTGGCATCGGTGGCGTAGCCGCGACGACGTCGAGCGGCAGCTCGACAGCGCCTGGCGGGTGGTCGGCTGCTACACCGAGACCGGCGCGATGGTGGGGTTCGCGCGGGCGTTCTCGGACCGGGTTGCGGTGGCGTACCTCGCCGACGTGTTCGTGCTGCCGGACCACCGCGGCAAGGGGCTCGGCACCGGGCTGGTCGCGGCGATGATCGAAGACGGGCCCGGGGCCGACTTCCGGTGGCTGCTGCACACCGCCGACGCGCACGGCCTCTACCAGAAGTTCGGCTTCACCGCCCCCGACCACACCGTGCTGGAGCGGCCGCTGGCTATGGCGGGCAGGTCGTCCCCGCCGGCGGGACGGTGAGGTCGATCAGGTAGGCGTTGACCGCTGCCCGGATGCACCGGGTCGCCGGGTAGGCGGTGTGCCCCTCGCCCTCCCAGGTCAGCACCACCCCGGTGCCGAGCTGGTCGGCCAGCCGGCCGGTCGCCTCGTACGGGGTGGCGGGATCGCCGAGCGTGCCGACCACCAGGATCGGCGGCGCGCCGGTGGCCGGCCCGGTCGGGTAGGGGTCGGCCGGCGCCGACCACACCGCGCAGTTGAGCGCGCTGGTCGCCAGCGGCCCGCCGAACAGCGGGTAGGTCCGCCGCAGCCGCTCCTGCAGCTCGCGGACCCGCCCGACGCTGACCCGCTCACCGTCGTCGGCGCAGTTGATGGCCAGGTTGGCGTCGTAGAGGTTGGTGTAGCTGCCGTCCGGGCTGCGCTCGGCGTAGAAGTCGGCGAGCTCGAACACGCCGCTCGGGTCGCCGCCGGCGAGCTGGTCCAGCGCGGCGGCGAGCGGCTGCCAGGTGTCCTGGGAGTAGAGCGCGGCGAGCACCGCGGTGAACACCCAGCCGGCGGTAGCCGCCCGGCCGTCGTCACCGGGCACCGGGGACCGGCGGGCGTCGGCCAGCGCGGCCTCGATGGCGGTACGGGCGTCCGGCCGCAACGGGCATTCGTCGGGGGTCGCCGCGCACCAGGCGGCGAAGTTGTCCAGCGCCCGCTCGAACCCGGCGGCCTGCTGCTCGACCCCGGTCACCAGGTCCTGCGCCGGGTCGACCGCGCCGTCGAGCACCATCGCCCGGATCCGCTCCGGGTAGAGCTGGGCGTAGACCGCGCCGAGCAGGGTGCCGTACGAGTAGCCGAGGTAGGTGAGCCGCTCGTCGCCCACCGCCTCGCGCAGTGCCTCCAGGTCGTGGGCGGTCTGCCGGGTGGAGAACACGCCGAGCGTGCCGCCGTACTTGGCGGCGCAGGTCTCGGCCTGTTGCTGGGTTCTCGCCACCAGCTGGTTGAACTCGGCCGGCTCGACCGGGTCGGGCTCGGCGCCGTACAGCTGGTCGATGTCGGCGTCGGTGAAGCACTCGACCGGGCTGGACCTGGCCACCCCACGCGGGTCGAACCCGACCACGTCGAACCGGCTGAGGACGTCCTCCGGTAGCCCCTCGAACACCCGGTTGAGCGAGAGGTACACGGCGGTCTCGACACCGGAGGCGCCGGGGCCGCCCGGGTTCACCAGCAGCGAGCCGATCCGGTCCGCCTGCTCGACGCTGCGGGCGCGCACCATCGCGAGGTCGAGGGTCTCCGGCGCCTCCGGCCGGTCCCAGTCCAGCGGCACCTGGATGGTCGCGCAGTCGTAGCGGACATCCTCGGTGAGCTCGTCGATCACCGAGGCCGGCACGATGTCGCCGAGCAGCTCGTCCAGCAGCTCCGGGCACGGCTGCCAGTCGGCTTGGCCGGCCGCCGATGGCTCGGACTCGTTGGACCGCCGGTCACCGCTGCAGGCGGTGACCGCCAACAACAGCGCAGCGCAGAGGGCGAGGATCGGGGCAGGCCGCCTGATCACCGGACGCTTGATCACACGGATAGACGTTACGCGCTCCGCACCACTCACCGGTCCAGGTCGCGATGAATCGCCGACCGGGTTGCCAGGGTTAGCGGTCTGTCGCGATCCGGGCGACAACGGATAAACCGGCCACGGCTGTCCGGCGGAGGTGCTTGACCTTGAGGTTCGTTCAGACTAGCGTCCCTGACCATCGGACAAACCCCTGGCACCTGGCAGCGCTGCGGACGAAGATCCCACCTCGTCCAACTTGTAGCACCCGGACCGATACCACGTCGTCTCGTGTGTACATCAGATGTCTGACTGGTGCCATCCGAACGGAGGACGGGATGAGAACGGAAGTAGTAGGAGGGCGGCGGCGCCTGCGTCTGCTGTCCATCGTGGCCGTGGCGAATCTGGCCGCGGTCGGTCTGGTGGCGGCACCGTCGCAGGCACAGGGCGTGAGCCTTTGCAGCGGCACCGCGGAGGGCTTCACGATCGCCGGCGACCTCGCGGTGCCGGCCGGCGCGTCGTGCACGCTCATCAACAGCACGGTACGAGGCAACGTGGTCGTGCGTGACGACGCCAACCTGTCGCTCGAGGGCTCGACGGTCGAGGGCAACCTGACCGTGCGGGCCAACGGGTTCGTGGGGGCGCTCGACTCCAGCGTGGGAGGGGTGACCGCGCTGCGGGAGGCGTTCGGCGTCTCAGTGGAGCAGTCGGAGCTGAACCGGGTGAACGTCAACAACTCGGGGTTCTTCTTCAGCGACGGCACGAGCCACGCCCAGGTGAACTCGAACACCGGGCAGACGGTCATCATCTCCGGTTGGGTGACCGGCAACGTCCGGACCACATTGGACCTTCTGACCGACATCCGGGACACGGTTGTCACCGGCACGCTCACCGTCGACCAGGCCGAGCTCGGTAGCGTCGTCTGCCGCTCCGAGGTCGACGGCAACGTGACGGTGCGCGGTAGTGGCGACCTGATCCAGCTGGGTGACAGCGCGCCGGTCGCCGGTTGTGAGTTCAATGTGCTCGGTGGTCGGCTGACGCTGGCCGACAACACCGCCGAGATCCGGGTCAGCGACAACGTGATCCGGGGTAACCTGAACTGCACCGGCAACGCCATCACGCCGGCCGGCTCGGACAACCGGCTGCGTGGGACCGCGACCGGCCAGTGCGCCGACCTGGCGCCGGCGTCGGTGGCACCGGCGTTCGGTGGTGCGGCGGAGATGACCACCGAGTCGCGGATCGCTGGGATCACCCGGCAGATCGAGGAACGGTCGGCGGCCGCGATCGCCGAGGCGGTCGAGGCCGGGCCGGCTGACCTCTGATCCTCATCGGTTAGCGGTTCCAACCGCTGATACATAAGAGAGGGTGTGTGGATGGTGACCCCATCCTCACACCCTCTCTCCAATTTGGCTGCTATTGCGTCGGACCGGTTGCCCGGGTTGATGTCGCCTACCGCGGCTTGATGGTGCGGACGAGCGTAACCCCACCGCCGACCGCCGCCGCGCCGAGCATCACCCAGATCAGCACCGGGTGGACGCCGCCGGGCTCGGCGGCCAGGAACCGGGTCGGTGCCCCGGCCGGCCCCGGTGGCGGCGGGATGTGGGTCCAGTCCACCAGCCCGGTGCTCTCCAGGTAGTCCATGTGGCGGCCGACGAACTCCTCGCCGGTCGCGGCGAACTCACGCATCAGCTCGTTCTGAGTGCCGGCCCGGACGTACGCGATGATCGAGTAGATCGCGCCGTGCGCCTCGCGCAGTCGCTGCACGAACTCGAGGTCGAACTCGCCGCCTTCGGCGGCCGCCATCCGGTCCAGCGCGAGCTGGTTGTCGGCGTATGGCTCGGTCGGCAGCTCCACCCCGAGCTTCGCGGCGGTCTCCTCGGTCACCGCGTCGAGCTCGATGTGCTCGTCGCGGATGAACGCCCCGACCTCGCGAACCCGCGGGTCCTGGCCCTTCTCGACCGCCATCTCCCCGGCCGGGATCTCCCACAGTCCGGCGTACTTGACCCGGATCAGCAGATCGCGGTCGGAGTTGTTGATCGGACCCCACTCGGTGTTGACGATGTTGTCGTCCTGGGCCTGGGCGGGACCGGTGGGCAAGGCGGCGATCACCAGCCCGACCCCCACGGCGGCGAGCAGGCGGGCGCCCCAGCGGTGGCGGGACGCTAGCGGACGGCAGCGGACCATCTGACCTCCATCGGCAAAGCTCAATCACTGCCTGAGCACCCAAAAAGGATAGGGAGCCGGCTGCGAATGGGCAACCGGAAGCGGCGGGATATGCCATTCTTAGGCTTGACTTAAAGGAGACTTATATCTACGGCGCCGGGCTCGGTCGCGGTCTCCGGCGCGGCCCCGCCACAGCGGCCGTGAGCTGCGGAAACGCCCGCCAGCGCAGGCGGCTGCGGCGCGCGCCACACTCCTTGACAAACGCTAGGGCCGGCACATAATGGCTGAGTGCGCAGTGCCGAGCAGAGCTTGCATAACGTCGCCGCCTCGGTGGGCTTCATCTCGTACTTTCTGATGTGGCTGGCGGTAATGTGGGGGATGTTTCTCCGCAACGGTTGGGCGCTGACCTGGGTGCGACACTCCACGTTGCTGGCTACTCACACGACGGTCGCGTTGTTCGGCCTGACCCTCGGTGCCGTGCACGCGGCCGCGCAACTGGCCAAGCCCGCCAACCTGTTCCGGCCACTCGACATCCTGGTGCCGTTCGTCTACTGGCGAGACCCGATCGGGGTCGGCGTCGGGGTGATCGGGCTCGAGGTCATGATCGCCGTGGCGGCATCCATCATGATTCAGCGATGGATCGGCTACAGCCGCTGGCGGGCCCTGCACACCATGACCTATGTGGCGTTCACGCTGATCGTCGCGCACATCCTGATCTCCGGATCGGACAGCTTCCGGGCGCCACTGCAGATCTCGGTGCTGGTCACCTACGGGCTGACCGTCGCCACCTGGTTCATCACCACCCCGATCATGCTGGCGTTGCGGAGCAAGGTCTCCGGCGGCAGCGCGGTGAAGCAACGCAGCCAGGAGATCACCGTCAATGTCGATGCGCAGCGATGCGCCCGGTTCGCGTTCTGCGAGCACGAGGCGCCGGAAGTGTTCCGGCTGCGCAGCGACGGCCGGCTGGCGTACCGGGCATCGGTGCCGGCCGATGAGGCCACACCGGTCATCCGTGCCGCCGAGGTCTGCCCCGCCCGGGCGATCACCCTCAGCCGGGTGCCCACGACCGTACTGACGCCGGGTCCCTCGGAAAATCCGGACTACCCGGTGTCTCCTGCCATGGCGTCAGGTCCGCGCCGCCGTACCCCTCGATATCGGGATTGAGATGACGCGATTCAACGGAAACTGGGACACTGGACAGCGTCGCAATTTCCGGCGCATCCTCGTGGTCGGTGGCGGCCGCGCGGGCGTTGCCGCCGCGGAAGAGCTGCGGCGGCAGGGCTTCGGCGGCGAGGTCGTCGTGATGTACGACGAGCCGCATCCGCCGTACGACCGGCCGTCCTGCTCCAAGTCGATCCTGACCGGCCACAAGCGACCCAAGGACGCCCGGATGCCGGTGCAGGAGGACCTTGCGATCCAGTGGGAGCTGGGCGTGCGCGCGGTGCACCTGGACCCGGTCGACCGGGTGGTGTACGGCGACAACGACCAGCGGTACCCGTACGACGGGCTGGTCATCGCCAGCGGCGCCTATCCGGTGTGGCCCAAGGACTTCCCGCCGCGCGGTGAGCCCGGCCTCTACCAGCTGTACGGGCTCGACCACGCTTGGGAGTTGCGGAAGGCGCTGCAGTGGGCCAAGCGGGTCGCGGTGGTCGGCGGTGGTATCACCGGCTGCGAGGTCGCCTGTTCGGTGCGGAAGATGGCCCGGCAGTGCGTCCTGATCGACTCCAAGCAGCAGGTGATGAGCCGGGCGCTGGGCGAGGTGGTCGGCCGGTACGTAACCGAGGAGGTCGCCGCCGACGGGGTTGAGCTCCGGCTCGGCCGCCGGGTGAAGGGCCTGGACCGGAAGCGGCGGGGCTGGGTGCTGTTCCTCGACGACGGCTCCGAGGTCGAGGCCGACATCGTGGTCGCGAGCCTCGGTGAGCGGCCGGACACCCGCTGGCTCGAGGGAAGCGGCCTGGACATCTCCGATGGTGTGCTCTGCGACGAGCACCTGCGGGTGGTCGGCGCCGAGGACATCGTCGCCGCCGGCACGGTCGCGCGCTGGCCGAACCTGCGCTACAGCACCAAGCCGCGCCGGGTCGGCCAGTGGATTATGGCGCTGGAGCAGGGCCGGGCGGCCGCCTCGGCGCTGCTCGGCAGCGACCACCCGGCTCGGCCGGCGGCGCTGATTCCGCGGTTCTGGTCCGACCAGTTCGGGCTGCGGATCCAGGTCTGCGGCGAGGTGCCGAGCGACGGCAGCGCCGAGATGACGGTGAACCGGGAGCGGCCCAACCGCAAGGACACCGCCCGCGGCGGAGTGGTGGTCGGCTACCACCGCGACGGTGAGCAAATTGGACTCGTGGCGGTCAACGCAATGCGGACCTTCACGACCACCGCGCGGATGATGCTCGCCGCGCCGCTGCGGCCACCGCGGGATTTCGACGGCCCGCCGATGCTGCCGCCGGCCCGCCGGCCCGCGCTGCCGGCTGGGGCGCCCCGCGCGCTGCCGCCGGCGCCACCGCAACCGCCGGCACCGCCGATGGTCCCGGCGCCGGCACCGCGGATGCTCACGTCCAGCCCGCACGACTTGAGCGCGCCGCCGGAGCAGTACCAGCCGGCGCACTACCACCCCGAGCCGCCGCCGTACCCGCCGGACCAGTACTACCCGGAGCAGTACCCGCCGCCACCGGGGTACGACCCGGGCTACCAACCGGATCCGGGCTACCAGCAGTACCCGCGGCCGTCCGGCTATGACCCGGGGTACCAGCCGGGTTACGAGCAGCCGCAGTACGAGCCGGTGGGATACGGGCCGGAGCCCGGATATGGCCCGGAGCCGGGGTACGAGCCGCGGCCGCCGCACCCGACCGACGGGTACGAGCCGGTCGGATACGGGCCGGAACCCGGCTACGAGCCGATGTACGAGCCATACGACTCGCAATTTCCGCCTGAGTATCCGCCCGGCGACCTTGCGCAATATCCGCCGGAGCAATACGGGCCAGCGCCGATCTCGCCGCCGGTGTCACCGCAGTATTCATATGAGCCGCGGCCGCCTGAGTATGACCAGCCGGCGCCGCCGCCGCGCCGGCCGAGTCCGCGGGACCGGTTCGCGACCGACCAGTTCGCGGCAATTCGCTGACCGGCCCCATTTCGGGTGGTCCGGTCTGCGGCCGGCACGGGTGGTTTCGGACCGGCCGGTGGCCACGGCGTGCCATTGCGGAATCGGTCCGGTCGATTGTGTCGGGCGGCGGCCCGGTTGCGTCCGGGCCGGTGGCGTTCGGGCCTGCTCAAGGCGGCGACCGGCCGCGCTGTCCACACGCAACGACCGGCCGCCGCGTCTGCCGGACCCGCGGCTGGCGCACGCGGGTCCATAGCCTCATTCCCCGTTGTCGTAGGGTGTTACGGACCGGCAGCCCCGGCCGGTTCACCCGATCCGGGTGGTTCCTGGATCGGCAATCGACGCGCCCGCGCTGGCCGGTCCGGGTCGCCGCGCCGGTCCGGCCGCGCCGGAAGCGGTGATCGGCCGGCCGGCCGAAATCTATGGTTTTTCACAGCGCAACATTAAGAGAGTCTTTGGAAGTTTAATTCTTCCTTGTCGCCTTGACACTAATCTGCCGCCACTCCTAGGTTCAGAAAGTCGTGATGGTGCGTCCACCCCAATCCCGACATCGGAGAGGAAACGTAAGACAATTCGATTCGGCGTCCGCACCTTTCGCCATCGACATTGTCCCGAGAACAGGAAGGTGATCAATCGTGCACAGGCCGACACAGCGCCGTGACGCCCTGCGGGAGCGCGTGGTCGCCGGCCGGCAGCAGCGGGCCGCTCGACTTCGACGCGCCGCCGCAGCGCGTAAAGGTGGTCGGCGCATGGTTGCGCTGTTCGCCGGGCTCGCCATGGTCGCCGGTGTGCTCACCGTGACCCAGCTGGCCTCATCCGCGCTCGAGGAGCGCAATGGCGGCCTGGGCGCGAGCGAATGCGAGACCACCGCGCCGGCGGAGGAAGCACCAGCCGAAGAGGAAGCGCCCGCGGAGGAGGCTCCGGCTGAGGAGGCGCCCGCGGAAGAGGCCCCGGCCGAGGAGGAAGCCGGCGCCGCGGAAGGCGAGGCTGCCGAGGACGAAGCTGCTGAGGGCGAAGCTGCCGAGGGCGACGCCGGCCTGGGCGAGGCCGCTGAGGGCGACGCCGCCGAGGGCGAAGCGGCCGAGGACCCGGCCGCCGACGACGGCGTGGTCAGCACCGACGAGCTCGAAGCGCACGTGACCACCGAGGCCGACGGCTTCCAGCACTACCACTACCGTGGGCACAACTGGCGCGGCTGGGATCGGCACCGTGGCTGGCACCGCGGCCATGGCCACGGCTGGCACCCGCCGCGTCCGAACGACCCGCCGGCCGACTGTGAAGAGCCGACCGACGAGCCCAGCGAGGAGCCGACCGAGGACCCGGGCAACCCCGGCGAGGAGCCGACCGAGGACCCGGGCAACCCGGGTGAGGAGCCGGGCGAGGACCCGGGCAACCCGGGTGAGGAGCCAGGTGAGGAGCCGAGCGAGGACCCGGGCAACCCCGGCGAGGAGCCCGCTGAGAACCCGTTCGACATCTTCGGCCGGACTTGCGCGGAGAACAGCGCCGACCTGCCGATCCACAGCGGCGCTCAGAGTGAGGAAGCGCAGTGCGTGGAGACCCACATGGGTGCGGTTCCGGCGATCGAGAACAGCCCGTCGCTGATCATCTCGGACGCGCCGGCGCAGGTCGCGGTCGGCGAGCCGTTCGCGATTCGGGTCAACACCCGGAACCTGGTCCGCGACTTCTTCCCGCCGGCTGGCGAGAACGGTTACTACCGGGTGAACGCCTTCCTGAACGAGCAGGGGCTCATCAGCGGCCACTTCCACCTGGGCTGCCTGCGGCTGGAGGACCCGAACGTGGCACCGTCCCCGGACGCGCTGCTGAACCCGCAGTTCTTCGTGGCGGTTGAGGACGGCGGCGGCGGGAGCGAGCCGAACGACGTCGACGTCCAGCTGCCCGACGGTCTGCCGGAGGCCGGTCTGTACCGGTGCACGGCGTGGGCTGGTTCCGCCAGTCACGCGGTCCCGATGCTGGGCTTCGCCCGGATGCAGATCCCGGCCGACACGATCCGGATCGAAGTAACCGAGTGACCTAGCCCGCAGCACACGGTGACCCGGTAATCCGTCCGCCTGGGCACCGGCACCGCGACCGCTGGATGGGGATGAGAGAGGCCCCACTCCAGCGGTCGCGTGCTATTTGCGTACGGTTCCGGGGCTGCCGTTCCCGCTCGGACGGCCGGCCAGCCATGACAGCGAGCTGGCAGCGAAATGACAGCGGTGCTCGCAATACTGATCCTCGGAGCCCAGCTCAACGTGCGAGGGGGCCCAGCTCAGTGGAGCATGGATCAGGGGGAGTGATGGCAAGGCTTGGCTTGGCAGCGACGGTCGATGATGTGATGCCAACGCCGTTCCAGCTGAGGATTCTGCGCGAGAAGGCTAGCGGCAAGACGGACCGGGCGGCGGCCCACGCACTGGGGGTTGCCGAGCGGACGATCCGGCGGCAAATCGAGAGCCTCATCGACACGCTTGCGGTCGGAAGCCGGGCGGCACTGTTCGTGGAGGTGGGCCGGCGCGGCTGGCTCGATACCGAGCTGGTCGACGAGCCGGCCGCGGCTGCCACGCCATCGGTGGTCTAGCCACCGCCACAGCAACCTGTGGCGTCACCGCCGTCCGCGGACGCGCACCCCGGCCCCGGTGGGCGACCACCGCGGCCGGGGACTGGTCTATTTCAGGCAGGGGCCCGTTGGGCGGCCTGCGGCCCGTTCCCACGGGCTGAGGGCGCGCCTAGACAGGCTTGACGGGGCCTAGACGGGCACGACGGCCAGGACCGCGCTGACACTCCCGTCCTCGGCCAGCTCGCGGATCCGCAGCTGCTGGATGTCGGAGCGGTCCGCCGCGGTGGCTAGGCGCAGCCGGAGCGGCTCGGGCCGCTCCTCGGTCCCGTAGCCCGTGGCCGGCACCCGCCAGCTGCCCACCACCTCTTCGGTGCCGTCGCGGTGCACCACCAGCAGCTGGCACTCGCGCGGGCCGGTCACTTCGGAGAGCGTGATCGACACCTGGGTACCCCAGTCGGTGCCGGTCAACAGCGCCTCGACGGAGACCCCGGTGTCCGGGTCGGTGACCGAGATCGGTTCACCCGGACCCAGCTCGAGGTCGTCGGGCGGATCCGCCTCCGGGCTCACGGTTTCAAACGGCGAACCGGCGACGTTGTCGGTCGGGAAGGAGTCGAGCCAGGTGACGCCACCGAGCACCGCGAAGCCGGCGAGCGCCGCCGCTACCGCCGTACCGATGCCGACCGTGATCCGGTGCCGCCGGCGAGCCCGCTGCCGGTCGATCCGGACCGCGTCGAGCAGCCGGTCGACCAGCCGGCTGTCCTCGACCGACTGGATGTCGTTCGGGTCCACATCGGCCAACAACCGGCTCGCCGGTAGCAGGAACTCCAACTCGGCGGCGCAGGCGGAGCACTCCGCCAGGTGCAGCTCGTACCGCTCGACCTCCCGGTGGTCGAGCACCCCGAGCGCGTACGCCGCGACGTCCCAGCGCAGCGACTCGTGTCCGTCCATTACCCCGTCACTCCTCGCTGCTCGAGAGCCAGCCGCAGCGCCCGCAGTGCGTAGTAGACCCGGGACTTGGCGGTGCCAAGTGGCAGGCCGAGCACGTTCGCGGCCTCCGGCACGGTCCGGCCCCGGAAGAACGTCTCCAGCAGGATCTCCCGGTGCGCGTAGCTCAGGCTGCGCAGGGCCTCGGTGACGGTCATGGAACGCAGCACATGGTCAGTCTCGTCGGCGACCGCGAAGCTGTCGAGTTCCTGGTCGTACATTTCGGTTGGCCGCGCGTTCTCGCTGCGATGGTTGTCGATGGCAATTCGCCGGGCCACCGTGACCAGCCACGGCCGGATCGAAGTCTGTCCCTGCGCCCCGAGCTTGTGCGCGTTCCGCCAGGCTCGCATCAGCGTCTCCTGCACGATGTCCTCGGCACGCTGGCGGTCGCCACCGGTCAGCCGGAGGACGAACATCAGCAGCGGGTTGGCGTGCTGGTCGTACAGCATCCGCACCAACGCGTCCTCGCGCTTGCTCGCGGGAGACCCGTCCGCACTTCGTCGATGAACCGGTCGTTGTGCCACTGGACTATCATGGCGGGCGGTCAATGCCACGTCGAGGGCCGGTGGCCGCTGCAACGGTGTCCGCATCGCCTACCTCCGTCCAGATGGTGGACCAGCCCGGTCGGAGGGCAGCGCCGGGCTCATCTGGTAGTACGGATTGACCAGCGGTTCGGATCAGGAAACTCCCAAAAGTTAAGACGTTACCACACCCAGTAGCGGAGATTGAGAGTTTCCTGTGAGTTGTCGCTAATGGCAAGAAAATAGCCATCGTGGCGTACTGGCGTACCGCCGTGTCCTGAATCCTACTTGCACTGTTAGCGCGCTTGCCTGTCTCGCGCAGACGGCGACTGCACGAAGGCGGGCGCGATCGTCCACGTTGGCACGCCGTGGGTTCGGGGGCCGACGACGCACCGAGTGACGGGAGTTTGCGTAAGGCGGGAAGCGCGGTTCCTACGAGGTCTCCGAAGGAGGACACCATGGGTGTGGAGACTGCAACCAACGGTCAGCGGGTGCCAGTTCGGCGAAGGTGGCGGCTGCTGTCCGTTATGGCGATCGTGAACCTGGCCGCGATCGGCCTGGTCGCGACGCCGTCCGAGGCGCAGGTCATCACCTGCACCTCATCGCTGAGTGACCAGACCGTGACGGCAACCCTGGTGGTGCCGAGCGGCCAGTTCTGCCAGCTCACCAATGTCGAGGTGAACGGGCGAGCCGAGGTCCAGGCCAGTGCGGACCTGTTCCTGGAGGATTCCCGGATCCGCGGTTCGCTGACGGTCTTCGAGAACTCGTTCGTGCAGGCCAACGAGTCTAGAGTGGACGGTATGACCACGCTGACCGACGCGTTCGGCCTGTACAGCACGAGCTCCCGGTTCGACCGGCTGATCGACGCTGACGGCGGGTTCATCTTCAGCGACGACTCGACGCACTGGGGCGGCATCCGCTCGGAGAACGGCGAGACCATCGTCGAAAAGGGCGTCGTGCTCGGCAGCGTGACCACGACCGGCGACCGGCTGACCGACCTGTTCGACACCGCGGTGTTCGGGCCGGTCAGCGTCAACGGGGCCGAGTACGGCTCGGTGGTCTGCCACATGGGGGCCGCGCTCTCGGTCACCATCCGCAACAGCGGCGGCGTGATCCAGCTCGGCTTCGCCGGGCCGGTCACGGGCTGCGGGTTCAACCTGATGGGCAGCCTGGGCGTGCACGACAACATCGGCGCGAACATCCAGATCACCGGCAACCTCATCGCCGGGAACCTGTCCTGCACCGGTAACGACCCGGCCCCGTTCGGGTCGAGCAACCTGGTCGGCGGGTCGAAGAGCGGGCAGTGCGCCAGCCTGCAGCCGGCGCCGGCGTCGGTGGCGTCGGTCATCCAGGAGGAGGAAGCGTCCGCTCCGCGTGCCGATCACGTCCTGACGCTGATCCAGCAGCGGCTGGGCAGCTAGCCGGTAGCCGGCATTAGCCGGCCGAGACCGCGCTCCTTCGCCGCCGACGAGAGGCCCCAAACTCTCAGTAGGCGGCGAAGGAGCGCACCGGCATTCTCGGTCCGAACCGGGGCGCGCCGATCCCGGCCACCTCGAGCAGCACGCAGACCCGGCCCCGGTGCCCCTGGAACGGCGCCAGCAGCTCCAGCATCCGGGCGTCGTCGCCACGCGGCTCGCCGGCCAGCGCCCACGCCACCGTGTTCGGGATGTGGTAGTCGCCGACGCTGACCGCGTCCGGGTCGCCGTACACGTCCCGCACCACCTCGGCGGCGGTCCACGCCCCGATCCCCGGGATCGCGGTCATCCGGGCGGTCGCCTCGGCCGCGTCCGCGCACCGTTCCAGCCGGGCCGCGGCGGCCGCCGCCCGGCGGACCGTCTCGGCCCGCCGCTGCTCCACCCCGAACGGATGGAAGACCCAGTACGGCGTGGCCGCCACCTCGGCCGGGTCGGGCGGCAGCAGCAGCGACCGGGCCGGGCCGGGCGCCGGCTCCCGGAAGTGCCGGACGGTCGCCGCGTACGCCCGGTACGCCTCTTTGCCGGTCACCTTCTGCTCGAAGATCGCCCGCAGCAACCGCGGGAACAGCCGGCCGGTGGCCGGCAGCCGCAGCCCCCGGAAGGTGCGGGCGAGCTTCGCCACCACCGGGTGGGCGGCGGCGAGCGGTTCGAACCCGGTCGGGTCGTCGCGCAGCCCGGCGATCGCGTCGGCCCGTGCCAACAGCCACTCCGCGCCCGACCCGTACGCCGTGGCGACCAGCTCGCCGCCGTCGCGGTGCAACGACAGGCTCGCCGGGCCGTCCGGCGTACGGGTGGCCCACCAGTACCGGCCGTCGATGAACCTGGCGCACGGGTCGTACCGGCCCAGCCCGAGCCGGCCGACGGTGGCGGCGAACTGGTAGCCCGCCGGCACCGCCATCCGCCGCTGCATCTCGGCTCGGGCTACGCCAGGCCGAGTTCGGCCTCGAAGTTGCCGGCCTCCAGCCGCTCCTTGATGGTGGCCAGGAACCGCATCGCGTCGGCGCCGTCGACCAGCCGGTGGTCGTAGGTGAGGGCGAGGTAGACCATCGACCGCGGCACGATGATCTCGCCGAGGTCCGGATCGTCCACCACCACCGCCCGCTTCACCACGGTGCCGGTGCCCAGGATGCCCACCTGCGGCTGGTTGATGATCGGCGTGTCGAACAGCGCGCCCCGGCTGCCGGTGTTGGTCAGCGTGAACGTGCCGCCGGACAGCTCGTCCGGGCTGATCTTGTTGGCCCGGGTGCGCTCGGCGACGTCGGCGATCCGGCGGGCGAGCCCGGCCAGGTTGAGGTCCCCGGCGTCCCGGATCACCGGCACCACCAGCCCTCGACCGGTGTCCACGGCGATCCCCAAGTGCTCGGCGTCGTAGTAGGTCACCGTGCCGGCTTCCATGTCCAGCGACGCGTTCAGGTTCGGGTGGACCCGGAGTGCCTCGACCGTGGCGAGCGCGAAGAACGGCAGGAACGACAGCTTCACGCCGTGGGTCGCCAGGAACTTCTCCTTGGTCTGCTCCCGCAGCTTGGCGATCTTCGTGACGTCGACCTCGACCACCGTGGTGAGCTGCGCCGAGATGTCCAGCGACTCCTTCATCCGCCGGGCGATCAGCGCCCGCATCCGCGGCAGCTTCTCGGTCCGGCCACGCAGCGGGCTGGGCTCCGGCTTGGCCGCCGGCGCGGCGGCCGGGGCCGGGGCGGCGGGTGCCGCGGCCCGCTCGGCAGCGGCCCGTTCCGCCGCCTGCTTCGCCTCGATCGCGGCCTGCACGTCCTGCTTGCGGATCCGGCCACCGACCCCGGTGCCCTTCACCGTGGACAGATCGATGTCGTGCTCGGCGGCGAGCTTGCGCACCAGCGGGGTGATGTAGCTGGTCTCAGCCGACGCGGCGCCCGGTTCCGGCGCCGCGGCCGGCGCGGCTGCCGGTGCCGGCGCGGGTGCGGCCGGCGCCGGCGCGGCCGGTGCCGGTGCCGGTGCGGCCGGTGCCGGTGCCGGTGCGGCGGGCTGAGCCGGTGCCGGTGGCGCCTCGGCCGCCGGGGCTTCGGCCGCCGGGGCGGTTTCCGCAGCCGGCTGCTCTGGCTGGGCGGCCGGCGTAGCCGGAGCCGCGCCGTCGGTGCTGATCACCGCCAGCACGGTGCCGACCTCGGCCACCTCGTCCTCGGCCACCCGGATCTCCTGCAGCGTGCCGTCGACCGGCGAGGGGATCTCGGTGTCGACCTTGTCGGTCGAGATCTCCAGCAGCGGCTCGTCCGCCGCCACCCGGTCGCCGACCTGCTTGAGCCAGCGGGTCACCGTACCCTCGGTGACGCTCTCGCCGAGCGCCGGCAGCTTCACCTCGGTGCCGGCGTCGGTGACCTGGGCGGCGTCCCGGACCGCCGCCGACGCCTGCTCGGCCAGTGACGCGTCGCTGTCGGCAGCCTGCGGGGCGGCCTCGGCGCTCGCCGCTGGTGCCGGCTCGGCCGGCGGCTGCTCGGCCGGTGCCGGCTCGGGCTCGGCCGCTGGCGCCGCCTCCTGCGCGGCGGCCTGCGGCGGCTCGGCGCCGCCCGAGCTCTCGCCGTCGCCATCGATGATCGCCAACTCGGCACCGACCTGCACGACCTCGTCGACCGGCACCAGAATCCGGCTCACCACGCCCGAGGTGGGCGAGGGGATCTCGGTGTCGACCTTGTCGGTAGAGACCTCTACCAGCGGCTCATCGGCCTCGACCCGGTCGCCTTCGTTCTTCAGCCAGCGGGTGATCGTGCCCTCGGTGACGCTCTCGCCCAGCGCGGGCATCTTGACCGATTCCGGCATCTCAGGTTTCTCCTTCGATCGCTCAGTCGTGGGTGTGCAGCGGCTTGCCGGTCAGTGCCAGGTGCGCCTCACCGAGCGCCTCGCCCTGCGTCGGGTGCATGTGGATCAGTTGCGCCACGTCCACCGGGTACGCCTCCCAGTTATAGATCAGCTGCGCCTCGCCGACCAGCTCGCTGACCCGGCTGCCCACCATGTGGAGGCCCACCACCGGGCCGTCGGCCACCCGTACCAGCTTGACGAAGCCCTGCGTCTTGAGAATGTTGCTCTTGAGATTCCCACCCAGGTTGTAGGTGTACGTCGTGATCTTGTCGGCGCCGTACTGCTCCTTGGCCTTCGCCTCGGTCAGCCCGACCGACGCCACCTCCGGGTCGCAGTAGGTCACCCGCGGGATGCCGTTCTCGTCGATCACCGGCGGGTGCTGGCCGGCGATCTCCTCGGCCACGAAGATGCCGTGCTGGAAGCCGCGGTGCGCCAGCTGCGGGCCGGGCACGATGTCGCCGACCGCGTACACGTTCGGCAGGTTGGTGCGCAGCCGCTCGTCGGTCACCACCCAGCCGCGCTCCATCCGTACGCCCTGCTCTTCATAGCCCAGGCCGTCGGTGCGCGGGCCGCGCCCGACCGCGACCAGCATCAGCTCGGCCTCCAGGGTCTCGCCGCCGGCGATCGTCACCCGGACCCCGGTGTCGGTACGCTCGACCTTCTCGAACGGCTTGCCCAGCTTGGCGGTGATGCCGCGGCGCCGGAACGCCCGCTCCAGCTGCTTCGAGCTCGCCTCGTCTTCGGTGGCGAGCAGCCGCGGGAGCGCTTCGACGATCGTCACTTCCACCCCGAACGACCGCCAGACGCTGGCGAACTCGCAGCCGATGATGCCGCCCCCCAGCACCACCACCGAGCTCGGGATCCGGTCCAGCGTGAGCGCGTGGTCGCTGGTGATCACCCGCTCGCCGTCGATTTCCAGGCCGGGCAGGGTCTTGGCGTACGACCCGGTGGCGAGCACCAGGTTGCGGCCGGTGAGGGTACGACCGGCGACCTCGACCGAGGTCGGCGAGGCGAGCCGCCCTTCGCCCTCGACGATGGTGATCTTCTTGGCCGCCTTCAGCAGCCCTTGCAGCCCCCGGTATCCCTTGGCGACCACCGCGTCCTTGTAGCTGTTGACGCCCTGCATGTCGATGCCGACCAGCTCGGCCTTGACCCCGAACTGCTCGGACTCGCGGGTGGCGTCGGCGATCTCGGCGGCGTGCAGCAGTGCCTTTGTGGGGATGCAGCCGCGGTGCAGGCAGGTGCCGCCGACCTTGTCCTTCTCGACCAGCGCCACCGACAGATCCAGCTGGGCGGCGCGCAGCGCGGCGGCGTAACCGCCGGGCCCACCGCCGAGGACTACTACGTCGTACTCGTCACTCACATGTGTCACCAGGCCATCTTTCCACTCCCGGCGGGCGAGTGGTACGCGGAGGTGCCAAGCGGGGGGCGCGCGAAGGTTGCGTCCCGACGTACCCTGGCGGCAGCAGCGTACGCCGTCGTGGAGGGATGTCCGGTGGCCTGGTTTCGATGGAAGCGTAGGGAGACGGGAGGCTCGCCGGGGGACCGCCCGGCTAACCGGGCGGATCTGCAGCATCTGGAGGAGTTCGCGCGCAGCCGCCGGGGCGTCGAGGCGTTCATCGAGCCACGGACCACCGTGACCGAAACCACCCTGTTGCTGATCGCACACGACGGCGAATGGACGCGCCGGCGGATCGACAGCCCGGAGGCGGCCCGCCGGTTCGCGCACCGGCTGGCGATGCCGATCTACGACGTGGCGCTGGTCGGCTATCCACAACGGATGCGCGACTACAACGAGCGCCGCAAGCGGGCCGCCAAGGGCCAGGGTTAGGCGAGCGTCTCGACCAGCTCCAGCAGCGTCCGCACCGGCACGCCGGTGCCGCCCTTGGTGATGTAGCCGTACGGCTCACCGGCGTGGTAGCTCGGTCCAGCGATGTCGATGTGCGCCCAGGCCACGCCTGGGGCCACGAACTCGGACAGGAACACCCCGCCCTGCAGCATCGTGCCGACCCGCTCCAGGCCGGCGTTGGTCTGGCAGATGTCCGCCACCGCCGACTCCATCCCCTGCCGTACGTCATCCGGCAGCGGCATCGGCCAGGCCGGTTCCCCGACCGCCGCGCCCACGTCGCGGACCCGCTCGCACAGCTCCGGCGTACCCATCACGCCGGCCACCCGCCGCCCCAGCGAGATCACCTGGCCGCCGGTGAGGGTGGAGGTCTCCAGTAGGTAGTCCGGCTCCTCCTCGCAGGCCCGGGCGATCGCGTCGGCGAGGATCAGCCGCCCCTCCGCATCGGTGTTGAGCACCTCGACCTTCTTGCCCGAGTACATGGTGAGGACGTCGCCGGGCCGGTAGGCGGTGCCGGAGGGCATGTTCTCGGCGATCGGCAGCCAGCCGGTGACCGCCACGCTCGGCCGCAGGTCGGCGATCGCCAGCATGGTGGCGGCGATCGCGGCCGCACCGGCCATATCGGACTTCATCTCCCACATGCCCTGCGCCGGCTTGATCGAGACCCCGCCGGTGTCGAACGTGATTCCCTTGCCGACCAGCGCGATCCGGGCCCGCGGCCGGCCGGTCGGGGTGTAGTCGATCCGCACCAGCCGGGGTGGCGCGGCCGAACCCGAGCCGACCGCGAGGATCCCGCCGTACCCGCCGCGGCGCAGCGCCCGCTCGTCGAGCACCTCCACCGCCAGCCCGGCCGCGGTCGCCGCCTCGGCGACCTGCTCGGCGAACTGCGGCGGGCGCAGCTCGTTCGGGGCGGTGTTCACCCAGTCGCGGGCCTGGCAGACCGCCCGCGCCGCCCGGGTGGCGCGGGTCAGCTCGGCCCGGGCGGCCCGGTCCCGGGCGTCCGGCACGTGCACCGCCACCGACCGCACCGCCGGCCAGCGGGACGGGTTGGTCTTGTAGGTGTCGAACCGGTAGCTGCCCAGCAGCGCGCCCTCGGCCAGCGCCCGGACCGCCGCCGGCAGGTCCTGGTCGTCCGGGACCGGCAGCGCGAGCGCCACCTTCGCCTGCCCGGCGAGCGACCGGATCGCCGCCCCGGCGCCGCGGCGCAGCGTCTCCGGCGCCGGCGCCGCCCCGGCCGGCTCGTTGCCGAGCCCGACCGCGACCACCAGCGGCGCGGTGATCGTGCCGAGCGTGGCGAGCTTGGTGATCTCGCCGGACTTGCCGGTGGCGCCGAGCAGCCGCAGCGTCTCGGTGAGCCGGCCGTCGAAGGCGGCGACGATGCTTTCGCAGCCGGGGGCGACGAGCAGATCGTCATCGCCGCTGTGCACACCGATGATGACCGCGTCGACCTGGTGCTCCGCGGGGTCGGTGTCAAACAATCGTACGGAGGGTAGAGTCACGGCGCCGATCGTAGTCACTCGTTACCGAGGCTTGTGATCTGGCGTTACCGAGACTTGCGATTTGGAAGGGGTCGACCGATGACCGAGGACCTGCGGCAGGTACCCCTGCACGACCGCCACGCCGCGCTGGGCGCCAAGTTCGCGCCGTTCGCCGGCTGGCAGATGCCGCTGGAGTACGCCGGTGGCGGGGTGGTCGCCGAGCACACCGCGGTCCGGGAGGCGGTCGGCGTGTTCGACGTGTCGCACATGGGCAAGGTGCGGGTGACCGGTCCGGGCGCGGCGGCGTTCCTGAACCGCTGCGTGGTCAGCGACCTGGACAAGATCGGGCCGGGCAAGGCGCAGTACACGATGTGCTGCGACGACGCGACCGGCGGGGTGGTGGACGACTTCATCGTCTACCGGTACAGCGACGACGACCTGTTCCTGATCCCGAACGCGGCGAACGCCGGCGAGGTGGTGCGCCGGCTCACCGCCGCGGCGCCGGCGGAGATCACCGTTGCCGACCAGCACGACCAGTTCGCGATCATCGCGGTGCAGGGACCGGCCTCGGAACGGGTGCTCGACTCGCTCGGGCTGCCCGCCGACCACCCGTACATGAGCTTCGTGACCACCCCGTACGGCGGGGCGGAGGTGATGGTCTGCCGGACCGGCTACACCGGCGAGCACGGCTACGAGCTGGTGATGCCCGCCGCCCACGCGGCGGCCGTGTGGGACGCGGTGTTCGCCGCCGGCGAGCCGTACTCGCTGCGCGCCTGCGGGCTCGGTGCCCGGGACACGCTCCGGACCGAGATGGGCTACCCGCTGCACGGCCAGGACCTGTCGCTGGAGATCACGCCGGTGCAGGCCCGGTACGGGTGGCTGGTCGGCTGGTCGAAGCCGGCGTTCTGGGGCCAGCAGGTGCTGCGAGCCGAGCGCGAGGCGGGGGCCGCCCGGCAGCTGTGGGGGCTGCGCGCCGAGGGCCGGGGCGTGCCACGGCCGCACATGCGGGTGCTGGTCGGTGACCAGGCGGTCGGCGAGACCACCAGCGGCACCTTCTCGCCCACCCTCAAGACCGGGATCGCGCTCGCGCTGCTCGACCGGTCAGTGGCGAAGGCCGGCACCGAGGTGGTGATCGACGTCCGCGGCCGGCCGCTGCCGGCGCGGGTGGTCAAGCCGCCGTTCATCGAGCGCGCGCCCCAGACCTGAGCCAGGATCGACGCGGTCAGCGCCGGAGGGCGAGCTACCGGCGGAAGGTCAGGTACGGTCGCCGGCCGGCACGCTGCCGGCGAGGAGCTGAACGAATCGGGCGTGCGCCGCCGCGACCTCCTCGGCTGGCGAGCCGGCCAGCAGGTCGAGCAGCAGCCCACGGGTCACCGCCACCCCGAGCCGGAGGGTGGCCCGGTCGGCGTTGACGCCGAGCCGGGTGGCCGCCGCCTCGCCGGCCGCCAGCCACGGCTCGGTCAGGTTCGCCAGTAGCTGCTCGGTGCCCGGGACGCCCCGGCTGGCCAGCGCGAACACCTCGAAGAACAGCCGGACCAGCGGCCGCAGGTCGGGGCTGGCCAGCCGCTCCCAGAGCCCGGTCACCAGGTCGGTGGCGTCGCCGGCCGCGGCGAGGGCAGCCATCGCGTCCCGTTGCCGCTGCTCGATCTCCTCGACCACCGCGGCCAGCAACCCTTCCCGGGAGCCGAAATGGTGCAGCAGCATCCGGTGGCTGGTGCCGACCCCGGCGGCGATCTCCCGCAGGCTCCGGTCGGCGAGCCCTTCGGATGCGGCGAACGTCACCACCTTGTCGAGCAGTGCGCGGCGGGGGTTGGACATGTACCAGATGGTACATTGGTGGTCATGCAGTGGGAGCACACCGTCGAGGTCGAGGCGCCGGTGGCGCGGGTCTGGGAGCTCACCGTCGACATCGATCAATGGCCGACCTTCCTGCCGACGGTCCAATCGGTGCGGCGGCTGGCCGCCGGTCCGCTCCGGGTCGGCAGCGCCGCCCGGCTCAAGCAGCCCGGACAGCCGCCGACCGTGTGGACGGTCACCGAGCTCGAGCCACCGTTCCGGTTCGGCTGGCGGGCCAGCCGGCCGGGGCTGACCATGGTCGCTACCCATCTCCTTGAGGCGGCCGGCGCCGGCTGCCGGCTGACCCTCACCCTCGAGGCGACCGGGGCGGTGGCCCGGTTGGCCGGGCCACTGATCGGGCGCCAGGTACGCCGATCACTGGCCCAGGAGGCCGCCGGCTTCCAGCGGGCCGCCGAACACCGACCGGTCGCCGGCTAACCCGCAGCCGCCGGCTCGCCGGCGCCGGTGCCGGCACTGTCCGGATCGGACGGCGCCGGCGGGCTGCTCGCCGGGTTGGCGGTGGCGGCCAAGCCGAGCGCCCAGTTCAGCAGCGGCAGGGCGGCGAGCGCGGCGGTGCCCTCGCCGAGTTCCAGCCGCAGATCGAACAACGGGGTCAGGCTGAGTGCCTCGGCGCCCCGGGCCGCGGTGGGGTGCTGGCCGTGGTCGGGGAGCAGCCACCAGTGCCGGGCGCCGGCCGCCAGGCTGCGGGCCGCCAGCGCCGCGGCGGTCCCGACCGGGCCGTCCAGCAGCACCGGGGTACGGCGGGCGGCGGCGCCGAGCAGGATGCCGGTGGCGGTCGCCAGGTCCGCGCCGCCGAGGTCGGCGAGGACCGCCCGGGCACCGGTACGGCCGGCCGCGCGGACCCGCCGGACCGCGTCCCGCACCGCCGCGCACCGGCGCATCCAGGCCTGGTCGTCGATCGTGCCGTCGGCCGCCCGTACCCGCGCCAGCAGGGCGGCCGGCTCGGCGCCGGTGACCAGCATCGTGGTGACGGCGGCCGCGGCGGTCTCGGCGCCCTCCCCGATCGCGCCGAGCACAATCGCGTCCACCCCTTCGTCGACCGCCTGCTGCGCCAGCCGCCACCCGTACCCGAGCGCGGCTTCGGTCTGCTCGTCGGTGCTCGCCGGTCCGTCCTCGATCGGCGCCGTCGCCGCCGCCGGCACCAGCTGCACGGTCGCGCCGGCCGCCCCGGCCAGCTGGGCCAGTGGGCTGGCGCCGTCGCGCAGCGCGGCGAGCTGGCCGGCCGAGTCCGGTGCCCCGGCGGCGGCGCCGCCCGCGTGGTCGCCGTGCAGCACCAACACCCGTACCTGCTGCCAGGGCTTCGGCGGCACGGTCCGCTGCCCGCCGGCGGCGAACCTGACCACCGCGGACAGCGCGCCCAGGCTGGCCGGGCCGAGCCGCAGCAGGTGCTCGCCGGCGGCGGTCCTGGCCGCCTCGTCCGGCGCCGGCAGGTCCCGGAGGTTGGTCAGGTCCGGCAGCTCCCCGGCCGGATCGTCCGGCGCCTGCGCGACCGGGGCGGCGAGGGTCCCCTTGAGCCGGACCGGCAGGCCGGCGACCACCAGCACCACCGCGTCGACCGCGTCCGCTAGCGCCCGGTTGCGGGCGGCGACCGCCGGCTCGGCCGGCTCGTCGCTGAGCAGCACCAGCCGGGCCGGGCAGTCGCGCACGGCGGCGACCAGCTCGTCGGCGGCCGGGGCATCGGCCAGCCCGTCGACGATCAGCGTCTCGTCCGGCTTCGCTTCGGCGAGTGCCGTTGCCGCCGCCGAACCGGCGATCCGGCGGGCACCGGCGGGATCGGCGAGCAGTGATTCGGCGTACTCAGACTTGCCCGAGCCGGCGTTGCCGATGACGAGGAGCGTGCGCCAAGACATGCACGTACATTAGAGGACGTTCGCTTGAGGAGGTCGGGTTGATGGCATGGAGCTGGCGGTACGAAGGTGCGGACGGGTCGGCGGTGGCTGGGCCGGCCGAGACGTTCGCGAGCCAGGCGGACGCCGAGTCGTGGCTCGGGCAGACCTGGCGCCAGCTCGCCGAGGACGGCGTCACCACGGTCGTGCTGGTCGAGGGCGACCGGGTCGAATACCGGATGAGCCTGCTACCGGCGACCGAATGACCGGCGCAACCGAGTAACCGGCGGCAACCGAGCAACCGGCCCGGTCGCCCCGACCGCGGCCAGCCTCAGCGCTCGGTCGGCGACTGGGTCTTCGCCGGGTCGCGCTCCACCACCGGGTCGAGCACCTCGTCGATCGCCTTGCGCAGATCCGCGTCCAGCTTCACGCCGGCGGCCTTCGCGGTCTCCTGCAGCTGTTCGGGCCGGGTGGCGCCGACGATCGCCGACGAGACGTTCGGGTGCTGCAGCACCCACGCCACGGCGAGCTGCGCCATCGTCAGTCCGGCCTGGTCGGCCAGCGGCCGCAGTCGCTGTACGGCGGTGAGCACCTCGTCGTTCATGAACCGCGCGATCATCCGGGAACCGGACTCGTCGGTGGCCCGGGAACCGGCCGGCGGCGGGCTGCCCGGCTGGTACTTGCCGGTGAGTACACCCTGCCCCAGCGGCGACCAGACGATCTGACCCAGCCCCAGCTCCTCGCAGGTCGGGATCACTTCCGCTTCGATCACCCGCCACAGCATCGAGTACTGCGGCTGGTTGGAGATCAGCGGCACCTTGAGCTCCTGGGCCAGCGGGTACGCCCGCCGGATCTCCTCGGCCCGCCACTCCGACACTCCGATGTAGAGCGCCTTGCCGGAGCGGACGATGTCGGCGAACGCCAGCATCGTCTCCTCGAGCGGGGTGAAGTGGTCGAACCGGTGCGCCTGGTAGAGGTCGACGTAGTCGGTCCCCAGCCGCCGCAGCGAGCCGTGGAGCGACTCGAAGATGTGCTTGCGCGACAGGCCGCGGTCGTTCGGCCCCGGTCCGGTCGGCCAGTAGACCTTGGTGAAGATCTCGATCGACTCGCGGCGCACGCCCTTGAGCGCCTTGCCGAGCACCTCCTCGGCCTTCGTCCCGGCGTACACGTCGGCGGTGTCGAAGGTGGTGATGCCCTCGTCCAGCGCCGCGTGCACGCAGGCGATCGCGGCCTCCTCCTCCACCTGGGAGCCGTGGGTGAGCCAGTTGCCGTAGCTGATCTCACTGACCATGAGGCCGCTTCGGCCTAGGTGGCGAAACTCCATCTACCTTTCCCCAACCTGCGAGCTGGTCGCTTACCGATCCATCTTCGCACCGGGAGCGAGGCCGGAACTCCGGGGCCACCCCGTGCGCTCCGGAACCCGGCGCCGGGACGACGCTACGAGGGCTACCGCTTCTGCGGAACCGGCTTTCCGCCCGGCAGGACCACCGGCGGGGGGAACCGCAGGCGGCGCACCTGCAGCGCGCGCATCGCCGCGTACCAGCCGACCCCGCGCACGCTCTGGCCCGGGAACTTCTCCCTGGCCAGCCGCTTCACCCGCCACCCGACGTAGATCGCGGTGACCAGCACGCTCACCATCATCAGCGGCCAGAGGACGGTGACCACCGTGAAGTAGACCCAGGCGCGGATGTCCGGGCGCAGCGGGATCCACGTGGCGAGCAGGATCACCAGCGAGAACGGCAGGAAGTACTGGCTCACCAGGCGGCGGGAGTCCACCCAGTCGCGGGCGAACCGGCGTACCGGCCCCCGGTCCCGCTCGGGCATGTACCGCTCGTCACCGCGGGCGAGGGCCTCGCGGATGCGGGCGCGCTCGGCGGCCTGCCGGGCCCGCATCTGGCGGTAGGCCTCCTTGCGGTTCCTGGGCGCGGTCACCGGCTGGCGGCGGCGGCGCTCGGCGTCCCTGCGTTTCGGCGTTGGCCGGCCCTTACCGACGCTTGCCGACTTAGGCTGTTCGGAGGAGGCCGCGCGCGCGGCGTCCTCGGCGGGCGTCTCAGTACGGCGTCGGAACACGTCGTAAGCGTACCGGGACCGCAACTTGGTGACGCCCCCGTACGTTATGCATAGGGTTACCCTAGGCGGTTCCGTCGTTCATGTGACGCTTTCGGAGCCGTGGGTGGTCCGGTGAAACGGGCGGCCGACGCGAGGGAGCGAGGATGCGAGCGCAGAGAGCCGATGGCCCGCGAGCGAGGCGGCGACCGGGACCGTTGGCGCAGCACGACATAGAAGGGGACGGCCGACGCGCATGAGCGTGATGAAGAGACTTTCCATGATCTTCCGGTCCAAGGCCAACAAGGCCCTCGACCGGATGGAGGACCCGCGCGAGACCCTCGACTACTCCTACCAGCGGCAGCTGGAGCTGCTGCAGAAGGTACGGCGGGGCGTGGCCGACGTCGCGACCTCGCGGAAGCGGGTCGAGCTGCAGATCAACAGCCTGAGGCAGAAGGCCGACAAGCTCGAGGAGCAGGGCCGCAAGGCGCTGAGCATGGGCCGTGAGGACCTCGCCCGCGAGGCCCTCACCCGCCGGGCGGCGCTGCAGAACCAGATCGCCGAGCTGCAGACCCAGCACGACAACCTCCAGGCCGAGGAGGAGAAGCTCACCCTCGCGAGCCAGCGTCTCCAGGCGAAGGTCGACGCCTTCCGCACCAAGAAGGAGACGATCAAGGCCACCTACACCGCGGCCGAGGCCCAGACCCGGATCAACGAGGCCCTGTCCGGCATCTCCGAGGAGATGGGCGACGTGGGCCTGGCGATCCAGCGGGCCGAGGACAAGACCGCCCAGATGCAGGCCCGGGCGAGCGCGGTCGACGAGCTGCTGGCGAGCGGCGCGCTCGACGACATCACCGGCAGCCGCGACGACATCCAGGCCGAGCTCGACCGGCTCGGCGGCGACCAGAGCGTGGAGCTGGAGCTGCAGCGCATGAAGGCCGAGCTCGGCCAGGCCCCCGCGCCGCGTGAGGCGATCGAGGCGGGCCAGTCGGGCCAGCAGGCGCAGCAGCCGCAGCCGCCCGCGCAGCACGGGCAGTCGGCTCCGCCTCCGCCGCCGTCCGCCGCGCCGACCCAGCAGTTCCGTCAGCCGGGGGAGGGCCTGTGATCGTCCGCATCATGGGGGAGGGCCAGGTCGAGATCGACTCCGCCGACCTGGACGCGCTCAACGTCCTCGACGGCGAGCTGGAGGCCGCGATCGAGGCCGGTGACGAGGCCGAGTTCCGCGCCAAGCTGCACGCGCTCCTCGACAAGGTGCGGCAGGTCGGCAAGCCGCTGCCGGACGACTCGCTGGAGCCGTCCGAGCTCATCCTGCCGCCGGCCGACGCGGCCATGGACGAGGTCCGCGCCATGCTCGGCGACCAGGGCCTGATCCCGGGCTGACGCCCGGCGCGCCCGGTGGTCCGGGCCCCGGCTCCCCGGGGCCCGGGACGGGTCGTGCCCGCCGCCACGGGCACGCCCGCTGTGCGCACGTCTTCTTTATTGCCAGGTTCTTCACAGGGGGGAGCTGACATCCAGGTGACGGCGGCGTCGCGGAGAACGGCGGCCCGGCGGGCGAGGAGGGCGGTCCGATGATGCGGACCCGGTACGCGCCCGACCGCGGGCTGACGACCCGCATGACGGTCACGTTGTTCCTGCTCGGGCTGCTGTACGTCGCGTTCGTCGCCGTGCTGGTCGCGCTGGGCGTCCGGGCGGTGGTGGTGCTCGCGCTCGCCGCGGGCCTGCTGCTCGTGCAGTACTTCTTCTCCGACCGCATCGCGCTGTTCGCGATGCACGGGCGCCTCGTCACGCCGGAGCAGGCGCCCGAGCTGCACGGCATGGTCGACCGCCTCGCGGCGATGGCGAACATGCCCAAGCCCAAGGTCGCGATCGCGGACGCCGACGTGCCGAACGCCTTCGCGACCGGGCGGAACCGGAAGAACTCGGTGGTGTGCGTCACCACCGGCATGCTGCGGCGCCTGGAGCCGGCCGAGCTGGAGGGCGTGCTCGCCCACGAGATGGCGCACATCGCGCACCGGGACGTCGCGGTAATGACGATCGCGTCGTTCCTCGGCATCGTCGCCGGGCTGATGACCCGGATCGCGCTCTACAGCGGGTTCGGCGGCGGCCGCGGGAACCGCAACGGGGCGCCGATCGGGCTGCTCATCCTGCTCGTGTCGGCCGTGGTCTACGCGGTGAGCTTCCTGCTCACCCGGGCGCTGTCCCGGTACCGGGAGCTCGCCGCCGACCGCGGCGGCGCGCTGCTCACCGGGCGGCCGTCCGCGCTGGCGAGCGCGCTCACCAAGGTCAGCGGGGAGATGGCCCGCATTCCCACCCGCGACCTGCGGGAGGCCGAGCCGTTCAACGCCTTCTACTTCGCGCCCGCGCTGTCCCGGCGCGGCGCGGCGGCCGGGCTCGCGGCGCTGTTCTCCACCCACCCGCCCCTCGAGCAGCGGCTCGCCCAGCTCCACCGGATCGCCGCCGAACTGGGCCGGGGGGCGTGAGCGATGCCCCGCTGGCTCGACATCCTGCTCGGCCGCACCCGGCCCGCGAAGCCCGATCTCGACGCGCTGTTCGCGCTGCCGTCCGCGGCGGTCACGCTGCGGGCGGCCACCGGCTTCGCGCCCACCGGGACCGGCTCGGTCTGCTTCCGCCCCGCCGAGGGCGGGGCGTTCGCCACGGTCGAGCGGGACATCCGGGCGCTGCTCGAGGCCTCGGGCGGCCCGGCGGTCGAGCGCGTGGACGACTCCTACGGCTACACCTGGCTGGTGGTCCGCCGCGCCGCGGACGACGTGTCCGGGCTGGTGACCGACCTGCACGCGGCGAACAGCTCGCTGGAGCAGGCCGGGTTCGGCCCGTCGCTGCTCTGCTCCCTGGTGGTCTTCGCCGGCACCTCGGATCGGTACGGCGCGGACCGGCGGATCGCGCTCGTCTACCTCTACAAGCAGGGCACCTTCTACCCGTTCGCGCCGCTCGGCGGGCAGCGCCGCGACAACGTGCTGGAGCTGCAGCTGCGCGGCGTGCTCGCGGACGAGCTCGCCATCGAGCCCGACCTGTCCCGCTGGTTCCCGGTGTGGGGCGCCCCGGGCCTGTGACCGGGCCGGGACGCACCCGGCCACCGGCGCGCCGCCCGCGCCGCCCTGCGGGCCCGCCGGGCCCGGTGCCCGGCGGGCGTGCGACGGCGGACGGGGCGGCTCAGGGCAGGGCGAGCATGCGGTCGAGGGCGACCTTCGCCCAGTGCGCGGTCTCGGGGTCGACGACGATCTGGTTGACCACCCTGCCCTCGGCGAGCGACTCCAGCGCCCACACCAGGTGCGGCATGTCGATCCGGTTCATCGTGGAGCAGAGGCAGATGCTCCGGTCGAGGAACGAGACCGACTTGTCCGGGTGCCGCGCGGCGAGCCGCTTCACCAAATTGAGCTCGGTGCCGACCGCCCACGCCGACCCGGCGGGCGCCTCGGCGATGGTGCGGATGATGTACTCGGTCGAGCCGATGTAGTCGGCCTTGGTGACCACCTCGTGCCGGCACTCCGGGTGGACCAGCACGTTCACGTTCGGGATGCGGGCGCGGACCTCGTCCACCGCCTCGGGGGTGAACCGGCCGTGAACCGAGCAGTGGCCGCGCCACAGGATCATCTTGGCGTCCCGCAGCTGCTTTACGGTGAGCCCGCCGTCGGGCCGGTGCGGGTCGTAGACGACGCAGTCGTCGAGGGAGAGGCCGAGCTCGAGCACCGCGGTGTTGCGGCCGAGGTGCTGGTCGGGCAGGAACAGCACCTTCTCGCCCTGCTCGAACGCCCAGGTGAGGGCGCGCTTGGCGTTGGACGAGGTGCACACCGCGCCGCCGCGGCGGCCGACGAACGCCTTGATGTCGGCCGAGGAGTTCATGTACGTGATCGGCACGGTCACGTCGGCGACGCCCGCGTCGGTGAGCACGTCCCAGGCCTCCTCGACCTGGTCGAAGGTGGCCATGTCGGCCATGGAGCAGCCCGCGGCGAGGTCGGGCAGCACGACCTTCTGCGCGTCGGAGGTGAGGATGTCGGCGGACTCGGCCATGAAGTGCACGCCGCAGAAGACGATGTACTCGGCCTCCGGCCGGGCGGCCGCCTCCCGCGCCAGCTTGAACGAGTCGCCGGTCACGTCGGCGAACTGGATGACCTCGTCACGCTGGTAGTGGTGGCCGAGGACGAACAGCCGCTCGCCGAGCCGTTCCTTGGCCTTCCACGCACGCTCCACCAGGGCCGGGTCGGAGGCGGGCGGCAGCTCCCCCGGGCACTCCACGCCGCGCTCGCAGTGCGGGTCGGCGCCTTGGCCGAGGATGAACAGCGGCAGCCGAGTCTGAGTGGTCGTCACGACCACACCCCCTTGCGCTTGCGGGACTTATCGTCGAACTGACGACTAATGATGACACACCGGCTCCGGTGCTGCGTTCCGGGGCGGGCGATGCGCGGTACGGCGGGCCGGGGAGGCCCCGCCGTACCCGGCGGCCTTCGGGGAGCGCGGCGATTTCCGGATGGTGGACAGGAATGTGTAGCGGTCCGCGGGTGTTGGTAGCGTCTAGTAAGGACGTCACAGAGAACCGGCCGCCGGTGCGGCCGGCGTAGACGCGGGAGTCAGCACATGACCGTTGAGAGCGGCGAGACCACTCAGCAGGGGGTCATCCTCACCGAGGCCGCTGCGGCGAAGGTCAAGAGCCTGCTCGAGCAGCAGGGCGAGGAGGGCCTGCATCTGCGTGTCGCCGTGCAGCCGGGCGGCTGTTCGGGTCTCCGCTACCAGCTGTACTTCGACGACCGGAAGATGGACGGCGACATCGTCTCCCAGTTCAACGGCGTGGACGTGGTGACCGACCGGCTCAGCGCGCCGTACCTCAAGGGCGCCACGATCGACTTCGTCGACACGATCGAGAAGCAGGGGTTCACCATCGACAACCCCAACGCCACCGGTTCGTGCGCCTGCGGCGACTCGTTCAACTGACCGGGACCACGAAGCGATCACGATGACCCCGTCCGGCCACCGGCCGGAGGGGTCGTCGCGTATCCTTGACCGGTCGCGTTGCTGACAACGAGGAGAATGACCCCGTGCGCATCGCCGTATCCGGTTCGATCGCGACCGATCATCTGATGACCTTCCCCGGTCGGTTCGGCGACCAGTTCGTGGCCGACCAGATGGACAGGGTGTCGCTGTCCTTCCTCGTCGACGACCTGCAGATCCGGCGCGGCGGCGTCGCCGCGAACATCTGTTTCGGCATGGCCTGCCTGGGGTTGCGGCCGATCCTCGTCGGCGCGGTGGGCCATGACTTCGCCGACTACCGGTCCTGGCTGGAACGCCACGGGGTCGACTGCGACTCGGTGCACGTGTCGGAGCTGCACCACACGGCCCGCTTCCTGTGCACCACCGACCGGGACCACAACCAGATCGCCTCGTTCTACGCCGGGGCGATGAGCGAGTCCCGGGAGATCGAGCTCGGGCCGATCGCCGAGCGGGTGGGCGGCCTCGACCTCGTCGTGATCGGGCCGAGCGACCCGGAGGCGATGCTGCGGCACACCGACGAGTGCCGGCAGCGCGGCATCCCGTTCGCCGCGGACTGCTCCCAGCAGCTCGCCCGCATGGAGGGCCCGGAGATCCGCCGCCTCATCGAGGGCGCGGCGTACCTGTTCAGCAACGACTACGAGAAGGCGCTGATCGAGCAGAAGACCGGCTGGTCCGACGAGGAGGTGCTCGACCGCGTCGGCGTGCGGGTCACCACGCTCGGCCCCAAGGGCGCGCGGATCGACATCAAGGGCGAGCCGTCGGTGCACGTGCCGCCCGCCCCCGAGCGCCGCAAGGTGGACCCCACCGGGGTGGGGGACGCGTTCCGCGCGGGCTTCCTCGCCGGGCTGTCCTGGGGCCTGCCGCTGGAGCGGTGCGCCCAGATCGGCAACCTCACCGCGACGCACGTGCTCGAGCACGTGGGCGGGCAGGAGTACGAGCTGAGCCAGAAGGAGTTCCTCGAGCGGTTCACCGAGGCGTACGGCGCGGAGGCCGCCGCCGAGGTCGCCCCGCACGTGCGCTGCCACCGCCCGTGAGCGGCACCGTCCCGGCCGCGACGGACCGGGACGGTGCGGATGCGCGCCTGACGTGCGCCGGCGGGTCTCACCGCGAGGCGTAGACCCGGTGGACGAACTCGGCGAGCTTGTCCTCCGGCAGGCTCCGGGCGAGGTCGGCCTCGGTGACCATGCCGACGATCCGGCGGTTGTCGATCACCGGCAGCCGCTTGATCTGGTTGCGCTCCATGATCTGCAGCGCCTCGTCCACCGAGGCGTCCGCGGTGACGTACACCAGGCCCTGGGCGAGCTCGCCGGCCGTGGTGGTGGAGAGGTCCCTGCCCTCGGCGCAACACTTCACCACGATGTCGCGGTCGGTGACGATGCCCTTGAGCCGGTCGTCCTCGCCGCAGATCGGCAGCGCGCCCACCCCGAGGTCGCGCATCATCTGCGCCGCCTTGAGCAGGCTGTCGTGCTCCCCGATGCACTCGGCGCCGGGGTGCATCATGTCGCGTACGGTGCTCGCACCGCCGCTCGTACCGCTGTGCACGCTCATCTCGTCCCTCCCGACAGTCGATGACGTGTCCAGCACCCGCTACCCCGGTCCGGACGGGTGATGCGGGGGTGACGGGCGCGGCGGAGGGACGGATCGGGTACGGGGCGGGTACGGCACGGCCGGCGCGGCCGCGTGCCCGGCGCCCGCGCGGCGGCACGCCCCGCGGCCGGGGCGCGGATCGGGCGGCTCAGTAGTTGCGCCGCACGTGGATCGCCCAGCCGCCGCCGGGCAGCTCGTAGCTGCCGACGTGGGTGTGGGACTTCAGCCGGCACCAGGCCGGCACGTCGTTGTAGGCGGCGGGGTCGTCGGCGAGCACCGCCACCACCGCGCCCAGCGGCACCTGGTTGATCTGCTGGGCGAGCATGATGATGGGGATCGGGCACTTGCGGCCGAGCGCGTCGATGGTCAGCGCGGGCGCGGCCGGCTCCCGGTCGGTCCCGGTCTGCGGACCCTTCACGACATCACTCCCGCCTCTTCCCGGATCCGGCGCACCAGCGGGGGAAGGACCTCGAGGAACCGGTCCACGTCCTCCGCCGAGGCGCCTCGTGGCAGTGATACCCGGACGTTTCCGTGGGTGAGCACGCCCATCGCCTCCAAAACATGCGATGGACGAAGCGTACTCGCCGTGCAGGAGCTGCCGGACGAGATCGCGAAACCCGCCTTGTCCAGCTCGGTGAGCAACGCCTCCCCGGCCACGTACAGGCAGGAGAACGTGACGATGTGCGGCACCCGGTCGACCGGGTCGCCGACCACCTCCACGTCCGGCACGAGCTCGGGCACCCGGGTGCGGATCCGGTCGACGAGGGCGAACGCCCGCCGGTTCTCCTCCTCCGCCTCCTCCAGCCGGGCGCGCAGCGCGGCCACCGCCGCGACGATCGCCGGGACGTTCTCGAACCCCGGCACCCGCCCGCGCTCCCGCTCGTCCTCGGGCAGCGGGGAGCGCCAGCGCACGCCCTTGCGGATCACCAGGATGCCCACGCCCGCGGGGCCGCCCCACTTGTGCGCGCTGCCGGCGAGCAGCGACCAGCCCTCGGGGAGGGGCAGCCGGCCCAGCGTCTGCGCCGCGTCGACGAGCAGCGGCACCCCGGCCCGGCGGCAGGCCTCGGCGACCTGCGCCACCGGCTGCAGCGTGCCCACCTCGTGGTTGGCGGTCTGCAGGCAGGCGAGCGCCGTGCCCGGGGCGGACACCGCCTCGGCGAACGCGTCGGCGTCCACCCGCCCGGTACGGCTCACGCCGATGATCCGCACCTCGCCGCCGTCGCGCTCGTGGGCCTGGGCGGTGTGCAGCACGGCCGAGTGCTCGACCGCGCTCACCACGAGGGTCCGCCCCACCCGGCGGCGGGCGGCGAGCGCGCCCAGCATGCCGAGCTGGATCGCCTGGGTGCCCGAGGTGGTGAAGGTCACCTCGTCCGGCCGCACGCCCAGCGCGTCGGCCGCCTCGGCCCTGGCCTGGTCGAGCAGGAGGCGGGCCCGGCGGGCCTCGCCGTACAGGCGGGCCGGGTCGGCCCACCCGGCGTCGAGGGCCGCGAGCAGCGCCTCGCGGGCCCGGGGATGGAGTGGTTCGGTGGATGCCGCGTCGAGGTACGCCACCCCTCCATCCTCCCATCCCGGGCGGACGGCCTGCTCCGGGGTGCGACATTGGCGGGGCCGAACGGGAGGGCGACCACGGCAGGCGCTAATGTGTCCCGTGCGTGACTGGATGCCATAACTGGATAAGCCGAGAACGCGACTGTAGCGAGACAACGAAAGACCGCCCAAGGGAGGGCCTCTTGGGCTTGATCTGTGGGGTAGGCGATCCGTGAGTCCGACCCGCCGTTCGACGCGGCGCAGTCCGACGGCCCGGAGGGCCGCGTGCGCCGGCGCATTGGCATTGGTGCTGGCATCCGCGACGGGGTGCAGCGCTGAAGAGTGGGCCCGGGGCGGGATGCCGGAGAACGTCACAGAGCAGGGCGCCCGCGTTCTGAGCCTGTGGCAGGGATCCTGGGTGGCGGCGCTCGCCACCGGTGTCCTGGTCTGGGGCCTGATCCTGTACGCCTGCATCTTCCACCGGAAGCGTCGGAGGAAGAACGCGGACAACGAGCTCCCGCCGCAGGTGCGGTACAACCTGCCGATCGAGATCCTCTACACCGCCATCCCGATCGTGATGGTGGCGGTGTTCTTCTACTTCACCGCCCGGGACCAGGACTACCTGCTGGAGAAGTCCCCGAACCCGGACGTGACGGTCAAGGTGGAGGCGTTCCAGTGGAGCTGGCGCTTCACCACCGAGTACCAGGGCAAGACGGCGACGGTCACCGGGCTGCCGGTGAGCGACTACCGGCAGGGGCCGCAGCTCGTGCTGCCCAGCGGCGGCAAGCGCGTGCGGTTCGTCCTGGAGTCGAACAACGTCATCCACTCGTTCTGGGTGCCGGCGTTCCTGTTCAAGATGGACGTCATCCCCGGCGTCACGAACGAGTTCGAGATCAAGACCCTGGACCGCACCGGCGTGTTCGCCGGCCGCTGCGCCGAGCTGTGCGGCCAGGACCACGCCCGTATGCTCTTCAACGTCAAGCTCGTGCCGCAGGACGAGTTTGAGCAGTACATGAACCAGGCAACGAACGCCCAGGCAGCCGGGAGTACCCAGTGAGCGCCGCCGAATACTCGCTTCCGCCCGCGGCCGGTGCCCGCACCCGCCGGTCCAGCGTGGGCACGATCATCGCCAAATGGGCCTCGTCCACCGACCACAAGGTGATCGGTAACCTCTACCTGATCACCTCCTTCGCGTTCTTCCTGATCGGTGGCGTCATGGCGCTCGCCATCCGCGCCGAGCTGGCCCATCCTGGCCTGCAGCTGCTCACCAACGAGCAGTACAACCAGATGTTCACCATGCACGGCGCGGTGATGCTGCTGCTGTTCGCCACGCCGCTGTTCGCCGGGTTCGCCAACGCGATCATGCCGCTGCAGATCGGCGCGCCGGACGTGGCGTTCCCGCGGCTGAACATGGTGAGCTACTGGCTCTTCCTGTTCGGCGGCCTGATCGCGCTGAGCGCGTTCTTCACCCCCGACGGGGCCGCCTCCTTCGGGTGGTTCGCGTACGCGCCGCTGTCGGATGACACGTTCTCGCCGAGCGTCGGCCACGACCTGTGGATCATGGGCTTCTCGCTCGCTGGTCTGGGCACGATCCTCGGCGCGGTGAACTTCATCACCACGATCATCTGCATGCGGGCGCCCGGTATGACGATGTTCCGCATGCCGATCTTCACCTGGAACGTCCTGCTCACCAGCATCCTGGTGCTGCTGGTGTTCCCGGTGCTCGCCGCCACGCTGCTCGCGCTGGAGGCCGACCGCAAGCTCGGCACGCACATCTTCGACCCGAGCTCCGGCGGGCCGATCCTCTACCAGCACCTGTTCTGGTTCTTCGGCCACCCGGAGGTCTACGTCATCGCGCTGCCGTTCTTCGGCATCGTGACCGAGATCATCCCGGTGTTCAGCCGCAAGCCGATCTTCGGGTACGTCGGCCTCGTCGGCGCCACGCTCGCGATCGCCGGCCTGTCGATGGCGGTGTGGGCGCACCACATGTTCCCCACCGGCCAGGTGCTGCTGCCGTTCTTCTCCTTCATGACCTTCCTGATCGCGGTGCCGACCGGCGTGAAGTTCTTCAACTGGATCGGTACGATGTGGCGCGGCCACCTGACCTTCGAGTCGCCGATGCTGTTCACCATCGGCTTCATGGTGACCTTCCTCTTCGGCGGTCTCACCGGCGTCATCCTCGCGTCGCCGCCGCTCGACTTCCACATCACCGACACCTACTTCGTGGTGGGCCACTTCCACTACACGGTGTTCGGCACGGTGGTGTTCGCGATGTTCGCCGGCTTCTACTTCTGGTGGCCGAAGCTCACCGGGAAGATGCTCAACGAGACGCTCGCCAAGTGGCACTTCTGGACGCTGTTCATCGGCTTCCACACCACGTTCCTGGTGCAGCACTGGCTGGGCGTGATCGGCTTCCCGCGCCGGTACTCTGACTACTCGCCGGCCGACGGCTTCACCACGCTGAACATGATCTCCTCGGCGGGTGCCGTGGTGCTCGGCCTGTCGACGCTGTTCTTCCTCTACAACGTCTGGCGTACCGCCCGGGTGGGGGAGAAGGTCACGGTCAACGACCCGTGGGGCTACGGCAACTCGCTGGAGTGGACGACCTCGTGCCCGCCGCCGCGGCACAACTTCGTGTCGCTGCCGCGGATCCGCTCCGAGCGTCCGGCCTTCGACCTGAAGCACCCGCACCTTCCGCCCGGCCAGCGGCGGGAGCTTGAGGAGGTCCGATGAAGATCCAGGGATGGCTGCTGATCGCCGTCGGCGTGTTCTTCGCCGCGGTCGACGTGATCTACTGGTTCTGGTCGCGGGAGCCCGCCGGCACCACCGCCCTGGCGATCTCCATCGGCCTGGCCTTCATGATCGGCTACTACCTGCTGTTCACCGCGCGCCGGGTGGGTGACCAGCCCGAGGACGACAAGGAGGGCGAGATCCACCAGGCGGCCGGCGAGGTCGGGTTCTTCCCGCCGCACAGCTGGTGGCCGCTGTTCGTGTGCCTCTCCGCGGCGCTCGCCTTCGTGGGGGTCGTCGTCGGCTGGTGGCTGTTCCTCATCGGTCTGGTCGCGGTGGTGTGCACCCTGGTCGGCTTCGTGTTCGAGTACTACCGGAAGAACTTCTCGCACTGATCCGGGGGCACCGCTTTCCGGTCGCGTAACTCCCCACGGGTCGGCCGGCCCGCAGACCAGGCCAGCTGGAAGGTCCGCCATCGGAGCGGCCGCGGTTCGCAACGAGCCGTCGGCCGCTCCGATGGTGTTTTTTGTTCCCCGGTTTTCCATATGCGGAGCGAGTCGCACACGCACGGGTATAGAGCCAGCACGACGCGTGATCGACCGGAGCTGGGGGACTCAGAGGTGCGACAGATATCCGCGTATGGGGCAGGGGCACTCGTCCTCGCGCTGGCCGCCTCCTGCGCCTCGGCACCGAAGGAGCAGACGGCCGCCCAGCGGCAGGAGCCGGCGGCCGAGGTCGTCATCACCCCCGCCGACGGCGCGACCCACGTCCGCCCGGACGCGCCGATCCTCGTCAGCGCCGCGCACGGCACGCTCAAGCAGGTGACGGTGCAGGCGGGCGGCAAGCCCGTCCAGGGGCGGATGAGCGCCGACCGGACCCGCTGGCGCAGCCTGCGCAACATGCTGCCGGGCCGTACCTACCGGGTGGACGCCGTGATCGCCACCCCCGGTGGCGAGACGCGCCGGACCAGCACCTTCACCACGGTGCCCGCGACGCAGACGTTCCGCATCACCGACCTCCTCCCGAGCAAGGAGATCACCGGCGACACGGTCGGCGTGGGCATGCCGATCATGATCACGTTCGACAAGCCGATCACCGACCGGGTCTCGGTCGAGCGGAACCTGCGGGTGCTCACCTCCAAGCCGGTCACCGGGAGCTGGCACTGGTTCGACGACAAGACCGTGCACTACCGGCCCAAGCGGTACTGGCCGGCGGGCACCAAGGTGCGCGTGGAGGCGCTGCTCGCCGGCGCGCCCGGCGGCGACGGGCTGTACGGCGACCGCGACTACGTGCGGGAGTTCCGCATCGGCCGGTCCCAGATCAGCACCATCGACGTGCGCACCCACCACATGACGGTCGAGCGCAACGGCAAGGTGATCCGGACCATCCCGGTGAGCGCGGGCCGCGGCGGCGTGCGCAAGTACCACACCACGAACGGCATCCACCTGGCGATGTCCCGCGAGGACGTCACGATCATGACCTCGCCGGACGCCGGGCCGGGCGATCCGGGCTACTACCGGCTCACCGTGTACGACACCGTGCGCATCTCCAACAGCGGCGAGTACGTGCACGGCGCACCCTGGTCGGTGGGGTCGCAGGGCCGTGCGAACGTCAGCCACGGCTGCGTCAACGTGAGCCCGGCGAACGCCAAGTGGTTCAAGAACCACACGCTCATCGGCGACCCGATCATCGTCAAGGGCTCGCCGCGCGAGCTGGAGCCGACCAACGGCTGGGGGCACTGGCAGCTCTCCTGGCCGCAGTGGCTCCGCTGGAGCGCTCTGCGCATCGCTGCCGTGACCGAGCCCCTTCCGGGTACCAAGCACCCGCCGGCGGCCGCGCAGGCTCCTACGGAGTCCTGAGGGTCGTACAGGGGCATTTCCGCAGGACGGCGAGCAGGGGAGAGAGGGCCCGGGGACCGCGGGCGCGGCCCCGGGACACGACGGCAGCGCAGAGCCGGGGGAGACCGAGCCTGAGAGAGACCGAGCCTGAACAAAGCGATCGGCCCGGACGGAGGTTCTCCGTCCGGGCCGATCCTTCGCCTGCCGGTCGGTCCGATGCCGTCGGTGCGGCCGCCGTCAGTGCAGTTCCTTGCGCTCCCCACCGGTGCCGACGGCGGCGTGCTCGCCGTCGCCGTGCTCCTCGCCCTTGGCGGGCAGCGGCACGAGGTCGGTGCCGTAGGCGCGGCTGAGCCGGACACGCAGCCTGCCGAGCGGGCCGCGCGCCTCCTTGGGCGGGATGCCCTCGCCGTCGGCCTCGGCGGCCGGCAGCATCGGGATCTCCTTCTTGCCGCGGATGTGCTCGGCGATGTCCTCGTCGGGCTCGACGTGGATTTCCGAGTAGCCGCCCTCGGGCGACCGCACGATCACACCGGACTCCACGCCGTGCGCCAGCACCTCGGCGTCCTTGCGCTGCAGGCCGATGCAGATCCGGTAGGTCACGATGTAGGCGATCACCGGGCCGACGAAGATCGCGATGCGCCCGAACCAGGTCAGCGCGAACAGGCTGATGTTGAAGTGCATCGAGATCTCGTCGTTCGCACCGAGCAGCCACAGGATGCCGTAGAAGGTGATGGCGGCGACGCCGATCGCGGTGCGGTGCGGGTTGTTGCGCGGCCGGTCGGCGATGTGGTGCTCGCGGTTGTCCCCGGTCACCCACCGCTCGATGAACGGGTAGAGCGCCGCACCGGTCATGATGATCCCGAGCGGCAGCAGGGCCGGGATGATCACGCTGAGCGCCAGCGTGTAGCCGCCGATGTTGATCTCCCAGGCGGGCATCAGCCGCAGCGCGCCCTCGAGGAAGCCCATGTAGAAGTCGGGCTGGGAGCCGGCCGAGATGTCCGCCGGAGTGTAGGGGCCGTACAGCCAGATCGGGTTGATCTGGGCGAAGGTCCCGAGCCCGGCGAGCACCGCGAAGGTGAACATGAAGTAGGCGCCCGACTTCACCATGAAGGCGGGGAAGAACGGCGCGCCCACCACGTTCGTCTCGGTGCGGCCCTTGCCCGGCATCTGCGTGTGCTTCTGCACCCACATGATGATCATGTGGGCACTGATGAGCGCGAGCAGGATGCCCGGGATGATCAGGATGTGCAGGCTGTAGAACCGGCCGATGACGTCGTCACCGGGGTACTCCCCGCCGAACAGGAAGAACTGCAGGTACGTACCGACCAGCGGGATGGAGACCAGCACACCCTGGCTGATCCGCAGGCCCGCGCCGGAGAGCAGGTCGTCCGGGAGCGAGTACCCGAACAGACCCTCGAACAGCGCCAGCGAGAGCAGCAGCAGACCGATGAGCCAGTTGATCTCGCGCGGCTTGCGGTACGCGCCGGTGAAGAAGACCCGGAGCATGTGGGCCATCATCCCGGCGACGAACAGCAGCGCCGCCCAGTGGTGGATCTGCCGCATGAGCAGGCCGCCGCGCACGTCGAAGGTGATCTCCAGCGCCGACGCGTACGCGGCGGACATGTGGACGCCGCGCAGCGGCTCGTACGAGCCGGTGTACTCGACCTCCTGCATGCTCGGCTCGAACCAGAAGGTCAGGAACGTGCCGGTGAGCAGCAGGATGATGAACGAGTACAGCGCGATCTCGCCCAGCAGGAACGACCAGTGGTCGGGGAAGATCTTGCGCATGTTGCGCTTGAGGAAGTTCCCCGCGCCGAAACGGTCGTCCACGAACTTGCTGACGCCGCTGACCGCCTTGGGAGGCGTGAACGAGCCTGAGCCCGGGCGCGCACCGGCCTGTGTCGCGCTGCTCATGCGTTCCCCCTAACTTCGGCTTCCGCGTCGCCCCGCTCCCAGAAGCTGGGCCCGACCGGAACCTGGAAGTCGCTCTGCGCGACGAGGTAGCCCTCGCTGTCCACGGTGATGGGCAGCTGCGGGAGCGGCCGGGCGGCCGGGCCGAAGATGACCTTCGCGCCGTCGGCGGCGTCGAAGGTCGACTGGTGGCACGGGCACAGGATGTGGTTGGTCGTCCGCTCGTACAGGGCGGCAGGGCAGCCCACGTGCGTGCAGATCTTGGAGTACGCCACGATCCCGTCGTACGTCCAGTTCAGGTTGGTACCCGACTTGAACTCCTCGGGACGCAGCTTGATGAGGATGAGCGTGGCCTTGGCCAGCGCGTTCAGGTCGTGCTCGTAACCCTCGGGAACCACCGAGAGGATGCCGCCGGGCGAGTTGAAGTCCGCGGCCCGGATGGGCTGGCCGGTGCCCTCGACGACGAGCCGCATGCCCTTGCGCCACACGGTGTGCCGCAGCTTGTCCCCCGGCAGCGGGCCGAGGTCCTTGAGCAGCACCAGCGGCGCCAGGCCGAGCGGCGCGGCGGCCAGCAGCAGCGTCCGGCGCAGCAGCTTGTGCTTGAGGAAGCCGCTTTCCTCCGCGCCCTGCGTGAAGATCCGGGAGACCTCCTCCCGGACCTCGGGCTCCGACGCCATCGGGTGGCGCTCCTGCACCAGGTTGTACTTGGGCATGATCTGCCGCACCCAGACCACCAGCCCGATGGCGAGCGCGAGGAAGGCGACCGTCATCGTGCCGCCGAGCGCCAGGTTCGACACCGCGGTGCTGTCGATGTCGCCGACCTGGAACACCACGTACGACACGATGAACCCGACGCCGGCGAGGAAGGCCAGCAGGAACAGCAGCGCGACGAGCCGCTCGGCCCGCTTGGCCTTCGCCGGGTCCGGGTAGATGACGCCGGTACCGGGCTCCAGCTCGCGCACGCCGCCGTCCATGGTGGCGCGCGCGTCGGGCTCGGCGTCCGTCGTGACGCCCGCCGGGGCGCCGGGCCGCGGAGTTCCGATCACCCGGTGCGGTACCCGCTCCTCCGGGGTTCCGGTGTTTTCCCTTTCACTCATTTCTTCGCCCGCTTCTTCGCGGTGATCCAGATGGAGGCGAGGCACAGCAGGCCGATGCCCACGATCCACGCCACGAGACCCTCGGTGACCGGGCCGATGCGGCCGAGACCGCTACCGCCCGGGTCGACCTGCTCGCGGACCTTGACGATGTAGGCGATCATGTCCCGCTTCTGCTCGGGAGTGATCGTGGAGTCGTTGAACTCCGGCATCGCCTGCGGGCCCGTGATCATGGCCTCGTAGATCTGAGTCGGTGTGGCCTTGTTCAGGCTCGGCGCGTGCTTGCCCTCGGTCAGGGCACCGCCGGCGCCCACCCAGTTGTGGCACTGGATGCAGTTCGCACGGAACAGCTCGCCGCCCTTGGCCGGGTCGCCCTTGGCCGGGTCCACCATGTCGGCGGTCGGCCGGGTGGGACCGCCGCCCAGCGACTGCACGTACGCCGCCAGGTCGTCGATCGCCTCCGGGGTCACCCACTCGGGCAGGGCCTTCCGCCGCGCCTGCGCACCGGTGCTGTTCGCCGCCGGCATGCGCCCGGTGCTGACCTGGAAGTCGACCGCGGCCGCTCCCACACCGATCAGCGACGGGCCGTTGCCCGGCACGCCCTGGCCGTTCAGGCCGTGGCAACTGGAGCAGTTCGCCTCGAACAGCGCCTTGCCGTTGGCCACGTCGTCGTTCTTGCCCGACGCGATGGCCGCGTCCGCCCGGTCCCCGGCCGGGGACAGGAGTGCATACGCTCCCCCGACCAGACACAGGGCCAGAAGAATGACGGCATAACGCGCGAGGGGATGCCGCCGTCGCGCGGTGATCGAATTCACCGGAATCCCCGTTCTGATCACTTGATGATGTAGATGGTCGCGAACAGACCGATCCAGACGACGTCGACGAAGTGCCAGTAATAGGACACGACGATGGCGCTGGTGGCCTGTTCGTGGGTGAAGCGCTTCGCGGCGTACGTGCGTCCCAGCATGAACAGGAACGCGATCAGACCACCGGTCACGTGCAGGCCGTGGAAGCCCGTGGCCAGGTAGAAGATCGAACCGTAGGCGTCAGAGGAGAGGGTGAGGCCCTCGTGGACCAGCTCGCGGTACTCCCACAGCTGGCCGCCCACGAAGTACGCGCCCAACAGGAAGCTGACGACGTACCAGAAACGGAGCTTCCCTACCTGACCCCGCTCGGCCGCCCACACGCCCATCTGGCACGTCACACTGGACAGCACCAGGACGACCGTGTTGAACAGCGCGAACGGTACGTCAAGTTCGACCGTTGGCCAGGGCTTGTCCTGGCCAAGGCTGACCGACCGGATGGTGAAGTACATCGCGAACAGCGCCGCGAAGAACATGAGTTCGGAGGACAGCCAGACGATCGTCCCGACGCTGACCAGATTCGGCCTGCGGGACGCGTGGGCTGTCGTCGTCGAGATTGCGGATGCTGTCGCCACGGGCAGCATTATTGCGGCTGAGGTGGTCGGTCCTCCGCACGGCCCCCCTATAGCCTCTGAAACACCGTGCGTAGTCGCGCACATGTGCGCGCAGGTGCCGCCGATGCCCGAGTACCATCGGCCGGCCCGGTAGCATCCCCAGGTGACAATACCTCGCCGACCGACAGTGAGCGTGACATGAGGGTTCTCGTCTACAGCGACGACGCGAGCACCCGGGAGGAGATCCGGCTGGCGATCGGGCGGCGCCCGGCCCCGGACCTGCCTCCCGTGGAGATCGTGGAGTCCGCCACCCCGCCCGCGGTGTTCAAGCACCTGGAGTCCGGAGAGATCGACGTCGCGGTGCTCGACGGCGAGGCGGTGCCCGCGGGCGGCATGGGCATCGCCCGGCAGGCCAAGGACGAAATCTACGAATGCCCGCCGATCTGCCTCGTGGTGGCGCGGCGCGACGACCGCTGGCTCGCCACCTGGTCCCGCGCGGAGGCCGTCGTGGTCCGGCCGATCGACCCGGTGGTCCTCGCCGAGACCGTCGCCGACCTGATGCGCAAGCGGGCGGCCGCGAAGCTCCCCGCCACGCGGTGAGTCCTCGCCGGGCGTGTACGGCACGGCCGCGGGCATGCCCGGCGAGCGGTTTCCGGTGCGTGAATGCGGCCACCGAGCGCGGGCCCGGCCGATAGGGTCGCGTGCCACAGGCGAGTTATCGGAACTATGGAGACGCAAATGGACGCGCGTACCACATGGCCCGCCTTACTGTCGGCCTTGCTGGCCGGCGAGGACCTCACCGCCGACGAGACCGCCTGGGCGATGGACGAGATCATGTCGGGCTCGGCGACCTCGGCTCAGGTGGCCGCGTTCGCCGTGGCGCTGCGCGCCAAGGGTGAGACGGTCGCCGAGGTGACCGGCATGGCGCGCACGATGCTGCGGCGGGCCGTGCCGCTGCGCGTCGAGGGCCCGGTGGTCGACATCGTCGGCACCGGCGGCGACCGGGCGCACACCGTCAACGTCTCGACGATGGCCGCGATCGTCGCCGCCGCCGCCGGCGCCCGCGTGGTCAAGCACGGCAACCGGGCGGCCTCCTCCTCGTGCGGCGCCGCCGACGTGCTGGAGCACCTGGGGGTGGCGCTCGACCACACCCCGGAGGACACCGCGCGCATCGCCGAGGAGGCGGGGATCGCGTTCTGCTTCGCCCCGGTCTACCACCCGGCGCTCAAGCACGTGGCCCCGGCCCGCAAGGAGATCGGCGTGCCGACCGTGTTCAACTTCCTCGGCCCGCTCACCAACCCGGCGCAGCCGACCTCGCAGGCGATCGGCGTGTTCGAGGAGCGCATGCTGCCGGTGGTCGCGGGCGTGTTCGCCGAGCGTGGGGTGTCGGCGGTGGTGTTCCGCGGCGACGACGGCCTCGACGAGCTGAGCATCTCGGCCACCTCGACGGTGTTCGTGGTCCGCGACGGCACGGCCGAGCAGCTCACCTTCGACCCGAAGGTGCTCGGCATCCCGCGGGCGGAGCCCGGCGCGCTCCGCGGCGGCGACGTGGCGTACAACGCCCAGGCTGTGCGCGACGTGCTCGCCGGCCGGAAGGGCCCGGTGCGGGACGCCGTGCTGCTGAACGCGGCCGCGGCGCTCACCGCGCTGGACGGCGCCGGCAAGGACTTCGTCGAGGCGATGGCCGAGGGCTACGAGCGGGCGGCGCAGGCGGTCGACTCGGGCGCGGCCGCCGCGACCCTGGAGCGCTGGATCGAGGTCAGCCGCTCGCTGCACAACAACAGGTCCGCGCGGTCCTGACCGGGGACCCGGCGCAGGACGGAACACGGAAGCGGGAACACAGTCGTGCCCGCCGGGCGCGCAGGCGGCGTCCGGCGGGCCGTTCCGTGTCCGGCGACCGGCCGACCGCCGCCGCTGATCGATACGTATTTAAATGTTGCCCATCCGATGCGGCATCGATAGCGGATCGACGCCGCCGCGATCGGTGCGTACGGCGATGCGGCGCCGCGGCGGCCCGGGGCGGCGCGCCGATCCCGGCGGCCGTGCGGCAGCGGCCGCGGTCGCATCGGCGCGGCGTGGGCGAGGGGACGGCCCGCCGCCGGTGCGGCGGCCGCGGCAACCGGTGATCGCGCGGTGCCGCGCGGCGGAACGCTCGGCCGCGGCGTTCCCGGCCGGCGCGCACCCGCGCCCGGTCCCGCGGGGTGGCCCGCCCGGCGCCCGGGCCGGGCGGGTACGGCGTGCCGGTCGATCGGCGACCCCGGGCGGCGCGGCGAACGCGCCGGATGTCAGTCGGCCGACTCCAGGCCGATGGAGAAGGCGGCCTCCAGGTCGTGCCGGGAGTAGGTGCGGAACGCCAGGTGCGTCTCGGTGGCGAGCACGCCCGGCACCTTGTTGATCCGCCCGGGGATGATCTCGGCGACGTCCTCGTACGCCGGCACGCGCACCATGGCGAGGAGATCGTAGTCGCCGGTGATCGAGTAGACCTCGCTCACCCCCTCGATGCCGGCGATCTCCTCGGCGACCTCGGGAATCCTGTCCACCTCGGTCTTGATGTGCACGATCGCGGTGACCATCGTTTCCTCTCTCCCACGGCGTCCCGCGCGGCGCCGGGCGGGCGCGGCGGACGCCGGATACGGCAGGGTCGCGGGCCCGGGTGCGCCCGCGACGCGGGTTTCCTGGGCGGGATGCGCCGGGTTGCACCTGGACGCATCCGCGATGCGCCGGGTGCCCGGATGACGGTCCCGGCGCGGTCCTGCGCGGCCGGGCGGCGTCGCGTCGTGCGGACCGCCGGACCCGCGGGCCGGTGCGGACGCCGGCACACGCCCGCGCGCGCCGGTTCCTGCCCGACTCTAGCGCGGGTCGCGGGGTCCGGCGTCAGCGCAGCGGCCGCCCCTCGCGGGCGGAGCGCTCCTCGCGGCCGCGGTAGGCGAGCTCGATGCGGCCGAGCAGCCGCCCCGCGCCGTTCACCGGCAGGCTCCACGAGCCGTCCACCTGGGCGAGGCGCACGCCGGGGGTCTCCAGCCAGCGCAGGATGCACTCGGTCTCCTCGGCGCTCGCCGCCGGGGTGGGTCCGGGACCGGGCACCACGGTCTCGGCGGTGGCGACGAGCGCCTCCACGTACGGGACGGGGTGGGCGCCGCGCGGCATCACCCCGGCGGCGGCGAGCCTGCCGTACCGGATGACGTGGACGTCCCAGCCGCCGTCGGAACCCGGCGCCGGGGCGGCGGCGACCAGCTGCGGGATGCGGGTGAGCGCGGCGAGGCGCTGCATGCGGGCCGCGACCCGGACGTAGGTGGCGAGGCGGTCGCGGTCGACCGCGGCCTCCTCGTACCGCTGCTCGGCGGCGAGCCGGTCGATGCGGGCCTTCACCGCGGCCCAGACGATCTCGGCGTCCTCGGTCATCGCGCGGCGCGCGGCCGCGACGTGCCGGGCGTACGCCTCCGGGGTCTGGCGGCCTTCGCACGGCGCGCCGCACCGGCCGAGCCCGGCGAGCGCGCACGCCGGCCGCCGGGTGCGGAGCGTGATGCGCTCGCTGCACCGGCGCAGCGGCACCGCCTCGTGGATCGCGGTGCGGGCGTCGTCCGCGGCGCGCATGCCGCCGAACGGGCCGAGGTAGGCGCAGCCGTCGTCCTTCACCTCCCGCACGATCGCGAGCCGGGGGAAGGGCTCGTCGGTGAGCTTGAGCCACACCGCCCGCTCGGGGAACCGGGAGCGGCGGTTGTACCGGGGCTTGGCCGCGGCGATCAGGCGCAGCTCGCGCACCTCGGCCTCGAGCGCGGTGGCGCAGACGATCGGGCGCACCCGCTCGGCGATGCCGATCATTTCGCGGATGCGCGGGCGGGTCTCGGCCGCGGTGAAATACGAGCGCACCCGGGCGCGCAGGTTGGCGCTCTTGCCGACGTACAGCGGCTCGCCGCGGGCGTCCTCGAACACGTAGACGCCCGGGGCCTGCGGGACGGCCTCGGCGAGGTGGCGTTTGCGCTGCTGCTGCGGGGAGGGCGCGCGCACGAAGCCGGTGAGCTCCTCCAGCGTGTGCACGCCGAACGCGCCGGCGCGCTCGAGCAGGGCGTGCAGCACGTCCACGGTGGCGCGGGCGTCGGCGAGGGCCCGGTGACAGGGCTGGTTCGGGCTGCGGAACAGCCGGGCGAGGGTGGCGAGCTTGCAGTTCGGGGCCTCGTCGCGGGTGAGCATGCGCCGGGCGAGGTCGGCGGTGTCCACCACCGGGTTGGCGGGCGGTGGGTAGCCGAGCTCGGCGCAGGCGGCCTTGAGGAAGCCGACGTCGAAGGGCGCGTTGTGGGCGACGAGCACCGCCCCGCGGATGAACTCGAGGAACGTGGGAAGCACCGCGGCGAGCTTCGGCGCGGCCGCCACCATCGCGTCGGTGATCCCGGTGAGCACGGTGATGAACGGCGGGATGGACCGCCCGGGGTCGACGAGCGTGGCGAGCTCGCCGAGCCGCTCGCCGCCCCGCACCTTGACCGCGCCGATCTCGGTGATCGCGTGTTCCCTGGCCGACCCCCCGGTGGTCTCCAGGTCGAACACCACGAACGTCACCTCGTGCAGCGGGGTGCCGAGCTCGTCGAGCGTGCCCTGTACACCTTCCACGCCCGGAGACATTAAAGGTCGCCACCGACATCGCCGAGCGGCGGGGCCGGTGCGGACGGCGCGCGGGCGCGGGGCGCCGCCCCAGTGATTCGAGCAAGCGCTTGTCTATAAGCTGAGATGACGGTCCGTTCACCGGCGCTTCATGTCGCTCCGCGTGACCTTGCCGACTCGATCGGGTGCGACACGGTCGTACCCTTGACAAGGAGGACATGAAGGGTTCGCCGAGGGTGTGCATGGCAGGGGCCAGACTGGGAGCAAGGGTATGAGTTCCGCCGAAGAGGGTCTGTCTCGCCCGTTGCCCGAGCCGGTCCGCGCCCATGTGGTCGATCTCGCGGCCCAGGTGCTCGGGACGCTGCCCCCCTCAGCCGTGCCTCCGCCGCTGCGCACCATCGCCCGGTTCGATCCGCGCAAGCGGGCCAAGCTCGGCGGCGCGCCGATCGCCACCCAGCTCGAGACCGACAAGACCTTCCGCGAGACCGTGGCGGAGGCCCTGACCGAGGCGTGGCCCGAGCTGGTGCGCAGCCTCGCCGAGGGCACGGTGCCCGCGGCCGCGGACCCGGTGATCGTCGCCGCCGCGGCGTACCTCACCCGGCCGCCCGGCTGGCCGGACCTGGTGGAGACCGCGCGGGCCGAGCTGGAGCGGTGTGCGGCCGTGGCCGAGGAGACCGCCCACGAGCAGACGATCGCCCGGCTCCGGGAGCAGCTCGCGGCGCAGAAGAACGCGAGCAAGGAGGAGATCGAACGGCTGCGCGAGCAGCTCAGGGAGGCCCGCGCCGAGATCTCCGACCTGCGGCGCAAGCTGCACGACGCGCGGGAGCGGGTGAAGACCGCCGAGGCGCGGGCCGCGGAGCTGGAGACGGTCGCGGCCGAGGCGAAGGCGGCCGCCGAGCGGGCGGCCGGCGCGAACGAGGCCGAGATCCGGCGGCTGCGGGAGCGGCTCGCCGAGGCCGAGGAGCAGGCCGAGGCGGCCCGCCGCGCGGCGCGCGAGGGGCGCACCTTCGACGACGCGCGCATCCGGGTGCTGCTCGACACGCTGCAGGACGCCGCCGCCGGGCTGCGCAGCGAGCTGGCGCTGCCCGCCTCCATCACCCGCCCGGCCGACTCGGTGGCCGCGGTCACCCCGAAGGGGCCGAGCGTGCGCGCGATGCCCGCGCGGGCCCTCGACGACGACGATCCGGCGCTGCTCGACCAGCTGCTCGCCATCCCCCGGCTCCACCTCATCGTCGACGGCTACAACGTCACCAAGACCGGGTATCCGTCGCTCACCCTCGTCGACCAGCGCGCCCGGCTGCTCACCGGGCTCGGCGGCCTCGCCGTGCAGTCGCGGGTGGAGATCACCTGCGTGTTCGACGGCGCCGAGCTCGACGGGCCGGTGCAGGTGCAGGCCCCGCGCGGGGTGCGGGTGCTGTTCAGCGCCCCCGGCGAGATCGCCGACGACCTCATCCGCCGGCTGGTGCGCGCCGAGCCGCCCGGCAGGGCCATGGCGGTGGTCTCCTCCGACCGGGAGGTGGCCGAGTCGGTGCGCCGCATGGGCGCGCGTCCGCTGCCGTCATCCGTGCTGCTCCGCCGCCTGGGACGGGGGTGACCCCACCTGCGGGTACGGCCGCGGCGGGCCTTCGGTTCAATGCCGGTGAACCGGTTGAAATCCCAGAATTCCATTGAGTAACGTCACGCCCCAGTGATCTCGCTGGGGAAGGCTGGCACCTAACGTGGCCGTACGCGATGTTCGGAATGGGAGCGCCCTCGATGAGCCGAGCGGTGAGGCCGGTCATCGCCGGGGGCGTTCCGCGTGGCACCGCCGGATTCCGCTCGCGGTTGGCGTGTCCGCGGCCGTGCTGGTCGCGCAGGCGGGCCTGGCCGGCCCCGCCGTGGCCGAGCCGCGGCCCACGATCGCCGAGGCCAAGGCGAAGCTGAAGAAGCTCGAGGACAAGGCGGACCTGGCGGTCGAGCGGTACAACGAGGCGAACGAGCGCTGGAAGAAGACCCGGAAGAAGTACCGGGAGCTCAACGCCGACCTCAAGGAGCGCCAGGAGCGCGTGGACCGCATGCGCGCCGAGATCCGCAGCCTGGTGGCGACCGCCTACTCGGAGGGCGACATCGGCATCGCCGGCATCACCGGCGCCGGGGACCCGCGGCAGGCGCTGAGCGGCATCGCGACGCTCACCCAGCTCTCCGCCGCCCGCGCCGAGGCGGTCAAGGGCTTCGAGCAGGCGGTGAAGGAGCTGGAGAAGCGGCGCGACGAGGTCAAGCAGGCGCTCGACGAGGCGGAGAAGGACCGCGAGGAGTTCCGCCGGAAGAAGATCGAGGTCGAGAAGCTCGTCCGCGAGCAGGAGCGGCTGCTGCGCCGGCTGGGGACCTACAAGACCGGTAACCCCAACAGCACCGGCATGACTTACACCGGGCCCGCCTCGGGCAACGCCCGAGTGGCGCTGCAGTTCGCCTTCGCGCAGATCGGCAAGCCGTACCGGTACGGCGGCACCGGGCCGGGGGCGTGGGACTGCTCCGGGCTCACCCAGGCGGCCTGGCGGGCGGCCGGGGTGCAGCTGCCGCGCACCACGACCCAGCAGTGGGCGTGGGGCGCGAACCGCCGGGTGCCGCTCAACGCGCTGCAGCCGGGTGACCTGGTGTTCAACCGGAGCCTGGGACACGTCGGCATCTACGTCGGCGACGGGAAGATGGTCCACGCGCCGCGCACCGGCGACGTCGTGAAGATCACCTCTCTCGCCGCCTACGGCATGCACCGGCTGCTCGGCGGGGTGCGCCCGTAGCCGCGACGTACGCCGCCCGGCCCGCCGCGTCCCGGTGTGGGAGACGCCGAGACGGCGTCGCGGGACGCGCTGGGCCGGGCCCGGCGGGCCGGACGCTCGCCGCGCCCGCCGCCCCCCTGGGCCACCGCCGGGGGAGCGCACGTGATGCCCGCGCGATGAACGCCGGATGATCGATCCACGCCGCCGCCGGCCGGCCTCGGACGCCCCGCGGCACGGCCGTCCCGTGACGGCGTCCGTCCGGCGGCGTGTGCCGGCGTGCGTCGGCCGCGACGCGAATCTCGCCACACGCCTTGTGCCGGTGCCACGCGTCCGCGCACGCCCTCTCCGATCCCTCTCCGCCCGCCGCCCGCGTGCGCCGCGGTACGGCGTGCCGTGGCGGCGCGTACCACCGTTCCGGCGGCCGCGGGCCGCACGGTGATCCCCGCGCGCCTCGCGCGGCCGTCACGACCGTCGGTAACGGATCCGGCCGCCGGGCGGTTTTCGCGAAGCCTTTCACCGCCACGCCGGCCGCCGCCTCCCTCCGGACGAGGGTGATATTTCTCACGTTTAAACGCGCAAGTGGCGATTTACCGTCCCGTGATCTGCATGGAAAGCGCTTTTCCGGGCCGCCGCGGCCCGCGGGTTTCGAGATTTTCTCAGGTGTGGTTGCGTTCCCCCGTTCGTTTCCACTGTGTAGCGATCACCGTCCGCTGCGGCGAGGGCGTTATTCGATCTTGATTGGCGTCACGCTTGGTGTCGACGCGGCGACTTCAAGCCCGTGGAGGCCGTCTGTGACGCGAATCACAGAACGGTAACAACAGCGGCACTGACCTGCGCATTTCGTTTCTTGATCGGCGTTCCGCGGGTGAGTGTTTTGGCCGAATCGGTTCACGTGTTTGCCACGACTGGGTAACTTTTCCGTCCGGCAGCGGGCACGCCGTTCCGCTGCGGGACGCGCCCGGCATCGGCGCCGGGCGTGCCCGATGACAGACCGATATGCCGCCGCGTTCCCGGGCGAGGGAACGATCGCCGATCGGGGCGCGGCGGATTGCCGAGTCCGTGCAGTCAGGAGGCATGGAGCCGGGGACCCAATCGGCCCGCCGAGAAGGGCCACGGGGTGAATCGGTGATCGTCACCGTAGGGCGAGACTTCCCCACCCGAACCCGTCAGCTAACCCGGTAGGCACAAGCGGAAGACCCTAGGAGCGATCCTGTCTACCAACACGCACAGCCCCCGTCTGTCTCGTGCCGCCCGCGTCACCCTCGGTGGTGTCGCACTCACCGTGAGCGTCTCGACCGGGGTGGCCACGTTCGACCCCGCCGCGGCGAACGCCGCAGCCACCGACCGCGGCACGACGGCCGCGGTCCCGGCCGGTTCGCCGGTCACCGAGGCCACGGCCGGGACCCTGGAGATCACGGCGCCGGCCGGCGCCGGGACCGCCGCGGACCAGGCCACCGCGTCGGCGCAGACGGCGTCCGCCTCCGAAACGGACGCCTCGGCCGCGTCGACCGGCGAGACGGAGACGAGCACGACGACGAGCGAGACGGCGAAGAAGGACGCGAAGCGGAACGCGGCGAGCGGCAAGAAGAAGCTGAGCAGGGCCGCACGCCAGCGCCTGAAGGCGAGCAAGGCCGTGGCCGTCGCCAAGTCGAAGATCGGCGCGCCGTACCGCTACGGCGCGACCGGCCCGCACGCCTTCGACTGCTCCGGCTTCGTCCAGTACGCCTGGCGGAAGGCGGGCGTGCGGATTCCGCGGGTGACCACCGCTCAGTACCGCCGCATCAAGCCCAAGGTCTCCTGGAAGGATCTGCGCCCGGGTGACCTGCTGTTCTTCAACGGCAAGGGCCACGTCGGCATGTACGTCGGGAAGGGCAAGATGATCCACTCGCCGAGCTCCGGCAAGCGGGTCCGGATCGACAAGCTCAGCGCCTGGCGCAAGGCCTCCTTCAGCGGCGCGGTGCGCCCGGGCATGTAGCCCGCGGCCGACCGCGCCGGCCCGCGGCCCCGCCCACGCCGCACCGGTGGGCGGGGCCGCGCCGCGTCCCGGCCACCCGGGCGTGCCCGCGGCGGGGACACCGGGCGCACCCGGGGAGATCACCCCGGGTGCCGCCGCGGCGACGGGCGTGTGCAGTAGATTCGGAGCGCGTCCCATCGCGTCCGGGGCGCACGCCATGGCATCCGCCTCCGCGCACCGAGACGGCCCGACGTGAGCACGCTGATCGTCACCAACGACTTCCCGCCCCGGCCGGGCGGCATCCAGGCGTTCGTGCACGCCCTCGCCGTGCGCCTGCCGCATGAGTCGCTGGTCGTCTACGCGCCGCGGTGGAAGGGGTGCGAGGCGTTCGACGCGCGCCAGCCGTACCGGGTGGTGCGCCACCCCACCACGGTCATGCTCCCGGGGCCGTCCGTGGCCCGCCGCGCCGCGCGGCTGGTGCGGGAGCACGGCTGCGACACGGTCGTGTTCGGGGCGGCGCTGCCGCTGGGGCTGCTCGCGCCCGCGATGCGGCAGGCCGGGGCGCGCCGGATCGTCATGCTCACCCACGGGCACGAGGCCGCGTGGGCCGGCCTCGCCCCCGGCCGCGGGCTGCTGCGCCGCATCGCCGCGGGCGCCGACGTCGTCACCTACCTCGGCGACTACACCTTCGACCGGCTCGCCGGCCCGATCCCCCGGGAGAAGCTGGTACGGCTCACGCCCGGCGTGGACACCGAGGTGTTCCGCCCCGGGGCGGGCGGCGCCGAGATCCGGGCGGCGCTCGGCCTGGGGGACCGGCCCGTGGTGGTGTGCGTCTCCCGGCTCGTGCCGCGCAAGGGGCAGGACACGCTGATCCGCGTCTGGCCCGAAGTGCTGCGCGCGGCCCCGGGGGCGTTCCTGCTCCTCGTCGGCGGCGGGCCGTACCGCAGGACGCTGGAACGCATGATCGCCGAGCGCGGCCTGGGCGGGTCGGTGCTCGTCACCGGCACCGTGCCGTGGGGGCGGCTGCCCGCCTACTACGACGCGGGCGACGTGTTCGCGATGCCGTGCCGTACCCGCCGGTGGGGCCTGGACGTGGAAGGGCTCGGCATCGTCTACCTGGAGGCGTCGGCGACCGGCCTGCCCGTGGTCGCGGGCGACTCGGGCGGCGCGCCCGACGCGGTGGTGCCCGGGCAGACCGGCCTGGTGGTGGACGGCCGCTCGCCCGCCGAGGTCGCGGACGCGCTGATCGGCCTGCTCAAGGACCCCGCCGGGGCGCGGGCGATGGGGGAGCGGGGCCGGGCCTGGATCGAGCGCGAGTGGCGCTGGGACGCGGTCGCCGAGCGCTTCGCCGCGCTGCTGTCCGGCGCCGCGGACCTCAGGGATGCAGAGGCAGGCCCTTGAGCGCCTTGTCCACCGCGTTCCGCGGGCCGGACACGCAGATCCCGGCGAGCCGGAGCTCGTCGGCGGGCACGGCCGCGACCGCCGCCCGGTTGTCCTCGTCGTCCGAGGTCTTGAACAGCTCCTCGGTGTAGACGGCGACGGCGAGGCCGCGGGCGCGGGCCCGCTCGCAGGCGCGCGCCGGCCCGTCCCGGTCGGCGGCGTAGACGAGCACAGGCCGGCGGATCATCGGCAGGTACTCGTTGCCGGACCCGTCCCGGTACGGCAGCCCCACGACCTCGGGCACGCCCCCGCCGAGGCCGCCGCCCTGACCGGGTTCGCCGACCAGAGCCACCTCACCCGCTGGTTCGTGCGCTGTTTCGGCGTCACGCCGCGCGGCTACCAGGCGGCGGCCTGAGCCCGCCGGTCCGTCCGCCCGGGCCGTGCGGGAACGGCCCCGGAAACGGAACGGGGGCCGCAGGCACGGCCCCCGCCGGCGAAGCCGCCCGCTCAGCCGTACAGGCTCTCGATCTGCTTGGCGAAGTCGCGGGCGACGATGTCGCGCTTGAGCTTCAGGCTCGGCGTGACGTGCCCGGTCTCCTCGGTGAGATCGGTGTCGAGCACGATGAACTTCTTGATCTGCTCGGCCTTGGAGACCATGCGGTTCGCCTCGTCGACCGCCTTCTGCATCTCGGCGAGGATCGCCGGGTCGGTGGCGAGCTCGGCGAGCGTGGCGTTCCGCCTGCCGTTCGCCTCCTTCCACTGCTCGAGCGCCTCGGGGTCGAGGGTGATCAGCGCGCCGACGAACGGCCGGTCGTCGCCGACCACCATCGCCTGGCTCACCAGCGGGTGGGCGCGGATGCGGTCCTCCAGCGGCGCCGGGGCGACGTTCTTGCCGCCCGCGGTGACGATGATCTCCTTCTTCCGGCCGGTGATCTTCAGGTAGCCGTCCTCGTCGAGCTCGCCGACGTCGCCGGTGCGCAGCCGGCCCTGCTCGTCGAAGGCCTCGGCGGTGGCCTTCTCGTTGTTCCAGTAGCCGTCGAACACGTGCCGGCCGGAGACGAGGATCTCCCCGTCGTCGGCGACCGCGATCGTGACGCCGGGCAGCGGCTTGCCCACCGTGCCGATCCGGTTGGCGCCGACCGGGTTCACGGTGGACGGGGCGGAGGTCTCGGTGAGGCCCCAGCCCTCGAACACCTCGATGCCGATGCCGCGGAAGAAGTGGCCGAGCCGGTCGCCGAGCGCGGAGCCGCCGGAGACCGCGGCGGTGAGCCTGCCGCCGGTGGCCGCGCGGATCTTGTGGTACACGAGCTTGTCGAAGATCGCGTGCTGGATCCGCAGGCCGAGCCCCGGGCCGCCGGAGTCCTTCGCCTTGCTGTACCGGATCGCCACGTCCGCGGCGAGGTGGAAGATCTTGCCCTTGCCCTCGGCGGTCGCCTTCTGCTCCGCAGAGTTGTAGACCTTCTCGAACACCCGGGGCACCCCGAGCAGGAACGTCGGCTTCAGCGACTGCAGGTCGGGCGCGACGTTCTTGATGTTCGGGGTGTGCGCCATGACCGTGTGGGTCTCGATCAGCGCCACCTGGATGAGCCGCGCGAAGCTGTGCGCGAGCGGCAGGAACAGCAGCGCGGCCCGGTCCTGCACGTCGAACATCGGCCGCAGCGGCCCCGAGGTGGCGTTGCGGGCGGTGAACAGCAGGTTGTCGTGGGTGATCTTGCACCCCTTGGGCATGCCGGTGGTGCCCGAGGTGTAGATGATCGTGGCCAGGTCGCGGCCGCCGCGGGCGGTGCGGCGCTCGTTGATCGTCTCGTCGGAGACGCCCTCGCCGCCGGCGATCAACTCGTCGAGCCCGCCGTCCTCGATCCGCCACAGGTGCTTGACGCCGGGCAGCTCGGCGAGCACCTCGCGCACCGTCTCCTCGTGCGAGGCGTGCTCGACGAACACCGCCCGGGCGCCGCTGTCGGAGAGGATCCAGCGGATCTGGTCGGCCGACGACGTCTCGTAGATCGGCACGCCGACCGCTCCGGCCGTCCAGATCGCGTAGTCGAGCACGGTCCACTCGTACCGGGTGCGGGACATCAGCCCGACCCGGTCGCCCGGCTCGATGCCCGCGGCGATCAGGCCTTTGGCGACGCGGACGACCTCGTCGGCGAACTGGCGGGCCGTCACGTCGACCCAGCCGTCGCCCTCCTTGCGGCGGATCACGACGGCCGCAGGCTCCCGCTCGGCGCGGGCGAACACCGTATCGGTGAGGTTCGCCGAGGCGGGGACGTCCACAAGAGTGGGAACGCTGTACTCGCGCACGGTGGCTCCTTGCGGGTGCACGCACTGGGTGGTTTCAGGGACGTTACACCCGATGTTTACGAATCGGTAGCTTTACGGGTCGATCGGCCGCCGGCCGTACCCGTCCGGGCCGGTAGGGGCCCGCCCGGGCGGTCGTGCGGCGGGTTACGATGCACGGCATGCGGGTCCACGTCGTCAGTGATGTGCACGGCCGCGCCGATGCGCTCGCCAAGGCCGGCGACGGGGCCGACGTCCTGATCTGCCTGGGCGACCTGCTGCTGTTCATCGACTACGAGGACCACTCCCAGGGGATATTTCCCCAGTTGTTCGGCGCCGAGAACGCCACCCGGTATATCGGCCTGCGCACCGCCGGACGTTTCGACGAGGCCCGCGAGTTCTCCGCGGAGCTGTGGGCGCGGCTCGGCGGCGACCCGCGCGAGCACCTGGAGCGGGCGGTGCGCGAGCAGTACGCCGAGCTGTTCGCGGCGCTGCCCACCCCCGCCTACCTCACCTACGGCAACGTGGACGTGCCCCGGCTGTGGGCCGACTACGTGCGCGACGGGCACCACGTGCTCGACGGGCGGACCGCCGAGATCGGCGGCCTGGTGTTCGGGTTCGTCGGCGGCGGCCTTCCCACCCGCTACCGTACCCCCAACGAGATCGGTGAGGAGGAGTACGCGGCGAAGGTGGCCGCGCTCGGCCGGGTCGACGTGCTGTGCTCGCACATCCCGCCCGCCGTGCCCGAGCTGCTCTACGACGTGGCCGCCCGCCGCTTCGAGCGGGGCAGCGAGGCGCTGCTGGAGGCGATCCGCGCCACCCAGCCGCGGTACGCCCTGTTCGGGCACGTGCACCAGCCGCTGAAGCCGCGCACCCGCATCGGCCGCACCGAGTGCCTCAACGTCGGCCACTTCCGCGCCCGCGGCACGCCGTACGTCCTCGAGATCTGAGAATGCGAGTACGGTGAAACCATGGCTGATCGCACCACGTCGAGTATCACGATCGCCGCGGACAAGCCGGCGATCATGAAGGTCATCGCCGACTTCGCGTCGTACCCCGAGTGGGCCGGGCAGGTGAAGCGCGCCGAGGTGCTCACCACGGGGGACGACGGGCGGCCGGCGACCGTGCGGTTCGTCCTCGACGCCGGGGTGATCAGCGACGAGTACGTGCTCGGCTACGAGTGGTCCGGGGACGACGCGGTGCACTGGCGCATCGTGGAGCCCGGCCGCATGATCAGCGATCTGGCCGGCAGCTACCGGCTCGACCCCCGCGGGGAGGGCACCGAGGTGACCTACGAGCTCGCGGTCGACCTCAAGGTGCCGATGATCGGCCTGATCAAGCGCAAGGCCGAGAAGGTGATCATCGACACCGCGCTGAAGGGCCTCAAGAAGCGCGTCGAGGGCCGGTGACGGCGAGCGCGCCACAGCGGGAACCCGCCGGACCGGCCGCCCCGGGCGGGCCGCGGCTGCTGCTGTTCACCGGAAAGGGCGGCGTCGGCAAGACGACCGTGGCGGCGGCCACCGCCGTGCTCGCCGCCCGGCGCGGCCACAAGACGCTGGTGGTCTCCACCGACACCGCGCACTCGCTCGCCGACGCGCTCGCCGTGCCGCCGAGCGAGGACCCGGCCGAGGTGGCGCCCGGCCTGTTCCTGCAGCAGGTGAACACCCAGCGGTCGCTGGAGCGGCACTGGGGCGAGCTGCGCGAGTACGCCAGGGACGTGCTCGTCGAGCTCGGCCTCGACGAGGTGACCTCCGAGGAGATCACCGTGCTGCCCGGAGCCGAGGAGGTGATCGCGCTCCTCGAGCTGCGCGAGCAGGCGCGGACCGGCCGCTGGGACGTGATCGTGATCGACTGCGCGCCGACCGCGGAGACGCTGCGGCTGCTCGCCCTGCCCGAGGCGCTCGACTGGCACGTCACCCGGCTGCTGCCGACCGGGCGGCGGGTGATGCGGGCGGTCTCGCCGCTGGTCCGCCAGGTCGCGAAGGTGAGCATGCCCGGCGACGACGTGCTCGGCGCGGCCGAGCGCATGCACCGCGGCCTGCTGGAGATCCGCGGCATGCTCGCCGGGGACGACGCCTCGGTGCGGCTCGTGCTCACCCCGGAGTCGGTCGTGGTCGCCGAGGCCCGCCGTACCCTCACCTCGCTCAGCCTGTACGGCTACCGCGTCGACGCCGTGATCGCCAACCGGGTGTTCCCGGCCGGCGGGGCGGACGCGTGGCGGCACGGCTGGGTGGCGGCCCAGGAGCGGCGGCTCGCCGAGGTCCACGAGTCGTTCGCGCCGCTGCCGGTCTACACCGTGCCGTACCTGCCCGCCGAGCCGGTCGGCGTGCCGGCGCTGGCCGGCCTCGCCGAGACCCTGTATGGCGAGGCCGACCCGTTCGCCCGGCCGGAGGTGCCGCCGCCGATGCGGGTGGCCCCGGACGGCGCGGGCGGCTGGGAGCTGACCCTCGCGCTGCCGTTCGCCGAGCGCGGCGAGGTGGACCTGGCGCGCAAGGGGGACGAGCTGATCATCACGGCCGGGCCGTACCGGCGGATCCTGGCGCTGCCCGCGGCGCTCGCCCGGCGCACGGTGGAGGAGGCGTCGCTCCGCGACGGCCGCCTCCGGGTACGGTTCGGGGCAGGAGGGTCAGATGACTGAGAACCGGGATAGCGAGAACCGGGAGAACGGCAAGGCCGAGGGCGCCCGGGTGACCGAGGAGCCCGGCCGCCCGGCCGGCGGCGGCCCGGAGGCCGGGACGAGCACGCCGGGATCGGACGCACCGGGTCCGGGCGAGCCGCCCCGGGACCCGATCGGCACGGTGGCCGAGGAGGCGCTCAAGCTCTTCGAGGCGCTGCAGGACCGGGTCATGCGCGAGATCGGCAAGGGCGTGGTGAAGGGCGGCGCCCGGGCCGGGATGAGCGGGCTCGGCCAGGCGTTCGGCGGCCGGTCCGAGCCGCGGGACGTGTGGAGCGAGGTGATCGCCGAGACCGCGCACGAGGACCGCGGCGAGGAGTACATCTGCCGCGCCTGCCCCATCTGCCGGATGAAGGCCGCCGCGCGTGAGTCCCGCGGGGACGTGACCGACCACCTGCTGGCGGCGGGCGGCGAGCTGATCGCCGCGTTCCGGCAGGCGCTCGAGGCGCTGCAGCGGCCGCCGTCCGGCGGACGGGCCGGCGATCGGGACCGGGAGGCGCCCGCGAGCCGGGTGGAGCGGATCGACCTGGACTGAGCGGCGCGATACTGTACGCGCGGCGCTGTGAGCACGGCACCGTAGGCGCGGCACTGTAGGCGCGGCCCGGTACGCGCGGCCTGTGCAGCCGCACTGCACGGCCGCGCGACGCGGCGGCACCCGAGGCGGAAGGGCGGGAAGCGGGGAGGCGATGGCGTACACCATCGGGATCGACGTCGGCGGCACCAAGGTTCTGGCCGGGGTGGTGGCCGAGGACGGCACGATCGTCGAGTATCTGCGGCGGCCCACCCCGGCGGACGACCCCGACGAGGTCATGAAGGTGATCGCGGGACTCGTGCACGAGCTCGCGTGCCGCCACGAGGTGACCGCGGTGGGCGTCGGCGCGGCCGGGTTCGTGGACGAGGCCCGCTCGGCGCTGCGGTTCGCGCCGAACCTGCCCGGCTGGCGGGAGGAGGCGCTGCGCCAGAAGCTCGGCGACCTGATCGGCATGCCCGTCGTGGTGGAGAACGACGCCAACGCCACGGCCTGGGGCGAGTACCGGTTCGGGGCGGGCCGGGGCGAGACCCACATGGTGTGCGTGACCGTCGGCACCGGCATCGGCGGCGGCGTCGTGCTCGACGGCCGGCTCTACCGGGGCCGGTACGGCATGGGCGCCGAGCCGGGCCACATGCGGGTGGTGCCCGACGGCCGCCCGTGCGGCTGCGGCAACCGGGGCTGCTGGGAGCGGTACTGCAGCGGCACCGCGCTCGTCGCCGACGCGCGCGAGGCGTTCGCGGCCGACCCGTCGCGCGGCGCCCGGCTGCTGGAGCTCGCCGGCGGCAACCTCGACGCCGCCCGGGGCGAGATCGTCGCCGCCGCGGCGCGGGAGGGCGACGAGGTGGCACTGGAGGCGTTCGGCCTGCTCGCCCGCTGGCTCGCCCAGGGCCTGGCGGACCTCGCCGCGGTCTTCGACCCGGGCTGCTTCGTCATCGGCGGCGGGGTGTCGCACGCCGCCGACCTGTTCATCGACGCCGCCCGCGAGGAGTTCGCCCGCCGCGTCGTCGGCCACGGCCACCGCCCGCTCGCCGAGATCAGGATCGCCGAGCTCGGCCCGGCCGCCGGGATCGTGGGCGCGGCCGACCTCGCCCGGATCGGCTGACCCGGCCCGTCGCCGGACGCCGCGGCCGACGGGCGGCACGGCCAGCGCCGCCGGGGAGGCGGTGGCCGTCTCCGGCGTTCGCCGCGTGCGGCGGCGGCCGCAGACCTCCGCGGCCGGGGAGGGCGCGGAGGCCGCCATGGGTTCGCTGGGAGCGCGGCGCGCCTGGCCGCGGTGGGGCCCGACGTCGTGTCGTTCAGGTAAAGCGGTGGGCGGATGTGGGCCGGGCCGCCGGGGCCCATGGCAGGGTGGTGCCGTCGGGATCGGCGACGGTCGGCAGGCGGCCGCGTGCCCGGCTTTCCGCCACGGTGCGCCCGGCCCGGGCCGGGCAGGGCGGCCTGACGGGCGCAGCTGCGCCGGGGTGCCGCCGCGTCACCGGGACGCCGGGTCCGGTATCCGAACCGGAGGCGACCGGCCGATGCGCGACCGCACGGTCGTTCCGGCGTCCGGCCCTGACCGGGCCGAGGGCGCGTCCGGGCGGCCCTGTGCGGCCGGTCCGGGCACGCCGCACGGATCACATGGAAGGCGGGAACCGGGGCGCGGGCCTCGGGCGTTTATCGGGGTGCATGGCGATGTTGCGGAGAGCGGGCGAGGCGCCCGGCAGGCTCCTCGCCCGGCTCGGCGGCACGGTCGCCGGGGCCGGGCCGTGCCCGGCGTGTCCGGGAAGGGGCCGCCGCAGGTGACCCTGCCGCGGCGCGGCCCCGGACGGCCGGCCGCCTCGGGCGTGCCCGCGACCACGCTCCGGGTGGCCTGCTACAACGTGCGGTCGCTGCGCGACGACGTGGACGCGCTGGTACGGGTGATCACCGCGATGCGGCCCGACGTGCTCTGTCTCCAGGAGGTGCCCCGGCTGCTGTGGTGGCGCCGCGCGGTGCTCGCCCGGCGGGTCGGCATGACCGTGGCGGCCGGGCGGCGCGGCGGACCGCTCGCCGTGCTGGCCGGGCCGGGCGTGCGGACCGTCCACGCCGAGTACCACCTGCTGCGGCCGTTCCCGCCGTTGCAGCGCCGGGCGCTCGCGATCGCCGTGGTGGCGAAGGACGGGCGCCGGGCCGCGGTCGGCAGCGTGCACCTCGACCTTTCGGCCGGGGCCCGGCTGTGGCACGCGGCGGAGATCGCGGAGCACATGGCCCGGGTGCGGGACCGGTTCGGCGTGCCGGACGTGCTCGCGGGCGACCTCAACGAGGGGCCGGGCCGGCCCGCCTGGCGCTACCTCACCCGCCGCTACACCGACTGCTTCGCCGCCGCGCCGGAGGGCGACGGCGCCACCTTCCCGGCCGCGCGGCCCCGCCACCGCATCGACGGGGTGTTCGCCGGGCCGGGCCTGGCCGTGCGGGCGTGCGGGGTGCCGCGCGCCACCCCGGCCGACCTCGCCGCCGCCACCGACCACCTGCCCGTCCTCGCCGATCTGGTCTTTCACCACGACTTGGGGGATGAGTGCCGCACCGGCGACACCCACCTGCGTACGATTTGCTCATGACCCGCCGCCCGTCGCGGCGTGCGGTGCCGTTGTGCGTGCTTCTCTCCGGCCTTCTCGCCGGGACGCTCCTGCGCCCCACATCGGCCGCGCGCGCCCATGTGATCCCCGGCGCCGAGCCCGGCGCCGCACCGCCCACCGCGGCGGCGAGCGACCGTACCCTGCCGTCCGCGAGCGCCCGGCTGCGCGTCGACGGCTCGCTCTCCGACATCGTGGCGCTCGGCCCGGCGAACGTGTGGGCGGTCGGCCAGGAGGGCGTCTGGGACGACTGGCAGAGCCGCGGCGTCATCACCCACTGGGACGGCTCGTCGTGGAACACCGTCGGCATCCGCAACGACGCCTCGGGCGCGGGAAGGCTGCGCTCGGTCGCGGCGGCCTCCGCCACCGAGCTGTGGGCCGTGGGGGAGGGCCACGACAGCCGGCCGTACGTGGCGCGCGGGGACGGGTCCACCTTCGACCGGGTCGACGTCGGGGAGCTGCGCGCGGGCGACTGGCTCGGCGGCGTCGCCGCGGTGCCCGGCCGCGTGGTGACGGTCGGCAGCCGCGACGGCCACCCCATGATCGCCACCGGGGCGGCGGGCCGCTGGTCGGTCGTCACCCGCAAGGGGCGGGGCACCCTGTTCGGCGTGGCGCTGCTGTCGGCGAAGGAGGGCTGGGCGGTCGGCGAGACCCCGGCGGGCCCGCTGGTGCTGCGGCTGTCCGGCGGCAAGTGGAAGCCGGTACGGGTGCCGCGGGTCAAGGGCGGCTTCCTGCGCGACGTGTACGCCGCCGGCCCCAAGCGGGTGGTCGCGATCGGCGGCGTCTACCGCTCCTCGGGCCGGATCCACCCGCTCGCGCTGCGATGGAACGGCAAGCGGTGGTCGCGGATGCGGGTCCCGGACCGCCCGGCCGAGCTGTACGGCGTGACCGGGGACTCCGGCGGCCGGTTCTGGGCGGCCGGGTACGATCCGGCCCGCCCCGGCGAGCCGTTCCTGCTGCACTACGCGGACGGCAGGTGGCGGACCGAGCGGGGCCGCGCGGCGGGGGAGGGCCGGATCGTGCGGCTGCTCGCGGTCGGGCACGTGGACGGGCTCACCGTCGCGGTGGGCCATGTCGTCGACGGCGCCGGCCGGTACACCGACCTCGTCGAGACGGTCGAGGGCGACGAGCGGACCTGACCCGCTTACGGCGCGGGGTGCGGCCGGTACGGCCGCGCGGGCGCGGCGGCGCGGCGCCCCGGGTCGGACCGCCCCGGGTCAGACCACGGCGCCGTCGTCCCAGCCGGAGTCCTTGGGCGGCCCGTCGCCCAGGCGTACCACGAGCGCCACGAACCCGCCGATGAACGCGGCCACCGCGGCGAACAGGATCCAGCCGTGCATCGGCCAGCGGAGCAGGGCCGCGAGCAGCAGGTAGGTGGGGCCGCCGAAGAGCGCCAGCCAGGCGAGCTTGGTGCCCAAATCCACCTTGGGCAGCGGCGGCGGGGGCGGCGGCACGTAGTGGTCGTCATCGTCGTCCCCGGCGGCGTCGACCTGCGGGTCCTCGCCACGGTCCGCGGCCGGGCGCCGGACGTCCGCGAGCGGGGGCGGGAACGGGTCCGCGTCCTCGTCGCGGTCGCGCTGGTCGCCGCTGCGGGGGGTGAGGTTCTCCCGGTCGGGCCAGGGCTGATCCGCCGAGGTCTCCTCGGCCGGTGCGTGGAATGAGGCGACGATCTGACGCCAGATCTCGTCCTCGTCACTTTGCGGCGTCACCGGTGAACTCGTCCCTGGGGCCGATCAGTCCTGCTGCAAGGGTACCGACGCGTGGGCGGTGATGAACTCCAGGCTGCCCTGGAAGATGGTCTCGGCGTCGTTGTCGAGGGTGGCGACGTGGTAGCTGTCCGGGAGCTCGACCACGGTGAGGTTGTCGCCGAGCCGCTCGCGCAGCAGCCGCACGCTCGCCGGCTTGACCACGTGGTCCTGCGGGCTGTGGTACACGAGCACCGGCTGGGTGACCTTGTGCAGCTCGCTCTGCACCAGCGACCATAGCCGGGGCAGCGTCGCCGCGGCCCGCACCGGGGTGCGGTCGTAGGCGAGCTCGGTGACCCCCTCCTTCTTGATGTCGTTCGCCACCCCTGGGACGCTCCGGATCACCCATTTGAGCAGCGGCGCGAGCCGGAGCAGCGGCACGTCGTTCACGATCGAGGGGTTCACCGCGACCACCCCGCGCACGGCGTCGCCGTGCACCTCGGCGAGTCGCAGCGCCATGGACCCGCCGAGCGACAGGCCCATCACGAACGTGTCGGGGCACCGGCCGCGCAGCTCCCCGAAGGCGTGCTCGAGCTCGCCGTACCAGTCCTCCCAGCCGGTGTGGCTCATCTCCTGCCAGGTGGTCCCGTGGCCCGGCAGGCGGGGAAGCGACACGGTGAGCCCGGCGCGCGCCAGGAACTCCGCCCACGGGCGCAGCGACTGCGGCGTGCCGGTGAACCCGTGGCACAGCAGCACCCCGACCTTGCCGCCCTCGTGGTAGTACGGCTCGGCGCCCGGCATCAGCGGCATGGCGACACCTCTCTCGTCCGACCACCCTGGTTCGCCGTCGAACGCGCGTGGACGTGCTGGCCCGATCGTCGCACGATCGGCCGCATCATCGCGAGCGTCCGGATAGGGCCGGGTACGAGCATCGGCCGGAAGATGGGAAGATGACGCCGTACATCTGACCGCCTGCACAGAAGTGAGGTGCCCAAGTGCTGTACTGGGTGTTGAAGGTGACCCTCGGGCCACTCCTCCACCTGGTGTTCCGCCCTTGGGCCGAAGGCGTGGAGAACGTGCCGAGAGAGGGGCCGGCGATCCTCGCCGGCAACCACCTGTCCTTCTCCGATCACTTCTTCGGTCCCCTTCATCTCCCCCGTAAGGTCATCTCCCTGGGCAAGGCCGAGTACTTCACCGGCACCGGTATCAAGGGCCTGATCAGCCGGATGTTCTTCCGCGGTGTCGGCACCGTCCCCCTTGACCGTTCCGGTGGCAAGGCGAGCGAGGCCGCCCTGCGCACCGGCCTCCGCATCCTGCGCGAAGGTCATCTTCTTGGCATATACCCCGAGGGAACGCGTTCCCCCGACGGCCGCCTCTACAAGGGCAAGACCGGTGTGGCCCGGCTCGCGCTGATGTCCCGCGCCCCGGTCATCCCGTGGGCCGTGATCAACACCCGCGAGATCCTGCCGCCCGGCAAGATCATTCCGAAGTTCGGCATCCGGCCCGGCATCAGGTTCGGCAAGCCGCTCGACTTCTCCCGGTACTACGGCATGGAGGACGACCGGCTCGTGCTCCGCGCCGTGACCGACGAGATCATGTACGCGCTGATGGAGCTGTCCGGGCAGGAGTACGTCGACAAGTACGCCGCCACCGTCAAGGCCGAGATGGCCCGGGCGGCGAAGGAGGCGAAGCAGGCGGCCAAGCGGTCCGCGGGCGAGTGACGGCCGCACGTCCTCCGAGGCCGGGGCCGCCGCGGGCGGGCGGTCCGCCGCCCGGCGTCCCGCCGCTCGCGGGTGTCCGGCCGCTCCGCGGCGGGCCTAGCCTGGGAGGGTGGGAAGCACCATCGGCGAGTACGCCTTCGGGCCCGAGACCGGGCGGCTCGTCCTCGAGACCGGCCGCGCCGGGGCGGCGGCGCGGGCCGGGCACGATTTGCTCATCGAGGTCACCCGGTGGCACGGCGAGGCGGTGATCGACACCGCGGACCCGGCCGCGTGCGCGGTGAGCGTCACGGCCGACGCCGGCTCCCTGGCGGTACGGCGGGGCTCCGGGGGCGTCAAGCCGCTGACCGACGGCGACCGCGCGGAGATCGAGCGGACGATCCGCGAGCGGATCCTGCAGGCCGCGCGGCACCCGCAGATCACGTTCCGGTCGGCGCGGGTGACGGGCACGCCCGGGTCGTTCCGCGCCACGGGGCCGCTCACGATCATGGGCGTGACCCGGGACGTCGAGGTGACCGGATCGCTCTCCGGCGGGCGGGCGCACGGCACCGCGGTCGTCACCCAGTCCCGGTGGGGCATCCGGCCGTACTCGGCCTTCCTCGGCGCGCTCCGGGTCGCCGACGACGTGGTCGTGCGCTTCGACGTGGAGCTCGTGCCGCGGCGGTGAGCCGCGCCGGCCGTACCGGGGACCGTGGCCGCGGGGTCAGGCGGCCGCGCCGGTCGGGTCGACGACGCGGGAGCGGGCGTCCTCCAGCAGCCGCATCATGGCGAGGCTGTCGTCGAGCGGCATGATCGGGCTTTCCGTGGCGCCCTCGGCGAGCCGGTCGCGGACCTCGCGGATCTCGCCGACGTAGCCGGTCTCGCCCGGGTCCAGCAGGAACTCGCGGCGCCCGCCGTCCGGGCCGGTCACCACCATGCGGTCGGTGGCGAAGAACGGCGCGTCGAGCTCGGCCCGCATGCGGGTCCCGGTCACCTGGGCGGTGCCGGCGAGCGGGCTGGTCAGCGAGGTGTCGAGCAGCGCGCGGGCGCCGTCCCGGTAGGAGAGCAGGATCCCGGCCTCGGCGTCCACGCCGTTCTCCATCGCGCCGGTGACCGTCATCACCTCCGGCAGGCCGAGCAGCAGCTGGGCCAGGCCGAGCGGGTAGATGCCGAGGTCGAGCAGGGCGCCGCCGCCGAGCTCGGGGTTCCACAGCCGGTGGTCGCGCTCGGGCACGGGGAAGCCGAACGACGCCGTGACGCTGCGCACCCGCCCGAACTCACCGGCCTCGACCATGCGCTGCAGGCGGCGGATGAGCGGGTTGAACCGCATCCACATCGCCTCCATGAGGAACACGCCGGCCTCGCGGGCGAGCGCCACCATCTTCTCCGCGTCGGCGAGGGTCGCGGCGAGCGGCTTCTCGCACAGCACCGCCTTGCCCGCCGCGATCGCGAGCTCGGCCACCTCCAGGTGGTGCGACTGCGGGGTGGCGACGTAGACGACGTCGATGTCCGGGTCGCGGACCAGCTCGGCGTACGAGCCGTAGGCCTGGCGCGCCCCCAGCTCCGCGGCGAGGGCCCTGGCGCGGTCGAGGCTGCGCGAGCCGACCGCGGTCACCATCATGTCGGGCTCCGCCGCGATCACGTGCCCGACCGTCCGCGCGATCCCGCCTGTGGCGGCGATACCCCACCTGAGCACGGGTCCCTCCCGCACCGTCCGCGTCCCGTTGATCGACGCGCTCATCGTAACTTGACCCGCGCTTTGCGGTCCGGTGGA
>DATCKZ010000132.1:0-9268 GCA_036564175.1 Natronosporangium sp.
ATCCTCACCACCCACCCCACACCCGACCTCGACCGGGACCCGGACCGGCGCCGACCCACCGCCGCCCAAGCGGCATTCGTGCGGGCCCGGGACCGCACCTGCCGCGCACCCGGCTGCCGAACACCCGCCCACACCTGCGACATCGACCACACCCAACCATGGGCCGACGGTGGCAAAACCACCACCAGCAACCTCGGCTGCCTCTGCCGCACCCACCACCTGTTCCGGCACGCCACCGGCACCCAACTCACACAACTGTCGCCGGGCGTGTTCTCCTGGCAAACACCCCACGGCCTGCAATACCTCGTCCGCCAAGACCCACCCCTACTCAGCCTCAACCAACCCCACATCTAGCTGACCGCGCCAACGTGGGACCCGGCGGCGAGCCGGTGCCGAACGGCAGGTCACACCCCGCCAGCCGCGTCCCCAACCTCACGGGACAGAACCGCTAGGTATCCGCCGGCGGCGGCTCCGCCGGTGCCACCAGGCCGTGCTGGTAGGCGTAGCCGGTAGCCGCCGCCCGGGACGAGACCCCGAGCTTGCGGTAGATGTTGCTCAGGTGGCGGGCGACCGTCTTCTCGCTCAGGAACAGCTCGGCGGCAATCGCCCGGTTGGTCAGACCCTCGGCGAGCAGTCGCAGCACGTGCAGTTCCCGAGCGGTCAGCGACCCGGCCGGTTCCGCCCCCCGCCCGGCCGGCCGGGGCCGACCGGGTGACCGGCCCAGCAGCTCCTCGACTCGGAGCAGGTCCGCCGCGGCGCCCAGCTGCCTGAAGATCCACTGTGCCGCGTCCAGCTCCAGCGCCGCGCCGGCCTGGTCGCCCTGCTGCCGGTAGGCGAGCGCCATCGCGACCCGGGTGCGCGCCGACTCGTACGGTGCGTCGATTTCCTGCCAGCCGCGCCAGGCTTCCCGCAGCGACGCCAGCGCGGCCTGGCTGTCCCGGTCGGCGAGCCGGACCGTGCCGGCGGCGTGCGCGGCGGCGGCCGCCAGCCACGGCGACTCGAGCGCCCGGGCGGTCTCGGCCAGCTCGGCGGCGCCGGCCCGGGCGGCCGGCAGGTCGCCGGCGGCGAGCATGATCTCGACGTGCCCGGCGAGCAGCCGGGCCCGGTCCAGCCGGTCGACCGTCGCGGCCACCGCCCGCCGGATCGCGGCCGCCGCTCCGTCGACGTTTCCCTGCGCCAGCCACAGCAGCGCCAGCCCTGGCTGCGGCTCCGGCAGCCACCGGCCGGCCTGCCGGTAGGCCGCTTCCGCGTCGGCGAACTCGCCCCGCAACCGGTGCAGCTCGCCGAGCTGGTAGTAGGCGATCCCGGCGGCCGGCTGCCCGGGCGGGCGGGACAGCTGCGCGCAGGCCCGCCGAGCCTCTTCGATCGCATCCCGCCAGGCCCCCTGTCGCTGCATGATCTCCGCCCGGTGCACCAGGCACTGGCCGTGATAGGGCACCAGCTCCGGTTGCGCGTGGCACCAGCGGGTGAGCGCGGCCGTCCACTCCTGCGCCCGGCGCAGGTCGAAGATCTCCTGGCAGGCCGCGATCACGGCACAGTAGGCGATCCCGACCACCACCGGGCTCGCCTCGCCGGCGGTCGCCGCGACCATCACGTCGTCGAGCAGCGCCACCCCGGTCGCGGTCTCGCCCAGCCGGATCAGCGCCTGGCCCCGGCCGAGCCGGGCGAGCGCGATCAGGTCCGGGTCGCCGAACCGGTCCCCGAGCTCGCCGGCCCGCTTCAAGTCCGGCAGCGCCCCGGCCGCGTCACCGCCTTCCAGCCGCGCCACCGCCGCCAGCACCTGCACCAGCCCCTGCTCCGGGCACTCCTGGCCGGCGTCGTCCAGCAGCCGCCGGGCCCGGGTGAGCCAGCCGGTGGCCGGTGCCGACTCGCCGGCCAGCAGCAGGTGCAGCGCCAGCCAGAACGCGCACCGGGCGGCGTGTACCGGATCGTCCCGCTGCCGCGCCTCGCGATAGGCCCGGGCCAGCAGCTCACTGGCCACCTCGTCGTGGCCGGCCAGCCGGGCCGCGGTCGCCAGCCGGTCAAGATCCGCCGGCGCCAGCGGCGACTCGCGGTCGGCCGCGGACAGCTGCGCGTACGCCTCGGCCCAGGCCTGCCGGTCGAACGACCGCCGCCCCCCTTCGAGCGCGCTCATCCGGGGTACCGTACCCCGGATCGGCGCTACGGCACCGGGGTAGCCGGCAAGGTCGGCGCGGTAGTGGTGTCCTCGGTGGCCGAGACCAGCTCGGCGGTGACCTCGTGCGGCCGGATCCGGCCGTCGGCGATCTCGTTCACCCAGTGGCAGGCGACCCGGTGGCCGGGCCGGATCTCCTGCAGCGGCGGCCGCTCGTCCGGGCACAGCTCCGGCTGCGCCCACGGGCAGCGGGTGTGGAACCGGCAGCCCGGCGGCGGGTTCGCCGGCGACGGCAGGTCACCGGCGAGCAGGATCCGCTCCCGCCGGTCCTCCAGGTCCGGGTCCGGGATCGGCACCGCCGACATCAGCGATCGGGTGTACGGGTGGAGCGGCTCCGCGTACAGCAAATCCGATGGTGCCTCCTCGACCAGCGCGCCAAGGTACATCACGCCGACCACATCGGAGATGTGCCGGACCACCGCGAGGTCGTGCGCGATCACCAGGTAGGTCAGCCCGAGCGAGTCCTGCAGCTCCTCGAGCAGGTTGATGACCTGCGCCTGGATCGAGACATCGAGCGCCGAAACCGGCTCGTCGGCGATGATCAAGTCGGGCCGGAGCGCGAGCGCCCGGGCGATCCCGATCCGCTGCCGCTGCCCGCCGGAGAACTCGTGGGGGTAGCGGGACAGCGCCCACCTGGGCAACCCGACCGCGTCCAGCGTCTCGCTGATCAGCTCCCGCCGCTCCGCCCGGTTCCGGCCGATCCCGTGCGCGGCCAGGCCTTCGGTGAGGATCGACTCCACGTTCTGCCGCGGGTCCAGACTGGACATCGGATCCTGGAAGATCATCTGCATCCGCTGCCGCATCACCCGCAGCTGCTCCGGCGTGAGCGTGGTGAGGTCGATGCCGTCGAAGACCACCGAGCCCTCGGTGACCTCGGTCAGCCGCAGCACCGCCCGGCCCAACGTGGATTTCCCGCAGCCGGACTCGCCGACCAACCCGTACGTCTGGCCGGCCTGGATGGTGAGGTCGACCCCGTCGACCGCCCGGACGTGGCCGATCACCCGCTCGAAGATGATCCCGCGGGTGATCGGGAAATGCACCTTCAGGTCCCGGACCTCCAGCAGCGCGCTCATGCCGGCACCCCCGCCCGCTCCAGGTCCGGGTTGACACACCGGTAGTTGCGGCCGTCCGGCGCCGGGATCAGCTCCGGGGTGCCGGCCAGGCACTGCTCCACCCGTCTGGTGCAGCGGGGCGCGTAGGCGCACCCCTCCGGCCACGGCAGCAGGTCCCGCACCGAGCCCGGGATCGGGTGCAGCCGCTCACCGCGGGGCGCGTCCAGCCGCGGGATCGAGTTCAGCAAGCCGACCGTGTACGGATGGTGGGGCGCGGCGAACAGCGGCCGGCGGGCGGCGGTCTCCACCACCTTGCCGGCGTACAGGACGTTGATCCGGTCGCACATGCCGGCCACCACCCCGAGGTCGTGCGTGATCATGATGAGCGCGGTGTTCAGCTCCCGGACCAGCTCTTTCAATAGCTCCAGGATCTGCGCCTGGATCGTGACGTCGAGCGCGGTGGTCGGCTCGTCGGCGATCAGCAGCCGCGGCTGGCAGGCGATCGCCATCGCGATCAGCGCCCGCTGCCGCATCCCGCCGGAGAGCTGGTGCGGATATTCCTTGAGCCGGCGGTTCGGGTCCGGGATGCCGACCCGGTCCAGCAACTGCGCCGCCTCCCGCTGCGCCACCGTCCGGGACTGGTGCCGGTGCCGGATCAGCACCTCAGCCACCTGCACGCCGATCGGCACCACCGGGTTGAGCGAGGAGATCGGGTCCTGGAAGACCATCGCGATGTCCCGGCCCCGCAGGTCCCGGCGCTGCTTTGGGTCCATTGTGAGCAGTTCGGCGCCGGCGAACCGGGCGCTGCCGGTAACCTCGACCCCGCGCGGCGGCAGCAGCCCGGTGATCGCGAGCGCGGTGACGCTCTTGCCGCAACCGGACTCGCCCACCAGCCCGACCACCTCGCCGGCCTCCACAGTGAACGACACCCCGGTGACCGCGTGCACATCGCGCTGGCCGCGCCGCCGGAACGTCACCGACAGGTCGGACACCTCGAGCAACGGGCCGTCGTAGGCCTCTACCTGCATGGTCACCTCCGCAGCTTCGGGTCGAGGGCTTCCCGCATCGCCTCACCGAGCAGCGTGAACCCGAGCGCCGTGATGATGATCGCCACCGCCGGGTAGATCGCCAGCTCCGGCCGGACCGACAGCTGGTTCTGCGCCTGGGCGAGCATGGTGCCCCACTCCGGCGTGCGCGAGTCCGGGTTGCCGAGCCCGAGGAACGACAGCCCGGCCGCCTCGATGATCGCGGTGGCCAGGGTGAGCGTGGCCTGCACGATCACCGGGGCGAGCGAGTTCGGCAGCACGTGGCCGAGCACGATCTGCGGCCGGCGGACCCCGAGCGAGCTGGCGGCGAGCACGTAGTCCCGGTGTGCTTGGGCGATCATCGAGCCGCGCAGCAGCCGGGCGAAGAACGGCACCGCCGCCACCCCGACCGCGATCATCACCGCGAGCAGGCTGCGGCCGAGCACCGCGGCGACGCTGAACGCGAGCAGCAGCGGCGGCATCGCCAGCAGCATGTCGATGCCCCGCATCAGGGTGGTGTCAAGCCACCGCCCGACCCGGCCGCCGAGCGCGTTGGCGGCGCCGGCCAGCCCGCCGATCGCCGCCCCGACGGTGAACCCGATCATGGTGGCCACGACCCCGACCAGCAGCGTCGTCCGGGCACCGAACAGCATCCGGCTCAGCACGTCCCGGCCCAGGTGGTCCAGGCCAAACCAGTGGTCGGCGCTGTTGCCCGGAATGTGGCCGGGCCGGATCTGGTCGAGCCCGACCTCCGCAGTCGGGCCGTACAGCGGCAGGAACGACAGCCAGGCCGGCGGCGGCGTGAGCAGCGGCCCCACCAGCGCGATCACGACGAAGATGGCGATCACCACCGAGCCGGCGATCGCCATCGGGCTGCGCCGCAGCCGCTTGAACGTCTCGCGGGTGAGGCTCTCGCCGCGCTCGTCCGGCGGGGTGGCGGCGAGCTCGGCGAGCCGGTCGATCCGCTCCGCTCGCCGCTGGCCGAACGGCCCGGGCGGCCGCGGCTGGGTCGACAATCCCCGGCTCGCGCCCGAGTCGACTGCGTCCTGGGTTGGGTGCTGGGTCGGGTCCTGTTGGGTCGGTTCAGCGGTCATCAGCGGACCCTCACCCTCGGGTCAATGATGCTGTAGGAGATGTCAACCAGCAGGTTGATCATCACGAATGTGAACGCGATGAATGAGATGAAGCCCATCAACACCGGGTAGTCGGCGTTCCGGATCGCGTCGTACACGAACCGGCCGATGCCGTTGAAGGCGAACACCGTCTCGGTCAGCACCGCGCCGGACAGCAGCGCGCCGGCGAGCAGGCCGATCGCGGTCACCACCGGCAACAGCGCGTTGCGGAGCACGTGCCGGCCGCGGATCACCCGGGTGGTCAGGCCCTTCGCCTCCGCGGTGCGGACGTAGTCCTCGCCGAGCACCTCCAGCACGCTCGCCCGGGTCATCCGGACGATCACCGCGAACGGGATGCTCGCCACCGCGACCCCGGGCAGAATCAGGTGGACCAGCGCGTCCCAGGCGGCATCCCACTCCCGGGTCAGGATGCCGTCGAGCACGAACAGGTTGGTGACGTGGGTGGCGTTGATCCCCGGGGTCTGCCGGCCGATCGTCGGTAGCCAGCCCAGGTTCTGACCGAAGATCCACTTGAGAACGAACGCGAGGAAGAAGACCGGGGTGGCGATCCCGATCATCGAGCCACCGACCACCAGGCTGTCCAGCATCCCGCCGCGCCGGCGGGCGGCCAGGTAGCCGAGCGGGATGCCGGCCGCGATCGCGATCACCATCGCCACCACCGCGAGCTCCAGCGTCCCCGGGAACCGGGTCAGGAACTCCTCCAGCACCGGCCGCCGGGTCTGGGTGGAGGTGCCGAAGTCCAACTCCAGCAACTGCCGCAGGTATCGGATGTACTGGATGTAGATCGGCTGGTCCAAGCCGAGTTGCTCGCGGATCGCCGCCCGGGCCTCCGGGGTCCCCCGCTCGCCGAGCAGGGCGGTCTCCGGGCCCCCGGGCAACGCCCGGAGCCAGACGAACAACAGGATCGACAGCCCGAACAGGGTCGGGATGAGCTGCAGTAGCCGTCGGACGATGAACCGTGCCATGCGCCCCCTCCGTGCGCCGATCTAGGAGTTGTTCAGCTCCAATCCGGACGGATCGGGCTGAACAACTCCTAGATCGACCGTGAGAATCGTGCTTTGCCTACGAACTCGCGACCTGCGCGGTGTTGAACCGCTCATCGGCCAACGGGCTCGCCGGCACCCCGGTCACGTTCGGGGCGAACACGATCGCCGGCGGGGTGTGCGAGATCGGCACGCCCGGCAGGAACTCCATGATCTCGGCGTTCAGCTGCTCGTACAGCGAGTACCGGGTGGCTTGGTCCGGTTCGGACTCGGCCTCGGCCATCCGCTCGAAGAACTCGTCATCCCGGAAGCCCCACTGCGGGCTGTACCCGGCGAACCAGGTGCCGATGAAGTTGTAGGCGTCCGGGTAGTCGGCGGTCCAGCCGAGGAAGTGCAGGTCCGCTTCGCCGTTCTGGACGTGCGACAGGTACTCCGGGGTCCACGGTTCCTGCACCTGGTTCACCACGATCCCGACCTCTTCCAGGTCGCTCACGAACAGGTCGAAGATCGCCTGCGGGTTCGGCATGTACGGCCGGGTCACGTCGGTCGGCGAGTAGAAGTCGAGCTCCAGCTCACCCTCCTCGTACCCGGCGTCGGCCAGCAGCTGGCGCGCCCGGTCCGGGTCGTAGTCGTAGGTCGGCACGTCCGGGCTCCAGCCGTCCAGCAGCGGCGGCGTGAACTGGGTGGCCACCTCGGCGCCCTCCGGCATCACGGCATCCACCATCCCCTGCCGGTCGAGCGCGTGCGCGATCGCCTGCCGGACCCGGAGGTCCTCCAGCGCCGGGTTGCTTTCCTGCGTGAACGCGACATAGAGCAGGTTGACCGGGTCGCGCGGCTCCAGGTTCATGCCGTCGGCCTCCAGCGCCTCCCAGTCGGCCGGTGACGGGAAGTCGTAGCCGTGGATCTCACCGGCGGACAGCGCCTGGCGGCGGGCGTTCTCGTCCGGGATCGCCCGGAACACCAGCCGGCTGATGGTGGCCGGCTCGCCCCAGAAGTCGTCGTTGCGGACCAGCGTCACCTCCTGGGCGGCCTGGTCCCAGGACTCGAACTTGAACGGCCCGGTGCCGGTCGGGTGCTCGGTCGCGTACGGCGGCCACTCCGGCGCGTCGGCTTCACCGCTCACCGCGTCCGCGTCGTACTCCTGCAGCGCGGTCGGGCTGTGGATGGCGAAGCACGGCAGCACCAGCAGGCCGGGCATGGTCGCGGACGGGTGGTCGAGCGTGATCACCGCGGTCAGCGGGTCGGGCGCCTCGCAGGAGACGTAGTTCGGCTCCCGGAGGTCGTCGCGGCCCTCCTCGTTGTTGGCGAACCCGCCGGAGAAGACCTGCCAGTAGTAGGTCATGTCGGGGTTCTGCGCCACCCCGGGGGGCAGGTTGTGCCAGCGGTCGAAGTTGAAGCAGACCGCCTCGGCGTTGAACTCGGTGCCGTCGTGGAAGGTGACGCCTTCCCGCAGGTGGAAGGTCCACACCGTACCCGTCTCGTCGGACTCCCAGCTCTCGGCCAGGCCACCGACGATGTTCACGGTGCCCGGCTCGAGCATCACCAGGGTGTCGAAGATCTGCCGGGCGACCCGCATGGTCACGCCATCGCTCGCCCAGGTGGGGTCTAGTGACTTGATCTCGCCCTCGGTGCCGAACACCAGGGTGGCGTTGGTGTCGGCGCCGGCGTCGTCGTCGCCACCATCGCCACGCTCGCTCTCGGCGCAGGCAGTGAGCAGCAGCATCGCGGCGGCGGTCGCGGCGGCGGCCGCGCGTCTTGTTACACGCATGGGGGTCACCTCAATGTGGTCTGCAATATTGGGTGGGTAGGGCTGACCCTAGCGTTCACCGAGGTGACGGGGAAGACCACCGACGACGGTTGGTATGGATTCGTGTCCGAATGCCGCGGCCGGCTAGCCGGCCGGCTCGACCACCCGGCCGTGCTGCCGCTCCGCGTCGGAAACCGGGAAATGGCAGGCCACCGGGTGTCCGGCGGTCTGTTCGCCGACCGCCAGCGGCGGCTCCACCTCGGCGCAAATCTCCTGCGCCTTCCAGCACCGGGTCCGGAACCGGCAGCCCGACGGCGGGTTGATCGGGCTCGGCACGTCGCCGGTGAGCAGGATCCGCTCCCGCTGCGCCTTGTCCCGGCGGTTCGGGTCGGGCACCGGCACCGCCGACATCAGCGCCACCGTGTACGGATGGCGCGGGTGCGCGTACAGGGTGTCCCGGTCGGCGACCTCGACGATCTTGCCGAGGTACATCACCGCCACCCGGTCGGAGATGTGCCGCACCACCGACAGGTCGTGGGCGATGACCACATAGGTCAGACCGAGCTCGTCCTGCAGGTCGTCGAGCAGGTTGACCACCTGCGCCTGGATCGACACGTCCAGCGCCGAGACCGGCTCGTCGGCGACGATCAGCTTCGGCCGCAGCGCCAGCGTCCGGGCGATCCCGATCCGCTGCCGCTGGCCACCGGAGAACTCGTTCGGATACCGGTTGTAGTGCTCCGGGTTGAGCCCGACCAGCTCCAGCAGATCCTGCACGGCGCGCTTGATCCCACCCTCGGGCTTGATCCCCTGGATCCGGAACGGCGCGCCGACGATCGAACCGACCGTGTGCCGCGGGTTCAGCGACGAGTACGGGTCCTGGAAGATCATCTGGAGGTCGCGTCGCAGCGGCCGGAGCCGGCTCTGCGACAGGTGGCTGATGTCCTGCCCGTCGAAGATGATGCTGCCGGCGGTCGGCTCCAGCAACCGGATGATCAGCCGGCCGAGGGTGGACTTGCCGCATCCGGACTCGCCCACCAGGCCGAGCGTCTCCCCCGGCCGCACCGCCAGGTCCACCCCGTCGACCGCCTGGACCGCCGCGACCCGCCGCCGCAGCAGGCCGCGGGTGACCGGAAAGTGCTTGGTCAGGCCCCGCAG